>CAZZJC010000042.1:0-46198 GCA_964654285.1 uncultured Candidatus Kuenenia sp.
ATCTCCGGCGGCCAGCATGCTGGTTATTATGCCTTTGAAAGTGGATTGGTATGAGTTCAACGTGCTTGCCCCTGGGCGGGGGGCGCTGCGCTGCCCCGCCGGGGTTCGATGGGGCGGGGGGCGCTGCGCTGACCCGCCTCCGGTTGGGTCAGCAGCAGGAGCGTTGGTAGTCCCTGGGCGGGAGGCCGATGCGGGCGGCGAAGCTGCGGCTGAAGCTGTCGGGGTCGGCGAAGCCGGCGGCGGCGGCGGCGCTGGCGACGGTGGCGCCGTCCTCCAGGGCGCGGCGGCCCTTGGCCAGGCGGAGGTCGATGAGCCAGCCCTGGACCGAGGTGCCCAGGCTGCGGCGCAGACGCCGGCGCAGGGTGGGGTAGGTCATCCCCAGCGCGGCGGCCAGGCTTTCGGGCGACCAGCGGCGCGGGTCGGGGCCGGCGAGGGCGAGGGCCGCTGCGGCCAGGGGATCGGCCTCGGCCGGGCCGGAGGTTCCGGTGATCAGTTCGGCCAGGACGTATTCCAGGGCGCAGGTGGCAAGGCGCTGCGGGTCGGCCAGCGGACGTGGGCGGGGCTGCAGCGCATCGGCGGCGCGGCGCAGGGCGATCGCGACCTGCGGCCGATGGTCGAGCGCGTAGACGGTGCCGGTCGGGAGCAGGTCGGCAGCGGTGCGGAAGGTGATCCAGGTTTCCGTCCAGCGCGGGCGCGCCCAGTAGGAATGCTCGATTCCCTCGCGGAGGACGAAGATCATGCCGTGCGAGAGATCCCAGGTTCCGCCCAGGGTCGCAAGATGGCCCCGACCGCGCTCGACCAGGACCAGGGCGTGGCAGGGCAGGCGGCGGCGTTCGACCCGGTCGCCCGGCCAGGCCTTGGCCTGACGTCCGGACAGGAGCGGTCGGCATGGGGTCGCCATGCCGTCACCGTGGCGGGGAGTAGCCCTGATCAAGTCGGCAGGGTCCGATCATCCCGCCTGAGGCGCCCGGGCCCCGGGCCCTAGGATGCGGGCATGACCGCCCTCGCCGCCCCTCGCCGCCGCCTGCATCCCGCTGATGCGGACCTCACCACCCTCTCCCCATCCGAGCACCTGGATCCGGCCCAGCGCCGCGACCGTCTGCTGCAGGAGGGGTACCTCTGGCTGCGCGGCCTGATCCCGGCGGATCTGTGCCGTGCGGCGCGCGATGAGATCGTCGGACGCCTGATCCCCCATGGCTGCCTGGATCCGCGTCGTCCGCCCGCGGATCTCCCGTGGGCCGAGGGCCGTCCGGTCGCTCCGATGTTCCAGGAGACCCGCGAGCGCCAGCCGGCGGTGGCCGCCGCCGTGCAATGCGCCGAGGTCCGCGCCGCGATCGAAGCGCTGCTGCAGGGCCCGGCCGAGCCCTCGACCTACCTCTGGACCCGCCCGGTGCCGCCCGGTGCCGCGACTGGCGTCCACATCGATCAGGTCTACATGGGCCTGGGCAGTCCCCGCATCCTGACCACCTGGTGCTGCCTGGATGCGGTGCCGCGCCCACGTGGCGGCCTGGCGGTGATGCCGGGTTCGCACCGCGCCGGGGAACTGGCCCGATTGCGCGAGACGTATGGCGCCTCCGATGTCGATCGCGACCAGGTCGAAGGCACCTTCGACGAATCGCCGGTGGACTTCCGCCGGCGCTACGGCGATCCCTGGGGCGGCACCTGGGCGACCGCCGCATTCGGGGTCGGCGACGTGATGGTCTTCGGCATGTTCCTCATCCACGCGAGCGTGGTGAACGCCAGCGACCGCTACCGCCTGAGCTGCGATGCGCGCTGGACGCCGATGGGCGAGCCGATGGATCCGCGCTGGTTCGGGCCGGCGCCGCTCGGCCACCACCGTTGGCACGCCAACGGCAAGCCCACCTCCATGACCGAAGCACGCCAACGTTGGGGAGTCTGACCATGTCCGCCACCGCACCCGCCACCGCCCTTGCCCCCGCTCCTGCCGCCCCGGCCGACGGCATCCACCAGCAGGTTCCACGCGAACGCTGCAGTCCGGCGGTGCAGCGCCTGCGCGACGCCTACGCCATCGTGCCCGGCGCGCCGATCTACCGCTGCGAATTCGGCTATTACAGCCTGGATGCCTGGCGCGAGCAGGGGCTGCCCAAGGAGTTTACGGACGACTACTGGTTGCCGGCGAACCGCGCCTTCGCCAACCGCCTGTTCGGCTTCGATGCCCCGGCCCGGCACGACCTGCGCCGCCTCGGCTGGTGCGAGGCCGCCTTCGATCCGGTCTGGAAGACCGAAGTGCTGGAAGACCGCGGCGAGCATGAACTGGTGCGCGATTTCGCCGGCCGCTCGGTCCTGTTCTTCAAGGGGCGGCGCAACGGATTCATGCCGGAATACGTCGACCATCCGGTGAAGGATCTGGCGACCTGGGAACGCGACGTGGTCTGGCGCCTGGATCCCACCACACCCGACCGCTGGAAGGGCTTCTCCGATGAGATCGTGCGCGCCAAGGCCGCCGCCGCCGCGGGCCGGCATGTGAATCTCGGCCTGATCGGCGGTTACATGTACCTGCGCAGCCTGATCGGCCCGAGCGAGACGCTGTACGTCTTCCATGACCAGCCCGAGCTGGTGCACGCCTGCATGCGCCAGTGGCTCGTCCTGGCGGACGCGGTCGCCGCGCGCTGGCAGGAGCATCTCACCCTGGACGAGGTCTTCCTGGCCGAGGACATCTGCTACAACAAGGGGCCGCTGGTGTCGCCGAAGATGGTCCGCGAGTTCCTGTTCCCCTACTACCGCGAGTTCCTGCAAGGGGTGCGCCGGCGCCAGATCGACCGCAGCCGCAAGCTGCACATCCAGATCGACACCGACGGCGATGCGGTGTCGGTGACCGACCTCTATCGCGAGATCGGCTGCACCATGATGAGCCCCTGCGAGGTCGCCAGCGGCTGCGACGTGGTGGCGATCGGCAAACGCTGGCCCGACCTGGTGCTGCTCGGCGGCATCGACAAGCGCATCCTCGCCGCCGGCAAGGACGCCATCGATCGCGAACTGGAACGGATCATGCCGGTCATGCGCGCGCGCGGCGGCTACATCCCGACCTGCGACCACGGCGTCCCGGCCGAGGTGAAGTACGAGGATTATCTGCACTATCGCAAGCGGATGCTCGATTACTGCGGCTAATTTCAGCGGGACGCTGTCCCGCCACGCCCTGCCAGGGCTCTGCCCTGGACCCGGATTGCCCGGAAGGACGTCACCTCGCGTCCATCCGTGCTCGACGTGGTTGCCCTGATGGGCGGGGGGCGCTGCGCTGCCCCGCCGGCGTTTGGGCGACAATGTGAGTTCAACGTTCAGCGTGCTTGCCCCTGGGCGGGGTACGCTGCGCTCCCCCGCCGGCGTTTGGGCGTCCTTGTTCAGCTACGATCGCCTGGGTGGGTGTGCGGGGGGCGCTGCGCTGCCCGCCGGCGTGGGGACGGGACAGGGGGGGGATTGGTTACGGGTTACGGGACCCAGGCGGGTTTGGCGGGGAGCTTGGCCTGGAAGTCGGCGATCAGCTTGTCCTCGAAGGCGCCGGCGTAGGTGCCTTTCAGGATGCGGTCGATGCCTTCGCGGTGGAAGAGGTCCCAGCTGGCCTCCTCGGCGCCGGGGACGATGGGCCAGAAGCGGGCCTTGACGGCGGCGGCGGCTTTGAAGTCGCCGGGGGCGTCGCCGATCATCAGCACGTTCGCGCGCGGGTAGCCCTTGGCGGCGGCCTCCAGCATCTGCTTCTTCGAGCCGGTCTCCTGGCCGCAGATGAAGGTGACGTACTTGGCGATGCCGTTTTCCGTCCATTCGCGCACCAGGGCGTCCTTGGGGGTGGAGCTCACCACCAGGATGTCGGCGTGGGCGCTGATGCGCTCCAGGCTTTCGCGCAGCTTCGGGAAGGGCGGGATGCCGTGCACCATGCGCTTGATGTCGATGTTGAGCGACTTCGACCACGCGATGGCCTGTTCGAGGTCGGTCGAGGGCTCCTTGGCGTGCAGCGCGACGACCTTGGCCTCGGTCGGCTGCGGGTCGTTGGCGCAGTAGGCGCGCAGCCTCGCCAGCGGCGGCACGGTGAAGCCGCGCGCGGCGACCTCGGGATGCCTGAGCAGCCAGTCGCAGGATTCGATCAGGCCGAAGAAGCGGTTGGTGCCGCGCGACTGCGAGTACAGGTTGACGAACTCGATGGCGGCGCGGGCGTATTTCGCCACCGGCTGCAGGTGGAAATGCTCGATCGCGCGCGGGATGAAGCATTCCTTCCACTTGATCTCCATCGAGTCGAAGGCGCAGCCATCGCTGTCGATGCCGACGAAGAACGGCTTGGTGGGGGAGAAGCGCTGGAGTTCGGCGAGGTCGGTCATGGTCGGGTTTCCCGCTGTGGCGTGATGAGCGTGCGGCGGGGATTCTGGGTTGTCCCTGGGCGGTCAAGTCCGATGCGGCACGGGCGACGGCGGATCCGGCTCGCTCACCCGTTCCTCATTTACCGGACGGGCCCGGACGGTCCCGACCAGCGCACCTGCGGTGGCACGGTGGCTGCCGCAGGCGCTTCGAGATCCAGCGGCAGCTGCCGCTGCTGGCCGGTGAGCTTCGCCACCAGCATATCGGGGACGCGGGCGATGCGGTTGTTCCAGCTGGTCGTGATGTCGTTGAAATACGTGCGGGCGAAGGCGATGCGCTCCTCGGTGTCGGCCAGCGTCCGGTGCAGCTGCGCGAAGCCGGACTGGGCGGTCAGTTCGGGATAGGCCTCCATGGCGGCCCGCAGGTGGGGACTGAGCAGCGCGGGATCCGGACCGGGCTGCCCGGGCGGTGTCGCCACGAGCTGGGTGCGCAGTGCGGCGACGGTCGCCTGCAACCGTCCTTCATGGCTGACCAGGCCTTCCACGATGGGCACCAGCCGGGTGATGAGATCGTGGCGGCGCTTGAGCTGGACGTCGATGTTGGCCCAGCCCTGGCGCACGCGCTGGCGCAATGCGATCAGACCGTTGAAGACCAGCAGCATCCAGGCGGCCAGCCAGGCCACGGCGTAGACGCCGGCGCCGGGGATCAGGCCTTCGCCCGCGAAATGGCCATCCTGCATGCAGGCCGTACCCACGCCGGCAGCCGCCAGACCCAGCAGCAGGAAGATCCGCGCGACCCAGAAGTAGCGGCGCTGGACCGACTGCTCTCCACGCACGGAGATGGCGAACAGCGGCGCCTGGGCATCGCGGGCGATCTCGGCCCCGACGATGTCGCTGCGCTGACGCGCCTGGCCGATCACGAAAACCTGGCTTCCGGGCAGGATGCAGTGTTCGATGAAGCGACGCCGATGATCGGAATTGGAAACGGCCTCGCGTGGACCATTGCCGTAGTAGAGCGGATCGTTGCGTGTCACGGTGGTGTCCATGACGCAGGTCGCCGTGACCGAGGCGCCTTGAGGATCGATGCGCACCGATCCGCTGTCGTCCACGAGATCGAAGTCGATCAGTTCGCCGCCGTCAGCGATGGTCTTCCAGCCTGACTCGGTTCTGGTCTCGGTGCGCGAACGTCCCTTGCTGTCCCGGCTGGTCCTGGTGACTGTGCGCGACCATTTCTCTTGGATGCTATACGAATACCAGACGCAGGAGGAATCCGTCAGGATGCTGGTCAGCGGCCGCTCGCACCGCGCCTTTCCAGCCACCTCGACCAGGCCGATGAACACCGCGCCAGGACGCAGGGTCGGAAGATCGATGAGCAGGCGGTAGCGGCGCTCGTGGTATAGGCCGATGGCGAAGAACACCACGGCGAGGACACCGCCGATCCCGAGGCTGAGCATGGGACGCTCCGACGTTCGCGGTTGGCCCCAGGTTGGCAGGCCATTCGGCACTGTCTATGCGGTTGCATCCTGGTCGTCGTGGCGTCGCCAGGAGAAACCCGCTCGCAGATCCCCGACCCCTTCGCCCAGGTCAGCGCCCTCGTCGCGACGGCTGCCGCCGGCCCTGCGCTGGGCCGTGGTTGCGCAGACCGGGGCGGCCGTGGCCGTGGCGCTGGAGGTTCTTGCGATCGAACGCGGGCGGGCCGGCACGATCGCTGGCAAAGGATCGCGGGCCGTGGTGCTCGCTCGGGGGCGGTGGCGGCAGGGCGGCGAAGGGCGGCAGCGGATGCACCGGCACCTTGCGGCGCAGGATGCGCTCGATGCCGGCCAGCTGGGCCCGGTCTTCGCCGGTGCAGAACGAGATCGCGATGCCGGTCGCGCCGGCGCGGCCGGTGCGGCCGATGCGGTGGACGTAGGTCTCGGGTTCGTGCGGCAGGTCGAAGTTCACCACGTGCGAGATGCCGTCGATGTCGAGGCCGCGCGCGGCGATGTCGGAGGCGACCAGCACCAGGAGTTTCCCCTGGCGGAACTCGGCCAGGGCGCGTTCGCGCGCGTTCTGGCTCTTGTTGCCGTGGATCGCGGCGGCGCTGAGATTCGCGCGCAGGAGGTGCTTCACCACCTTGTCGGCGCCGTGCTTGGTGCGGGTGAAGACCAGCGCCCGGGTCACGTTGCTGTCCTTCAGCAGATGATGCAGCAGCGCCTGCTTGCTGGGCACCTGGACGTGGTACAGGCGCTGGTCGACGGTGTCGGCGGCGGTCGATTCCGGCACCACGCTCACCGACACCGGGCTGTGCAGGATGCCGTGCGCGAGGTCGCGGATCTCGCGCGGCATGGTGGCCGAGAACATCAGGTTCTGCCGCTTCGGCGGCAGCAGGGCGATGATCCGGCGCAGATCGGGCAGGAAACCCATGTCGAACATGCGGTCGGCCTCATCCAGCACGAGCACCTCGGTCGCGTCGAAGCGGGCGTGGCCTTGACCGACGAGATCGAGCAGCCGGCCCGGGCAGGCGACGACGATGTCGACGCCGCGCCTGAGCGCCTGCACCTGCGGGTTCTGGCCGACGCCGCCGAAGATCACGGTCGAGGTGAAATGGTAGTGCTTGCCGTAGGCGCGGAAGCTGGCGTGGACCTGGCTCGCGAGTTCGCGCGTCGGCACCAGGACGAGGCAGCGCACCGGCCGGCCCTCACGCCGCGCCGGTGCGGCGGCGAGGCGATGCAGGATCGGCAGCGCAAACGCCGCCGTCTTGCCGGTGCCGGTCTGGGCGCAACCGAGCAGATCGCGGCCGAGCAGGACGGGCGGGATCGCCTGCTCCTGGATCGGCGTGCAGGTGGTATAGCCCTCGTCGCGCACCGCGCGAAGAAGGGGCTCAGCGAGCCCGAGTTGGGAGAATTCCATGGCGTCCGTGGTGCTGTGGCACCCAGACCGGGCCGGCGAAGGCCGGGCCGCGAGCGCCTGGTGATGATTGCGGGCGCGGACCCTAGCGCGTTTTTCCCAAGGACCAGCCCCGTCAGCCGGTTTCTGCCAGGGCGACTCAAAAGTCGGCCTTCCTGGGAGCGCTGGCGTCTCGCCGGCCGAAAAAGCGGCATCCGCAGGATGTCACCAACCGACTTTTGCGGCTGCCTGCTGCGTGGGCTGAAGCCCACGCTCCGAGCCGGCTAAAGCCGGCGCTACGAGGCGGCGCTACGAGGCGGCGCTACGAATCGGCGTTGCTGCCGTCATCGGTGGCGGGAATGGTATGGTGCGGTGTCCGTAGCGCCGGCTTCAGCCGGCATGGATGGCGGGCTTCAGCCCGCCGATGCGGGCGATGGCGGGAATGCCAGCGTAAGGGACTGCGTGGGGGCCGGTACCTGTGCTGTTGGACGGCAGCGGCCCCCGTCCTGACAGATCACGCCTTGGCGGCGCCGGGGAATTCCTGCACGATCTTCTGCCGGGTCTCCTCGATCGAACCCGAACCGTCGATGCGGTGGTACGGGAACACGCCCTTCAGGACCTCGAGCGCGCCGATGGTCTTGGCGACGAACTCCTGGTAGCGCTTGCGCACCAGGGCTTCGTCGGTGTCGGTGGCGCGGATCTCGAGCAACGTGCCGACGCCGGTCGCCTTGACCTGGGCATTGTGGGCGAGCGCCTCGCGGCCGCGCTTCAACTGGCGGGCGACGGACTCCTGTTCGCTCACATCGATGACCACGACCCGGAAGGACGGCGCCGGCTTGGCGGGCAGCTCGCGCTGGAGCTGGACCAGCTTGGCGTGGAACAGCTTCAGCGTCTCGGCCTGGGTGCGGGTGCGCGGATAGCCGTCGACCACCACGCCGTTGGCGTATTCGGGTGCGAGCAGGGCGCGCAGGAGGAGGCTGATGACCTCGCGGTCGCCGATCAGGGCGCCGCTGTCCTTGATGCGCTTGAACTCCGGGCTGTTGAAGAGGTCGGAGCACACCAGCGGCTTGGCGGTGATGCCGAGGCGATCCTGGATCACCTTGACGTTGGTGCCCTTGCCGGCGCCGGGCGCGCCGTTGAGCCAGACGATCTGGCGCGGGAAGCAGAGGTCGTCGTGGCGGTAGAGCTTCTCGATCCCGGCCCAGACGTCGGAGAAGACGCCGGCGGCTTCGGTGGCGGGATCGACGGCGGGAGGATTCGTGGGTGCGGCCATGGTGGTTCCGATCATGCGCAAGGGCGGGGGCGACGAGGTCTGAACCGGAGCACACCTCGGAAAGGGTGGCGGCGCAAGGTCGGTTTGCCCGGCTCGGCCGCCCATGCTCACCGCGCATGCTCCTGGTAGATGGAGATGTGCAGGGTGGCGGGCGGGATCGCCGGCTCAGCCGCCCGCCAGCGGTGCGATCGCGCGGGCGATCGGCATCCGCCGGCCCACGCCGAACGCCTTGGGCGTCACGCGCAGGATCGGCGCGCCCTGGCGGCGCTTGAACTCGCTGATCTCCAGGAGCCGCGCGACCTGGCGCACGGTGGCGGCGTCCTCGCCGGCGCGGATCAACCCCTCTGGATCGGCGGCGTCCTCGATGAGCGGACGCAGGATGCGGTCGAGCACGGGATAGGGCGGCAGGCTGTCCTGGTCGGTCTGGTCCGGACGCAATTCAGCAGAGGGCACCTTGGTGATCGAAGCCTCCGGGATGCGCTCGCGTCCGGCCAGCCGGTTGAGGGCGCGCGACAGGTCCCACACCTGGGTCTTGTAGATATCGCCGATCGGCGCCAGGCCGCCGTTCATGTCGCCGTAGATGGTGCAATACCCGGTGGCGATCTCGCTCTTGTTGCCGGTGGTCAGGGCCATCGCGCCGTGGCGGTTCGCCGCCGCCATCACCACCACGCCGCGCAGGCGGGCTTGCAGGTTCTCGTGCATCAGGCCGCCGGTCGTGCCGGCGGCGAACGGTTCCAGCGCCGCGAGCGTCGCCGCGTACGGTTCAGTGATCGCGATGGTTTCGTGGCGGATGCACAAGTTCCGTGCCAGGGCGACGGCGTCGCTGACCGACCCCGGGCTGGAATACGGCCCCGGCATGAGCACCCCGAGCACGTTGTCCGGCCCGATCGCATCCGCCGCCAGCGTCGCGACCAGGGCGGAATCGATGCCCCCCGACAGGCCGAGCACGACCTGCTTCTGACCCGTGCGCCGGCAATAGCCCCGGATGCCGGCGACCAGGGCGGCGTGCAGGTCGGCCAGCGGCTCCGGCCGGGGTCGGGAGGGGGCCGGGGTGGCGGTGTCGGCGAGGACGACTTCCGGAGCCCAGCGCGTGGCGGCGGCGACCACCGCGCCGTGCTGGTCGACCAGGCAGGAATCGCCGTCGAAGAGCAGTTCATCGTGCGCGCCGGCCTGGTTGACCCAGGCGAGCGGGCAGCCGAGCCGCCGTGCGACGACCGCCAGCAGGCGGCGGCGGACGTCCTCCTTGCCCTGGTGCCAGGGCGACGCCGAAGCGTTGACCACCAGATCGCATCTGCCGGCGAGATCCGCGACCGGATCGGCGACGTAGCGGCCGCCGCCGAACTCCGGGGCCCAGATGTCCTCGCAGATGGTCAGGCCGATGCGCAGGCCGGCGACGGTGACGATGAGCGGCGCGGTGCCGGTGCGGAAATGCCGCGCCTCGTCGAACACGTCGTAGTTCGGCAGCAGGCGCTTGCGGTAGACCGCCTGCATCTTCCCATCGGCCAGCAGCACGAGCACGTTCGCCAGCGCCGGTCCCGGCCCGGGGCCGAGCGGTTCGACCGCGCCGAGGATCACCGGCAAGGGCAGGCTGCGCGCGAGATCATGCAGCAGCGCCCACTGCCGTTCGACCAGCCAGCGCCGGTCGAGCAGGTCGCGCGGCGGGTAGCCGCCGAACGCGGCGAGCTCGGGGAAGAGCGCGAGCGCGGCGCCGCCGGCAGCGGCGGTGGCGGCGGCAGAGCGGATCGCGGTCTCGGCGGCGGCGAGATCGGCGATGCGGGTGTCGAGCTGGCAGAGGGCGAGGCGCATGGCGGATCCTACGAACGCAGCTGCTGCAGCCGCACCAGCCGCGCGTATTCGCCGTTCCTTTCCAGCAGTTCGCGGTGGCTGCCGGATTCGAGCACGGTGCCGCGCGCCGGGTGGTCGCCGCCCTCGGCGCCGGCCTTGCCGGCCAGGACGTAGATGCGGTCGGCGTGCTGGATGGTGGCGAGGCGGTGCGCCACGATCACCACCGTGCGGCCCTGCATGAGCTCGGCGAGCGCGGCCTGGACGTGCTGTTCGCTGTCGGCATCGAGGGCGCTGGTGGGTTCATCGAGCAGGATCACCGGCGCGTCGCGCAGGAAGGCGCGCGCGATGGCGATGCGCTGGCGCTGGCCGCCGGACAACCGGCCGCCGCGGTCGCCGGCCGGGGTGTCGTAGCCGAGGCCGCCCTCCAGCGAGATGATGGCCTCGTGCACATGGGCGCGGCGGGCGGCGGCCTCGACCTCTTCGCGGGTCGCGCCGGGCCGGCCGTAGGCGATGTTGTTGAACACCGTGTCGTCGAACAGGAAGGCGTCCTGGCCGACGATGGCGAAGTGGTGCACCAGGCTGTCGTGGCGCAGCTCGCGCACATCGACGCCGTCGACCGTGATCGCACCGGCGGTGACATCGTGCAGGCGCGGCAGCAGGTCGAGCAGGGTCGACTTGCCGGATCCCGATTCGCCCACCAGGGCGATGGTGCGGCCGATGGGGATGTCCAGGTCGACCCCGCGCAGGACCTCCTCGGAACCGGAGTCGTAGGCGAAACGCACGCCCGTGCAGCGGATCGCCTGGGCCGGCGGCGGGCAGTCGCGCGCGTCCGGGCGGTCGCGCACCGCGCTTTCGCGGTCGAGCAGGGCATAGACGCGCTCGGCCGAGGGCAGCTGCTCCTGCAGGTCGCCCCAGGCGCGCACGACCTCGCGCACCGAGGTGATCAGGCGGGCCAGGGCGCCGATCGCGACGAACAGGTGGCCCGGGTGCACCGACGTGCGGGTGAACACGAAACCGGCGACGACCAGGGCGGCGCCGGCGATGAGGAACACCGCGCCGGCGGTGATCGCGTCGGACTGGGCGCGGGTGCGCGCCAGGCGCATGTTGTCGGCTTCCAGCTTGCGGTTGGCCTCGGCGTAGCGGTCCTGCTCGCGCGCCGACGACCCGAAGGTCTTGATCACCTTGATGCCGGCGGTGATCTGCTCCATCACCCCGACGTTGCTGGCCAGGGTCTCGCGCGCGGTCTTGGAATGGCGGCGGGTGCGGCGCACCAGCGGCACCAGGATCGCCACCACCACGACCAGGATGGCGGTGACGGCGAGCCCCAGCCCAGGATGCAGCCAGTAGACCACCGCGAGGATGCCGAGCGATTCGAACGGGCGCTGGAGGAGCTTGCCGTAGAGGTACTGCTGCACCCGCAGGGTGCTGGCGAGGTCGGTGGTCAGGCGGGTCAGCAGATCGCCACGGTTGAGCTTGACGTGGAAGGAGAGCTCCAGGCGGACGAGGTGGCCGAGCAGCCGGGTGCGCAGGTGGCGCATGGTGCGGTTGGCGACCCACTGCCCCGCCCACCACGACAGGAAGGCCGACCCGGCCGCCGGCACGGCGCAGGCGAACAGCTTCAGCCCGAGCAGGGTGAAGTCGCCGGTGATGGCCCTGCCCGCGTCCTGGGCCGGCACGCCCTTGGTGACCTGGCCCAACAGCGAAATGAACGGGGCGAGCTGCGACAGCAGGTAGCCCATCAGCGCCCCCGAGGTCGCGGTGGCGACCAGGAAGAGCAGGATCATCCATTTGTAATCCCAGCCCTGGCGCAGGATGCGCCGGATCAGGAACCAGTCGCCAGGTCGGGGGGCTGCCATGCGGCTGGGCAGGCTAGATGGGCTGGATGGGGCCACAACCCGGAGCGCGGACCTCCGGTCCGCATGCGCGAAGCGGCCCAGGAGGCCACGCTCCGGGTCGCCGCGCTTGCCCGCTGCCAGCGCGGCCGAACACTGCCGCGCCCCGGAGAACACGCGTGAGCGAATGGTCCGACCGTCTTGAACGCCTGGCCGCCAAGGTCGCCGCCTTCGCGACCCTGGTCGACATCCCGGGCAAGCGCTCCGAGATCGCCCGCATCGAGGCGCGCATGGCCGAGGGCGATTTCTGGAACGATCCGAAGCGGGCGCAGGAGACCGTGACCGGGCTCAAGGCGATCAAGCTGGTCTATGAACCCTGGGCCACGCTCGATCGCGGGGTGAAGGACACCCGTGAGATGCTCGCCCTGGCCGAGGCCGACCGCGACCAGGCGACCATCGACGAGCTTGCGGCCGAAACCGCCAAGCTGGAAAAATCCTACGATCAGCTGGAGCTGAAGCTGGCCCTGTCGGGCAAGTACGATGCCTGCGACGTGTACATGACGATCAAGCCCGGGGTCGGCGGCACCGACGCCTCCGACTGGGCCGAGATGATGTACCGCATGTACAACGCCTACCTGACCCGCAACGGGTTCACGGTCGAGATCGTGGACATGCTGCCGGACGAGATCGCCGGGCTGAAGAACTGCACCCTGCTGGTGCGCGGCACCAACGCCTACGGGTATCTCAAGAGCGAGATGGGCACCCATCGCCTGGTCCGCATGTCGCCCTTCAACGCCGACGGCAAGCGCCAGACCAGCTTCGCCGCGGTCGAGATCACCCCCGAGATCGCCGAGGTCGCGGATGTGAAGATCGACGAGAAGGACCTCAAGGTCGACACCTACCGCGCCTCGGGCGCGGGCGGCCAGTTCGTCAACAAGACCGATTCGGCCGTGCGCATCACCCACGTCCCGACCGGGGTGGTGGTCGCCTGCCAGACCCAGCGCAGCCAGCAGCAGAACCGCGGCACGGCGATGAAGATGCTCGCGGCCAAGCTGCAGCAGCTCGCCGAATCCGAGCGCCTGGACGAGCTCAAGGACCTCAAGGGCGAACGCGGCACGATCGGCTGGGGCTACCAGATCCGCTCGTATTTCCTGCAACCGACCCAGATGGTGAAGGACCTCCGCACCCGGCACGAGAACAGCCAGGCCTTCCAGGTGCTCGATGGCGATCTGCAGCCCTTCATCGATGCCTACCTGCGCTGGCGCCTCGGCGGATCGAAGGACATGAAGGCCGCCAACCGCGATCGCGAGGATGAGACACCCTAAGGCACGCACGGGCAAATGCCTGCTTTGGCCGATTGCCGCCTGCCCGGCAGGGCCTAATCCTGTGTCCAGGGACGGTGCCGCACCGATTCCCATGGTCCGTCCCCGAGGAGTGTCCGCCCATGTCCACCGTCAGATCCCTGGCCAAGCTCGCCACGGTCGTCGCCTCGCTGGCCGTCATCGCCGGATGCGGTGGTCCGCCCAACGTGTTCGTCCCCGCCGGGTACGGCGCCCCGCCGGATCCGGGCGGCCGGACGCTGAATGCACCGAATTTCGACGTCGTGCAGCTCGTGGCGATGTCACTTGGCAACTACTATCGCTCCAGAAGCCTGCTGCCGGGCATGAGCCTGGGCGAGCCGCAGGATAATGCGGCAATCGCCCATGTCGGCTACCTGTCGTACTTCGGCCAAGTCCAGCACCTCAATTACTTTGAGACCTTGGATGGAACTGCGACCGGTGCTGCCGATACAGGCAATCCCATGTGGTCCGGCAATACCTTCACCGATCGCCATCTGAAAGCCGTCACGGTCAATACGGCGCTGATCACCCCGTCCATCGTGGTGAATCCGGCAGGTTACGACGAGCGGGCCAATCTTTGGTCCAACGCCGTTGGTGGCTGGGGACACGACATCGGAACGCAATGGTACGGCATGATCAACCGGATTCCGCTCATGCGCCACGAGAACGTCTGGTTCGGCGCATCGCAGACCTCGACCCTCGCCAATCTTTCGCTGCGCTGGGATCCATACGCCCTGACCTTCTTCTTATCCAACAACCCGTTGGATCAGGTTCAGACTTCCTGGCCGCCGCCCGGCTTTCCACCTCCAATGGCGGTGCCGCCTGTACTGCCACCTGACCTGGTGCCTGGGCTTTATCCTGGTCTGGCGAATACCGGGGCCATCGACAACGCCGCCCAGGCCGCGGTGATCCAGGACGTCAAGAACAAGGCTGATGCCGCTTTCAACAATAGTTCGGATTACCGTGTCTTTACTTACGGCAAGGATGCAGGCATCTTCCGTACCGTCTCTGCCTGGCCAACCAATCGCGAGCGCAACTGCGGTTTTCTTGGCTGGTGGCGTGAAGGCGCCTATTACCGGATTCCTGGCGTTGGCTACGCATACAATCTGGACTTCGACTACCCCGTCTATGAGCCTCTACGGGCGGCTGCGGTCAGCATAACCGGCAGGCCGTGGGTCGGCATCCCGTGCCACTTGATCTTCCCGACTAACGCCGACTGGATTACCCTCAACGTCCGCCTCATGCCGGTGCGTATCCCCGCCGATGGTTCGTGGCCGCAGCCGGTCACCAATTCCAACCCGCCCCCGGTGTGGGTGCTGTATGGCAACAAGGGAGGCCCCCTCGCCAACCAGCCGTCTTCGTATTTCAACGCCTACCCTGCACTCGGTCCTGGCGAAGTTATGGTCATGACCCAGGAGCCTTCCTTGGGTCAATATCAGGTCCAGTTCGATGGGAGGACCACGGCGGGTGAACGCATACGTTTCGGTCTGGATCAGAGCATTCCAGCCAATGATTGGGCCTGGGACACGGATTCGGATTGAACCCAATGGCCGATAGCCAAGTGCCTACCGGAAATCCGGGCGCCGCAGCCCGATGGCGCTGGCTGCTGGCTGCGATTGCGTTCGTCCTCGTGCTCGGCCTCAGCCTGCGGGCGACCATTCCGATCGTGCCGTCAGGATCCGGGTCGGGACCGTTGCAGGTCCGCAAGGAAATCCCGTCGCGCCCGTTCATCCCCGGAACGCCCGCACCGATCCACGCCACCGACGCCCCACGCCTGCCCGAACTCGCGCATGACCCCGAGGCCTGGCAGGAGGCGATCGCGCGGGCCTATGCCGCCCTGGGCCGCTGGCGCGATGGCTGGGTCGAGCAGGCGCCGGTGCTCGATGCGGCGGCGGCGGCCTGCCGCGACGTGGCCGAGGCGATGCTCGCCAAGGATCGCGCCCGCAAGGGCCAGGGCCGGCCATCGATCCCGAGCAAAGGGATCCTCGGGCCGGTGGTCGAGATCAGCGCCCCGCCCGGTCTGGCCAAGGCGGCCGGGATCGATCCGAGCGGCGACTCCGGATCGGCAGGGGATGGCAACCCCGAGGCGGTGGACCGCGCGCGGGTCCAGTCCGACACCGGCGACCGGGCCGGGGTGCAGCAGCCCAATCCGCTCCAGGCGATGGAACGCCGGCGCGATGGCATCGATCTCATCAAGGCGGGCCTGTGGGCCGATTCGACCTTCGATCCCGGCTATCCCGCCCATCGCGGCGGCATGCGGATCAGCAACCGCAGCGACGGCGAGTACGCGGTTTCGCTGGAAGCTGCAGATTTCTCCACCATCCGCCTCGATGGCGGCATGGTCGTCCCGGGCCGCTATTATCGCGTGCGCGGCGACGCCGTGATCACCGGCGCCAAACCGGCCCACGTCACCATCCGGCCGCTGGTCAACCTGCCGGTGTACTTCGAGAAGCCGACCACGCTGCCGCAGACCAACGGCTGACCGGCGGACAGCGCCGGTTCGGGAGGCTACACCAGCCGGTTCCCCAGGCGTTTCGCGAGCTTCGCGCGCCAGGCGGCGGTGTGGTCATCATTGCCGGGGGCGAGGCTGTCGACCAGGACGCCGATGCCGGGGTTGCGGTCGAGGCTGTCCTGGTTGACGGCGACGATGGTCTCGCTGGTGATGAGTTCGTCACCGACCACGCACAGCCCCTCCGTCACCGCCACGGTCGAACCGGAACGCACGATGTAGATCGCGACCCGGTCCTCGGCGGCGCAGACGCGTTCGATGTCCTTGGGGCCGGGACTCAGGCGGATGCCGTGCCGTTTCCTGCCCAGCACCTCGCCGTAGATCTCCTCGTAGGCGGGATCGATGAGCACCGATTCGCCGGTGAGCAGCCCGAGCTTGGGGTCGCCCTCGACCGCCCAGCGCCGGGGCGCGCCGGTGGCGAGCAGGGCGCGCACGCGTTCGGCCCGGGCGCTGCCCATGAGGACGCAGTGGCCGAGGTAGTCGTCGAGTCCGAGCGAACCGAGGATCCGTACGGCGGTGTCGGATTCGATGAGATGCGCCTTCAGTTCCTGCCAGTTGCGCACCGCGCCCAGGTCCAGCACGTCCATCAGGGTGTTGTGGAAGGCGTCGTAGCAGGTCAGCGACAGGTCGCGTTTGCTGCGCCGCAGCCAGGTCGGGGTGACCTCGTGGTCGGTGCCCATCAGCACCCCGCGCACCGGGGCGCTGCCGGTCGAACCCGCCCGCGCGGGTGCGGCGAAGCTGAATTCGAGGTGGTTGAACACCATGCGGCTGGGCTTGCCCGGCCGGGTGAGGTCGAGTTGCAGGTGCAGCGCCGACGCGGCCTCGCGCAGTTCGGCGTCGTTGTCCTGGCGCAGGGTGTGCAGCATCGCCTCGACCGTGGCCTTGCCGGCATAGTCCAGGCGCTCGCGGCCCTGCTCGTCGCGCCAGCGGCGCATGCGCTTGAGCGCGGCGTCGACCTCGTCGAGGTCGTGCCCGAAGCGGTCGGCGGCGCGCATGGTCGGCTCATAGGCGCAGCCCGACGCCAGCCACAGTTCGATCAGGCCCTCTTCCAGCTTCACCCGGCGCTTGTCGTCTTTCAGCAGGCGGCGGATGCCGGCGACCAGGTCGGGGCGAACCCAGGCGCGGGCGACCAGTTTCTTCAGGACATCGTCGAGGCTGCCGCCCTTGGGCGGGACCGCGACCAGCACGGGATCGGACATGAAGGGACTCGCTCAGGAGATCAGTGAGGGCGCGGAGCGTGGATGGAGACGCTGGATGGGCAACCGGCGAGGGCCGCCGCGGGCGGCCCCATCCGGGCTGCGGGACCCGGGAGGGTGAAACAGTGCGGCGGGCCGGTCTGCCCCCTGCTTGGACCTGGGCCTGCCGCAGCGTCGAATCCACCGTCGCTGCCATCGTCACGGGGGAAGCCATGTCCAGTCGTACCGTTCTCGCAATCCTGGTGCCGGCGGCGCTAGCCCTGGCCGCCGATCCGGCGGGTCGCCCGACCATCCAGCCCACCCCTTCGCGACCACCGCTCATCGATCGGGTGATGCCGGCCTACGGCATCAGCGACCGGCCCTACCGCCCGGCCAGCCGGGTCGAGCCCATCCTGCGCCAGATCGAAGTCTTCAGCGCCGGCATCGAACAGCGCGTGCTGGCCGGCCAGGCGCCGCGCCCGGTGCTGGAATACCCGCTCGATAACCGTGGTCGCCCGATCGCCGGCGCCGCCCCGGTGCGCAAGCCGATGCCAGAGGAGACCCAGCTCAAGGGATTCCTGGTCCAGCTCGACGAACTCGGCAAGAACCTCGAAAGTCAGACCCAGACCGAGATCGACCACCTCGACACCGCCTTCGCCTGCCTGCTGCTGTCGGCCGAAACCCTGTACGGCTACGGCCTGGATATCGGCGTCCTCACCCGCACCCGGGTGGCGAAGGCCGAAGCCGCCAAGGCGACCGAGAGCAAACCGGTGGAAACCAA
This sequence comes from uncultured Candidatus Kuenenia sp., assembly GCA_964654285.1. Classification (GTDB taxonomy): domain Bacteria; phylum Planctomycetota; class UBA11346; order UBA11346; family UBA11346; genus BJHQ01. The sequence goes on from CAZZJC010000042.1 coordinate 17,865, forward strand.
GGCTGGCACCCAGGCGAAGCCGGATGAACCAGCGAAACCGGCAGAACCAGCCAAGCCTGTGACCGAAGTCAAACCGGCCGAAGCCGCCAAAACCGAGCCCAAGCCGGCCGTGGACCTGCCCCCGGTCGAGACCGTGAAACCCCCGGACACGAAACCGGCAGAAGTGGCGAAGCCCGTGGAGCCGCCCACCGAAACGAAGCCGGTCGAAGCGAAGCCAGCGGAACCCGCAAAGAGCGAGCCGCCGCCCGAAGCGAAACCCGCCGAAGCCAAACCTCCGGTCGATCTGCCTCCGGTCGAGCCGGTCAAGCCGGTCGAACCGGCGAAGGCCGCCGAACCCCCAGCGGAGGCGAAACCCGCTGAGGCGGTCAAGCCCGCCGAACCTCCGGCCGAGGCGAAGCCGGTCGAGACGAAGCCCGCCGAGCCCAAGGCCGATCTGCCTCCGACCGAGACCAAGGCTGTGGAACCGGCGAAGCCCGCCGAGCCTCCAGCGGAGGCGAAACCCGCTGAGACGGCGAAGCCCGCCGAACCCCCGGCCGAGGTCAAGCCGGTCGAGGCGAAGCCCGCCGAGCCCAAGGTCGACCTGCCTCCGACCGAGACCAAGACTGCGGAACCGGCGAAGCCGGCCGAGCCTCCAGCGGAGGCGAAACCCGCTGAGGCGGCCAAGCCCGCCGAAGTTCCGGCCGAGGCGAAGCCCGCCGAGCCCAAGGTGGATCTGCCTCCGACCGAGACCAAGGCCGCAGAACCGGCGAAGCCGGCTGAGACCCCAGCAGAGGCGAAACCCGCTGAACCCCAGCCGGCCGAGGTCAAGCCGGCGGAAAAACCGGCGGAACCGATGCCGGCGGAACCGGCCAAACCCGGCGAAGCGACACCGGCAGACGCCCTGCCGGCTCCGTGAGCCGGCCCGGCTTCCCTGGCCTCAGCGCCGATCTAGGCTGCCCGCGTGCGCATCATCTGCCTCGGCGATGAACTCACCGCCGCCCCGGGCCTGCCCGAGGGCGATCGCTGGCCCACGATCCTGCAAGGCCGGCTCGACCAGTGGCAGTCCGGGCGTTTCGATGTCTACAACTGCGGTCGGGCCGGGGATACCAGCTTCCACGTCCACGAGCGCTTCGTCGATGAGGTCGCCCCGCACCTGCCCGGCCTGGTCATCACCTGCCTCGGCTTCAATGATGCCGACGTGCGTCCGGGCTACCGCCAGGCGCGCGTCTGCCTGGAAGGATTCCGCAGGAACCTCGGTGCCATCGCCGGCCTCTGCCTGGCACGCACCTCGGTCTGCATCCTCCTGGTGCCGCATCCGCCGGTCCTGGCCAGGCGCGACCAGGGCGACGGCATCGAGTTCGGCGACCACGCGGTGCGCTACCTCGACCTCGTCCGCAGCGCCGCCCGCGACCTCGACCTGCGCCTCATCGATCTGCCCCGGATGATGGCCGAGCGCAAGCGCCCGGTCTCCGACCTCGTCGGCGCCGACGGCGCCAGCCTCAGTCCCGAAGGCAACCACCACTGGGCCGAGATGGTCTTCGACGGCCTGCGCCCGATCCTCGAAGAGCATGGCCAGGGCACCCGTCGCGCGGTGCGCAGCGGCCGCACCAGCGCCAAGCCCAGACGGAATTGATCTAGGAGAACCCATGGATCTCGACGCGATGGCCGCCGGCATGCGGCCGGTCCAGGACGCACTGCGCAAGGCCGAGGCCCAGCGCGCCCAGGCGGTGGTCGAAGGCCGCGCCGGCGGCGGCGCGGTGACCATCGCCATCACCGGCGCGTTGGATATCAAGCGCGTGACCATCGCTCCCGCCGCCGCGAGCGGCGCCGATGTCGGCATGCTCGAAGACCTCGTCTCCGCCGCCCTGGCCGACGCGCTCCGGCAATGGCGCGGCCGTTTCGGCGCCTCGCCGGAAGAGCAGATCCAGCGCCTGCTGGCGGGATCCGATCTCGGCAGCCTGCTCGGCCCGCTGGCGTCGTCATTTGGCAAGAAGCCCGGCTGATGGCGCTGCGCATCCGCCTGGCGCGACCCGGCGACCGGGCCCGGCTGGACGTTTTCCTCCGGGCCGGCGACCGCGTTCCCGCCAGCGTATTCGACCCGGATCCCGCCAAACTGGCGACCGCGACGCCCGATCACCTGATCGCCGAGGACGGTGACGCGATCGTCGGCATGCTGGCGCAGCCAGGCGGCGCGAACGCTGGCGCTGGGATCAGCGGCGACGACCGCACCTCCAACCTCCTGCGCGCTGCCGCCACCATGCTGCCCACCATCCGTAGCGGGCCTCTTCCCATCGCCGCCGCCGGCTGCCATCGCCTGATCCGCCTCGATCTGCCGCCCCGCCTCGCCCCATGGGAACTGCCGGTGCTGCTGATCGCCGCCGGCGCCGATCCGGTGTTCATCGCGGCGCCGGGCCAGATCGTGGGCGGCGGTCTGCGCCTCTACCACGAAGCCGCGCGCAGTCTGGGCCTGGCCCCCGGAGATGCGTGCTGGGCGATGGCCCTCTGACGCTCAGGGCTCTTCGCTCTTCCCCGGTTTCGCGGTCAGCTTCAGCGCCTCCGGCGCCTGTCCGCCGGGGATGATGAAGCGGAAGCCGGTCCAGGCGCGGCGCTGGTCGGGTTCGAGGCCGGAGCGGGCGGTGATCCGGCGCTGGTCGCGCGGGTGCAGCCAGGAGCCGCCGCGCAGGACGGCGTAGGCGCCTTCGCGGCGGCAGGGGTCAGCGCCTTCCTCGCCGGGGGCGCTGCCGTCCCAGCGGTCGAGGCACCATTCCTGCTGGCCGCTCAGGAGGTCGCTCAGCCCGAGCGGATTGGGCGGGCCGCCGACGCGTTGCGGATGCAGTTGCGGCAGCTCGCGCCGCCATTCCCACGCCTGTTCGACGAGCACCGGGACGCCGGTGGCCTGGCGCTCGGCCTTGGCCCAGGCCTGCAGGACCTCGGCCGGCGGGTCCTCGCCGGCATCGAGGCTGGGCGCGCCCGTGCGGCCGCCGCGGCAGGCCCACTCCCATTCGGCCTCGGTGGGCAGACGGGCGTTGAGTCCGGGCAGGCGGGCGTTGAGGCGTTGCAGGAATTCCTCGCAGTGGGTGCGCGCCAGGAGTCCCATGGCATGGCGGGCCTCGTCGCCGGTGGGCACCGGTTCTCCCATCACGTTGGCCCACAGGCTGCGGTCGACCGGGGTGGCGAGGATCCAGAAGCCGCGGCCGAGGCTGACCTCGCGTGCGGATTCCCACGCGGCGGCGCCGGGTTCGTCGGGCGCGGCGCCGGCGCGGAAGCGGCCGGGCGGGCACCAGCGCAGGAGCGGATGGACGAGTCCCAGGGGCAGGCGGGTGCTGACGCCGTACTGGTCGGAGGCGAGGGTCGACACCACCGTCGTCGCGCCGTCGTCTGGGCGGGCGCGCGACTTCGGCGGCTCCCAGGTGCACATGAAGAGGGTCATCAGGCCGCAGATCGCCAGTGCCGGCAGACCGAGCCGGATGAGCGGGCCGAACGATCCCAGGGTGGTGATGAGGTTCTCGCCGCCACCTCCACCGTTGTAGGAGGGACGCGGCAGCGGCGGCGGCGCCGGGCCGCCCGCGACCTCGTTGAAGATCAGGCTGGCCGGCGATGGTCCGCCGGCGCTGGAATGCGCGGGCATCATGCCCTTGAGCACGCGTTCGAGGTCGACCGCGAACTCGTCCACGGTCTGGTAGCGGTCCTCGCGGCGCTTGGCCATCGCCTTGGCGATCATGCCGGCGACCTCGCCGCTGAGGGTCGCGTTCCACTTGCGCGGATCCGGCGCCGGTTCGTTGAGCACCGCGTGGGTGAGGACGTAGACCGTGGCGCCCTCGAACGGGTCGCGGCCGGTGACCAGCTTGAAGAACGTCGCGCCGAGGGCGTAGACGTCGCAGCGCGGATCCAGGTCGCCCTGGCCGCGGATCTGCTCCGGCGCCATGAACGCCGGCGTGCCGCAGGCGGTGCCCGACACGGTCATGCGGTCGTTGCCGTCGGTGTGCCGGGCCAGGCCGAGATCGCCGACCTTGGCGGTGAGGTCGCGCCCCGCCGCCTGCTTGCCGCGACCAAGATCCAGGAAGACGTTCTCGGGCTTGAAGTCGCGGTGGATGATGCCGCGCCGGTGCAGTTCACCGAGGCCCTGCGCGCATTGCAGGACGAGGGTGATCGCGTCCTTCTCCATCAACTGGCCGCGCCGGCCGAGGTAGGCCAGCAGGTCGCCGTCGGGCAGCAGCTCCATCGCCATCCAGCACCAGCCGCGGTCCTGGCCGTGGCCGAGGTGGCGCACGACGTGCGGATGGTCGATCTCGGCCATCACCTGGCCTTCGCGGGTGAAGCGGGTGATGAATTCGGCGTCGAGCTCGGCCAGGTCGGGCTTGAGCACCTTGAGCGCCACCGCGCGGCCATCGGGGGCGTCGGCCTTCCAGACCTGGCCCATGCCGCCCTGGCCGAGGCGGCGCACCAGCTTGTGGCCGGCGAGGTCCTCCGGCGGCTTCACGTTGGCCGACGCCGCAGAAGGCGCCGGCCGCGCCACGTCCGGCCCCATCTTCATGGTCGCCATCGAATCGTTGGTGTGCTGCTGGATCGTCGGCGTGCTGCCGTCCGAGATCACGGACGCGACGGTGATGCCCTGCATCTGCTGCGGGACGTACGACGAATCCGAGCGCTCCGGGGCTGGTGGGGGCATGGCGGAGTCTACCCCGAGATCGCGCCCGGCCACAGCCAGGGCGCGACCGGGCTTGGACGGCGGTCGGTCCGTTCCCGCCGACCTGTTCAGGATTCACCGACAGGTTGACGATAGTGCCTGGATCGGCGGGCCTCGGCCCGCACGGATTTCCGGTTGTTACCTAGGGATCAATCTCTCGCGGCCACCGGAACCGTACCTGGGTCCGTCAACCTGTTGGTGAATCCTCTGCAATTCAGCCGGCGCTGGCGACCTGCGTCTTCCCGTACCAGGCGGCGGGCAGGGCTTCGCGTTCGAGATCGAGCAGTTCATCGACGATGCGCTGGTTGTCGACCAGGTTGGGCATGATCGGGTCGAGGGCGCAGGCGCGCAGGAGCAGGCCGCGATCGCAGGCGGCGGCGGCATCGGCGGTGGCCTCGTGGCAGTCGAGGATGCGCTGGCACAGGCCGCGCACGCCGGATGGGATCTCGCCGACATGCAGCGGCTGCACCCCGCCCAGGTCGAGGTGGCTTGCGAGTTCGAGGAAGGCGTCGGCCGGCATGTTGCTCACCGCGCCACGGTTGCGGGTGTTGACGCGGAAGACCTTGCCCAGGCCGCCCCACATGCTCTCGACGATGTCGGTGGCATGGTCGCCCACGCCCTTGGCGATGAGTTCCGTGATCGGCCGGCTGCCGTCGGCATAGGCCTGGTTCACCGCCCAATAGGCGTCCATCTTCTTCTGACGGTCCTCGGCGTCGAACACGGTGAGCGGTTCGGGATCATTGCGGTTGACCCCGAGCCCCTGCCAGAACGGCACGTATTCCTTGGTGTGGGCCATGCAGTCGGGGTAGGCGCCGAAGAGGTCCATCAGCTGCAGGCCGTACTCGGCGTTGTAGCGCGCCTTGGCATCGGCGTTCTGGTGGATGTCGATCGCGCTGCGCTGGATGCCGGCCTGGGCGCGCTCCTTGGCCGCGCGTTCGGCCAGGCGTTCGCGCAGGACGGGCATGAGGTCCTTGCCGTCATGGCGCAGGCGGACGATCCAGCTGAAATGGTTGACCCCGGTCAGGGCCAGATCGAGGCGGGCGCGCAGGCGCGGTGGCACGGCGGTGGCGTCCTCGGGCAGCAGGCCGACGTGCTTGAGCACGCGCAGGGTGCAGTGCGGTTCATGCGGGCCATCGCACAGCGCCATGCTGCGCACCTGCGGCGCGTATTTCGCCAGGGCGATGCCCAGCACCGTGCTCGGGTTGACGAAGTTGATCATCCACGCCGACGGGCAGAGCTCGGTGACGTCGCGGGCGATGGCGAGCAGATGCGGGATCTCGCGCAGGGCGCGGAAGATGCCGCCGGGGCCGATGGTGTCGCCCGAGCACATCCGCACCCCGTACTTCGCGGCGACGGTGCAGTCGACGCCGCGGAAGTGCGCGTTGCGGTAGCTGAAGCTGGGGATGACGAAGTCGCAGCCCGGCAGGACGCGGCGGCGATCGGTGCTGGCCTCGATCCGCGTCGGCACCCCGAGATGGTCGACCACGCGCCGGGCGATGGCCGTCATGACCTCCAGCACCTGGGGATCGCGGTCGACCAGGACCATGGTGCCCGTCCGCAGCACCGGACTGTGGGTCATGTTCCAGATGAAGGGGCGGCCGAAGAAGAAGCTGCCGGCGCCGATGATGGCGACCTTGGGGCCGTCCGCCGCGTTGAGCGGAGAAACGGTGGCGGAGTTGGACGGGGTTGCTGCGGACATGGGATCTCCTGAGATGATCCGGCCAATCCTGGTCGATGAGGCCTTGCGACAATCGGATATCCCGGACACCGGCATGGATTATCCGGACATCGCCCTAGCCTGGGGCGATGCGCCCCACGAGCGAACCGCCGCCCTTCGCCGTCCGCACGGTCGGCATGATCGACCGGAGACCATGGCATGCGACCCCGGGTACGCGTGCGGACGACTGGATGCTGACGGTGTTCCTGGCCGGACGCGGGCGCTACCGCAATCGGGCCGGAACGATCGTGGTCGAGGCCGGCATGCTCGGCCTCGTGCCGCCGGATGATCCCGGCATCCTCGCCGCCGATCCGGCCGATCCCTACCTGCACTGGTATTGCCGCTTCAATGGCGGCCATGCCAGGCATCTCGCCGCCGGCATCCTTGCGGTGCGCGGTGGAATCCGCTTCGCCCCCTGCACCCAGGTGCGCGCCATCGCCGCCGCCCTGCGACCGTTCGGACCCATGCACCTGATCGACCTGCCGGTGCGCATGGGGCGGCCCGAACTCGCCCTGGCCGGCATCCTGGTCGGACTGGCGGAAGGACCGGCGGATGCGGAGCCGACCGTCCTGGACGGCGACCGCCTGCGCGAGCACCTGCAGCGGCACGTCGACGAGCCGACCGACCTCGGTGCCATCGCCCGCCATTTCGGGGTATCGGTGCGCACGCTCAGCCGGCGCTGCCGCGCACGCACCGGAACCTCGGTGCAGCGCCTGCACGAACGCATGAAGATGGACTGGGCCGCCGAACTGCTCGCCGCGACCGACGCGCCGGTGGCCGAGATCGCCCGCCGCACCGGCTATCCCGACGCCGGCTATTTCAGCCGCGTGTTCCGCCGCCACCACCGGCGGGCGCCGTCAGCGGGGCGCGATCATCCAGCGTAGACCTGGATCCGGCTGAGCACTGCCGGGGCCTGGGAGTCGAGAATGCGCAGCCGGATCGCATCGCCCGAGCACGCGTCGAGGCGGAGGATGCGCTGGGCCCCGATGACGGAGCCGCGCACGACCTCGAACCAGCTGCCCCCGTGCCGGACATCGATCGCGAAGGCGGCGACGCGCTGGCCGAAAGCGATCGCCTCCTCGATCCGCACGCCGCCGATCGGGCCGGGCTCGCCCAGGACGACGACCACCTGGGCCTGGACCGTGTCCGCCTGCCACCACGTGTCGCGATCGCCATCGGTGAGGTGGCCGGCGTGGCCGCTGGCGGTGCCGGAGACCTGCACCGGCCGCCCGCGGGCGAGGTCGATCGCGGTGAAGGCCTCGACCCGCTGCCGGAAGGAGCGCAGGGCGAGGCGGTCGCGGGTGGGGATGAGGCCGCGTTGATCCGGGGTGAGGTTGAGGTTGAGTCCGGCCCCGCGTCCGACGCTGGCGAGCCAGATGGCGAACAGCTCGTCGCCGGTCTTCGGCTGTTCGTGGCGATGCCAGAACCAGCCTGGCCGGATGCTGACATCGACCTCGGTCGGACGCCAGACGCCGCCATCGGCCTCGCCATCGATGAGGCGCTGGAGATCCACCGTGCCGAACTCCTGGCCTGCCGGCCGGACCCTGCTCCAGCCGCCAGCGGAGGCGTAACCAGCCTCGTTGCCGCACCAGCGCAGATCCGGCCCCACGTCGCTGAACTGCACCGCCTCGGGTTGGAGCTCACGGCACAGGGCGAGCACGGTGTCGAACCGGTAATAGGTGGCGGGGTCGATGCTGCGCTTTTCGCGCGCCCCGCCGTAATAGCCGTCGCCGCCATTGGCCCCGTCGAACCAGAGCTCGCACAGCGGGCCGTAGCCGCTCAGCAATTCGCGCCACTGGGCATGGTAGACCTGGACGTAGCCGGGCCGGCCATACTCGGCGTGGTTGCGATCCCAGGGCGAACAATAGATGCCGAAGCCCAGGCCGGCCTCGCGGCAGGCGTCGGACAGTTCGCGCACTACATCGCCCTTGCCGTCGCGGAACGGCGAGCGGCCGATGTGGTGGTCGGTGGTGGCGGTCGGGTAGAGGCAGAAGCCGTCGTGGTGCTTCGCGGTCAGGATCAGGGCGGTGAGGCCGCCGTCCTTCGCCGCCTGCACCCATTGCCGGCAGTCGAGCGCGCTGGGCGCGAAGACGGCCGGGTCTTCATCCCCTAGGCCCCACTCGCGGTCGGTGAAGGTGTTGACGGTGAAGTGGACGAAACCGTAGGTTTCGCGCCGGTGCCAGGCGGTCTGGCGCGGACTGGGCACGGGTCCATGGGGGATGGGTCTGGTCATGCGCGTTCCCTCGGGGTTGCTGCCGATCATGCTCCCGCCCATGCCGGTTCCCATGGCAGTTCCGCTCGACCAGGTGTCGTTTCCGCTCTTCGGCCAGGGTTCCACCGCCCTGGTGGACGGACGCCTGCCGCTGCGGCTGCTGGCCCTGGGCGGTTGCACCATCCATCCGGGCTGGCGTGGCGAGGACATGAGCGCCCCGACCTGGCGCATCTACCTGAATCTCGACGACGGGGCCGAGGCCGTGGTCGCTGGACGCCGGGTGCCCTTCGCCGCCCGGCACCTGTACGTGGTGCCGGCCTGGCTGCGCTGGTCGGCCCGCTGCCGGGGCGAGGTGCGGCACGGCAACGCCATGGTCGACCTGCCGACGCTGCCGCGTGACCGGGTGCGCTCGACCTGCCGCACGGTGGCGCTCATCGCCCGGCCCCGGGATCCGCTGACCCAGGACTGGCTGGATTTCCTGGCGGATCTTTCGACCCGGATGGATGCCGGGCCGGTCCTGCAGGCCCGCGGCCATGCCCTGGTCTGGGCCACGATCGCGCGCTACCTGGAGCAGCTCGGTCCGGCCGGCGCCGCCCTGGCGCCGGCCCAGCGCGACCGCAACCTCGAATGGCTCTGCGCCTGGATCGATGGCAACCTCGACCAGCCGTTGCCACGCGGACGTCTCGCCCACGTGGCGGGATGCAGCGAAGCCGAATGCGCCCGACGGTTCGACTCCGTGCTGGGAACCGCACCGGCCGCCTGGGTACGCCAGCGCCGGGTCGGCCTGGCGGCCCAGTTCCTGCGCTCCACCGACCTGCCGCTCGACGAGATCGCCCGTCGCAGCGGCTTCGGCGATCGCAGCCGGTTGTCACGCAATTTCACCCGTCTGATCGGCTGCGGGCCGGGGGTGTACCGCCGGCGGGGTGGCTGAGATTTCCGGCGGGATCAGGTGGTGCAGGGTGGAAGTCCGGCCGACACCGCCCGCGTCGCCGCGATCACCGCGTCGCGCAGGGCGGAATGGTCCGCACCGCCGGCGTCGCGCAGGTAGGCGCCCAGCGCCGCCGGGCCATGGGCGAGTCCCCTGATCGCGGCCGCCACGCCCCAGGCCGGGGGGCTGACCTTCGCATACCAGCCGGCGCGGGCGATGGTCCGCAGCTCGGCGTCGAGTTCGCGCCGGGTCAGCAGGCCGGGCCAGGCGGGCCCAGGCAGGCCGAGGCGGCCGCAGAGATCGCGCCGGCGTGCCGCGGGCTGCAGCGCCAACAGCAGGCGTCCCCCGGCGGTCTCGACCACATCATGCTGGCGCGGCAGCGGCGTGGTGGAGACGGGACGGCCGGGAATCTCACGATGGAACAGTTCGACCCGTTCCTCGCCGCGCAGCACGGTCAGGACCACACCGCAGGCGAAGCGGCGCCGCAGCGCCTCGGCATGCGGCTGCACACGGGCGATGAGATCGTCGTGGTAGGCCTGCCGCCGGGTCAGCGCATGCAGGGCCGGGCCCAGGCGCCAGCCGCTGCGCCGACCGTCCTGGTCGACCAGGCCGAGTCCGCGCAGATCGGCGAGCAGGCGCGCGGCGGTGGCCGGCGCCAGTCCGGCGGCGGCGGCCAGGACGGTGGTCGACCGGTCGGGCTGCTCGGCGATGGCGGTCAGCAGGCTGGCGGCGCGGTGCAGGACCCGGGGCATGTTCCATCCTTTGGAACGACACGGGGAATCTACATCCCGCCCGTGCCGGTGCTATCCTCCGGCATGAACCCCACCGCCGCGCCGGCAGCCGTCCTCCCCTTCACCGCGAACGTGCCGGTCGCGGTCGACACCCAGGTGCTGGTGGTCGGCGGCGGCCCGGCCGGGATCGCCGCCGCCCTCGCCGCGGCGCGCCAGGGCGCGCGGGTGACGCTCCTCGAACGCAGCGCCCAGCTCGGCGGCGCCGGCACCCTCGCCAACGTCTCGGTGTGGATGCCGATCGGCAATCTCACCGGCATCTACGCCGAGATCGTGCGCGACCTGGATCTGCGCGACAACCGCGGCCGCGACTTCGCCGCGACCGGGCGGCTGTCGCCGCTCTTCGATCCCCAGGCGGTGCGGCATCACCTCGACCGCATCCTCACCGGGGCCGGGGTCGAGGTGCTCTACCACGTCGAACTGGCGGGGGTGGTCCACGGGCCGGAAGGCCGTTTGGCGGCGGTGGTCGGCAACACGGTGGAGGGTCTGCTCGCCTTCCGCGCCGACGCCTTCATCGATGCGACCGGCGATGCGCGTCTGTGCCGCGAGGCCGGGGTTCCCTGCCGCTCAGGCCGCGCATCCGACGGGCTCACCCAGCCGATGACGTTGATGTTCCAGATGCAGGACACCGGTCGTCCGCAGCGCCAGGAACTGCCCGCCGGCTGTCCGCGCTACGCCAGCGTGGAGGACCTGCCGCAGGGCCGGCTGCTGCACTGGCTCGACGCCGAGCGCGGCACCCTGCTGGTGAACATGACCCGGGTGAAGGGCAACGGCGCCAGGCTGCGCGAGCGTTCGGCGGCGCAGCGCGAGGCCCTGCGCCAGGTGCTGGGCGTGGCGGAATTCCTCAACCGCACCAGCCATCCGACCTTCCTGCTGTCGCACGTCGCGGCCGAGATCGGGGTGCGCGAGACCTGGCAGATCGAGGCCTTGTACACGCTGCACGATGACGATGTCTACGAACGCCGCCGTCATGCCGACGTGATCGCCCAGGCCGGCTACGGCGTCGACATCCACGATCCCACCGGTGGCAAGCACACCCAGCAAGGCGAGCGCGAACGCGACATCCGCGATCTCTACGACATCCCGTGGCGCTGCCTGGTGCCGCGCAGCGGCCCGCGGAACCTCTGCGTCGCCGGGCGCAGCCTGGGCGCGACCCATGTCGCGATGTCGGCGGCGCGGGTGCAGCCGACCTGCATGGCCATGGGCCAGGCCGCCGGCATCGCGGCGGCGCTCGCGACCGCGCGCGGACTTCCCTTCGCCCAGGTGCCCGTGGCTGGGATCCACGCCGGCCTCAAGGCCCAGGGCGTGGTGATGCAGGGCCACGCCGGCTGGTGAGGGCTGGCGTCAGCGCGGCGGCCAGCCCGGGGCGAGTTCGAGCGGAGGCTGGTCCTGGCGTGGCGGCTGCGCCGGCTGGCGCTGGTCAGGGCTGGCGACCCGGCTGCCCAGGACGGGGCGCCGGTCCCACCACTGCCTGAGCGGCGAATCCCACAGGGTCCACACCGTCCCCGCGAGGGTCAGCGCGAGGGCGCCGAGGATGGCGACGAACGACAGCGGCCGGCCGACCTTGTAGAGGTCGGACTCCTCGCCCAGGCAGTTGCCGCTGATGTTCAGCCACAGGCCGTGCAGGTGGCTGAAGAACGCCCAGGCGACCAGGCCCGACAGGATCTGCCGCGCCACGCCGGGGGCGACGCATTCCTGCGCGATGGCGAGCGGCAGCAGCACCATCGGCACGGTGTAGGGGGCGATCAGGATCAGGGTGTGGCGGACCGGGTCGCAGGCGTCGTGCTCGACCTCGCCGCCCTTGCGGCGGGTGACCTGGAAGCCGTGCACGCGCACGAACAGCAGCCAGCAGGCGCAGGCGTGCGCCAGCTCGTGCAGGAAGGTGTGGAGCAGCATGCTCGGCCGGCGCCAGAGCATCAGCGCCAGCCCGAGCGCGGCGCCGAGCGCGGCCGGCAGGGCGTCCTCGGGCCAGCGGTGCCAGCGTTCGCGCAGCACCAGCAGCACCAGATCGAAGACCAGGGGCAGGACGAAGAGCGCGAGGACGAGCGCGACGACGAGGCGCAGGACGGTGCCGATCACGTGCGGCACCCTAGCGCCTGCGCGCGTCCACCCAATCGGCGGGGGATACCCGGGGTTGCGGCCTGCGGCGTCCGCTCCAGCGTGGCCGCATGTCCACCATCCGCTTGGCCATCATCGGCTGCGGCGGCATCGCCGCGACCCACGCCCGCCATCTGTTGCACCTGCCGGGGATCGAGCTGGTCGCCTGCATCGATGCCGACCGCGCCCGGGCCGAGGCCTTCGCCGCGCGCTGGTCGCCGGGCGCCAGGGTCGGCATCGACTTCGCCGCCGCCCTGGCGCTGCGTCCCGACGTGGTCGACCTCTGCACCCCGCCGCACCTGCACGCGCCGATGGCGCTCACGGCCCTCGCGGCCGGTTGCCACGCGATCCTGGAAAAACCGCTGGCGGGGTCGCTCGCCGCGTTCGACGAACTGGTCGCGGCCGAGGCGCAGACCGGCCGGCTGGTGCTGCCGGTGCTGCAGAACCGCCTCGGCGACGGGCCGCGCCGGCTGCGCGCCCTGGTCGAGGCCGGCCAGACCGGCCGGCTGCTGCACGCGACCTGCGAGACGGTGTGGCGGCGCGGGATGGACTACTACGCCGCGCCGTGGCGCGGGAAGTACGCCACCGAGCTCGGCGGGCCGATGACCGGGCTGCTGGTGCACCAGCTCGATCTCCTGCTCGGTTTCGCGCCGCCGTTGGCCGCAGTCACCGGCCATGCCGCGACGCTCGTGCATCCGATCGAGGTCGAATCCACCGGGGTGCTCCTGGGCGCCTTCGCCGACGGCGGCTGGCTCACCGCCACCGCCACCGTGCATGCGCAGCGCCAGCTTTCCCGTGGGGTGCTGGCGTTCGAACATCTCCAGGCCGAGTTCGGCGACCAACCCTATGACTACGCCGAGACGCCTTGGCGGATCACCTGCGCCGATCCAGCGCGGCAGGTCCAGGTCGACGCGATCCTGGCCGGCCAGGATGCCGATCCGACGCCGGCCGGATTGGACCAGCTCTGGTGGCGGCAGGCGCGCGAGATGATCGCGCTGGTGCGCGGCGAGCCGAACCATGCCTCGCGCCTCGCTTCCGCCCGCGCGGCGCTGGAGGCGCTCTCGGCCGCCTACGCCAGCGCCCGCACCGGCCGGCGCATACCCTTGCCAATCCGGCCCGAGGACGAGGCCTACCGCCGCTACGCGCCGTAGGAGGCATCCGCGTCCCCGGTTGACTCCCCGGTTCGATCGCGTGCGCTGCGGCGAACGGGGATCCCATGCGCTGCTATTCCTGGAACGTCAACGGCATCCGGTCGGTGGCGAAGAAGAACCTGCTTCCGTGGGAGGTCTGCCCCGGCGCCGACCTCATCGCGGTGCAGGAGACGAAAGCCCAGCCGCAGCAGCTGCCGCCCGAGCTCGTCGCGCCGGCGGGCTGGCACGCCTTCTGGCATTCGGCGAAGAAACCCGGTTATTCCAGCGTGGCGATCATCAGCCGCGACCAGCCGGACGAGGTGGTGGCCGGACTCGGCGACGCCCGCTTCGACGATGAGGGCCGGGTTCTCGCGGCGCGCTTCGGCTCGCTCGTCGCCATCTCGGCCTACTTCCCCAACAGCCAGGACGGCGGCAAGCGGCTCGACTACAAGCTCGGCTTCACCGCCGCGCTCGAAGAGAACCTCGCCGCCTGGCGCGCGCGCGGCTGCGGCACGGTGCTGCTGGGCGACTACAACATCGCGCACCAGCCGATCGATCTCGCGCGCCCGAAGGAGAACGAGAAGAACGCCGGCTACCTGCCCGACGAGCGCGCCTGGATGACGCGCTACCTGGGACTCGGCTACCGCGACGTCTTCCGTGAGCGCAATCCCGAGGCCGCCGGCGCCTACACCTGGTGGACCAACTGGGGCGGCGCGCGGGCGCGCAACATCGGGTGGCGCATCGACTACGCGACGGTATCGCCGGATCTCGTCAGCCGGGTCCGTTCAGCGACGATCCATCCCGACATCATGGGCAGCGACCACTGCCCGGTGTCGATCGATCTGTAAACGGTGCGCGCGGTCGGCCAGCGCATCTGCGCCTGGCGCACGGGGGGAAGGCTATCGGTCCGTTGCCGGCAGCGGACCGGCGGATCCGATGCGCTGCCAGCGGTAGAGCGCGGCCTGATCAGTGGTCAGATCAACCCGCAAACCGAGGCAGAGCGGTTCCGCGCCGAGCATGCTGAAGCTCCGGTCGGCGAGCGAGGTGAGTTCGTAGCGGCGGGCCGGATCGAGGCCGATCAGCGGGATCTGCTGCCGCCCGGGGACCGTGGTGCGGCAGCACAGAGCAGGCCATCGGCGTGTGCGTCGATCTTCCCGCCATCCAGGTTCGCCTCCTGCGGCACAACCTGCCGGATGGATCGGTTGCGGTCTGTCTGACTTCGCTGCTGGATCAGCAAGGCCACCCCGCCGCCACCCCGATCAACCTCTATGCCCAGCGTTGGCGTATCGAAACGACTTTCCGTGGACTCAAATCTGGCACGACCTCCAGCGCTTTCACCCCCGTCAAGTCGCAGGCATCGCCCAGACCGAGGCTCAGGAACATGGAAAATGGGGGCGGTTTTTCCGACGATCACTCGTTATTCAGGATTCACCAACAGGTTGACGGATAGAGCCTGGATCGGCGGGCCTCGGCCCGCACGAATGTCCGGTTGTTACCTATGGATCACTCTCTCGCGGCCACCGGAACCGTACCTGGGTTCGTCAACCTGTTGGTGAATCCTCTGTAAGCGAATTCCGTAGCAGGTCCTGGATGAGGTTGGTCTGCAACTGGTCCTGCCATGCTGACGTTGACTGCTCGTCTGGCCGGAGGGCATCGAGGAGGGATTTCCCTTCCGCAAGTTCGCCCGCGCTTACCACACCATCCGAGTCCGCGTCGATCTGATCGAACAAGGTGGCAAGGAGATCCTGCTCTTGGTCTGCAGGTGGTTTTTCATTCCGACCACCAGGACCACCGGGACCACCAGGACCACCGGGACCACCGGGGCCACCAGGACCACCGGGGCCACCAGGACCACCGGGGCCACCTCGGATCAAGAGGGCGCTGAATGCTTCCTTGCTCAAAACCACCGAGTCGACGCGGTCAACCGCGGCTTGCGGTGGTTGTCGCATGGGGCCAGATGCGGTCTGGATGAGCCATGTTGGCTGGGCTGGTTCAATGGGGCGGGTGGACATGGTTACCTCGTTATGCCGGCCTGGTTGACCGTGAAGCGGGTTGACTCGGCCTCGACATCATCGGCAAGTCTTTGCGATACTTTAGTTTATGACGTTTTGATAACCTTTGGATTACAATTCCCTGACATCCAGGTCTCGATCATTGACCTGCGATCACGCAAAAGACATGATTTATTGATCATATGCGCATCCTGATCGTCGAGGACCACGCCCTGCTGCGCGAATCCATCCAGGGCGGTCTGGCGGGAATGGGTCATGCCGTTACCGCCGCCAGCGATGGAGAACAGGGCTGTTCGCTGGCCCTGCAGGAGAATTTCGACCTGCTCATCCTTGATATCATGCTGCCCAAGATCAACGGGCTCGAGGTCGTGCGGCAGGTGCGAGCGGCCGGTAAGGGCGTGGCGATTCTACTGCTCACCGCCAGGGATGGAGTGGATGATCGGGTGGAGGGTCTCGATCTCGGGGCGGATGACTACGTGACCAAACCATTTGCCGTCAGCGAACTGCTGGCGCGGGTGCGAGCCCTGCTGCGACGGGGAGGTTCGAACGCTAGTCCGGTAATACGGCTCGGTGCTCTCACCATCGATACGGTTGGACGCACCGCCAGCCGCGATGGACGCGAGATCGCTCTTACCGTCCGCGAATTCACCCTGCTGGAATATCTGGCCACCCGCTCCGGGGCGGTGGTCAGCCGGGCCGAAATCCATGACCATCTCTATGCCGATGGCAAGGATCCGGATTCCAACGCGGTCGACGTGTTCGTCTCGCGGCTGCGCCGCAAGCTGTCGCCGGACGGCCAGCCGCCGCTGATCCAGACCCGTCGGGGACACGGCTACCGGTTGGCGTGATGCCAGCGCCATCGCTCGGTCGCCGTCTCGTCGTCGCCGGAACCGCGGTGACCGCCATCGCCATGGGCATCGCCGCACTGGGCGCGTGGGGTATCGCTCGCTGGCAGCATGATCGCCTGCTGGATCGGCTGCTTCAGGATCTCGTCCGTCATCTGCCGCCCGCACCCGGCGAGGTTCCGCCTCCTCGAGATCATGTCCGGGAGGATGATCCACGCATCCTCGTGCTGGTCGTCGATGCCCAGGGGCGGGCCCGCCTGCGCACGCCATCGCTGCTGCGCCAGCCTGCGATCGAAGCGGGATTGCGCGCCCTGCCGGATGGTCCGCCACGGACCTGGCGCAGTCCGCAGGGCCGGCTTCTGCGCGTGGCTATGCAACTCAGGCACGAGGGTCGGGCGGTCATTGCGCGCGATGTCACGGACGAGGAACGCGATCTCGATCGTCTGGCTCTGATCCTGGGCCTGACCTGGCTGGTGGCCACCCTGCTCGCCTTGATCGGGACCACCGCCCTGCGCCGAGCCATGGTATCCCCGGTCGATCGGATGAGCCGTGGCATCCAGACGCTCGCGGTCGACGATCCGCAGGCCCGTCTCGCGGCCGAAGTTCCGCTGGAGCTGCAGCCGGTGGTCGAGCGCATCAATGGGCTCCTGGATCGTCTGGAGGCCGTCCGTCAGCACGAGCGGCGCAGTCACGCGGAGATCGCCCATGAACTGCGCACTCCGATCGCAGCCCTGCGGGTGGCCTTGGAATTCGCCGGCGAAGACCCGCTCGCCAGGCGCTGCCTGCCCACGGTGCTGGCGATGCAACGTCTGATGGCCGATCTGCTGCTGCTGGCAAGGCTGGACTCCGGTGCCTCCGTGACGTTGTCGGAACCAATGGATCTTGCCGCCCTGGTGCGCGAAATCGCGGCGGACCTGCAATCCCAGGCTGCGGCCCGCCGACAGCGCCTGCGCTGCGAGGCACGGGGATCGATCTGCACCAGCCGTGAGCTGATGCGCCTGGTGCTGATGAACCTTCTCGGCAACGCCATCGACCACGCCCCGCCGGAATCCGAGATCGAGGTCTTGGGCGATGGTTCACATCTGACGGTGGTGAATCCGGTCGCCCAGCCGCCGACCGATCTGGAAGCGATGTTTCTGCCCTTCTGGCGCGGCGATTCAGCCCGCAGCGGCGACGGCCAGCATGCCGGGCTCGGCCTGGCCCTGTGCCGCCGTATCCTCGCCTGCCTGGGAGGAACCATCGAAGCCAGCCTGCCTGCGGCGCATCGTCTGGCCTTCACCGTCAGGTTTCCGTCAACAAACGTTCACGATGCCGGCAGCAATCCCGGCTAGGATGGCGCCATGATCGGACCCCTTCCTCCTACGACCGCGACCGTCAACCGCCTGGTTGTCATCCAGGCTGTCCTGCTGCTGGGACTCCATCTGTTCGCCGCCATTGCGGCCAGGGATCCGCGCATGCCGGTCCCGCACGCGCTCGCCTGGCTGCACGACCTGCTTGTGCTAGTGGCGATCGCTGCACCGGCCTGGGCGGTCGGCAGGCGCACGGCGACCTGGGCCGAGGCGATCCGCCTCACCGCAGGTGGCGGCGTGGTCGCCGTCAGCATGCCGCTCGCCCTGGCTCCGGCGCTGCTGGCTTCGTTCCTGATGTCCCCAGCCAATCTTTTCACCTCCGACCTCGGGAGCGCGAAGGTATTCGTGGATGACTATCTGGGATGGTCTGGCCTGTGGCCGGCCGGCCTCGCCCTGGTGACGGGCATAGCCGGGTGGCGCACCTGGGAATGGCGTTGCGGCCGGAAGTCCGGCATCGCTGGTGCGGTGCTGCTCGTACCCGCCATCCTGACGCTCGGCATGGACTCTCCCAATGCCCTGGTGTTCGGACTCCAGGACAGCCTGCGCCAGGCCTTCGTGCCGCGCCATGTCGCGCGCCTGACGACCACCCCGGACGGAACCGCCCAGCTTGATGCCGCACCCACGCCGGTCTGGCCCACGAGTGTCGTGACGGCACGCTACGATCGGGTCGCCGTGGTGGTGCTGGAAACGGTGACGACGAAGGATTTCGATGAGATATTCCTCCGATCGGACGGATTCTTCGCGAGACAACGACATCAGACCCGTGTCTTCACCCGTCACCTGACCACCAACCAGGACAGCTACACGGCCCTGGTGGCGATGACCGTCGGCATCCAGGTCCCCTTCCGGGCCTATGCCGCGCCGGAACGCTACGCGGCGGTCAATGATGCCCCGAATATGGTGCGCAGCTTGCGGGACATCGGCTTCATAAGCATGTTCGTCAGCACCTACGAACATCAGCCCTTCGTACCGGTACGCGCCGACTGGGATCGGGTTCTCGATCGCCGCGATCTTGGCGACCTTTCCACCTGGACCTCGCTCGGCAGCCAGCGCATGGAAGCTGCGACCGATGACCGTGTCGCCCTCAGCACGCTGGTCGGATTCCTGGCTGAAAGCCCGGGCCGAATGGTCATGGCTGAACTGGTCTACGGGCACTCGCCGGCCTGGCAGGCGAGGTTCGGCCTGACCCCAACAGCCTATGCCGACCTCTACCTCACCCAACTCTGGGATGACCTTACGTCCAAGGGCATGACCGATCGGATGTTGCTGGTCGTGGTGGCAGACCATGGCCATCGCTCCAGGACGGGTGAACCAGACAATTACCGCGTCCCTCTGGTCGTGATCGGAGCGGGCGTGCCTCCAGGTGAGGACCGCTCCCTGCGCTCGCACCTGGATGTGCCGGGCATCATCGCCCATTTCCTGGGCGGCGGCCCCCTGCCGCCGCCACGTGAGAGTGTGCTGGTGGTCGGATCGACCGAACGCTGGATCTACGGAATGTTCCGGGCAGATGGCACCAGCGCCCTGATCGACGATGGAAGCGGCCGGATGCTATCGGGAACACTCGATCCAGCCGAGGTACGACGCGCCTTCCAGGGTCAGGTGCAGGCCTTCACCGCGCGCTTCGGCTCCCGTCCCGCAGGATCAGGGGTTGCGCCATGAAACTGGTCAGCAGATCGATCTTGCGCACCTGACCGCCCGCTTTGGCATCAGCCGGGGTGCCTCATGCCCATCGGCCCGGGGCAACGCCGGCAACGCCCCCTCTAGGACTCAATACGCATGCCGTACCGAGCCGCCTGCTCGCGCCAGTACGCCGCACCGGTGCCCGGAGAGGTCAGGTAGTCGCCGGCCATGACCGCGTTCATCCCGGCCGCGAGGACCTCGTGCAGGCGGTCGCCGAGGACGGCCTCCTTGCCGCCGGCGGCGAGCAGGTCCCGGTCGGGCAGGAGGTAGCGGAACACCGCCAGGGTGAGCAGAAACTCGCCGGCCGACAGGCGCGGCTGGCGTTCCAGCCGGGTGCCGGGCAGCGGATCGAGGACATTGATCGGCACCGTGTCGGGGGCGATCAGGCGCAGGGCGAACGCGAACTCCACGCGCTGTTCCTGCGATTCGCCGAGTCCGAGGATGCCACCGCAGCACAGGCGCATGCCGGCGGCGCGCGCCAGGTCGAGGGTGCGCAGACGGTCGGCGATGGTGTGGGTGGTGCAGGTCGCCGGGAAGAACGACGGGGCGGTCTCCAGGTTGTGGTGGTAGACCTCGGCCCCGGCGGCACGCAGGCGACGTGCGGTCTCGGCATCGCGGATCAGCCCGAGCGACACGTCGACGCGCACGGTCTTCGCGTCGGCGAGGCGTCGCACCGAGGTGCAGACGCGATCGAGCATCGGGCCGGCACCGATCCCGCGCCAGGCCGCCACCAGGCCGAGCGCCCCGGCGCCGGACGCCTGCGCGCTGGCCGCCGCCGCACCCAGGTCCGCGTCATGCAGCCACTGGGCCGGCTCGGGCCCATGCGCGCTGCGATGCGACTGGGCGCAGTAGGTGCAGTCCTCGCTGCACCCGCCCGCCTTGGCGTTGACGATGGCGCACAACCGCAGCCGGTCGCCACAGCGACCGCTCCGGATCCGGCGGGCTCCGGCCAGGACCTCGGCGGACTCCGGCGAATCGGGGGGGACGGACAGCAGGGCGAGCGCTTCGGCGGCAGTCACCCCGCCGGTGTCGCAGGCGACGGCATCGGCAAGTCGACGGATGGCCGTGATGTCCAGGGCAGCGGCGGCGATCATGCCGGAGGATCGCGGATCATCGGCCGATTTCCACGCATGACGCCGGAATGGTATGGCCTTCCTGGCGTGGACATGGGACGACCGCCACGACGGTCATGGATCGATGGCCGGAAGCGGGTTCATTCCCGCCGCGTCCGCCTTCCCCAGGTCGAGGGTGGGCAGCCGATCACGGCGCGGAACTGGCGGCTGAACAGGCGGGCATCGTGGTAGCCCAGGCGGTCGGCCACCGCAGATGGACGCAGGCCCTCGTCGAGCAGCGAGCAGGCGATGCGGATCCGTTCATGCACGATCCAGGTGCGCGGCGGATGGCCGGTGCTGCGCCGGATCAGGCGGGTGGCCCAGTCGAGCCCGAGGCCGAGACGGCGGGCCAGGTCGTGCGGGGTCACGGTGCCGGGCTGCTGCCGGATGAGCCGGGTGAGCACCGCGATCTGGTCGCGGGTCAGGCCCTGCGCCCTGGCCTGGTCCGCGGCCACCGCCAGGCAGAAGGCGCGGGTCAGGCAAGCCAGCAGCGTGGACCCACCGCGCGGCAGCTCATCGACGATGAGATCGGCGAGCCGTTCGCGGGTGGAGTCCATGGGAAACCGGTGCGGTTCGCGGGTCCAGGCGATGGCGCGGCCACGCGCCCGCACGGTGAAACGGAAGCGCGCCATCAGCACCTCGCCGCCGCCGACCGCGAAGCAGCGGAAATCCAGGCCAGGAGGGAGGACGATGGCGTGGCCAGAGGGAAGCTCGGCCGCGCCGCGCCAATCCGCGTCCAAGGCCCGATCGCCGACGCTGCGCCAGCGCACCGCGCAGGTGCCGCGACGGATGACGTAGACGAGATGTTCATTCAAGGTGCGCAGCCCGGTGTCCCAGCTTCGATCCTGACGCACGCGCAGGCGGGGGTAGCCGCCATCGCTCGGGGTCATCTGCACGGCGGCATCATCGAGCAGCCGGGCGAACGCCGCGCCATCAAGCACGCGCGGGCGCGATCCGGAAGGGTCCGCTGGCATGGCGGCACGGTTGGACGCGTCCGGTCTGGTGCAAGCCGACTACGGTCCGGTGGGCGGATCCCTGGGTGAGCCTCGCTAGGCTGGCTCCATGCATCCTGCCCAACCGACGAGCAATCTGCCATCCCTCCTCCGCGATCCCGGCGGCCCGACCGGACGACAGGTCCGGCGCGAGGAGCTCCGCGCCGACTTCGTCGTCGTCGGTGGCGGTGCGGCCGGATGCTGCGCCGCGATCGCGGCGGCCCGCGCCGGATCGTCCGTGGTGCTGGTCCAGGACCGGCCGGTGCTGGGCGGCAACGCCTCCAGCGAGGTGCGCCTGTGGCTGCTCGGGGCGACCTGCCACATGGGGTCGAACAACCGCTTCGCGCGCGAAGGCGGCATCATCGGCGAGATCTTCCTCGAGAACCTGTGGCGCAACAAGGAGGGCAATCCGCTCATCTTCGACACCATCCTGCTCGAATGGGCGGTGCGCGAGCCGCGCCTGCGATTGCTGCTGAACACCGCCGTGCATTCCTGCAGCACCGACGCGGGCGATGGCCGGATCACCGGGGTCGACGCCTTCTGCGCCCAGAACAGCACGGCGTACCGCATCGAGGCGCCGCTCTTCTGCGACAGCTCCGGCGATGGCATCCTGGGCTTCTGCGCCGGTGCGGCCTTCCGCATGGGAGCCGAGTCCCAGGCGGAGTTCGGCGAGGCCAATGCGCCGGGCGGCGAGTTCGGCCGGCTGCTCGGCCATTCGCTGTATTTCTACAGCAAGGATGCGGGCAGGCCGGTGGCCTTCGTGCCGCCGGCCTTCGCCCTGTCCGACATCGCCGCCATCCCGCGCTGGCGCCAGTTCGACAGCTCGACCCAGGGCTGCCGCCTGTGGTGGATCGAGTGGGGCGGCCGCTTCGACACCGTGCACGACACCGAGGCGATCAAATGGGAGCTTTGGAAGGTCGTCTACGGCGTCTGGAACCACATCAAGAACAGCGGCCGCTTCCCCGAGGCCGCCAACCTGGTCCTGGAATGGGTCGGCCACATCCCCGGAAAACGCGAAAGCCGCCGCTTCGAAGGGCCCTGCCTCCTGACCCAGCAGGATGTGGTCGAACGCCGCGCCCACGCCGACGTGGTCGCGCATGGCGGCTGGTCGATCGATCTCCACCCCGCCGATGGCGTCTACAGCGACCTGAACGGCAGCTACCACCTGCAGTCGAAGTCGGTCTACGGCATCCCCTACCGCTGCTACTACTCGCGCACCGTCCCCAACCTGTTCCTCGCGGGGCGGATCATCTCGACCACCCACGTGGCCTTCGGCACCACCCGGGTGATGGCGACCTGCGCCGTCGGCGGCCAGGCGGTCGGCACCGCCGCCGCGCTCTGCCGGGAACGTGGCGTCGCCCCGGCGGGGATCAGCGCGGATCCGAGCCTGGTGCGCGAACTCCAGCGCCGCCTGCTGCGTGCCGGCCAGTACCTGCCTGGAGTCGCCCTGCGTGAAGATGATGATCTCGCCCCGCAGGCGGCCATCCGCGCCAGCAGCACCCTCGCCCTGCGCGAACTGCCGGCGGATGGACCATGGCTGCCATTGAAGACGGCGCAGGCGCAGATGCTGCCCTGGGACGGTGGACGCTTCCCGGCGGTGTCCTTGCAGGTGCGTTCACCCGGCCCGTGTGCGATCCGGCTTGATCTGCGGGTCAGCGAAAGGCGGGACGAACATGCACCAGAAATCGTACTGGCGAGCCGCACGGTGGCCTTGCCGGGCGGAGAACAGACCTTCGATCCCGTCGATTTCGCAGCCGACATCGACGGCCCGCGCTTCGTCTGGATCATGGTGGATGGTCCGGCCGAGGTGGAGGTGCGCACCAGCGAACAGCGCCTCACCGGCCTGCTGGCCCTGCATCTCAGCCAGTGGCACCGCGACGGGAAGGGGGGGTACAAGCTGACGCAGCGGCATCTCGGCGGCGAGGATTTCGCATTGTGGGTGCCGCAGCGCCGCCCCGAGGGACGGAATCTCGCCCTGCGTCTGGCGCGGCCGATCCGGGCCTTCGCGGTCGAGAACCTGGTCAACGGCGTGGCGCGGCCGATGGCCGGCAGCAACGCCTGGGTGGCCGATCCGGGCGATCCCGCCCCGGCGGTGACGTTCGCCTGGGCGACGGCGCAGACCATCCAACGCATCGAGATCGCCTGCGACGTGGACTACGACCACGCCATGGAAACCGTCCAGATGGGCCACCCGGAGAACGCGGTGCCCTTCTGCGCCCGCACCCTGGTGGTGCGCGATGGAGCCGGCACCGAACTGGCCCGGATCGCTGACAATCACCAGGCCGAGATCAGCATCGATCTTCCAGCGCCGGCAACCACCGATCGATTGATCATCGCGGTCGAACGCATGCACGGACGAGTTCCCGCCGCCCTGCTGGCGGTGCGCGTCTACGCGCGAGCCGCCCGTCCACCTGATCGGTCGACCTGCGTTCCCTCCACTGCGCAGCCTTCAGGCTGCTCACGGGGGAGCGCCGAAGGCGCGTTACGGGGGCGGGCAGCCCCCGGACAAACAAGAACTTGGGACGGCGAAGCCGACTCTTCCGGCGCAGCCGGAACCCCGCGCAGCGGGGAAGTTCTTTGGAAGGATTCACCAACAGGTTGACGAACCCAGGTACGGTTCCGGTGGCCGCGAGAGATTGATCTCCAGGTAACAACCGGAAATTCGTGCGGGCCGAGGCCCGCCGATCCAAGCCCTATCGTCAACCTGTTGGCGAATCCTGAATAATCCGCCAACAGGTTGACGGCCGAAACCTGGTCCGTTGCGGCGATCCGGACGCGGATCCGTTTCAGGGCCTGGCGCGCAGGTCGTAGCAGTACACCCCGTCAGCCCCGCGCATGAAGATGCGACCTTCGACCATGGGCCAGGTCATGTACTTGTTGTGATACGAGGTCGTCTGCGGATGCGGCTGGTCCCAGACGCAGCGCAGTTTACTGAAGGTTTCCGGGGTGCCGCCCAGGATCGCCATGTCGCTGTGCCCGTGCGAGCCATCGCGGCTCATGATCACGGTGTCCTCGATGATCGCCGCGTGGCATTCATTCTGGCCGGTGTCTCCGTTATAGGTGGCCAGGATCTTCCCGGTCGCCGCATCCAACAGGTGCGACTGCTTGGTGGTGCCCTTCACCACCACATGGCGGCCGTTGCTGGCGGCGATCGGGTGTTCGTTGGCGTCCGGGGTCTCGGTCTGCCAGATCCTGTCCGCCTTGGCGGGATCGAGGCGGTAGGCGGTGCATTGGGCCTTCGCGCCGTCCTGGTTCGGGGTCGCGATACCGCCCGACACCACGAACATCGTATCGCCATGGACGATGACCCCTTTGGTCGGGTTCGGCGGCAGGGCGGCTTCCCAGAGGATCCTGCCGGTCTTGGGTTCGATGCAGGCCGCGCTGGCGTTGACCGCCTTCTTGGCACCGCCGGTCTGGAACATCGATATCACGTATTCCTGGCCTTCATGCGTCCACTTCGCCGGCACCTGGAACCTGTGGCTCTTATCCTTCAACTTCCACAGATCCTTGCCGGTGGCGGGGTCGATGCCGGAGATGCCCGATCCATGGTCCGGCAGGATGAGCGTCCCGCCGGCATAGATCGGCGCCGTGCACATGTTGCGGGCGCCGCTCCAGGGCACGACCTTTTCCGCGGACATGCCGGTGCGTTCCCACAGCACCTTGCCGGTGGCGATCTCGATGCCGTGCAGGGTGCCGCCGGGCCCCATGGCGAAGACCCGGCCGTCGCCGGCGCAGGGGGTGTTGTTGACCGCGCCGCCCTTGTGCGAGGGCTGGTTCATGGATTTCAGGGCGAAGACGTTCTTCCACAGGGTCTTGCCGGTGACGGCGTCCAGGCACACCACCACGTCATCGGCCTTGGCGAGGAACTTCTCCTTCATCCAGGGGGTGATCTCGGTGATCGGCGGCTTGGCCTCCTTGCCCATCTTCTCCAGACGTTCGACCGGGCCCATGTCCTTGGCATCGGCGGATTTCCCTCCGGTCAGGTACTCCGTTCCGGCGGGCTGGTAGTAGTTCACGAAGACCTTGCCGTCATGCACGATCAGGCTCGAACCGCCACCGTTGGTGCGATTGGTCAGGGCGAGCGGTTCGTAGTTGAGCGAATTGCCTGGACCCTGCGGGACGAGCTCCTCGCTGCGCCAGACCAGGCGGGCGTCCTTGTTGAAATCCTCGACGAGCTTCAGGTTGCACGGGGTCGCCGCCATGCTGGTGGTGGGACCGGACCAGCATGGCCAGTTGGCCTTGGTGACGAAAGCGTTGGTCTTCTGCAGGTCGGCTTCGGAACGCACCGTGCCGGTGACGTCGCCGCCGGGCAGCCCTTCGCCGGACCAGGTTCCGGTGACGGTCCCATCGGCGGCGATGGCTGCCTTCAGGCTGATGCGTCTGGCCGGACCTCCGCTGCGGGTCGCGATCCCGGCACCGGCAAGCGGGAATTCACCGCTGATGGTTCCGTCTGAAATCCGCCATTCCCCGATGATGTCGCGCACGCTCAGCATGCTGGGCATCGGGACGCGGCCGTTGCGGGTCGCACCGCGCAGCGAGAAATCGCCACCCTTGTCGCCCGCCTTCTTCAGGAGCAGGTCGGCGACACGGTAGTCGCCGGGTTGCGGGACCAGGGTCTGGTCCTCGGCGGCCGGCGTCGCGCTCGCGGCCTCGCCGGCCAGGACGGCGGCCGGCGGCAAGGCCAAGGCGAGGATGAGGAGAATGCGGGATGACAGCGGCATGGGGTTGTCCTTCAGGCGTGGATCGGAGCGGTGCGGGCGAAATGAGGTACGGGCGAGAATAGGAGTCGATTTATCCAAAAATGAAGCAAACTTGTCCCGAATGCCACCGACCGTCCCGGCCCTTTCCCGATCGATCCGTCAGGTGCCGGCGTCCGATCCGGCGGGCCGATTACCCCGATGGTTCAGCATGGCCTGGCGGCGGATCGCGGTCGAACCGCGCCACGCGGGCATGCATCGCGATTCGGTCAAGGCGATCGAGCGGAGAGGCAGCAAGGATTTCTGGTCGCTCTATGTGCTGCTGGACGGGGACGTGACGGTGGTGACACCGGTGATGAAGCGGGATCTGCATGGTCCCTGCAGCTGGCTGGTGCCGCCGGGGGCCGTAAGCGGTCATGCGGCGCAGGGGCGGCTCGAACTCTTCATCTGCCTGTTCAACCTGCATCTCGGTTCCGGCGTCATCGATCCCCTGCGCCGGTTGCCGGCCCAGGCCGCACCGGTCGCGGATCTTGACGCTGCGCGGCGGGCGGTGGCCTCCCTCGCCGCCGGTTTCGCCGATTGGCGCAAGAAGGACGCGGAAAGCGCCTTGCGCGTTCGCTCGGATCTGGACCGGCTGCTCCTCGATCACGCCCTCGCCGTCTGCGCGATGGCCGCTCAACGCCCGATCATGCAGGCTTCGGTCACGCCGCCGCCGGTCTGGCTCGCCGACCTGTGCCTGGGCATGCACGAACACCTGTTCGATCCCCGCTTCGGATTCCGTCAGATCGTTGCCGCCGCCGGCGTGTCGCCGTCCTTGGTCGCGCGCATGTTCCGGGTCCACCTCGGCACGACCGCATTGGGCTACCTGCGCCAGATCCGCCTCGAACTGGCGGCGCGGTTGCTGCGCAATCGCCTGGATGAGACCATCGCCTCTGTCGCCGGACGTTGCGGCTACACCAGCCTGCCGCTGTTCAGCCGGCACTTCTCCGCCGCCTACGGTGTCGGTCCGCGTGCATGGAGGAAGCAGGGTCAACAAGCGTAGCGCGGTGATCGAGCCGCTGACTGCCGTAATGCCGCGAAGGCATGTCGAAATGACGCGATATATCGGCGCCTGCAGCCGATTCCCCCGAGCGCCGGCCAATTCCCAGGATTTCCGCTTGGCATGCCTGATGCATCGATCGCGCATGCTCGACCCCAACCGACTCACCGAACGTTCCCGCGAGGTCCTGGTCGCCGCCCAGCAGGCGGCGCAGGAGCGTCAGCATGCGGTGCTCGAACCGCTCCACCTGGCCGCCGGGCTCTTCACGGCCGCTGACGGTCTCGCCGGCCGCCTGGCCGTGAAGTGCGGCACCACCCGGGAATCCGTATCGTCCATCCTCAATCGCGAACTCGACCGCCTGCCGCGCCGCACGAGCGCTCCTGACAGCATCACCCCCGGCCCGGACCTGGCGAAGGTGCTGGAGCGCGCCGAGGCCGAACGCACCAGGCGCGAGGACAGCCACCTCGCGGTCGAGCACCTGCTGCTCGCCCTGGGGGACGATCGCAAGGTCGGGCCGCTGCTTGCCTCTGCCGGTCTGGGCAAGGACGCACTGGCCAAGGCGATCGACGAGGTCCGCCAAGGGAAGAAGGTCGAGTCCGCGCGCGCCGAGGACACCTATGAGGCATTGGAGAAGTATGGCCGCGATCTCGTGGCGGAAGCGCGCAAGGGCAAGCTCGACCCGGTGATCGGCCGCGACGAGGAGATCCGCCGGGTCATCCGCGTGCTTTCGCGCCGGACCAAGAACAACCCGGTGCTGATCGGCGAGCCCGGAGTCGGCAAGACCGCCATCGTCGAGGGCCTCGCCAACCGCATGGTGGCGGGCGACGTGCCGGAAGGGCTCAAGGACAAGACGCTGATCGCGCTCGACCTCGGCGCCCTGGTCGCCGGCGCGAAGTTCCGCGGCGAGTTCGAGGAGCGGCTGAAGGCCGTGCTCGACGAGGGGAAGCGGAGCGACGGCAGGATCGTGCTGTTCATCGATGAGATGCACCAGCTGGTCGGCGCGGGCAAGAGCGACGGCGCGATGGACGCGGCGAACCTGCTCAAGCCCATGCTCGCGCGCGGCGAACTGC
>CAZZJC010000043.1:0-10884 GCA_964654285.1 uncultured Candidatus Kuenenia sp.
GGGCATGGAAGAACAAGGAGGAACGGAAGGGTGGCTAAAGTTCACGGCATTGGGGAGGCCCGGTGGTCTGGAGTTGCCCCAGACCACTGCGGGAAGACGCCGTTGGGAGATTCGCTCCCACAGGCTCTTTTCCCGATCGTCATAGCGGCTGATGATCCCATCGATCTGCGCATCGATTTTCTGCGCCAGGATCGCCTCTGCATTCATCAGATCATGCAACCGCCAGTCCAGGCCATGCTCCCGTTTGTAGCGCTCGACCCCGGCACTGAACCCGGAGCCCTGGGGATGTCCCATGAGGATGAAACGAGATGTCCCTGCCATGAAATGATCTAACCCCTTCCGACAGGAAAAACCAGGCGGGGTCCGCAACGGCGATCCTGCGCTAACTCTCTTCAAAACAGCGCTTTGCGTTAAATCTTCCGACCTCGCGCTTTCTTTCGCAAGAAGCCGGTCCCTTTGCGGCAACTTGGCCCGCCGTGCTGAAGTATGGTTTCCGTGGAGCCAGGGCTGGACCAGCCGGCAGGCCTCCGACCGGACAACCCTCCAGTCCAAGGTGCGCGAACATGTCCACCATCGATTTCCCTCGGCGCTTGATGCGCACCGCCTGCCTGGCGGCGCTCCTCGCCTCATTGGCCGCGGGCGAAGCCTGGCTGAACGCGCCGCCACCACCGCCACAGCCGACAGCCTGGCTTGCCGAGGCGGCCGATCTCATCGGTCCGCCAGCCGAGGTGCCCGGCCCGGCCCTGACCGTCACGAAGGGCGATCTCGTCATGGCCGTGGGCGACATGACCACGTCGGGCACGGCGTTGGAACACGCCATGAACCAGGCCCTGGCCCCTTCGGGCGCGAACTTCGCGCTCTCGGCCCCCCGCGGCATCCGCAACAACGGCGAACACGGGGTCGCCAATCACCTGATCATCCTGAAGGAGAACATCCTGCCCCGGAAGCCCGGCATCGTGGCGATCCACGCCGGCCTGTTCGATGCCAACGCAAGTTCGCGCAATCCAGAACCGGATGCCGGGATCAAGGAGTATCGCGAGGGTTTGACGGAAATGATCACCACCGCGCGCGCCGCTGGCGCCAAGGTGGTCTTGCTGTCGCCTCCGCTGTACGGCGATGATCCGGGGAGACGGCAGAACCAGCGGATCCCCACCTTCGCCGCAGCCATGCGCGACATCGCCAAGGTACAGCAGTGCCCCTTCGTCGATGTGCACGCCTTGATGCGCACCGCCCTGGGGAAGAAGAAGCCCACTGATCCCAAGGCCGCCTGGCTGACCGATGGCGGTGCCACCATGAGCGTCCGGGGCAGCGCCATCATGGCCGTGGGCCTGCTGCGCGCCTTGGGCGTCCAGGATGCGGTCTCGGGCAAGGTGGCCTTCACCTGGCCGCTGAAGATCTCCTTCCCGGACGACACCTTCGAAGCCAGGACCTGGGTTTCGCCGAACGGCGACGTGCTCCGCTACCGGTACGGCCATCCGCCCAAGGGCGCCGCCGGCCAGCGCCACCCGCTGGTGATCGGCCTGCACGGGGCCGGCTCGCGTGGCGAGGACAATGCCGGCCCGGTCGGCGGCTTCATGCCCCTGCTCAGGCCGATGATCGCCAAGACGCCCTGCTATGTCGTGATCCCGCAGGTGCCGGGTGGTTTGACCTGGGCCACCTATGGCTGGAGCAAGCGCACCCACACCATGCAACCCGAACCGTCGCCGGTGATGGCGATGACCAGGGCGGTGATCGATCGCCTCCTGGCCGAAGAAGCGGTGGATCCCGACCGGATCTACGTCACCGGCATGTCGATGGGGGGCTATGGCACCTGGGAGATGACCCAACGCTGGCCCGATCTCTTCGCCGCCGCCATCCCGATCTGCGGTGGCGGCGATGTCGCCCTGGCGCCCAAGGTGGCCAAGCTGCCGATCTGGGTCTGGCACGGCGGCAAGGACGACATCATCACCAGCGACAAATCAAAGAACATGGTGGAGGCCATCAAAGCTGCCGGTGGAGATCCGAGGTTCACCTTCCTGCCCGAGGCCGGGCACGACACCTGGACTCCGTGCTACGCCAACCCCGAGGTGGCGACCTGGCTGCTCGCGCAGCGCCGGAAGTCGCGCTGAGACCCACCACCATCACTCCCCAAGGAAACGAGGTTCCCATGCGCATCCTCATCACCGCCACCCTCCTTCCCACCCTGGCCTTGTGCCAGATGCCCCTGCTGGCCGGCGAAACCGCCAGCGCCGGCATCGAGAAATGCGAAGTGACGCAGCCCAAGGGCGAATTCGCCCAGGTCGTGCTGGAGTTCGACCAGCCGGCGAAATGGGTGATCCGCGCCACCCTGCGCGACGGCAGGATCGCCATCGACAACCTGGTCGGCGTACGCGACCCGGGTGGCGTGCTGACGCTGACCGGCGGGAAATTGTCGGGATCCTTCCTGCGCCAGCTCGACGTCCGCGTGGGCGAGCATGGTGGAGCCCGCGGCATGCATCTGGTTTCCGTCGATGGCACGGTGGCGGGCAACGCCATCTCCGGCAGATACACCTACCTCGCGTCCTTCGGCGAGAAGAATGACGCCAAGGGGAAGGAGGGCGTGCTGAGCGGAAAGCTCATCCCCGAGACCGAACTCGCCAAGAGCAATGCGATCGCGCCGTCGATGTCGTGGGATTCCAAGCTCGGGGCTGCCGGTCACGCGGTCGCCGCCATGCCCACTGCCGCCAGGATCGTCGACAGCCTCGACCAGGCCCGCGTGGTCTGGCGCAGCGAGGAACGCGTCCCGCAGGGCCTGGCCCCCCTGACGCGCTTCGTGCAGGACTGGAAGGACGCCAGCGTCCTGCGCTCCAGCGGCGGGTCCTTCTCCCCCATCCTCGCCGAGGGCAAGGTGTTCATCTCCTTCCGCCTGCCGCGTCCTGGTCGCGTCGGCAGCAAGAAGGGCCAGCCCTCCGACATCATCCCGACGGCCACCAAGATTGGGCTCGATCCGACTCCCTCATTCCTGATGGAAAAGATCTGGGCCGAGTGCGACGAGGTCGTGGTGGCCATGGATGCGGCCACCGGCAGGACGGTGTGGCGCGCGGTCGTGGGCATCGGCGTCGGCAACGTCCAGAACCACAAGGAACGCGAATCCGACCGCTCCCCGGCCTATGCCGATGGCCGGTTGTACGTGATCGGCCGCGCCGGCCTCATCTACGCCTTCGATGCCGCCACCGGCAAACCCTTGTGGCAGACCTCCTGCGCCGGAAAGCAGCCGATAAACGGTGAACTGCATTCCGGTGGTAACGGGGCATTCTCGCTGGTGGCGGGTGGCGGAGTGGTCCTGGTGCCCTCGACCGGCGGTTCCTGGGTCGGGCTGGATGGCGCCACCGGAGCCGAGAAATACCAGGTCAAGGGCGCCATCGCGACCTGGTCGGCAACCCGTTGGCTGAACCAGGGCAAGCTGCACTTCCTGGTCCCGGTCGAGCGCGGAGTGGCCTGCGTCGAGGCCGACACGGGCAAGGAGCTCTGGTGCGAGACGGTGAAACTGTCCACGCGCATGGGCGTGGTGGTGCAGGATGACTGGATGATCGGGTATACCGATGTCGGTTCCTCCAAGGACAACCCGACAGGTCCGATGGTCGCCTGGCAGCTCACCCCTGCCGGAGCGGTGAAGAAGTGGGAAGTGCCGGATCTGCACGTGAGCTACGGCGTCCCGGTCGCGGTGAACGGCAAGTTCATCTTCGGCTGCACCAACGGGCTGAACAATCCCAACGCGCGGCTGGCGGTGGTCGAACTGGCCACCGGCAAGGTGCTGGAAGAACGGAACAAGGTGAAGGATGTCGAACTGCCGTGCAACGGCGGCTATGTCCAGGCCATCGGCAACCTCGTCTACGTGCGCGTGGACGGCACCCACGGAGGAACCCAATTCTTCACCTACGCCATCGGTGACGACGGCAGGATCGCAAAGACCGCCCCGTGGGAACCGGCGGATGAAGGCGGTCGTGCCGCCACGACCAGCTACCATCATCCCATCCACTATCCGCTGGTCGATGGCCGCATGTTCATGCGCCGCTATGACGGCATCTATTGCTACGACTTGCGTAAGCCCTGATCGCGGCGCTGTTCCAAGAACCCGCGTGCATCGACCCATGTCGGACCACGCCCGATCGGGGGCGGCGGTTCAACCCAGCGATGTGCCCAGAGCGCCTATTCCAACCCCCGGAACGCGGCAACCACCCGTGATCGCGCCGTGGCGACGTCCGGCCCATAGGCGACCACGCCCTCGTCGTGACCGGCCATGGCGAACAGCCCGGCCGGTTCCGGGATGCAACCCACCAGCGCCGCCACCGCTGCCGCCATGGCCGGGGTGCCGTAGGGCACGTCCGCCGCCGTGCGTGGGCCGGAACCCGCGAGCAGCGCGTCGAACAGGCGGCGATGATGGACGTGGATGACGCAGCCCACGCCAGGATCCGTCTGGTAGATCGTGCCGTGGGTCATCGATTCCGATGACGCCGCGATCGGCCCGGTGCAGCGCACCCGGTTCTCGTCCGCCGAGAACCAGTCGACCCGGCACCAGCCCTCCGGCCCGAGCACCCGTCGCGCACCGGTGGCGGTGCCGGTGATGATGAACGTGCCGTCTACGCCCCGCATGCTGAGGTTGCCGTAGCCGATGCCGTCGGGGTAGACGCCGATCAGGCCGAGGTCGAACAGTTCTGTGCGCACCTGGTCGAGTCCGGCCAGGGCGGCGGTCCAGGGCAGCGCGCCGGGGCGGTGTTCGACCTGGAATTTGACATAGCCGTCGTCGGTCATGGTCCCCGCCTTCCGGTTCGCGCGTTTGGGCGCTGGCATCGTTTCCGGTCTTGGAAACCCGGCGCGCGCCCAGCATATTTGCCGGCTGTTCGCTTCGAGGCCCGGATCCTGCAACCTGCGAAGCCCCGTCCAACGCGAAACCCCTGGGGCGGCGTGCGGCCCAAGCTGCCGGCTTCCGGCCGCCGGGCGGCCTGACAGACTGCCCGGCCATGTTGCGACCCGTCCTCTGCGCCGCGCTCGCCCTCGTCGCTGCCGGCTGCACCACCGGCGATGGCCGGCGCACCTCGGGGGCTCCGCCCACCGACGAGGAGCGCGTCCTCATCGCCCGCATCTGCCGCGATCCCTTCGTCGATGTCGTCGCGACCGAACGCACCAGCGAAGGCCGCCTGATGGTCATCACCCGGCAGGGCGCGGTGATCCGACGCTACCTGCTCGCGCCGGACGTGGTCGGCGCCAAGGAGCTGCGCATCCGCCGGGTCGCGGACGAGGTGGTCATGGACACCACCGCGCCGGCCCACACCGGTCTGGAACCGGATTTGAACCACCCGCGTTGAGTCCGCGTTCCTGCTCAGGTCGCGGCCCGCACCGCCACCACCGCGTGGCTGATGCCGCCGAAGAATGAACGCCAACGTGGCCGGGTGAAGCCGCTGCGCCGGACCAGGCTGTCGGCCTCGGAAACCGAAAGGAACCGCTGCACGCTGGCGTTGAGGTAGCGGTAGGCATCGGCATCGCCGGCGAGCATGCCGCCGACCAGCGGGAAGACGGTGCGGCCCACGGTGCCATAGAAGACGCGCGGCCACCAGCGCTCGGGACGGAAGAATTCGAGGATGAGCAGCTGGCCGCCAGGGCGCAGGACGCGGTGGATCTCGGTCAGCGACCGCGCCGGATCGGGGAAGTTGCGCCAGCCGTAGCCGACGCAGGCGGCATCGAACGAGGCATCGGCGAAGGGCAGGCGCTGCGCATCGCCCTGGCTGGCGGTGATCGTGGTGCCGGTGCGCTTGCCCGCGCCGGCGACCAGCATCGGCAGGCAGAAGTCGCAGCCGTGCACCTGCACCGCCTTGCCGCGCGCCACGGCCTCCAGGGCGAGATCGAAGGTGCCGCAGGCGAGGTCGAGCACCCGGTTCGGCGTCCCTTCCCACATGTCGAGCGCGGCGCGGCGCCAGGCGACATCGCGCCGTCCGGACAGCACCCGGTTGAGCAGGTCGTAGCGCGGCGCGATGCGCGCGAACATCGATTGGACGGCATCGGCCATGGGCGCGGGGATGGTGCGTCGCCGGCCAGCGTCGCAAGCCGGGATGGCCGGAGTCAGACGCCAGCGCGCAATTCCGCCCGCTGCGCCCGCACCACGTCGCCCTCATCGTCCGCCGGTGGCAGTTCGCGCCCCAGGCTGGCGCAGGCGACCACCAGATTGCGGCGGAAGCGCTGGTAGCCGAGCCGCCGGATCGCGCGGGCGGCGAAGTGGGTGTCGAAGTCGGTGCAGCGCAGCGCGAGGATCTCCGCATCGCGTTCGTCACCGGCCAGCCGCCCGTCGCCCGGCCCCGGCGCCTTGCGGTTCCACGGGCAGACCTCCTGGCAGCGGTCGCAGCCGAACCACCAGCCCTGGAACAACCGGGCCAGTTCCGCCGGGATGACGCCATCGTGTTCGATGGTCAGGTAGCTGATGCAGCGCTCGGTCAGGCAGCGGCGCCCGACCAGCGCCCTGGTCGGGCACGCCGATTCGCAGGCGGTGCAGCGGCCGCAGCGGTCCGCGCCGTGCGGCCCGGGTTGCGCCGCGACCGGCGCCTCGGTCAGCAGGACGCCCAGCAGCAGCCAGCTGCCGAGGTCGGGACTGATGAGCAGCGCATTGCGGCCGATCCAGCCCAGTCCGGCGAGGCGGGCCAGGGTGCGTTCGTTGATCGGCGCCGAATCGACGCAGGCGCGATGATGCCACGGCGTGGCATAGCGGGCGTTCAGCCCGGCGGCGATGCGCCCGAGCGCCCGGCGCGCGACGTGGTGGTAGTCCTTGCCGGCGGCGTAGCGCGCCCGGCGCAGGTCGCCGCAGCGGGCCTGATCCTGGTGCGGGATCGCGGCCACGATCATCGCCTTCGCACCGGGCAGGAGGAAACGCGGATCCAGGCGTTTTTCCCGGCTTTCCGCGAGCCAGGTCATAGCGCCGATCCCGTCGGCCAGCATCCGGTCGAAACCGGCCGGATCGAGCGCGGCCGGCGGCGGCAGGCAGGCCGACGCGGCGAAGCCGGCCGCGGTCAGGGCGCTGGCGACCTCGGCGAAGGGCACGGCGACGGGAGGGGCGGGCGCAGGCATCAGGGGAATCTGCGGCTACTGCGCCGGCTGAGTCGGATCCACGCGGCGCCGGCGCAGCCAGCCGGTGCCGGTGCAGGCCAGGTAGACCGCCCCGCCCAGCCCCATGGCCGCGACCAGGCGCAGCAGGGCCGGCCAGAAGATGTGTTCGCCCTGCGGCTGGGGCCAGGCGTGCAGCAGTCCCAGCACCGCGCCGGCCATCGCCGCCGCCGCCAGCGCCGGCCGCAGGAGGGCGCTCCAGCCGACCACCGCGCCGGCGCCGCGCCGGGCCAGGACGACCGCGTAGAGGACGCTGCCGACCAGGGCCGAAACGCCGGTGGCGAGGGCGAGTCCGGCCTCCCGCAGGGGGGTCAGCACCAGGCAGGTGCCGACCACCAGGTTGAGTCCGACCGCGAGCAGGGTGACCAGCATCGGCGTGCGCTGGTCGCGGTGGGCGTGGAAGGCGCGCACCAGTTGCCGGTTGAGCGCCACCGGCACCAGGGCGGCGGCGAAGAGGCGGGTTGCGAGCACGGTGCGCGCCACGCTGTCCTCGTCGAACTTCCCGGTCTGGTACACCGCGCGCACCAGCGGCTCGGCCACCACCATCAGGCCGACCGAGGCCGGCATCAGCCAGAACGCCTGCAGGCGGATCGTCCCGGCCAGGAAGGCGCCGGTCGCACGGTAGCCCTCCAGCGCCCGCGCCGCGAGTTCCGGCCCCGACGCGGTGGTCACCGCATGGCCGATGAGCGCGAGCGGGAATTGCAGCAGACGATTGGCGAAATACAGGAAGGCCACCGCGCCATTGCCGGGGATCAGGAAATACGCGATGCCCTGGCCGATGAGCGAGTTGAGCTGGAACGCGCTCGACGACAGCAGCACCGGGGCGACGGCGCGGCGCAGCTCGGCTTCCTCGGGCGCTGCCGTCAGGGCGGGCGGCGGCACCCCGCCGCGCCAGCGCAGCGCCAGCAACATGCAGCCGAACTGGATGAACCCGGCCGCGAGCACCGCCCAGGGCAGGATCCGCGCCTCGTGCTCGGGCCCGAGCCACAGCGTGCTGATCAGGCAGCAGTTGAGCACCACCGGCATCGCCGCCGGCACCCAGAACAGCTTGCGCGCATTCGCCACCGCGCCCATCAGCGCGACCAGGCAGATGAAGACCAGGTACGGGATCATCGGCAGCGCCAGCCAGGCGACGCGCCAGGTCTTCGACTCGGGCCAGGCGCACCAGCCGACCACCGCCGCCGCGACCATCATCGCCAAGGCGATGCCGGCGAGGAAGATCCCGGTGCGGGCGAGGAACGCGCCGGCGAAGCGCTCCGCCGCCGCCGGGTCCTTCTCGCGCAGCTGCACGTAACGTGGCAGGAAGGCCGCCGACAGGGCGCCATCGCCGAACAGCTCGCGCAGCATGTTCGGCAGCGCGAAGGCGGTCAAGAACGCGTCGAGCACCTGCGAGCCGCCGAGGGCGCCGGCCCAGAGCCGGTCGCGCACCAGACCGAGCATGCGGCTGACGAAGGTCCAGGCGCTGACCGTGAAGGCCCGGCGGGCGAGGCTCATGCGCCTAGCGTGGGTTGGTGCCTGCGGCGTCCAGGGTGGGGAATGGGAGGCCGGGACCGGCTGGACTTGGGCCTTTGGCGGGCGCGGGCGCATTCTAGCATGCCGCCCGATGCCGGCCGACGAGGTGGACCAGCCAGCCGCGACAAGCGCGGGCGCGGAAGCGCCCGATCTCGGCTTCCCCGTCGCCCTCGAGGTGTTCAGCGGGCCGATGGACCTGCTGCTGTTCCTCGTCCGGCGCAGCGAGATCGAGATCACCGACGTCAGCATCGCGACCATCGCGGACCAGTTCATCGTCATCGTCACCCAGTGGCAGGACCGCCTCGACCTGGAGGTCGCCGGCGACTTCCTGGTCATGGCGACGACGCTGTTGGAGATGAAGGCGCGCGCCGTCGCGCCGCCGCCCGAACTCGGCACGGTCAAGGAGATGGACGAGGAGGACTGGAGCGATCCGCGCGCCGATCTGGTCAGCCGGCTGCTCGCCTTCCGCCGCTTCAAGGAGGCGGCGCAGATCCTGGAGGAGGGCGAACGCGACCACCTGCAGCGCCTGCCCCGGCGGCTGCGCGAGGAGATCCCTGAGGATCCCGACGAGATCGCCGGCATCGACCTCGGCAAGCTCGACACCGGGCAGCTGTTCGCCGCCTTCGACCTGCTGATGGCGCGCATCGGCGGCCTCGGCCCGCGCACCGTCGTCGGCGACGACGTGCCGCTGGGCTCGCGCATCGACACCCTGGTCGCCGACCTCGAACCGCGCGGCGAGGCCCGTCTGCGCGAGTTCCTCGCCAACGACCCCGGCCCGATCGCGCGCGTGACCACGGTGATGGCGTCGCTCGAAGGCGCGCGCCAGCGCCTGCTCCGGCTCAAGCAGCTGGAACAATACGGCGACATCTGGCTGCGCTTCCGCGCCGCCCACGACCGCGCCGTGGTGCAGGGCGACCCGCTCCCGGCCGAGGACCTCCCGCGCCGCCGGCGCAGCCTGCCGCTCGCGACCTGGGATCTTCCTGCCGGCGAGACGCCCGCGGTCGAAAGCGATGAACCGGAGACCCAGGCCGAGGAACCGGAGGAGGAGGACGACGATCGCCGTTTCGTGCGCGAACTGCATGAAGCCTGCGCCGTCGACGATCTGCTGTCGCGCACCGCCGATGTCGAGGCCTCGTTCCTGGAGCACTGGTACACCCTGCACCCGGAACTGCGGCCACCGCCGCCAGCCCCGCCAGCCCCGCCGGAACCTCCGCCCGTCGTCGTCGAACCGCCGCCGGCCCAACCCGAGGCCCCGGCCGGAAGATCCCGACGCGGTGGCCGCAAAGGCGAACCGTCGGACGCAGCGGGGGCCGCTCCCGCAGCGGTCGCACCCGAGGCCGCCACCCCGGCCGCACCCGCACCGGTGGCCGTGCAGGAGAATCTGCTGGAAAACCTTGCTGCCGCGCCCGTCGTCGGCACCGCAATCCCTGCCAGCCCCAACGCGGAGGCCGAGCCGCAAGCGACCGGTCCGCAGGCCGCTGCGCCGCCGACGGATCAGGTCGAGGAAATTCCGGTTCCCGCGGAAGCGGCCAAGGCGGCCGAGGTTTCCCCCGCATCCCCGGTCTCCGAGGCAGTGATCCCGATTCCCGCGCCGGTTGCCCCCACTGAAGCGCAGCCGGTCACGCCGGCCGTGGTTCTTGTCGAAGCCGCTCCACCCGCGGCAACCACCGAGATAGCCGGTACTGCGGAAGTCCCAGCGATCGCAGCGGACTTGTCCGGCACGGAAGCGCCACTGGCGGACCATGCCACCGCCGCTGAACCGGCTGTTCGCCCAGCGACCGAAACCGCCGAGGTCCTGGTTGCGACGCCCGCACCGGACGAGCCGAAACCGGTGCCGGCGGAATCTGCTCCCGGCGTTGCCGGCTCCGAGCCGTCCGCTTCCACGGCAGCCGCCGAGGTCGCTCCGCCCGTAGCGGAACCACCACCAGCCGCCACCGCCGACCCCGTGGTAGCAACCGTCACGTCCGCTGGTGCAGCCCTGGCCCCAGTCCAAAACAGCGACGAAGCTCCGTCGGACCTGATCGTCGCTTCGGTCGCGGAAGCCGCTTCGCCTGCCCTGGTTGCCGAAGCCGTTCCCGATCCAGGCATTCCTCAATCCAGCGCTGCCGAACCCATCCGCGACGAACCAACCGATCCGGAAGAGGCTCACGTCGATGATCCTCTGGCCGATGCCGCAACTACCCAGGAAGTACCAACCTCGACTGACTCCCAGGTAGCGCCGGCTTCAGCCGGCCCGGACGGCGGGCTTCAGCCCGCCGAAGCGAT
>CAZZJC010000043.1:10984-24373 GCA_964654285.1 uncultured Candidatus Kuenenia sp.
CAATTGGCGAGGTGCCTCCTGTTTCCGAGCCGGCTGAAGCCGGCGCTACCGAAGACAGGCACCAGGCGACCGATGCGGTTTCCCCTGCCAAATCGGACTTAGCACCGAGCGCTTCCGCGCACCCTGGCATTGATGTTGAGGTAGCGCCGGCTTCAGCCGGCCCGGACGGCGGGCTTCAGCCCGCCGAAGCGATTGCAGGCAAACCAATTGGCGAGGTGCCTCCTGTTTCCGAGCCGGCTGAAGCCGGCGCTACCGAAGATGTCGCCCCTGCCATAACGGACCTAGCACCGAGCGCTTCCGCGCATCCTGGCGGTGACGTGGTCGCTTCGGAGGCACTCCCGCCTGCCGACGAGCCTCCGCCTGCACCGCTGATTCCTTCGCCACCTCCGGATCCACCGCCGCCGGATCCAGGTCCGGCGCCGGCACCGCTCACCGCCCCGCCACCCCCGCCCCGCCCCGTCCGGCCCCAACCCGACACCATCGACCTCCTCCCCCGGATCCCGACCCCAGCCGACCCCATGCCCGCTCCTCCCGCCAACCGGTTCCGACCCTACGCCACGGCAGCCCTGCTGCTCGTCGGCGTGTTCGTCGGCGCGCTGGTGATGGGTTGGCTGGCTCCGCCACGCGCGGTGCTGGCCGTGGTGCAGGCGCCGCCCGACCGGCCGTTGGCGCAGGACGAGCGCATCGCGCTGCGCTTCAACCTGCCGGTGCTGCCGGAGAAACCTGACGCGAAACCGTTGCCGCTGCCCGTCATCCAGCCCGCCATCGACGGCCGCTGGACCTGGACCGATCGCGCCACGCTGGAGTTCGCCCCGTCGTCGAACTGGACGGAGGCCACCGCCTACCGCATCACCCTGCCGCGCGACCTGCGCGCCGCCGGCGGCTTCCGCCTGCCGGAGAACACCGCGCCCATCGAGGTCCGCACGGCTGCGCTCGCGGTGGTCGGGGTCGAGCAGATCGGGTTCACCGAGGGCACCAGCCGCCTGCGCCTGACCTTCAACCAGCCGGTCGATCCGGCGGCCATCGCGCAGGCGGTGACGATCAGCCGCAAGGATCCGGCGGCGAAGCCGGCCGTCTCCGCCAGCGGCGCATCGGCCACCGTGGTCGAACTCGCCATCGCCGCTGCGCCCGGCCCGGTCGAACTCGCGTTGCCGCCGGGTTTCCGTGGCGTTCGCGGTCCGCTCGGCCTCGCCGCCGCCTGGCAGCAGAGCCTCGTCCTCGGACACCAGCTGGCGGTCACCACCGCGACCCCGGCCACGCCGGTGCACGGCCAGTCGACGATCACCCTGGCGCTCAACCGCCAGCCGGGGCGCTTCGACGCCCTGATCCCGCGCATCCGGGTCGAGCCGGCCCTGCCGGTCGCGGCCACCATCGGCGACAGCCGGCTGATCCTGACGGGCGCCTTCGTTCCCGGCCAGGTCTATCGCGTGGAACTCGCGCCCGCCTGGCCCGCCGACGAACCGTCGCTCGCCCTGGCCGACCTGCCCGCCGCCGCCGTATTCCCGGTGACCATCCCGCCGCGCCCGGCCGGACTCTGGCTTTCCAGCGATGCCAGCGGCGCGGTCGAACTCGGCGCCTTCCAGGTGCCGGCCGCCAAGGTCCAGGCGCTCGACGCCAATGGCGCGGTCCTGGCGACCTGGGACTGGGCCGCCATCGGATCCGGCGACGAGGCGCGCGTCCGCCTGCCATTGTCCGAGCTGCTGCCCGAACGCGCCGGAACCTTCCGGTTGGTAGCCCGCAACGAAGCCGCGAAGGCCGAAGCGTCCCTGACTCTGCATCAGTCCCAGACCGCCATCCGGCCGGAACCCGTGGTGGTCCTCGTGCGTTCGGCGCGTCAGCGCGCTCCGCTGCGCGAGACCGCCCTGGTGGGCCGCACCGTGCGGGCGGAATAGCGATCGATCCCGATCACTCCGCCAAGGCGGACCGGATTCAGCGCCGCAGCACGTCGTCCTCGAGGAATCCCAGGCGCCGCCATTGCACCGGCGACCGGTCGGTGGCGGCGCGGAAGGCGCGGGTGAAGACATCGCGGCGGGTGAAGCCGGAGCGGCGGGCGACCTCGGCGATGGGCAGGCGTGCCTGCACCAGCAGACGCTGGGCGGACTGCATGCGCCGGGCGGCAAGGGCGGCGGCCACCGTGTTGCCGGTGGCGCGACGGAAGGCGCGCGCCAGGGATCCCGGATGAACGTCGAGGGCCGCGGCCAGCCTGGCGACATTACAGGCGGGGTCGGTGTGGCGATCTTCGATCAGGCGACGGCAGGCGATGGCCAGGAAGTCGCCACCCCGCTGCGACCGCTGCGGTCGGCTGGATGCAGCGAGGAGCAGATGGAGCATCAGCTGCTCCGCCTGACGCCGCGCCGTCGCCAAGCCGCTGTCGCCCGCCAGGAGCACGACCAGATGGCGCAGGAGCTCGCCCCGCGCCGCCAGGAATCGGGACTCGCCCCGCATCTGCACCGTGAAGGGGGCGGTCACCTCGGCTACGGTCACCACCAGATCCTCGCCGGCGGTGAAGAGGTTGAGGACCTGCGTCCGTTGTCCGGCCGGCACGCGTTCGCGGTGGATGGTGCCGGGAGCGACGAGCAGGACCTCGCCGGCGACCAGGCGTTCGCGCCGCTGGCCCCAGGCGATCTCCCAGGCGTTGGACCGGACGAAGAGGATCTTCGCCTCGTGGAAGAGCTGGTCCGAACCCGGGCCATGTGGTCTTCCGCCCGGACCGATCGCGATCAGCCGGCCGCCCCGCCCCAGGGCGTGCAGGGCGGCGCGGCAGGCGGCGGCCAAGGCGGCGGCCGGGTCGGCGGGGATGCCGGGTTCCGGCGCATCGTCCATGCGGGCAGTCAGCACGCCGACCGGGTTACCGGAAGCCTCCTGCGGTGAGATGGCGCCTCGTCCAGCGATCCCCCACGGCCCATGACCGGTAACGGGACTGGTCTTCGCCGGGTATCCGGAGCATCGTCACCCAGAAGCCGCCGGGAGATCCCATGCCGCGTCTCACCCTCGTCGCGCTCGCCGCCCTCGTCACCGCCACCGCCGCCGAGGTGCCCGCCTACCAGCCCCCCGCCACGGTGCCGGCCACCGGTCTCGGCTTTCGCGGCGACGGCAGCGGAGTCTTTCCTGGCTGCAAACCTCCCACCGACTTCGATGCGGCGACCGGCAGGAACCTGCTCTGGAGGACGCCTCTGCCCAACTGGGGCTACAGTTGCCCGGTGCCGGTGGGCAACCGCGTGCTGTTCATGGTCGAACCCGGATGCGAAGGCATCACCTGGCCCGAACTGCACTGCTTCGATGCCGCTTCGGGGGTCCTGGCGTGGAAGGCCGAGATAGACCCCATGGCCGCCTTCGGCGACGTGTCCACCGCGAAGAAGGCCGAGGTGCGGGCGGCGGTGGAGGGCCTGTATGAGCATGGGCGCACCGCCTACCGCATCTGCCGGCCCCTGGAGGGTCTCGGCCATGCCGACGACAAGCATCCGACGGTGGTCCAGGTCAACGAGGAGCTGGCCAGGCACGGCATGAGAGTCGGTGGTTTCAAGCAAGGATACGGCCTTCTGCGGCAATTGCGCATGACCGACGATCGCCGCAAGCAGTGGGCCGAGACCTGGAAGCCCTACCAGCTCAAGCCCGAATGCACCTGGCAGGGCTTTGGTTCGGGCCGCATCGGCCTGGGCTTTCCGACGCCGGTGAGCGACGGCAGACGGGCGTGGGTGATGACCTATCACGGAACCCTGGCCTGCGTCGATATCGCCAACGGCAGACTGCTGTGGTCGGCGGCATCAGGCTACCAGGGCCACCATGGCCTGGTCGCCTCGCCGCGCCTGCATGATGGCAAGGTGATCGCCGCCTGGTTCGACACCGGCGCCTTCGATCCGCTCATCCAGGCCTACGATCAGGCGACCGGTGCGAAGCTGTGGGAGGCCAAGGTGCCCCCGGCGAAGATCCCCGGCAGCGACGACAAGCTGCGTTCCGGCAGACCCGGCGGCTCGCCGCTCATCGTCGACCTCCATGGAACCCCGGTCATCCTCTGCTCGACCGGACACGTGGTGCGGGCCAGGGACGGCTTCGTCTACGCAGCCAAGATAGGTCCCACCTCGATCAACACCTGGGCGGTGGACGAGGCCACCGACGCGGTCTTCTTCCAGACCGGTGGCGACAACAATCCCGGCCAGCGCGTCTGCCTGGAACTGTCGCTGGCCGGCGATGCCCTGACGGTGAAGGAGCGCTGGGCCCACAAGGGCTGGAACGAGTTCGCCTCGTCGGTCTTCACCGACGGTCGCCTGCTGACCAGCCGG
This sequence comes from uncultured Candidatus Kuenenia sp., assembly GCA_964654285.1. Classification (GTDB taxonomy): domain Bacteria; phylum Planctomycetota; class UBA11346; order UBA11346; family UBA11346; genus BJHQ01. Next base: position 15,265 of record CAZZJC010000043.1, read on the forward strand.
ACGCAGCTCGATCCGGCCACCGGATTCCAGCTGGGCAGCGCCACCGCCGACATCGACAGGCGCAAGGCGCCGCAGAACGCCCCCTTGACCCATCACGTCCTGCTGGTGGCCAACGGCCACGCCTATGGGGTCCGCGAAGAGAAGTTCCGCACCGCGAAGGATCAGCCCGAGGAGCGGGGTGGCGTGGTCGAGATCTTCACCCTCGACGGGAAGAAGGTGTCGGCGAACGTCCTGCCCGCGGTGAAGCGCGCGGGGAAGGAGCTCGAGCGCTTCCGCCTGCAAGGCTGGTCGGACACCTCGTTCTCCTTCGCCTGCCCCATGAACATCGGTGGCGACCGCCTGTACATCGTATCGGACGACTTCCTGTACTGCGTCGGCCTCAAGGCGGATTGAGCCGTTCCCGGCCGGTTGGCCGGCTTCCCGGCTTGCGCGAGCGCCATCCGTAGGCCATCCATTCCCAGCCATGGCCGTCATTCTCACCGGATTGTCGCAGACCTGGGTGCTGAACGCGGGGGTCAGCGTGTTCGGGCGCGGCTCCGGGTGCGAGGTGCATGTCGCGGATCCGCGCCTGAGCCGTCGCCATGCCGCGTTCGAGGTTCCCCCGGATGGGCGGTCGGGGATCGTGCGCGACCTCGGCAGCACCAACGGCGTGCTGGTCAATGGCGACCGGATCAACGGCAGCGCCAACCTGCGCGCCGGCGACGTGGTGGTGTGCGGACCGGTGGCGCTGACGGTGGCGATCACCGACGATCCCTCGCCGCGCTCGGCCCTGTCGTCCGCGACGACGCTGAAGCCGGATCCGTTCGAGAACCGCACCGATGCCATGGAACCGCTCGAGATAGGCGGTCCGCGCGGCGTCGATCCCGCCATCGCGGCGGCGATCAGCGGGCCGGATCCGGCGGGCGACCATCCGGCGGCGCAGTCGACCTCGGTGCCGATGCCGCTCCTGCCCGCGTCGTCGTCGGCGTTGCAGCCGAAGCCGCCGGCGGTGCGGCCGCAACCACGTCCGACCACCCTGCTGCCAGGAGAGATGCCCCGCGCACCGGTGTCGGCGCTGACCTCCTCCGTCGAGGTGCCGGCGCCCGCGCCGGATGGCCTGGCCGACCTGGCCGGACGACCGGCCGCGAAACTCGATCCGGTGGCCGACCTCGGCGGCATGTCCGGGGCCTTGCAGGCATCGGGCAGGATCGGGCCGTACTGGCGCGGGCGGCGTCTGCTCGCCGGGTTCCTGGATGTGCTCACCATCGCGCTGGTCGCCGATGGACTGGGCGGACTGCTCGCCGTCGCCGGGTATGGCCTCGCGCTGTCGGTCGCCGGGGCCGGCCTGATCGACGGTCTGCCCACGCTGACCGGATCGGCGCCCGCATCCGATGCGCTGGCGCTGGCCGGATCGCTGTTCACCCCCGGCGGCCTGGAACGCGCCGCCAGCCTGACGGTGGAACTCCAGCGCGGACACGGCGGGGCCTTCGCCGTGCTCTTCGCCGCCGCCGCGCTCGCGGTGCTGGTGTGGGTGCTCGCCCACCTGTTCTACGCCATCGCCGCGACCGTGCTGCAAGGCGCCCCGTTCTGGCATCGCCGCTTCGGCCTGGTCATCGTGCGCCAGCGCAACGGGCATTTCCTCGGCTGGGGCCGGGCGACCTGGCGCTGGTGCTGGTGCGGCCTGACCCTGCCGCTGGCGGCGCTGACCGCCGTGATCGGCTGCCGCGGCCTGCACGACCTGCTGGCGGGCAGCCGGGTGCACGACCGGCGCGGATAAGGCCGTCCAGCGCCCCGGAACCTTGAAGCGGAAGTTGAAGGTCTTCCCCCGTCCCGCTCGCTCGGCGGCTGATCACCGGTAGGAGGCGGTCGATTCCCGCACCTGGAGCGCCCATGTCCCTGCGCCGGCACCTGCATTTCGTCCTTTTCCTGCTCTGTTGCCTGCAATTCCCGTCGACTGCGGCGGCCGCCACGGTGACTGGTCCCAACCTGCCGTCGCCGGTCGATCTGGGCATCCCGTCGTCGACCGCAGCGACCCTCGCCAACGCCCCGTGGCTCAAGCACTGGGCCACCTTCGGAAAACTGCACGGACCGGACGGGCAGGTGTCGTTCTGCAATGGGTTGGAGGTCTACGTCGGTCCGCTGACCGCGTCACCGGCCCCCGGCGTGCTCGGCGTCACCTTGGATTCGACGCACGAGGCGATCGCCTTCATCGACAACGTCTCGGGACAGAGCTGGTCTGATGACTTTGGGTGGGATACCCGCTCCGACTACCTCTGGGTCAAGGAAGGTTTTGATCTGCAGGGCAACGCCAACGACAGCGTGGTCACCCTGCGCATCCTGCCGGCCGGGTGGGATCTGCTGCCGGATTTCGCCAATCCGATCCTGTCGCTGTCGTTCAGCAAAGGCTTCAAGCTGATTCCTGGCGAAGGCTACGATATCGTCCCCGGCCAGGGCCTGCTGTCCGGTCGTGGACCGGACATCCCGGTGATCGTCGCTGATTTCAACGACGACGGCTACAACGACCTGATCATCTGGAATCCCGGCCAGGACGCGACGGGAGCGTTCCAGTACCATCCGTCGGATTCCGGCAGCTTCGACCCCGCGCCGGAGGTCGTCTTCAAGAACTCGCCGATCGGCCTGGTGCGGGCGGGGGTTGCGGACATCGGATACGGCGTCCCGGCGCTGATCATCGGCGAACGCGGCGACTACACGATCGCCGGCACCACGCCGCTGACCGGGGCTTCCGCCTATCAGCGGGTGTCCGGGTGGGAAGGCGGGCACACCTTCGACGAACGTCTGGATTTCAATTACTCGCTCGATCCGGCGAACACCTATCGCAACGTGCCGGTTCCGGTGGGCTGGTCGGATGATTATTACTCTCCGCAGACCGTCTGGCGCAGTGGAACCCCGACCGACGACTTCGCGATCACCACCGGCAACGTGGATGGCCGTGACATCCCCGCCATCGCCATCAGCGGTCTGACCGGAACCGCCGCCGCCAATCAACGGGAAGCCAATTCCTCCACCCTGATCATCCTCAACGCCGGGCAGAGCCACTACGACTGGAACGGCGAGACCTACGACTGGATCAACGACGAGATCGAATTCGCCCCGGCCAACCCTGGTGCCCTGCGGATCATCGGCGATGCCGGGGCCGACGGCTATGATGACCTCGTATTCACGTCGGTCTTCTCGGGCCAGAACGGCCCAGAGGTCGTCAGTGGGCTCTGGCATGGCGGCGCGGATTGGGATCCCGCCACCCTCGATGACCAACCGGACCGCAACGATGCGGGCGGGTTGTTCCCCGCTGCGGATCTCTACCAGCCGGGAAGTCTCTCGAACATTCCCCACGTCTTCCCGATCGTCGACCCCGCCAACACCTTCCAGACCGCCGCGCCCAGGATCCTGCTGGTCGATACCGGCAACCCCGACGCGAATCTGCGGGCGCTTTCCCCGCTGCCGCCCCGGACCACGGTGGCCGAACCCACCCAGCCGATCGCCTATGTGGCCAAGCCGTCAGCCGCAGCCATCAATCCATTCGCCGCCCGCAGTTTCACCCTCGCCTTCGAGCAGGTGGTCACCCAGGCCGAGATCACCCTCGACGCCACCCTCGACCAGGCGGAAGACCTGACGCTGACGGTCGGGGAATCCGGCCTGGCGCTCAACGCGCTCCGGGGCGGATCCAGGATCAGCCTGACCCTGACGGGCGATGCCCCGGCCGCCACCTATCAGGCGGTCCTGCGCACCCTGGCCTACCGCAATCAGGAAGCGGTCCCCACCGTGGGCCAGCGCAGCCTCGGCCTGGTCGTGTTCGGTGCGGACCTGAACGGGCAGACCCCCTGGCCCTATGGTTCGCCGACCTCCGTCCAGCAGGTCGCCATCGCGGTCAGGGCCGGGCAGGACCTCGGTTTCAGCCCCATCGCCGATCCGCAGACCTACAACGCGCCCGTGCTGCTGCAGGCGACGAGCACCAGCGGCCTGGCGGCGCAATTCAGCGTGGTCAGCGGCCCGGCAACCATCAGCGAAGGCAACCTCCTTTCGTTCACCGGCACGGGTCCGGTGACGGTGGCGGCGGACCAGCCCGGCAACGCGACCTATGCCGCCGCAGCGCAGCAGACCCAGACCTTCACCGTGCAAAAAGCCGACCAGGCCGTCACGTTCGCCAATCCAGGCGATCAGGTGTATGGAGCGACGGTGGAACTGGATGCCACGGCCGATAGCGGCTTGGCCGTGGCCTATTCCGTGCTCGGCGGTCCGGCGACGCTCAGCGGCAGCAGCCTGACCATCACCGGGGTCGGCCCGGTCACCGTGGCCGCCGATCAGGCCGGCGATGGGAATTTCCACGCCGCCACCCAGGTCGTGCAGTCGTTCACGGCCCTGCCTGCCAGCCAGACCATCGCGATCACCGATCCGGGTCCGCAGGCGTTCGGCCTCGCTCCGATCAGCCTGACGGCAAGCGCCAGCAGCGGACTGCCCGTGACGCTCAGCGTGGTCAGCGGTCCGGGCTCGCTCAGCGGCTCCACCCTGGCCATCACCGGGGCCGGCACCGTGACCGTGGCGGCGAACCAGGGCGGAAACGCGAATTACCAGGCGGCAGCGCAGGTGCTGCTGGCCATCAGCGTCACCAAGGCAGGCCAGACGATCGCCTTCACGGCACCACCGGCGACGCTCGCCTATGGCGCCGCGCCCGTGATCCTGGATGCCAGCGCCAGCAGCGGCCTGCCGGTGGCCTTCAGCGTGCTCAGCGGCCCGGCTTCGCTCAGCGGCGCGACCTTGTCCATCACCGGGGTCGGTACGGTGACCGTGGCGGCAGACCAGGCGGGCAACGGCGATTTCCATCCCGCCGCCCGGGTGACGCGGACGATCAGCGTGCAGAAAGGCGACCAGACCATCACCTTCCTCGATCCCGGAACGCCGACCTTCGGCGCCACGCCGCTGACCCTGAACGCCAGCGCCAGCAGCGGCCTGGCGGTGGTCTTCAGCGTGCTGAGCGGGCCGGGCACCCTGGATGGCAATGTTCTCACCCTGACCGGCGCCGGCCCGGTGACGGTGGCGGCGGATCAGGCCGGTGACGCGAACCGGAATGCTGCCGCTCGGGTGACGCGAACGATCAGCGTGCAGAAGGCGACCCAGACCATCAGCCTGACTGAGCCGACACTCACCACGACGACCTATGGCGTCGCGCCGCTGACCGTGGGCGCCACTGCCAGCAGTGGCCTGCCGGTGGTCTACAGCCTGCTGAGCGGACCAGGCTCGCTCAGCGGCACCACCCTGACCGTCACCGGGGTCGGCACCATCACGCTGGTGATGAACCAGGCTGGCAACGCGAACTTCCTTGCAGCAACCCAGTTCACCCAGGAGATCGCGGTGCAGCCCAGATTGCTGACCGTCACCGGCATAACCGCCGCCGACAAGATCTATGACGGCACCACCAGCGCGATCCTGGATACCAGCGCTGCCACCCTGGTCGGCGTGCTGCCAACGGATGTCGCCAACGTCGTCCTGGTGCAGAGCAATGCCGCCGGCAGTTTCGCCGAGCCGAGTTCCGGTGCGGACAAGCCGGTGGCGATCACGGGGTTGTCCCTCAGCGGCAGCGCGAGCGGCAACTACCAGCTGGTCCAGCCGACCACGACTGCCGACATCGGCGCCCTGTTCATCACCGCCCAGCCGCAGGATCGCACCGTCGAGGCCGGGCAGTTCCCGAGCTTCTCCGTCAGCGTGAACGGGGTCGGCCCCTTCACCTACCAGTGGTACCGCAGCGGCCGGCTGATTCCGGGCGCGACCGGGGCATCCTACCAGGCGCCAGCGGCTGTCCTGGCCGACGATGGCGCGCGCTTCACCGTGGTGGTCGGCAATGCTGGCGGCACGGAGACCTCGGCGGTCGCGACCCTGACCGTCAATCCGTCGAGCACGGATCCGCTCGCCCTGCGGCTGCCGGACAAGACCGCGCCGTTCGCGGCGGTGGTCGGCGAGACGATCCGGGTGGTGATCCATGACGGCACGCCGCCGTACGCGATTGCCAGAAGCGGCGCGACGGTGATCAGCGGACCCGTGCTGCCGGCGACGAGCGACCTCGATGGCGACCAGGATCTGGATCCCGGCCAGGCGCTCGTCTTGGTGCCGACCGCCACCGGAACCGCCGTGCTGACCGTGACCGATGACGATGGGACCGTGGCGACGGTCAGTCTGGCGGTGACGCAACTGCCGATCGCGGTCAATCCGGCGCCCGGCATCCCGGTCACCTCCGGCGACGCGACGGTCTATGCCGCGATCTGCCCCGGTACCGCCGCGGGACTCGCCAACCTGCGCCAGGTGATGGCCGGCCGCGACCACGCCCGCACCCGCATGTTCGCCTGGGATGCGCTTTTCCAGGAGTTCATCGAGTTCCCGAGCGAACCCGTCGGCGGCCTGGTGCCCAGCGACGCGCTCTTCCTCGCCTCGCGCGAGGCGCTGTCCATCGACTTCGACGGTTCGCCGGCACCCATGCCCTACGCCATCCTGCTCCGGCCGGGCTGGAACTTCGTCGGGGTGCCGCCGCTGACCGCCGACGGCGGCCAGACCGTGATCCGGCGCAGCCTGCTCGACGCGACCGTGGCCGACGATTTCATCCTCAACGATCCCGCCGGCACGATGGTGGCGCGCAGCGGCAACCTGGATGGTGCGTACTGGTGGAACGGTACCGCGTACGCGAATGCGACGCTGCTCGAATCGGGCAAGGGCTATTGGATCCGCAACCGCGCCGCCCAACCGCTGTTCCTGCGCCGGTTGAACACCGGGATCGTCCGATCGCAGGTTTTGCCAGTCACGCTGGTGAAATCCGCTGATGCCCCGCCCACGCCCCCGGCGCAACCGGTCCAGGCCGGCAGCGGCACAACCGGGGCTGGTTGCGGCAGCGGCGGCGGCCTGGCGGTGATGGCGCTCGCCCTGGCCGCGTTGCGTCTGCGGGGGCGGCGGCGCTGACCCCTTGAAACCGGTCGTGGTCTCGGGTCCGGCACCTGATCCCGAGTTCGCCACGTCCAGGTTGTACGCCACCGGAAGCGATTCAGACTCGCCCCCCTACACGACGGGGTGCACATGATCCTGAACCACACGCTTCGTTGCTGTCTGCTCGCCCTGCTGCTGGCGGCCGGCTACGGCGCGACCTCACCGGGTCCGGACCTGCCGGCAGCGGTCGACCTGGGCATCCCGTCGGCGACCAGCACCTATCCGCTGTTGAAGCCCTGGGTGACTTTCGGGAAACTCCACGGTCCTGACGGCCAGGTCTCCTTCTGCAATGGCCACCAGGTCTATGTCGGACCGCTTATCACAGCCTCGCCGCCGCAGACGGCTCCAACGGCGGCAGATCTTGGCCGCAGCATCGACGGCACCTTCGAGGCCATCGCGTTCATCGACAATGTGTCCGGTCCGGGCACCGACAACGTGGTGAGGTCGGATTACGTCTGGGTACGCGATGGCATGGACGCAGCAGGTAACCCCAATGCCGACACCTATATCCTGCGCATCCTGCGCGCGTTGCCCGCCACCCTCATGCCGGACTTCCAGAATCCGGTCCTGGAACTGTCGTTCGCCCGCCAACTTGCGGTCTTCAACAACAACCCTCAACCCGAGGGGTATCTCAATGGGCGCGGACCGGTGATTCCGATCATCGTCGCCGACTTCAACGACGATGGCCGCAACGACATCATCGTGTGGAATCCCGTCCAGGATTCGGCAGGAGCATTGCAGTACCATCCGGCCCAGACCACGGGCAACCGGTTCTCATCCGAACCGGAGGTCATCTTCAAGACCGCGACCAGCGGAAAGATCCGGGTCGGGGTGGCGGATGTGCGCAACAACGGCATCCCATCGCTGCTCCTCGGCGATCAGGGCAACTTTTACCTGAATGGCGAGAATCAGGAACCTGGAGTCAAGGTCTTCCATGGCAAGACCGGAACCAATGGCCATACTTTTGAAGAGGTCGTGGATGGTGGAGGAACCTATCGTTCGGTTCCCAAACCAACCTTGTGGTACTCCTGCAATCCCACCGACGAGTTCGAGGTGTCCTCCGGCAACGTGAACGGCGGTCCGGGCAAGACCATCGCGGTGAGCGGGGTCAGCGCTCCGCCATCTCAGAGCGAATCGTATGATGCGAACACCTTTGTCGTCCTGAACGCCGGCACCGCCAATGAAACGGCGCTCGGTCTCAAGTACGCCGCGCGCATCAAGATCGTCGGCGAGGTCACCGGTGATGCCTATGATGATGTGGCATTCGCGCGGAAACTTTTTGATTATGCCGATGACAGATATACGCCCATTGGCGGACTGTGGCATGGCTATTCAGGCTGGGATCCATCCAGCCTGAATCCTGATCAGGGGGTAAACCCTGAACCGGATCGGAATGATGGGGAAAGCCGGTTCCGGTTGACCGACCTGACACCGGTCGAATCAACCAAGTTCGTTACCCGCTTCACCTGGCAACCCTTCGCGATCCCCGCCCCGGTGAATGCCATCCAATCAAGTGCCCGGCGTCTGATCCTGATCGATACCAAGGGCACCGGGACCAAGAACCTTTTCGCGCTGCCGGCCCTGGATCCGCAGAACCGCATCGACACGCCGACGGTGGCCATCGACTACGCCGCCGGAACCGGGGCTGGGTGGATAACGCCGTTGGCATCGCGGAATTACAATCTCGCCTTCACCGAGGATATCATCCAAGTCAAGATCACCATGACTTGGACGGCAACCACTTACGATCCGAATGAAATTTTGAATATGAGTGCATCTCGTACAGGATTGACCTCCCAAATCGGCGTTCCTACCGGCCCCGTAAATGGCAAAATGACCCAGGTCATCACCATTGACAACCTCGACCATCCCAACGATGAGCCGACGCCAATGGACTCCTATTTAGCCGTGATAAATGGGTTCAATTATAAAAACGCCTCGACGAATCCCGATCCCGGTATCAGAACCATCGGAATGGAAATCGTCGGTCGTGCGTCTGGTTTGACGACCCCGCAAGATGACGCCACCGCCTTGGTCTACAAGACGACGGTTCCTTCGCTCGTGCAAATCAATGTCACCGCCCCGGCCCCTCCGACGATCACCTCCATCGCACCGGTGGTGGGTCCACTTACGGCAGGGACGGTGA
>CAZZJC010000043.1:24473-45947 GCA_964654285.1 uncultured Candidatus Kuenenia sp.
ATGTCGTGGTGACCACGCCAGGTGGTTCGTTCACGAGTCCTGGTGGTTTCACCTATGTTGCTCCCCCGACGATCACCTCCATCGCACCGGTGGTGGGTCCACTTACGGCAGGGACGGTGATCACGATCGGTGGAACCAATCTGACCGGCACCAGTGCGGTGACCTTCGGTGGCACTCCGGGCACCAGTATCGTGAACACGTCGGCAACCGCGATCACCGTGGTCGTGCCGGCGCATGCCGCCGGTGCCGTGGATGTCGTGGTGACCACGCCAGGTGGTTCGTTCACGAGTCCTGGTGGTTTCACCTACGCGGATGCCCCGACCATTACGACCCAACCCGCGAGCCTCACCGTGACCGTCGGCCAGACCGCGACTTTCTTGGTCGCTGCGAGCGGAACCGCACCGTTCACCTATCAATGGCGGCTGAATGGATCCCCAATCAGCGGGGCCACCTCTGCCAGCTTCACCACGGCAGCGACCACGCTGGACGACGACGGCAAGATCTACTCCGTCCTGGTCAGCAACCCGGTCGGCAGTGTGCTGTCGGCCGATGCGACGCTGAATATCAGCCTCGCCCCGGCGTTCACGACCCAGCCCCAGGACGCCGTGATGACGGCCGGCCAGACCGCGACCTTCACGGTGGCGGCGGGCGGATTGCCGACGCCGTCACTCCAGTGGGAACGCTCGAATGATTGGGGCGCGACGTGGAACCCGATCGCCAATGCGACCACAACGACCTACGCCACGACGACGGCCCTCAGCGATAACGGGGCGTGGTTCCGGTGCCTCGCGACGAACGGTCAAGCCAACGCCACGTCGGCGGTGGCGGCGCTGGCGGTTGGCGATGGGACCAACCTGATCGTGAACGGCGGGGCCGAGACCGGCACGACCACCGGATGGCTGGTCACCGGCGGCGCTCAGACGGTGGAATACGGGACGCCGGATTTTCCCACCATCACGGGCCCGGGCCCGGCCCAGCGCGGCGCGTGGTTCTTCTCGGGTGGCAGCAACGACGCGGTCTCGACCCTGTCCCAGACGATTCCGCTGTCGGCGTGGAACGGCGTGATCGCCGCCGGGCGGGCGGAATGCACGCTCGCTGCATTCCTGGGCGGATATTCGAGCCAGGACGACAACGCCATCCTGAATGTGGATTTCCGCGATGGGAATGGCGTCAGCCTGCTGGCCCGCACCCTCGGCCCCATCACGGCGGCCGATCGCGGCTCAGTCACCGGCCTCATTTCCCGGCAGTCCGTGCTCTTCCTGCCGACTTCGACGGCAAGCGCGGTGGTGACGGTGACCTGCACGCGGGTGAGCGGTTCCTGGAACGACGCCTACATCGACGCGATGAGTCTGGTGCTCGCGGACAAGACCCCGCCCGCCGCGCCAGTGATCGACATCCAACCCGGAAGCGTGAGCGTGAACGTGGGCCAGACCGCGACCTTCGTCGTCGCGGCGACCGGCACCGCCCCTTTGACCTATCAATGGCTGCGCAACGGCCAGGCGATCAGCGATGCGACGGCGAACCTGTACACCACCCCAGCCACCACCAGCGCCGACAACGGAGCCCGCTTTTCCGTGATGGTCACCAACGCCGCCGGCAGCATCACCTCGGACGAGGCGGTCCTGACCGTGAATGAGCCGCCTGCGATCACCAGCCAACCGCAGGATATCACCGTGACGGCCGGCCAGACCGCGACCTTCACCGTGACCGCGACCGGCACCGCACCGCTGTCCTACCAGTGGAGCCGCAACGGCCAGGTGATCAGCGGGGCGACCTCGGCCAGTTACACGACGCCGCCGACCAGTGGCGCTGATTCGGGTGCGATCTTCGCCGTGACGATCACCAATGCGGCCGGAACCATGACGTCAGGCGATGCGACGCTGACCGTCAACGTTCCGCCGACGATCGCCACCCAGCCGGTGAGCGCGACGGTGATCGTCGGCCAGACCGCGACCTTCACCGTGTCCGCGACGGGCACCGCCCCGCTGACGTACCAGTGGAGCCGCAACAGCCAGCCGATCCCGGGTGCGACGGCGGCGACGTATTCGACGCCAGCCACCGTGCTGACTGATGATGGCGCGACCTTCGCGGTGACCGTCTCCAACCTGGCGGGCACGGCGGTCTCGATCAGCGCCACGTTATCGGTCATCGAGCCACCGCTGCCGCCGATCGATCCGCTCGCCTTCCTGCTGCCGGACAAGACGGCGCCGTACCAGGCGGTGGTGGGCGAGACGATCCGGGTGGTGGTGCATGATGGGAACCCGCCCTACACGCTGGCCAGCAGCGGGGCGACCGTGATTGCGGGGGCGCAACTCGCCGCGACCAGCGATCTTGATGGCGACCAGGATCTGGATCCGGGTCAGACGCTGGTGGTGGTGCCGACCGGCACCGGCGCTGGCTCGATCACCGTTACCGATCGCGACGGCACGGTGGCGACCATCAGCCTGAGCGTGACGCAGCTGCCGTCGGCGGCGAATCCGCTGCCGACCATCCCGGTCACGACCGGTGAGACGACCGTCTACGCCGCGATCTGCCCCGGAACCTCGGCCGGTTTGACCAGCCTGCGCCAGGCGATGGCCGGGCGCGACAGCACGGTCGCCCGTCTGTTCTCGTGGGATGCGCTGACCCAGGCCTTCGTCGAATTCCCGGCCGAACCGGCGGGCGGACTCGCGCCCAGCGATGCGCTGTTCCTCGCCGCGCGCGAGGCGCTGCCCCTCGATTTCGACGGTTCGCCCGCCCCGCTGCCGTATGCGATCCTGCTCCGGCCGGGTTGGAACTTCGTCGGCCTGCCGCCGCTCACCGCCGATGGTGGGCAGACGGTGATCCGCCGCAGCCTGCTCGATGCCACGACCGCCGACGATTTCGTGCTCAATGACCCGACCGGGGCCGTCCTCGCGCGCAGCGGCAACCTGGATGGCGCCTATTGGTGGGATGGCGCGGCGTACCGCACGGCGTCCCTGCTCGAATGCGGCAAGGGCTATTGGATCCGCAATCTCGGCAGCCAGCCGTTGTTCCTGCGCCGGTTGCATACCGGCATCGTCCGTTCGCTGGCCGGCTCCGGTCCGTTGGCCCTGGCGGGCAAGGCTCCGCCGGCCCCGCCTGCCGCAGCGGTGCAGAGCAGTGGCAAGACCGGCGGCGGCTGCGGCAGCGGCGGGGGCGTGGCGCTGCTGGGTCTCGCCTTGGCGGCGCTGCTCTCGGGTCGTCGTCGGCGCTGAGGTCAAGCGCGGTTGATCCACCCTGATAGCAGGGGCGCGGCCAGGCTTCCGTGCGTCCATTGACCCCCTTGGTGGGGGATCTATGGTCCGCGCCCCATCGCCAACGCCTGGAGGCACCATGGCCCGCAAACGCTTCATCGCCGGCAACTGGAAACTCAACCTTTCGCTCGCCGAAGGCACCGCCCTGGTCCAGGGCCTGGCCAAGGCGCTGGCGGCGGATCCGCGCGCGAAGACGGCGGAATTCGCGGTGTTTCCCACCGCCCTCGCGGTGAAGACCATAGCCGACGCGGCCAAGGGCACCCAGGTCGGGGTCGGGGCGCAGAACCTGCACTGGGAAGAGAAGGGCGCCTTCACCGGCGAGATCTCGGCCAGCTTCATCAAGGACACCGGTGCCACCTACGTCCTGATCGGCCACAGCGAGCGCCGGCAGTACTTCGGTGAGACCGACCAGACCGTGAACAAGCGCATCAAGGCCGCCCTCGGCCAGGGCCTGGTGCCGATCCTCTGCGTCGGCGAGACCCTGCCCGAGCGCGACGCCGGCCGCCTGCAGGATGTCCTGCGCACGCAGTTGACCGGCGCGACCGCCGGCCTGACCGCGCAGCAGCTCGCGACCCTGGTCATCGCCTATGAACCGGTGTGGGCGATCGGCACCGGCCGCACCGCGACCTCGGCCCAGGCGCAGGAGGCCCACGCCTTCATCCGCTCGGTGGTGCGTCAGGCTTACGGTGCCCTCGCCGACGGCATCCGCATCCAGTACGGCGGCTCGGTGAAGGCGGACAACGCCAAGGAACTGCTCGGCCAGCCCGATGTCGACGGCGCCCTGGTCGGCGGGGCCAGCCTCAAGCTCGCCGACTTCGCCGCCATCTGCGCCGCCGCCTACGCCTGATCCGGCTTTCCGCCGGAGGCACTGATTACGCCTGACCTTCTGGAGTTCCTGTGGATTACGCGACCATCGACCTCGTCTTGAAGATCCTCCTCTGGGCCCTCTGCCCGGTGATCATCGGGCTGATCCTGCTGCAAGGCGGTGCGGGCGACATCTCGTCGGCCTTCGGCGGCGGCGGCCAGCTCGACAGCGCCCTGGGCGTCGGCGCCGGACGCAAGCTCGCCAAGGTCACCGGCTGGCTCGTGGTGGTGCTGTTCATCAGCGTCACCTGGCTCGCCATCCCGAAGAACAAATCCATCAAATACAACGCGAAGCCCTCGGCGCAGCAGGTTCCGGTGGACAGCAAGACCGTCCCGCCCCCGGCCGCCGGCGGCCAGGCGGCGATCACCATCGATCCTGCCAAGACCGACACTGCCACCATCAAGGTCGAGGCGCCGAAGGCGGAGCCCGTCAAGGCGGTCGAGCCTGCAAAGCCTGATGCGGCAAAGCCAGAAACCGCCACGAAGGTGGAAACCAAGCCGACCGAGGCTGCGACGGTCGCCGCCCCGGCAAAGGTCGATGCCGCTCCAGCCCAGCCGGTCGAGGCTCCTAAGCCGGCCGAGGCGCCCAAGCCGGTGGAAGCCGCGAAAAATCCCGCGCCAGCGCCCGAGTTGAAGCCCGACGCCAATGCAGTCGCGCCGACGACGGAGCCCCCTAAGAAGGAAGCCGCGCCGGCGAATCCGGCTGGCGCCACCCCGGCGAAGTGACCGCGCGGACCAGCGCGGAGCCGTACCCCAGAGGGCCCGCATGAGTCCAGCCAAGTCCCGCGATTCCACCCGCCAGGCCGGCGAACTGCCAGAGCGCGAACGCGCCGCCATCCGCGCCGAGATCGGCCGCGAACGGCTGCTCGCGATGTATCGTCAGATGGTGCTGATCCGCCGTTTCGAAGAACGGGCGGAGGTGCTGTCGGGCCAGTTCCGCGAGGGTACCCGGATCAAGAAGATCGCCGGATTCCTCCACCTGTACATCGGCCAGGAGGCGGTCCAGACCGGGTTCTGCGCCCATCTCGACCCCGTCCGCGACGCCACCGTGACCACCTACCGCTGCCACGGTCTCGCCCTGCTGGTCGGCATCCCGCCGAACGAACTCATGGCGGAACTCTTCGGCAAGGTCACCGGCAACGTGCGCGGCAAGGGTGGCAGCATGCATTTCTTCTCGAAGGCGAAGAACATGCTCGGCGGCCACGGCATCGTCGGCGGCCAGATCCCGATCGGCACCGGCGCGGCGTTTTCGGCCAAGTACCGCAAGACCGGCGGCGTGGCGGTGACCTTCATGGGCGACGGCGCGGTGCCGCAGGGCACCTTCCACGAGTCGCTCAACATGGCCGGCCTGTGGAAGCTGCCGGCGATCTACGTGGTCGAGAACAACCAGTACGCGATGGGCACCGCCTGCCATCGCGGCGTCGCGGTGGAATCCATCGCCGCCGCCAAGGCGCCGGGCTACGACATGCCGTCGTTCACCTACGATGGCCTCGATCTGCTCGCGTCCTGGAAAACCGCGCGCGAGGCGGTCGCGCGGGCACGCGGCGGCCAGCCCGTGCTGGTCGAGGCCAAGACCTACCGCTTCCGCGGCCACAGCGCCTCCGACGCCGGCCTCTACCGCACCAAGGAGGAGGTCGACGCCTACAAGAAGCTCGACCCCATCCAGCGCACGCGGGCCGACATCGCCGCCGCCAACTGGGCCGATGACGCCGCCTTCGAGGCGATCGAGGCCGAGATCGCCGAGGTCATCGCCGCCGCCGTCGCCTTCGCCGACGCGAGCGCCGATCCTCCGGCCTCCGACCTGTCCCGCCACGTCTATGCCGAGGCCGCTCCGTGAATCCCGCCTCCCGTCTCGCCCCGCCGTTGCGCGCCTCGCGCCCGATCAACCTCAAGACCGAGCCGATCAACGGCGCCAAGGGCATCCCGCTCGGCGACGGCAGGCAGCTGCTGTCGATGCGCATGGCGATCTGCCAGGCCCTGGACGAGGAGATGCGGCGCGACGAACGCATCTTCGTCATGGGCGAGGAGGTCGCGCAGTACAACGGCGCCTACAAGGTCACCAAGGGCCTGCTCGACACCTTCGGCCCCGAACGCGTCATCGACACCCCGATCACCGAGAACGGTTTCGCCGGCCTCGCGGTGGGCGCGGCGATGACCGGGCTCAGGCCCGTCATCGAGTTCATGAGTTGGAACTTCAGCCTGGTCGCCTTCGACCAGATCATCTCGAACGCATCCAAGATGTGCTACATGACCGGCGGCATGTTCCCGATCCCGCTCGTCATGCGCGGCCCCAACGGCGCCGGCCCGCGCGTCTCCAGCCAGCACAGCCACGCCGTCGACGCCCTCTACAGCCACTTCCCCGGCCTGATCGTGGTCTCGCCCTCGACCCCGTATGACGCCAAGGGCCTGCTCAAGACCGCGCTGCGCCAGGACAATCCCGTCTGCTTCCTCGAGAACGAGATGCTGTACGGCCACGAGCAGGACATCCCGGTCGACGAATACCTGATCCCGTTCGGCGTCGGCGACCTCAAGCGCGAGGGCGGCGACTGCACCATCGTCGCGATCAACCGCTGCGTGCACTGGGCGATCGAGGCGGCGGAGACCCTGGCGAAGGAGGGCATCTCCTGCGAGGTCGTCGATCCGCGCACGGTGAAGCCGCTCGACATCGACCTGATCGTCCAATCCGTGCGCAAGACCGGCCGCTGCGTCGTGGTCGAGGAATGCTACCGCACCGGCGGCGTCGGCGCCGAGGTCGCGGCCCAGCTGATGGAACACGCCTTCGACGATCTCGACGCCCCGGTCGAACGGGTGACCACGACCGAGAACCCGATGCCCTACGCCGAGAACCTGGAGCACGAGACGCTGCCCAAGCCGCACCGCATCATCGCGGCGGTGAAGAAGGCGTGCTCGCGCTGAGATCGGATCCGCCCGCCAGGCTCGCCGCGCTGGCGCTGACACGCAATCCGGATGACGCATCCTTGAGACAAGGCAGCCCATGATCCTCGAACAGCTCCTCCCCGCCAAGTCGCCCACCATGACCGAGGGCACCATCGTCGCCTGGCGCATCAAGCCGGGTGATGCGGTGAAATCGGGGCAGGTCATCGCCGAGATCCAGACCGACAAGGCGGTGATCGAGTGGGAGGCTGCCGACAACGGCACCGTCGCCGCGATCCTCGTCCCGGCCGGGCAGGTGGTGCAGGTGAACTCGATCGCGGCGATCTTCACCAGCAAGGCGGGCGAAGACGCCACCGCGGCCATCGCCGCCGCGAAGGAGAAGAACGCGAAGCTCAACGCCGCGCCCGCCACGGCCCCGGCCGCTGCGCCAGCACCCGCAGCCGTGACGCCTGCGGTGGCGGTTTCCGCCGCGCCATCGGCCCCGGCCAAGACCATCGCGTCGGTCAGCACCTCCGGTCTGCGCATCTCGCCCCTCGCCGCCAAGATCGCGGCGAAGCTGGGCGTCGATGTGCGCCTGGTGAAGGGCAGCGGCCCCGACGGGCGGATCATCCGGCGCGATATCGAGGCCGCGGCGGCGGCCGGCACCGCCCGCATCGGCGCGGGCGCGGCCAAACCCGAACGCCCGGCGCTGACCCTGACCCGGCCCGACGCCGCCGACCAGGCGCTGGCGATGACGCCGATGCGCAAGGTCATCGCGCGCCGGCTCAGCGAATCCAAGGCGCAGATCCCCCATTTCTATGTCACCGACCGCGTCGATGCCGGGGCCCTGAGCGACCTGCGCGAGCAGCTCAACGCCTTCGCCGGGGTGAAGATCACGGTCAACGATCTCATCGTGCGCGCCGCCGCGCTCGCCCTGCGCCAGCACCCCGAGGTCAATGCGACCTTCGACGGCTCGTCGATCCGACGCCACGATTCGGCCGACATCAGCGTCGCCGTCGCGATCCCCGACGGCCTGATCACCCCCATCGTCTTCAAGGCGCACAGCCTGTCGGTCGCCCAGATCGGCGCCCAGGTCCGCGCCCTGGCGAAGAAGGCGGCGGAGGGCCGGCTGCAGCCGGCCGAGTTCGAAGGCGGCACCTTCACCATCTCGAACCTCGGCATGTACGGCATCGAGAGCTTCGCCGCGATCATCAATCCGCCCCAGGCGGCGATCCTGGCGGTGGCCGGGATCAGCGACGAACCCGTGGTGCGCGCCGGCGCCATCGTGCCGGGCAAGGTGCTGCGCCTGACCCTGAGCGCCGACCACCGCGTGGTCGATGGCGCCGCCGCCGCCGGATTCCTGCGCACGTTGCGCGGACTGCTCGAACATCCGGCCGGTCTGCTGCTGTGATCCCGCGCTGACCGGCTCGGCATTGCCAGCGCCGACGGACGTCCAGGATCCCTCGCCACAAGGAATCCCCCATGGCTGATTTCGATGTCCTGGTCATCGGCGCCGGTCCCGGCGGCTACGTCGCGGCGATCAAGGCGGCCCAGCACGGCAAGCGGACCGCGGTGGTCGAGCGCGAGCATCTGGGCGGCATCTGCCTGAACTGGGGCTGCATCCCGACCAAGGCGCTGCTGAAATCCGCCGAGGTGCTGGACACCATCCGCCATGCCGCGGAGTTCGGCCTGAGCACCGGCCCGGTGGGCGCCGACTTCGCGAAGGTCATCGCGCGTTCGCGATCGGTCGCAGGCGCGATGGCCAAGGGCATCGACTTCCTGCTCAAGAAGAACAAGGTCACGGTGGTCAGCGGCACCGCCGCCTTCGTCGATGCGAAGACCGTCGCGGTGACCGCCGCCGACGGCAGCGTGAAGAACGTCACCGCCGACCGCATCATCATCGCCACCGGCCACAAGCCGCGTTCCTTCCCCAACCTGCCGGTCGACGGCAACCGCGTCGTGACCTATCGCCAGCTGGTGGGCCGCAGCGAGCAGCCGAAGTCGCTCCTCGCCATCGGCGCCGGCGCGATCGGCATGGAGTTCGGCTACTTCTTCAACGCCATGGGCACCAGGGTCACGGTGGTCGAGGCGCTCGATTCGGTGCTGCCGCTCGAGGACGCCGAGATCTCCAAGATCGTCGAACGCAGCTTCCTCAAGGCCGGCATCGCGGTGAAGACCGCGACCAAGGTGGTGAAGCTCGACGTGAAGGCCGATGGCGTCGACGTGCACCTGGAAAAGGGCGGCGTGGCCGAGGTCGTCAGCGTCGACACGGTGCTGGTCGCGGTGGGGTTCGTCGCCAACACCGACGGCCTGAACCTGGACAGGATCGGCGTGAAGCTCGATGCGCGCGGCTTCATCGCGGTCGACGCCGACCAGGCGACCAGCGTGCCCGGCGTCTACGCCATCGGCGACGTCGCCGGCCGCCAGCTGCTCGCGCACAAGGCCAGCTTCGAGGCCGAGGCCGCGGTCGCCGCGATCGCCGGGCACCACCAGCCGGTCGACTACACCCAGATCCCCGGCTGCACCTACTGCCAGCCCCAGGTCGCCTCGATCGGCCTGACCGAGGCCAAGGCGAAGGAACGCGGCCGGCCCTACAAGGTCGGCAGGTTCCAGTTCATGGCGTCCGGCAAGGCCAAGGCGATCGGCCACCCCGAAGGCATGGTCAAGCTGATCTTCGACAGCGAGTTCATGCAGCTGATCGGCGCCCACATCGTCGGCGTCGACGCCACGGAGATGCTCTCGGAACTCAGCCTGACCATGAAGATGGAAGGCACCGCGACCGAGCTGATGACCACCGTCCACGCCCATCCGACCCTGGCGGAAGCGGTGATGGAGGCCGCGGCCGACGCGCTCGGCCAGTGCGTGCACCAGTAGCCGTCGCCTTCCCGGCCCGGATTGCACCGCCGCGCGACGTCACCGCGCGCCTTGGCCGCGCTGGACAAGGTCCTGGGTCGCATGACGCGGTCGTGACGGACATGGTTCTTGAGCCTCGACCCTGAGCGGAACGATGGCGGTAATCCACCTGCCGATGAACCGCGCCCGCCGGGCGCCCGGTCATCGTGGTGCAGGTTCACCGAAGCGCCGGGAAAGGCTCCAGACATGCGACTTCCGGCCGTCTCCGGCCTTGCCGTGATGCTCTTCACCCTTGCGGCGTGCGGCGCCGGGGCGCCCGGAACCCCGGCGGCCGGCTCGGGCAAGAAACCGCCGCCGGTGCCGGTGCGGGTCGAGCCCGCGACCAGGCGCGACGTACCGCTGGTGCTGCGTCTGGCCGGCCAGACCGCCGCCTCGGAGCTGGTGCTCATCCGGCCGCAGGTGACCGGCCTGATCACGGCGGTGAACTTCAAGGAAGGCGACACCGTGGCGGAGGGCGCGCCGCTGTTCACCCTCGACGACCGGCCGTACGCCGGCGCCCTGAAGAAGGCCCGCGCGGATCTGGCGCAGGCCAGAGCCACGGAACAACAGGCGCAGGCGACGTTGGCCCGCGATCGGCTTCAGCTCGTGCTCGCCCAGGCCGAGGTGAAGCGGCTGGATCCCCTCATTCAGCAGGGCATCGCCTCGGCGCAGCAGATCGACCAGATCCGCACCGTCGCCCAGGTGGCCGAGGCCACGGTCGCCGCGAGCGAAGCCGCGCTCGCCACCGCCACGGCGGCGGTGACCTCGTTCGAGGCGCTGCTCGGCAAGGCGACGCTCGACCATTCCTTCTGCACGATCAAGGCCCCCATCGCCGGCGTCACCGGCGCGGTCGGTTCGACCCCGGGCAACCTCGCCCTCGCGGGTCAGGGGGTGCTCGTCACCATCGCCCGCATGCAGCCGATGCACGTCGGTTTCGCCCTGCCCGCGCGCGAGCTGGCGGCGGTGCGGGCGGCGCGTGCGCGCGGACCGCTCGCCGTGGCGGTCTGGCCTGACGGTGGCGGCGAGGCCAGCCCGGGCACGCTCGATCTCATCGAGAACCAGATCTCAGGCACCGCGACGGTGCGCCTGCGCGCGACGTGTCCCAATGCTGGCACCCATGCAGAGGCGCGACTCTGGCCCGGCCAGCAGTGCCAGGTGGAGCTGACCCTGGGCGTCGAGACCGGCGTGGTGACGGTACCGGAAACCGCGCTCCAGGCGGGCCAGAACGGCAGCCTGGTCTGGATCGTCGGCAACGATCAGACCGTCGCGCCGCGTCCGGTGACGGTCGCGCGCACCTGGATGGGGGTGGCGGTGATCGCCACGGGTGTCGAGGCCGGCGAACGCGTGGTCACCGACGGCCAGCTGACCCTGGTCAAGGGTCGTACCGTCGCGGTGATCGATCCAGCCCAAGCACCGGCATCCGGCCCGCTTCAGGCTGGTCCTGCCGGGTCCGCGCGAAAACCTGAGGTTTTGTCGCCCGGTGCGGCGACCCCCTCGCCTACGACCCCGCGATGAACGTCCCCGGAGTCTGCATCCGCCTGCCGGTGATGACCACCCTGGTCATGCTCGGCATCTTCGGTTTCGGGCTGCTCGCCTACCAGCAGCTGCCGCTGAGCGACCTGCCGAAGATCGACTACCCGACCGTCTCGGTCACCGCGAGCCTGCCGGGCGCAGACCCGGAGACCATGGCGTCGGCGGTGGCGACGCCGCTCGAACGCCAGTTCTCGACCATCGCCGGCATCGATGCGATGACCTCGTCGAGCCAGCGCGGACAGACCAGGATCACCATCCAGTTCGCGCTCGAGCGCGACATCGACGCCGCCGCCCAGGACGTGCAGGCGGCGATGGCGGCGGCGCAGAAGAACCTGCCGGCGACCATGCCCAGCCCGCCGACCTGGCAGAAGGTCAACCCGGGCGAACTGCCGATCCTCTTCATGGCGCTGCGCTCCGAGACCCTGCCGCTGTCGCAGGTCAATGAATACGCCGACACGCTGCTGGCGCAGCGCATCTCGATGCTGTCCGGCGTGGCGCAGGTCGTGATCTACGGGGCGCAGAAGCCGGCGGTGCGGATCCAGGTCGATCCGGACAAGCTCGTCGGACGCGATCTGTCGCTCAACGAGCTGGCGAAGGCGGTGGAGCGGGGCAACAGCAACCTGCCCACCGGCACGGTGTGGGGCGTGGACAAGGCCTGGGCCATCCAGTCCGACGCCGGGCTGAAGGATGCCAAGGGCTTCCGCCCGCTGGTGATCGCCTGGCGTGACGGCGCACCGGTGCGGCTGGACGAGGTCGCCGCCGTCAGCGATGGGGTGCAGAACGACAAGGTCGCAGCCTGGTTCAAGGACACCCGCTCCATCGTGCTGGCGGTGCAGCGCCAGCCCGGCACCAATACGGTGGCGATCGTCGATGCGGTGAAGGCCCTGCTCCCGCGGCTCCAGGCGCAGATCCCGGCCCAGGTGGAGCTCGACGTGTTCATCGACCGTTCGTTGGCCATCCGCGCCTCGGTCACCGATGTCCAGCACACCCTGATCCTCACCGCCGTCCTCGTCGTGCTGGTGATCTTCGTCTTCCTGCGCCGCCTGTCCGCCACCATCATCCCGGCCCTGTCGCTGCCGTTGTCGCTGGTCGGCACGTTCTCGGCGATGTGGCTGCTCGGTTTCAACCTCGACAACCTCTCGCTCATGGCGCTCACCCTGGCGACCGGTTTCGTGGTCGACGACGCCATCGTGGTGCTCGAGAACATCGTCCGGCGCATGGAGGCCGGCGAGGATGCGCGCACCGCCTCGATCGAAGGCTCGCGCCAGATCGCCTTCACCGTGCTCTCGATGACCATCTCGCTCCTGGCGGTGTTCATCCCGGTGCTGTTCATGAGCGGCATCCTCGGCCGGCTGTTCCTGGAGTTCGCGGTCACGGTGATGGTCGCGATCGGCGTATCCGGCTTCGTCTCGCTGACCCTGGTGCCGATGCTGTGCAGCCGCTTCCTGCGCCCGGAGAAGGAGAATCACGGCTGGTTCCATCGCGTCAGCGAACGGTTCTTCGAGGGCTGGCGCAAGCTGTACGAACGCAGTCTCGATGTCGCCCTGCGCCATCCCTGGTGGGTGCTCGCCAGCCTGCTCGTCTCGCTCGGCATTTCCGGCTGGCTGGCGGTGATCGTGCCCAAGGGCCAGATCCCCAACGAGGACCTGGGCCAGATCCGCATCGTCACCGAATATTCCAGCGACATCTCCTTTCCCGATCTCGTGCGCCGGCAAAGGTCGGTCGCGCAGGTGGTGCTCAGGAATCCGAACGTCCATTCCTTCATGTCGAGCGTCGGCAACGAGAGCGGCAACCAGGGCACGATGTTCCTGCGCCTGAAGGATCCGCCGGAACGCAAGCTGCCACCGGAAGCCGTCATCGGCCAGTTGCGCACCGCCCTCGCCGGGCAGGCCGGCGTGCGCGTCCTGCTCTCGATCCCACCCCAGATCCGCATCGATGCGACCCTCTCGAAGGCGCAATTCCAATACACCCTGCAAGGCGCCGATACGGCGGAATTGTACCGCACGGCGGCGGTGATGATCACCCGGATGCGCGCGATGGGCGACCACCTCACCGACGTCAGCACCGACATGGTGCTCGACAGCCCGCGGCTGACCGTCCAGCTCGACCGCGACCGCGCGGCGGCGCTGGGCATCTCGCCGGCCCAATTCGAAACGACCCTCGGCCTCGCCTTCGGAGCGCAGCAGATCTCGACCATCTACACCGACACCAACCAGTACCAGGTGATCCTGGAGGTCGGCTCCGAGCACCAGCGCGACGCCAACGCCCTCGCCGGCATCCACATCCGGCCCGATCTCATCCCCGGCGCCGCGCTCGTGCCGCTCGGCGCGGTGGCGACGGTCGGCAAGCAGGTCGGCCCGCTGTCGATCAACCATCGCGGCCAGTTCCCGGCGGTGACCATCTTCTTCAACCTGCGCGACGGGGTTGCGCTGGGCACTGCGGTCGAACGCATCAGCGCGCTCGCCCCGACCATCCTGCCCGCCAGCGTGACCGGCTCATTCGCCGGCGCGGCGCAGTCCTTCCAGTCCTCGGTGAAAAGCATGCTGCCGCTGCTGATCCTGTCGATCGTCGTCATCTACCTGGTGCTTGGCATCCTCTACGAGAGCTTCATCCACCCCATCACCATCCTGAGCGGCCTGCCCTCGGCCGGCATCGGCGCCTTCATCGCGCTCATCGTCTTCAAGGACGAGCTCAACGTCTTCAGCTTCATCGGCCTGATCATGCTCGTCGGCATCGTGAAGAAGAACGCGATCATGATGGTCGATTTCGCCATCCAGGCGCGGGTGCAGGACGGCCTCGACGCGTTCGCCGCCATACGACGCGGCTGCCTGGTGCGCTTCCGCCCGATCATGATGACGACGATGTGCGCCCTCATGGGCACCCTGCCGCTCGCGATCGGCCTGGGCACCGTGTCCAACTCGCGCCGTTCGCTCGGCATCGCGGTGGTCGGCGGCCTCCTGCTGTCGCAGCTCATCACCCTGTACATCACGCCGGTGGTCTACCTGCTGCTCGACCGCGTGCAGGAATCGCTCCGACGCCGGTTCAGCCGTTCGGCGACCGACCGTTTGACGGACCTGGCCTGAACAGTCGTTTCGCGACTCTCCCCGCCTTGCACCGCGAGGGCGCGGCGCTCGCTCCGGGATGGGTTCCGAAACGGCTTTTCAGCGCAGGATCCCTCGTTCGACCAGGATGGCCTCCTGGTGCGGTTTGAGCACCGCGCGCAGGGCCTCCTCCGCCTTGCCGAGCGTGGTGTCGAAGGTTGCTCGGGCCTTGCGTACCCGTTCGAGGGTGGCGGTGGCGTCCGCGGCATTCGCCTGGGGGTTCTCGACCAGGGTCTTCAGCGCCT
This sequence comes from uncultured Candidatus Kuenenia sp., assembly GCA_964654285.1. Classification (GTDB taxonomy): domain Bacteria; phylum Planctomycetota; class UBA11346; order UBA11346; family UBA11346; genus BJHQ01. The sequence goes on from CAZZJC010000043.1 coordinate 39,237, forward strand.
TGAGGCTGTCCTGAAGCTCCTGGATCGTCGGATCGATCGGCGTTTCGCCCAGCAGGAGCTTGAGGTCCGGCCCGGGTCCGCCCGGGCCGCCACGCCGACCCGGGAAACCGGGTCCGCCCGGGCCGGCGCTGCGATCGACGAGGTTCTTCTGCAGCTTCAGACTGTCGACCCTGCTGAGCAGGGGATCGAAGGCGGCGAACTCCGCGTCGCCCAGGGCGAGGGCCTTCTTGAGCTCCGCGTGCTGCGCCGCCTGCTGCTTGGCCATGCGTTCGCGGATCTGGGGCGCGTTCTGCGCCATCTTCGCCTGCATCACCTGCTGGATGCGCTCCCGGCCCTCGGGCGTGCTGGGATCGACGCCCTTCAGTTCGGGATGCTCGGCGATCAGCCGTTTGAGATTGGCCTCGCGGCTGTTCTCGATGGCGGGGGCCTCGGCCGGGGGCGGCCCTGCGGGCGGCGGGGGAGCGGTTTCGCTGTCGCCGGCGAGGGCCGATCCGGTCAAGGCGGTTGCGGCAAGGGCGGAAAGGAGCAGGCGCATGGCGGTCTTCCTTCGGCGAGGCTGGTGGGATGACCAGTGTCGTGACGATTGAACTTCTGCAATCGATGGGGATTCGCCAGACCTGGCCGGGTCATCCGATCGTCATGGGTATGACAGGGCCGGATCATGTGCCGCCTGTTGGTGAATCCGCAGGAGACGATGTGCTCGAATGCTTGAATAGATCCTTCAACTTCAACGTTTCGAGTGCAGTGAATACGACCCTTTTAGAATCCGTCCCACCGGAAAAAATCGCAAGAGTGCCCCAGATGCAAGGCGGGAGGAAGAAGTGTGACAGCGCCACGTCAGGACAGGTGTGGCCACGCGGTCACTTGGCCGCAACAGATTACCTGGATTCCCCAAACCGTTCGCAGGCGGAAGAAAACACCTGTCCTGACGATGACGGCCGACGACCAACGCCGCAGGTGGGGCGCTCTTGCGATTTTCGGTTCAGTGGCTCGCGGTGGTCGCGCGGTCGAGGTACTTGATCGCCACCACCCGGTTGCCGCGCGCGTTGTAGACCAGCTTGTCCATCAGGTTGCGGATGAGGTGGATGCCGTAGCCGCCCAGGCGCTTGCCCTCGCTCTTGCGGCTTTCGATGTGGGCGAGCGGATCCACGCTCGGGTCGGGGACTTTGCTGATGTTGAAGCCCTGGCCCTCGTCCTCGATGTAGACGATGACCTTGCCGGGGAGGATGCGGCAGCCGAACTTCACCTTCTTGCCGGGATCGTTGCGGTTGCCCCACTCGATGGCGTTGCGGCCGAGCTCTTCCAGGGCCAGGCGCACCTCGCCGGCAGCCGGCTCGGGGATGCGGAAGCGTTCGAGCAGGCCGAGGAAGCGGCGGTAGCGGTAGAGCACCGACGCGTCGCTGCCGCCGGTGACCTCGAACCAGCCGTGCGGATCGTATTCGACATCGAGTTCGGTGCCCGCGACGGGCAGATGCTGGAGCGTGTTCGCGACCGCGAGCAGCAGCGCGTCGATGCCGACCGGCTTGACCAGGTAGTCGCAGGCGCCCTGGCGCAGGCAGCGCACGATGACGTCGTCCTGGCCGAGGGCGGTGAGCATGATCACCGCCGCCGGGTACGCGCGCTTGCGCAGCTCGGCGAGGAGCTGCTCGCCGTCGAGGCGCGGCATGATGATGTCGCAGACCAGGAGGTGGTACGGTTCCGTCGCCGTCTCGATGCGGTCGAGCGCTTCGCGCCCATCGCTGGCGGTCTCGATGCTGAGCTGGCCACCGAGGTCGCGCAGGGTCTCGGCCACGTGCGCACGCAAGGCGGGCATGTCCTCGACCACCAGGATGCGGTAGCCGGTGCTCATGGCTGTAACCGGCTCATGGTTGTTCGGCCGGACCCGGGACGGGGATGGTGACCAGGAAACGGCAGCCTTTTCCGATGTCGCTGTCGAGGGTGATCGTGCCGTGGTGCAGACCGACCAGTCCCTTGACGATGGCGAGGCCGAGGCCGATCCCGGCGTCGCCGCCGGTGTTGGCGTTGGCCGAGGCGCGGCGGTAGAACGGGCGGAAGATGCGGTCCTGCTCATCCGGCGGCACGCCGGGGCCATCGTCATGCACGCTGAAGCGCGCCCCGGCGGCATCGGCATCCATGGTCACGGTGACGGTGCCGCTGCCCGGGGTGAACTTGCGCGCGTTGTCGACCAGGTTCATCAGCACCTGGAGGATGCGGCGGCGATCGACCCAGGCCACCTTGCCATCGAGGGCTTCGGGCGCAGGCCAGACCGCCTTGAGCCGCGACTGCTCCAGCACCGGTTCGGTGGCGGCGCGCAGGTCGGCGAGGATCTCGGTCAGGGCGACGGGCTGGCGCCGGATCGCGCCATGCCCGGCGTCGAAGGTCGACAGGTCGAGGAGATCGTTGATGAGGTCGAGCAGCGTGCGGCCATTGCGGCTGATGCGGTCGACCATCTCCAGCTGCTTGCGGTTGAGTTTGCCGCCGGCCCCGGTCTGGAGCAGGTCGGAGAATCCGATGATCGAGTTCAGCGGAGTACGCAGGTCATGGCTGACCCGGGCGAGGAATTCGGTCTTCATCCGGTCGAGTTCGAGCAGCCGTTGGCGCTCGAGCTCCAGACGCTCCTTCTCGGCGAGCAGGCGGACATTGGCCGCCAGCACATCGAGCGTCACCGGATCGGGATGTGGATCGGACAGGGCTTGTCCCTCCTCAGGCAGGTCGATGGATCATCCGTTGCGCCACTGGGCCGTGGCTCATCGTCCATCAGCAGGTAGTGGATACACCAGAAGCGGGCGCTGATCAACATGTCTGAGGGCGTGCGATCTGGGAAGATAAAACGCGAGCGCATCGACTGGAACGGTTGCCGGTCCGGCCGCTTCAACCAGACCGCGATTGCCTCGCCGTTCAAACCCGAAGGATGAGCCGCATGCCCAGCATTTTCACGCGCATCATCGCCGGCGAGATCCCCGGCGCGTTCGTCTTCCGGGATCCGCTCTGGGTCGCCTTCCTCGACCATGCACCGGTCGCGCCCGGACATCTGCTCCTGGTGCCGCGCGCCGAGGTGCAGTACCTCGCCGACCTGCCCGCCGACGCCAAGGCGGCACTGGGCGACTACCTCGGCCGCAGCATCACCGCGCTCAAGCGCGCCACCGGCTGCGCCGCCGTGAACGTGCTGGTGAACGATGGGCCGGAGGCCGGACAGCTGGTGCCGCACGCCCACCTGCACCTGATCCCGCGCACCGCCGGCGACGGGATCCGCTACCACCTTCCCGCTGGTGGCAGATCGCCAGACCTGGCAGCGATGGCGGCGCGGGTGCGGGCGGAGTGGCGATGACCGCGGCGAAGCGGCCAGCCCGTCGCAGCCGGGTTGCGCCACCGCCAGCATTCGATCTGCGCGCCTTCCAGGCGCGCATCGCCGCGACCTATGGCCGCAAGGACGCCAAGCGCGGCATCGCCGGAACCTTCATGTATTTCAGCGAGGAGATCGGCGAACTCGCCGAGGCCCTGCGCGAGCCCGACCGCCACGACCTGCCCGGCGAGTTCGCCGACTGCCTCGCCTGGCTCGTCTCGCTCGCTCATCTGGCCGACGTTGATCTCGCTGCCGCCGTGGACCGGAAGTATCCCGGCCTTTGCCCGAAATGCCTGAAAAAGATCTGCACCTGCGACAGCAAGCCGTAGGGCGCGGCAAAGCTTCCACCCAGTCCGATGACACCTCATTCAGCATGAGAACCAGCGGCCAGGGCAGTGCAGCACAGCGTAGCGCCTATTTGTGACGTGGCGGGGCAGCGCAGCGCCCCCCACCCGAGTGGGTAACCACGTCGCCCGCCCAAGGACGCGCGGTTTCGCCCTTCCGGGCAATCCGGGTCCAGGGCAGAGCCCTGGCGGGGCGTGGCGGGGTGGAACCCCGCTGAAAAAAGCGGCACGGGGTTCGCTCCAGAGACCGGCGAGGTCCCGCCATGTCGAAAATCTGGCAGCAGCTGGTGAGCATCTGGTCGCGGCTCGACGTGCCGCAACGCGCCACCATCGTCCTGGTCGCCCTGGGGTGCATCGCCCTGGTCGGCGTTCTCGCCTTCGGCGCGAGCCGGCCCGACTACCGCATGCTGGTCAGCGATCTGCCCAAGGCGCGCATCGCCGAGATCGTGTCGTACCTGGAACAGAACAAGATCCCCTATCAGGTGACCGACCGCGAATCAGCCATCCTGGTGCCCAGCAAGGAGTTGTACCGTCTGCGCAACGAACTGGCGCAGCAGGACCTGCTTGGCGATGGATCCAAGGGTTTCGAGATCCTGTCCAAGGGCGGGATGTTCGATTCGACCTTCCGCGAGCACAAGACCTACGACCGGGCGGTGGCGGGCGAACTGGAACGCAGCTTCAAGGAGTTGCCCGGCGTGATGTCGGTGCGGGTGCTCATCGACCGGCCGCAACCCAGCCCATTCGTCGACGACGACGCGGCCAAGCCCAAGGCCTCGGTCAAACTCCACATGGGCGCCGGCAAGCGCCTGACCGAACGCCAGATCGCGGGCATCCTGCACCTGTGCGCCGGTGCGGTCGCGGGGCTGGTGCCGGAAAAGGTCGAGATCATGGACAACAGCGGGCTGCTCACCCCCGAGCAGTCCGATCGCGGCGCCGTCCAGGCGCAGCATGCCCTGGATGCCGAGATGGCGCGCGAGACCTACCTGACCCGCAAGGCGCAGGAGGTGCTCGACGCCGTGGTCGGGCCCGGGCGCAGCCGGGTCAAGGTCAGCGTGAAGCTGGATTTCTCCAAGCGCGCCGAGTCGTCGACCGACCCCACCACCGCGAAGCCGCTGGAGGAGCAGACCACCACCACCGATGAGAAGACCCCGGTCGTCGCCAGCGGCGGCGTGGCGGGCACCGCCTCGAACGTCGAGGGCGAGAACCGTCCGGCGGCGGCGCCGCCCGCGATGGGGTCGAAGACCAGCGAGCAGGCGAACACCAAGTACGTGGTCGGCAAGAAGACCGTCACCACCGAGGACGAGATCGGCCGCACCAAGGGCATGAACGTCTCGATCCTGCTCGACTGGAAGGCGGTCAAGGTCGAGAAGAAGGACAAGGACGGCAAGCCGACCGGCGAATTCGAGACCCAGCGCAAGGAATATGACGCGGCCGAGCGCAAGCGCTTCGAGGAGCTGGTCTGCAACGCGATCGGCTTCAACGCCGCCAAGGACATCGCGGTGAAGCAGGAGGGCGTGGCCAACCTCGACGCCCGCTTCACCGCCTCGGTGCAGAGCATGGAGCTGTTCCGCGAGGAACCCGAGAAGGTCGCCACCGCCGCCGTCGGCCTGCCGTTCGCATCGCTGCCGTGGGCCGACTGGATGGGCTACATCGTCGCCGGCGTGGTCGGCCTCGCGCTGGTCATCGTCGCGCGCGGCCAGTTGAAGCGCAGCCACGCCGCCTGGGCCGCCGCCGAGGAGCGCGTGCGCGAGGCCGAGCAGGCCGAGGCGGAGAAGCACAAGCCGGCCGTGGAGGCCGAGGAGGCCGATGGCGAGGACGAGGTCGCCAAGGCGCTGTCGGTGCGCCGCAAGAGCCTGCGCGAGCAGGTGAAGAAGCGCATCGTCGACGATCCCAGCAACGCCGCCGCCATCGTCCGGCAGTGGCTCTACGAAGGGTGATCCGCCATGCCTGACGCGTCCGACGATCTCCAGGGCCGCCGCCGGGCCGCCGCGTTCATGCTCTCGCTCGACAGCGAGACCGCCGCGATGGTGCTGCAGAAGTTCAACGAGCGCGAAGTCGGCATGCTGTCCGAGGAGATGACCCGCCTGGGCGACATCTCGGGCGCGCAGATGGAGAAGATCCTCAAGGATTTCAACAAGATGGTCGGCGGCGACCGGGTCTCGGTCGAACCCATGATCCAGGCCATCCTCGAACGCGCCCTGGGCAAGGAGCGCGCCAAGGAGCTGCTCGACAAGATCCGCAAGCAGTCACGCGAGAGCGAGCCGTTCCGCTCGCTGCTCGCCTTCGAGGCCAAGCAGGTCGCGACCCTGCTGCGCGGCGAGCATCCGCAGGTGCTGGCGCTGGTGATCTCGCACCTCGAATCCGGCGTGGCGTCGGAGCTGCTCAAGGACATGGCCGAGGATCTGCGCTACGAGGTCGTCAAACGCATCGCCAGCACCCAGGAGCTGCCCGCCGAACTCGTGCGCCAGGTCGACGAGATCATGGAGGTGCGCGCCTATTCGCTCTCGCGCAGCGCCACCGGCGGGGATTCGGGCCAGAACCGCTTCAAGACGGTGGCGCAGATGCTCAACATCAGCGATCCGTCCTTGGCGAAGTCGATCCTCGACCGCCTCAACCGCGAGTCGCCGCAGCTCGCCAACGAGATCCAGGCCCTGATGTTCGTCTTCGAGGACCTGGTCAAGATCGCCGACAAGGACATGCAGAAGGTGCTGGGCGAGATCGACAAGGGCGATCTGGTCCTGGCCCTGCGCACCGCTCCGCCCGAGGTGACCCAGAAGATCCTCGGCAACCTGTCCAACCGCGCCCGCGACAACATGAAGGAGGAGATGGAGCTGATGGGGCCCAAGCCGCTCGCCGAGATCGAGGAGGCGCAGAAGCGCGTCCTGCAGGCGGTGCGCGCCATGGAGGAGCGCGGCGATATCCAGATCAGCCGGGGCGGCGCGGACAAGATGGTATGAAAATCGATCATAGCGCCCCGGCTGCGGCGTTGGTCGTCGGTCATGTGGCGCTGCCACACTCCCTCCT
>CAZZJC010000044.1:0-41305 GCA_964654285.1 uncultured Candidatus Kuenenia sp.
TTGCCGGTCTTGCGGTCGCCGATGATCAGCTCGCGCTGGCCGCGGCCGACCGGGATCATCGCGTCGATGCACTTGAGGCCGGTCTGGAGCGGTTCGTGCACGCTGCGACGGTCGGCGAGACCGGGCGCCGGGCTTTCGACGCGACGGGTGGATTCGGCCTTGATCGGGCCCTTGCCGTCGATCGGGCGGCCGAGCGGATCCACGACGCGGCCGAGCAGGGCCTGGCCGACCGGGACTTCGAGCACGCGCTTGGTGCGCTTGGCGATGCCGCCCTCGCGCAGGGCGGTGTACTCGCCCATGATCACGGCGCCGACCACGCCCTCTTCGAGGTTGAGCGCGAGTCCGTAGCTGCCGTTCTCGAACTCGATCATCTCGCCGGCCATGCAGCCGCTGAGTCCGGTGATGCGGGCGATGCCGTCGCCCACCTGGACGATGGTACCGACCTCGTCGACCACGACCTGCGCCCCGTAGTTGCGCAGTTGTTCCTTGATGACCGAGGTCATCTCATCGGCACGGATCTTCACGCTGGTACTCCTGTCGGTGCGCCATCCCACAGCTCGTCGGCCACGGGGGCGGAAAGGATGATGGACTTCATCTCGCGCAGCTGCCGGCGGGCGCTGCCATCAAGAAAACGGTCGCCGGCCCGGACGGTCAGGCCGCCGAGCAGTTCCGGATCGAGCCGGAAATCGAGTTCGACCCTGCCGTCGATGTTGCGGTCGAGGGCGGCGCGCAGGCGTTCGTGGACCGCTGGGGAGATCGGCGCCGCCGAAGCGACCTGCACGCGGACGATATGGGCCGCGTCGTCGGCCTGGCGCAAGGCCTCGCTGAGGATCGCCTTGGCGTCCGGCAGGCGGTTGCGGTCGATGAGCAGCTGCAGGAGATCCAGCACCAGGGGATCGGCCTGACGTTCGGCGAACGCACCCTTGAGCGCAGCCTTGGCTTTGCTCCGACCCAGGCGCGGGTCATCGAGCGCGGCTACCAGCTCGGTGGTCAGGGATTCGACGAGCAGCCGGCACGAGGCCAGAACCGGCTCGCGGCGGTTCTGCTCGTCGGCCAAGGCGAGCAGGGCCTCGGCGTACACCCCGGCGACGGTGCCGCGAGCCACTAGAACGTCCCCTTCTTGGCTTCGTAGGCCTCGGTGGTCTGGGCCACCAGTTCCTCCTGCTTGGCGGCGTCGATGCGCTCACGCAGGATCTTCTCGGCGATGATCGCGGCGATGTCGGCGACCTCGTGCCTGAGTTCGACCAGGGCGGCATGGCGGGCGGCCTCGATCTCGCGCAGGGCCTTGACCCGGAAGGCCTCGATCTCGGCCCGACCGCGGTCGATCTGCTCGGCCTTGAACAGTTCGCCGCTCTTGCGGGTCGAGTTCATGAGTTCCTGGATCTTGGCCTCGGCGCCGCGCATCTTGGCGTCGAGAGCCTCCTGGATGCCCTTGGCCTTCTGGTAGGCGGCCTCGGATTCCGCCATCTCGTTGCGGATCTTGGCGTCACGGGCGTCGACCGCGGCAAGGATGTGCTTCACCCCGAGGCGGTAGAACACCAGGACGAAGACCACGAACGCCGACAGCCCCCAGAGGAAGCTGGCGAGATTGGACGAGAGGAATTCCGCGATGGACATGATCGCCTCGGGTGCGGGGTGGCGGCGGGCCGGAATGGCCCGCCGGCGATCACATGATGAAGACCAGGGCGAGACCGATGAGGGCGAGCACCTCGATGAAGCCCACGCCGATGAACATCAGGGTGCGCAGGGTTCCGGTCTGCTCGGGCTGGCGCGCGATGCCACCGAGGGTCGCGGCGACCACCATGCCGATGCCGATGCCGGCGCCGGCGGCGGCGATGCCGTAAGCCAGGCCTTTGCCGAGCGGCTTGAGGTCGGTCGCAGCATTGGCAACGGCGTCGGCCGCAGGAGCGGCAGCAGCGATGGCGTTGGCGAGGGTGATGAGGTCGGACATGGGATTCCTATCGGGGAGGAGGCTGGACTGGGGGCTGGGAGGACGAAAGAAGGGATTCAGTGCTCAGGATTGGCACACAGGCTGATGAAGACGGCGCTCAGCAGCGTGAAGATGTAGGCCTGGAGGAAGGCGACCAGGAGTTCGAAGGCGTAGAACGCCACGCTGAGGATCCAGCCGACCACACCCAGGGCGCTGCTCATGCCCAGGCTGGGGTTGTGCGGATCCGAGGCGAAGACGATGAAGCCGAGCGAGGCGAACACCAGGAGGACGATGTGGCCCGCCAGCATGTTGGCGAAGAGACGGATGGACAGCGCGGCCGGACGGATCACCAACTGCAAGGTTTCGATGATGAACAGGAACGGCCAGAGGACGAGGCTGAGCGGATCGAGCTTGAAGGGGATGGGCACCTGCTTGGCGAAGTACGCGACGCCGTTCTTTTTGAGCGCGAGAGCGATCATCAGCAGACCGGTGATGAGGGCGAAGGCGGTGGTGACCGCGATGTGGCCGGTGGCAGTACCGAACAACGGGATCAGGCCGAACAGATTGCAGACCAGAATGGCGAAGAACAGGCTGGCGAAGAACGGCGTCCAGCGATCGGTCGGATGCGGCTCGGGGTGGGCGATCGCGTGGCCATGGGCGCCGGCTGGTTCCGCATGGTGGGGGGCGAGGTTGGGCTTGACGATGTCGTCGCGCACGAACAGCACCAGCGTTTCGAGGATGTTCTGGACCCGGCCGGCGGGAGCGAGCTGGTCCGGACGGCGGCGCGCGAAGACCAGCAGGACGAGGGCGAACAGGGACAGCGCGATAGTCGACCAGAAGGTCTGGTGATTCAGGAACGACAGCGATTGCGGCATCGAGCCGAGCCAGGCCTTCTGATCCGCCAGCGCCATCGCGCGGGCGAGGTGTTCAGGATGCTCGGCCCAGGCCGGTTTGTCGCCTGCCTTGGCCATCGCCTTGGCCGCCACTTGGTCGGCCCAGGTCTGATACGCCGAGACCTTGGCGGCGGGAACCTGGGCAAACTGCGGATCCGTGCTCAGGATCGACCAGTTGGTAACGGCGTAGTCGGCCGAATTGAGGATCAGGGCCGGCGACCCGTGCACCCATTCGATGCCCGGATAGGGGAAATTGTGGCCGGAGTTGATGGCCTCGAAGTTGAATCCGTGGCCGGAACCGTGCCCTTCGGCTTGGCTATGGGCGCCAGCCTGGCCATGGCCGTCGACCGTGGGACCTTCGTGGGCGGGCGCGGCTTCGGGTTTGGTCGGCTCAGACATGGGCAGGAACCCGCAGGGCTGTCCGCGTCCAGCGGATGAGGTCGATGATCAGGCCACCGCCGACCACGCCGATGGCGCAGAGCGGAGCGGTCGGGGTTGTCGCAACGAGTCCAATGATGGCAAGACCCGCCAGCCGGACCACGAACGCGGCCGCGGCAGCACCGGCGGCAAGCGGCAGATCGGCACGCATGCCGGCTGCCAGGATGCCAGCGGCGATCACATCGATGATCAGACCAACCCCGGCACCGAACGCGGCTTGGGGAAGATTCCAGCAGGCGGCTATGCTGAAAGCCAGGGCAGTAATCGCGCCGGCAGCGGCCAGACGCAGGACGAGGTCAGTCTGGCGGGGACGGCTCATCGGCGCATTTCCTTGACCAGCCCATACAGACCAGCGACGAGGAAAAAGCCTGTAAGGATCAGGGTCCACATCCGGCCGGTGCCGGCCCAGGAATCGATCGCCAAGCCGGATCCCAGTCCGACCACCACGGCTCCCAGCAAGGACCAGATCGCAGCAGCACCTGCAGCGAATCCATCGGTCTGCGGCTTGCCGGGGGTGGGGGTCATGCGTGGATTTGGGGTTTCCATGGGAAAAGGCGTTACAGTCTTCAGAGAGCGCATACATACACTCGGTGAGTGGGTGCTGTCAAGCTGGCCTGCTGGCTGCAAGCGCAGACCGCATCGATTCAACGCCGACGCATGATCCGGCGCGTTCCATCGTTGGCGATGCGGGTGGTGGCAGGGCGCCGTTCATCCATCGCCCCACGACGGCCAGCCAGGACGACCCAGGTGAGCACCCCTCCGACCAGGGCGAGGAAGAAGACCAGATAGGCCGCTGCCTGCCAGGCGCTGATCACCGGTGCAGGCTTGGGCGGAGGAGGAGGGACCTTCACGCCGCGACGCTGGAGTTCGCTGCGCACCGACTCGATCACGGCGGCGACGCCGAGTTCCCGTTTCACCAGCGGCCCATAGAGTCCGCAGGCGGCAAGGCCGCCCAGGGCAAGGTCGACGATGCGCTCGTCCGCATCCTTCGCCAGGGTGAGCAGGCGGGTGGCGACCGCTTCGGGATCCTGGCGCGCGAGCGGGACCAGATCGCCCGCGGCAGCCAGGCGGTCGGCGGTCTTGCCTTTGGCGAGCCGGGCGTCGATGGCCGCCAAGCGCTCCTTGAGCGCCTCCGCCTGCCGGTTCAGGCATTCTTGCCAGGCGATGACATCGACTGCGTGATCCTCCTGGGTCAGGCGGCGCAGCAGTCGCGCGGATGATTCGGCCAGGGCCTTGTTTTCGCCAGCGGTCGCCAGGCGGGTGAGCAGCAGGTCGGGCAGACGCTTGTCGCCGATGCGCAGCAGGACCTTCAACGCCTGTTCGGTGACGGCGGGATCCTCGTCCTGGAGGTGCTTGCCGGCCAGATCGGCGTCCTCCGGGCGGGTCGGCCAATCGCGCTCGATGGTGGTCAGGGTCGCCAGCAGCCGAGCCGTCTCCGCCGCTCCGGCCCCACCTTCAGCCCCGGCAAGGCGGAGCGGATTCGCGCAGGATATGAGGAGAACGACCAGCAGGGCCGGGATCGATCGGGTACGCTGGAATGATGGAAGACCGGGGTTGCTCATGGACCTCACCTGAGGTAGGATAAGCATAGCTCCTTATGATCCACAACACCAGCGGGACTCACTCCCGGTCCTCATCTCGTGCGGAGACGGACCCGGCCGGCGGACGGCAGACCCAACCGGGTCTGCTGGTCCGTGGAGTGGCGTTCCCCCCGATCCGGCTCCGCTACCTCGACGTTGGTGCCGGGGCTGACGACGGCGCAGGGCCTCGCGGCATGCCAGGTTTCCGCAGGTCCGGATGCCGACCTCGGTCGGGCATGACCCTGGTCGAGACCGTGATCGCGGTGGCCCTGCTCGGCACGGCGCTGGTCATGGTCACCGAAGGGCTGACCGGGGTCAGGCAGTATGCCAACCTGGGCGACACCCAGGATGACCTCCGGATCGGCGCTCTCCGCATCCAGCGCGAAGTCGGCCAGGACCTGTGCATGAGCTGCTGGTATTTCCCCGACAGCGCCACGACCTATCCGACCTCGTCACTGACCAGCGACCGGGCCATGCGGTATTGGCCCTATGTCACCCAGATGCAGCTGCCAAGCATCTACCAGAACAGCAACTTCCGTCACATCGAAGGGCGCAGTTCCAGCCTGGTCACCTTGCCCGACCGGCCGGCGTTCGGCTCCAGCCTGCCCACCGACATCAGCCTGACCCCGAGCCAGTCCGGGTGGGCGACCTCGTATTACGCCCGCAGCCAGGAACTCGTCTTCCTGCGCCAGACCAGCACCACCTGGGCCGCGGATCCCTCCGAATACGTGCGCGCATCGCTGCGATTTCCCAGCGATCCGACCGAAGTGGCCAAATGGACCGTACCCAACAACCACAACGCCATCGGGGTCAAATACGCAAGCGCATGGGGACGCGATGCCAGCGGCAACTTCATCCTGCACGCCGATTCCAATCCCCTGGTAGCGGCCACGGTTGATGCCGACGCTGACGGAAATCCGGATCCCTACGGCGTGCCCCTGGCGGGAGGCATCCTCAAGGTCGACAATGGCACCCTGAGCGTGCAGATGCAGTTCGACACCGTCGATGGCATCAGCTACACCATGGATTCGGACCAGAACCAGGTGCTCGACCCGACCAAGGTGCGCGACTTCCAGTACGCCGTGGTGCCGTCCAACATCGGCCTCGGCCGGCTGGTGCGGGCCTATAAGGCGAGGTCCTCGACCTCACCCTCCTTCGTCACCTACCCCGGAACCGGCGACTGGATCTCGTGGAACTCCGCCAACGGAGGCTGGGGCATGAAGGTCGATAAAGTCCTGTCCGATGACGTGACCCGGGTCGTGTTCGAAACCTATCGCCAGGTCGGCGATCTGGCGATCAACCAGGTGCGGATGCGCCTGTTCATGGCGCGCAAGTTCGGCGACACCCGCGAATCGGTGCTCGGCCAGACCATCACCACGGTGTTCACCATGCGCGGACGCAATTCGGCCACGGACATGCAGTCCGACGCCACCACTCTTGGCACGACGCGCATTCCCATCACATACTAGCCCTAGCCAGGAAAGGCCAGCCATGCTCTTTTCAACCCGTCCCGCCCATCCCGCCTCAACCACCCACCCTTCCATCCCGGCCTGTCCGGCCAGGCGACCCGACCCCCGCCGCGGCAACTCCATCGTCATCGCCCTCGCCGCGACCACGGTCGTGGTCGGCGTGATCGCCCTGTCCACCGACACGGCGACCTATGCCAATGCCGAGGTCACCCAGGACAACGCGCGCGGCATCGGTGGCGAACTCACCCGCGTGTCGACCCTGTCCGCCCTCGATTCGGTGCTCGCGCGGCGCGAACGCGCGATCATCACCCTGGCCAGCGCGGGCGACCCCGAACGTTTCGTGGACTTCACCAACAACTACGGAGTCGACTGGGTGGGCGACATCCGCGTCCTGTGGACGATCGAGCCGGTGAAGACGATGAGCAAGGATGGGACGGGGAGCACCGTCAAGTTCATCAGCAACCCGCCACCGGGCGGCACCTGGACCCCGCCGGACCAACCCCGGCTCTCCACCGACACCAGCAAACCGGCCTGGCAGCCCAATGACGTGGTCTACCTGTTCCGCGTCTCCGGCGAGGCCCAGTCGCTGGTCGGCGACAGGATCCTGAACCGCGCCCAGGGCGTACGCTACGCCGCGATCCTCAAGGAACCGCTCTTCCGCTACGTGATCTTCTACGCCCAGCTCGGCAACAAGGGCGACCTGGAACTGTCGCACGCCTCGGCGGTGAACATCCAGGGCAGCGTCCATTCCAACGGCGCGATCTACCTGGGTTCCGGCCTCAAGGTCAACGACAAGCTCGCCCGCCTGGGCACCTTCGACGCCTCGTTCAACCCCACCGCGACGACCATCGGCCCCGACAGCGCCGGCAACGCGGTACGGGTGAACGGCATCGACGGCATCTTCCGTCTGAGCAAGCCGCTGATGTTCGCCATCGTCAACGGGTTACCGCTCAGCGACACGTCCTCGGGTGCGAACACCGGCGTCGCGAACTGGACCGCCGACGGATCCTATGACCTCTCCCCCAGCCTGTTTCCCGGTGAGAAGACCCTGCCGAGCGATCTGAGCAGCGTCCTCGCCGCCACCAAGTCGGGCACCGACCCGCTGAACGCCAACAATCGCGGCAAGATCATCAACCCCTACCGATTCAAGGACGGCAGCGGCGCGATCACCATCGGCGGGGCGGCCAACCTGGCCCTCGGCGGCACGGATCTGGTCCGCACCATCAACGGCGTGGTGGTGAAGGGCGGCGACAGCACGGCCGACAACAACAATGACAGCCGTGACAATTCTCGTTCATCGGCCAAGAAATGGGCGGTCGCGTCCATGGCTGCCAGCGCCCCGGGCTTCGCCGGCAAGGCGCGCACATCGATCAACGGCGGCCGGACCATCCGGTTGCCGCCGATGATGCAGAACCGCGCTCTCGAACCGCAGCAGCTCGCCTATGTCGATGTGGACAGCGATCCGACCACCGATGACCACGAGTACGCCCAGCCGGTTTTCCAGACCAGCAGCGGCACCACGACGACCTTCCCCACCACGGTCGGCAGTCCGGTGGTGGAAGCCCCTGGCCAATACCTGCGCTACGCCCTGGGCGGCGGCGATTCGTACATGACCCGCCGGGCCGATGGCACCGGCTGGGACATCACCACGTCTAGTGGCGTCGGAAACGCGGCCGATCCGGCGACCTGCGCCCTGATCATCCGCGAACGTCCCATCCCGGACACCCTGTTCTGGCCCGGGGCCGTGAATGCCCCCCTGGTCGATCCCAACCATCCGCGTTACCTTCCCTATGCCTACGGCAAGCAGTGGTATCCGACCACCATGCCGTTCACCACGGTGGATATCAGCGAAGCCCTTTACAGCGGCCAGACCGATGCCTGGATCGGCATTTCGACCACCGCCAACAATCGGCAGCAGGCCTACGCCGGCAGCGGGAGGGTCACCGTCACCACGGCACAACGGCCGGGCTACCTCAACACCACCTTGTCCGGGTACACCGGCGGCCAGAACCAGAACCGGAAGGACTACTTCTATCGCGACAACTGGCGCTTCGTCCATCTGGCGACACCGACCATCGACACCAGCCTCAACGGCCTGCGCCTGTACGTGTTCGACACCAAGAACCCCTCCGGCGTGGGCCCCCCGGTCAACGGCAACACGCCGCTGTACATGTGTAGTGGCCCCGCGGCAAACCAGGCCTCACCCTATGAAGCCGCCGTCGCGGTGCCGATCACCGCGCCTGCCAACGGGGTGCAGCCGACGGTGACCCTGGCAGGCGTGACGCCGACCACGGAGCTCAACAGCAAGTATCGATCCGCCCGCTTCGAAGGCTTCATCACCCCGACCACCCAGGCCAGCTACCAGTTCACGGTCACCGCCGGCACCAGCCAGGGAGCCCGGGTATGGGTTGATGGGGTGCTCGTGGCGGTCGCCGGGGGGTGGGGTTCAGGTCCGGTCGGTACCGCACCCCGCGCGCTGATGGCGAACAAGTCGTATCCCATCGTGATC
Organism: uncultured Candidatus Kuenenia sp.; assembly: GCA_964654285.1. Classification (GTDB taxonomy): domain Bacteria; phylum Planctomycetota; class UBA11346; order UBA11346; family UBA11346; genus BJHQ01. The sequence goes on from CAZZJC010000044.1 coordinate 8,820, forward strand.
GACTGGTATAATGATGCCAATGCCACCCCGAGCATCAGCCTGTCCTGGAACCCGGGCAGTGGATGGGTCGCGGTCCCCACCTCGGTGCTGAACCCGTCCATGGCCGCCAAGCCGGTTGGCTTTGCCAAGGCCAACTTCAAGGCGGTGCAGATGAAGATCGCCAGCACCAGCGGCGGAACCTGGCCGAAGATCGGCCTCATGGTGCGCGATGGCAGCGGCGGCATATCGCCGGTGCTCAATGGCGGCGACGCCTACGCCGTCGTGGGCTACAATCCGACGCGGGGCTTCTTCAGCGAACGCCGGCAGACCCGGGCCACCCAGGACGTCTGCACCTACGCCTACGGCACGTTCTTCATCGGGGCCGGTTCCGGACCATCCGGGGCGGCGACTCTGGCCACCAACGGCGAGATCACCGACAACTCCACCACCGTCGCCAGCGTCAATCGCACCGCGGTACTGACCCCGGTGACCTGGCCGATCACCTTCACGTTGAGTGGTATCACCTACGCCACCCAGCTTTCCACCAGCAACAGCAACACGGCGCCAATCGCCTATAGCGGATCCCTGAGCAAGGACATCGGCGGAGGCATGGTCTGGACGCTGCAGAATCCTTTCTATACCAGCCCGATCTCGGTCACCCGCACCTGGACACCGCAGAAACGGTCGAGCCAGAACCGCAGCGGAACGTTGTACCTCAACCTCAGCGGGCATGTCTCGCCGTTCCAGGACGCCAAGGACAACGGCAAGGCTTTCAATATCTTCACCAATGCCACCGGCACCGCTGTCCTGGCGAATTCGAATTCGCCGAGCAACATCAACAGCGGCTGGAACATCGATACCTCCGTCGGGACGGCGACCAATCGCACCCGGATTTACCGCGGCTACGGCATCTATAACAACAGCGCCTGGGTTTCGGGCACGCCGGTATCAGCCAGCGCAACCTACGGGACCGCCACCACGCTCTGGAATTCCTCAAGCTATCCCTTGCCCAAGATCAGCAAGAACGGCAGCGCCTGGGCCAACGCCACCTTGTCCGACATCAACACCTTCATGGGCACGACCTACGTCCAGGACGCGAGATCGGTAGGCACTTTGCAGGGTCTGCTCACCATGCCGGCAGTCACCTACCCGGCAGACACGGCGGTGCCCAATCCATCGCTGCCGGGAACCCCGACCGTGCCAGATTTCTCGGTCGCACGCACGTTCCAGGTCCAGCGCACCGGCGGTTCGGGGACGGTCACGTTCGATCTCAATTCCTGGATCACGGCAGGGGCAACCTGGTTCACGACTCCGGCGGCGCAGTGGCTTCCCTGGGGCACTGGACTCAACAACGTCAACCTGACCCCGGCAACACCACCGAAGACCGCCGGGTTCCGTCCGGATGTGTGGGACAACGCGGTGGCCCCGACCTCGACCTCGGTGGCGGAAGCGAACCAGAACACCACCACCGGCGTGTTCGCCGACGATGTGAAGCCGGCCAGCCTGGCGACCGCCACCGACATCTGGCTGCGCATCGAGAAGGACATCCCCACCGGCAAGCTGAAGTTCCTCTGGTATGCCGGCACCACCGCCCCGACCTCATCCGCCGCGTTCACCGAACTTGCGCCGGCCACCGGCAGGCTGGATGTCACCAACTGGGGCAATCAATTGCTGATCGGGCCCTGCATCCAGTCCGGGGCGACGACCAGCACGACCACGGCGAACCTCAGCGATCTGAAGATCGAACTGATCGCCCCTGCCGCCGCCGACCACGATGTGAATCTCGACGGGGTCGTCGACACCCTGGACTGGGACGGCGGAGCCGCCGGCGGGGTCGACGCCATGTCGCGCTACCTCGCGAGCCAATACCAGGTCTTCTGGGGCAACCGCGAGATCACTGAGGATTTCTTCACCTTCGTCGACAGCAGCGGCAACCGCCTCGCCACCGAGGACTGGTTCTACCAGCCGCGCGAGTTCTGGAGCCAATCGCGCTATTGGGACCTGGGCTGGTGGACCTGGGGCAACCGCCTCGACCCCGCCACCAAGGCGTTCACCGACCCGCTGGTGAACAAGGACACCGGCCTCTTCACCGTCTACGACAACCGGATCCTGCTGGCCAAGACCACGGTGCTGACCCTGGATATGCGTGAAGTGCAGGACTACATAACGACCCGCACCTTCAATCAGGCCCTGGTCAAGCGCATCAATGATCCGACCACCATCCCGACGGTCAGCGACGCGACCCTGAGCACCCGCTTCAATGGGCTGATCTATGCGGTGCGCACCAATCGTTATCCCTGGAATCCCTGGTCCAATCCCTGGGATCCGGCCAACGCCGCCGTGCTCCCTGCCACCACCGCCGGGACCAATCCCTTCAGCCCGGCGCCGGACTTCCTCTACCCCAACTCGATCGCCCAAGCCAATGCCGGCAACCCGCCGGTCAACAACCGGGTGCGGATCGACTCGGCCTGGACCGCGCCCGCCGGCAGCATGTATGTCTCGGGCATCCACAAATTGCTGCCATCCGCCTACTCCCTGGTCGAGACCCCGGCGATCAAGCCGCAGAACTTCCATCACGGCATCCGGATCAAGAACGCGTCCTCCATCGACTGGGGCTATCCGGCCGGCGGGACCTACAACGCCGGCACGAAGGTCTGGACCTATCCGGTCACGCCGGATTATGGTCTGTGCAAGACCAGCATCGTGACCCCGAACCTGCTCTACATCCAGGGCGATCTCAACACCGCCAAGCACACGGTGAAGGCGAAGGGGGTGACCACCACCAAGGAGACCCCGCTCGCGATCATGGGCGACCAGATCAACCTGCTCTCCAACGCCTGGCTGGACCTCAACTACCAGCAGCCCGGCCTGACCGTCACCAACGTCGCCGGACCTGGATCCGTCACCGGCACCGGCAGCCTGGTCTGCATGAACAACGGCTTCATGCTCGTCCCGGCGGCCGCCGACACGACCTTCAACGCTGGCGTCGTGACCCACAACCAGCCGACCACCCGTGACCGGGTCATGGAAGGCCAGGCCGCCCCGTTCGTCGACACCTTCGTCTTCCTGGAAAACTGGGCCGGGCGGGCAATGGCCTACAAGGGCAGCCTGGTGATCATGGACAGCCGGCGCTACACTAAGGGGTTCCTGCTCGACGTCTACAAGAGCTACGGCACCACGCCATTCGGCTTCGCCGGGGCCGCCGTCTGGCGTACGGCCTTCGGGGTGGCCACCACCGACTGGCTGGGGCAGTCGCCGATCATCTGCTCGGAGCCGAACCGGACCTATACCTTCAATGAGGATTTCCTCACCCAGGAGGGCACCCCGCCGTTCACCCCCTTCGGCGTGACCGCCACCGGCGTGGGCAACTGGACCAACACCGCACGCTGACTGATGCCGCCCACCAACGTCACGATCACCTGGGAGTTCCCGTGAAAACCACATCCCGATCCGCCTTCTCGATCCTGGAGGTCATGATCGCCATCACCATCCTGGCGGTGGTGATGGCGGCGACGGCGGCGTCCATGGGGTCGCTGGTCGGTCTGCGCCGGTATTCAGCAGACACCGCCGAGATCCTGGTCCTGTCCAAGGGCCTGCTGGAGCGCTTCGCCGGGGCCGATCCGGCCATGCTGGGCGATGCCTCGCTACCGTGGTCGGTGTCGTGCTACAAGGACACCGGCATCGATTCCGGGTCTCCCTTCGGCGTGGCGATCAATTCCTCCGACTGCATCGCCTATGGTCTGAGCACCAAGCCGCCGGTGTACGGCGACCTCAAGATCTATATCGAATACTACCTGGCCGAACAGCAGATCGATGCCAACAGCCTGGGCATCGGACCGATGGGCATCTATGACGATCCTGCCGGTCCGTTCGCCGGGATTGCGGCGGATCAGGGATACCTCGCGTTCCAGAAACTGTTCGCTGATACCAGCGCCGGTGCGAATTTCCGCAAGAATTACTGGATCAAACCGGGTGCGAACGGCCGGATCAGCGACGTGGTGCAGACGAATACTCCGATCCTGATCCGGGTGCTGTTCACCCGGACCTCGGATCCAGCCTACAGGCAGCAGTTCATCACCGGCGTCCGGCTCTAAATCGACCGCAAATCGCCCGCCAGATACTTGGCGACCTGCCCGACGCATCGACGAGCCCCGTCGTCGTGCATCCACCCGCCCGCATTCCCCTCGCAGGGCGGATCGGCTCCAACTTGGGTCTAGAATCGGACCATCGGATCCCTATATCCGGATTTCCACGCACGAGGCACCACGCATGTCCACCTCCCCCGACCAATCCGCCCTGACCCTCGACGGCAATGAAGCCGCCGCCGTGGTCGCCCATCGCCTGAGCGAGGTGATCGCGATCTATCCGATCACCCCCTCCACCCCGATGGGCGAGTCGTCCGACGCCTGGTCGGCGGCGGGCAAGAAGAACCTGTGGGGCACGGTGCCCATGGTGGTCGAGATGCAGTCGGAAGGCGGCGCGGTCGGCGCCGTGCATGGCGCCATCCAGGGCGGATCCCTGACCACGACGTTCACCGCGTCGCAGGGCCTGCTGCTGATGATCCCGAACATGTTCAAGATCGCGGGCGAACTGACCCCGACCGTGTTCCATGTCACCGCCCGCGCCATCGCGGCGCAGGGCCTGTCGATCTTCGGCGACCACCAGGACGTGATGGCCTGCCGCCAGACCGGCTGGGCCCTGATGGCCTCGTCCAACGTGCAGGAGGTGCAGGATCTGGCCGCGATCAGCCATGCCGCGACGCTGGAAGCCCGCATCCCCGTCCTGCATTTCTTCGACGGCTTCCGCACCAGCCACGAGATCGCCAAGATCGTGCCGCTGTCGGATGACGACCTGCGCTTCATGATCCGCGACGATCTGGTGCAGGCCCACCGCGCCCGCGCCCTGACCCCGGACAAGCCGCTCCTGCGCGGCACCGCGATGAACCCGGACGTGTACTTCCAGGCGCGCGAGGCCTGCAATCCGTACTACGACCGCGCCGCCGGCATCGTGCAGGCGACCATGGACCGCTTCGCCGAGCGCACCGGCCGGCGCTACCACCTCTTCGACTACGACGGCCATCCGCAGGCCGAACGCGTCATCATCAGCATGGGTTCGGGTGCCGAGACGGTGCGCGAGACCGTGAAGCACCTCGCCGCCAAGGGCGAGAAGGTCGGCGCGATCACGGTGCGCCTGTACCGGCCGTTCAGCGTCTGGCACCTGCTGCGCGCCCTGCCCGCGAGCGTGAAGTCGATCGCCATCCTCGACCGCACCAAGGAGCCCGGCGCCGGCGGCGATCCGCTGTTCCTCGACGTGGTCACCGGCCTGGCCGAGGCCATCGGCGCCGGCACCGCGCCGTTCGCGGCGATGCCGAAGGTCATCGGCGGCCGTTACGGGCTGTCCTCGAAGGAGTTCACCCCGGCGATGGTGAAGGCCGTGCTGGATGAGCTGGCCAAGGCCAAGCCCAAGACCCGCTTCGTCGTCGGCATCGAAGATGACGTCGGCCACCTGTCGCTGGCCTACGACCGCTCGTTCACGATCGAGGATCCGCAGACCGTGCGCTGCCTGTTCTACGGCCTCGGCAGCGACGGCACGGTGGGCGCCAACAAGAACTCGATCAAGATCATCGGCGAGGAGACCGACAACTTCGCCCAGGGCTACTTCGTCTACGATTCGAAGAAGTCCGGCAGCCTGACCATCTCGCACCTGCGCTTCGGGCCCAAGCCGATCCACGCGCCCTACCTGGTCGACCAGGCCCAGTTCGTCGCCTGCCACCAGGACCTGTTCCTCGAGCGCATCGACATCCTCGCCGCGGCCGCGCCCGGCGCGACCTTCCTGCTCAACAGCCCGCATGCCCCCGATGTGGTGTGGTCGAAGCTGCCCCTGCCGGTGCAGCAGACGATCATCAGCAAGCGCCTGAAGTTCTACACCATCGACGCGACCACGGTGGCGCGCAACACCGGCATGGGCGGCCGCATCAACACGGTGATGCAGACCTGCTTCTTCGCGATCTCGGGCGTGCTGTCCAAGGACGCCGCCATCGCCAAGATCAAGGAATCGATCAAGAAGACCTACGGCAAGCGCGGCGAGGCCGTGGTGCAGCAGAACTACGCCGCGGTCGACGCCTCGCTCGCCGGCCTGCATGAGGTCAAGGTCCCCGCCAGCGCCAGCAGCACGATCGGCATCAAGCCGCCGGTGCCCGCCAACGCGCCGGCCTTCGTCAAGGACGTGCTCGGCCCGATGATCGCCTTCAACGGCGACAGCCTGCCCGTCTCGGCCATGCCCGTCGACGGCACCTTCCCCACCGGCACCGCGATGTGGGAGAAGCGCGGCATCTCGCTCGACATCCCGGTGTGGGAATCCGATCTCTGCATCCAGTGCGGCAAGTGCTCGTTCGTCTGCCCGCACGCGGTCATCCGCCAGAAGCTGATCGAGCCCGCCGCCCTGGAACAGGCCCCGGCCGGCTTCAAGCACGCCAAGAGCACCTTCAAGGAGTTCCCGAACCAGCGCTTCACCATCCAGGTGTCGGCCGCCGACTGCACCGGCTGCGGCATCTGCGTCGAGGCCTGCCCGGCCAAGGACAAGAAGCAGGTCGGCCGCAAGGCGATCAACATGGTCACCGGCCTCGAACCGCAGAAGGTCGCGGACGCGCACTGGGAATGGTTCGTCAAGCAGCCCGAGGCCGACCGCCTCGCGTTCGCGCCGACCACGGTGAAGTCGTCGCAGCTCCTGCAGCCGCTCTTCGAGTTCTCGGGCGCCTGCGCCGGCTGCGGCGAGACCCCCTACGTCAAGCTGCTGTCGCAGCTGTTCGGCGACCGCCTGCTGATCGCCAACGCGACCGGCTGCTCGTCGATCTACGGCGGCAACCTGCCGACCACGCCCTACACCAAGAACCCCGAAGGGCGCGGCCCGGCCTGGGCGAACTCGCTCTTCGAGGACAACGCCGAATTCGGCATGGGCATGCGCTTGGCCGTGGACAAGCACGAGGAGCAGGCGCGCGAACTGGTGACGGCGCTGAAGCCCGGCCTCGATGCCGCCCTGGTCGACGCCATCCTGGCGGCCGAGCAGAAGACCGAGGCGCAGATCAACGATCAGCGCAAGCGCGTCGCCGCGCTGAAGGCGGCGCTCGCCGGCCGCACGGACGCGCCGTCGAAGAACCTGCTGTCGATCGCCGACTACCTGGTGCGCAAGTCGGTGTGGATCCTCGGCGGCGACGGCTGGGCCTACGACATCGGCTACGGCGGCCTCGACCACGTGCTGGCGAGCGGCCGCAACGTCAAGGTGCTGGTCCTCGACACCGAGGTCTACTCCAACACCGGCGGCCAGGCGTCGAAGTCGACGCCGCGCGGCGCGGTCGCCAAGTTCGCCGCCAACGGCAAGGGCGCGGCCAAGAAGGACCTCGGCCTGATGGCGATCGCCTACGGCAACGTCTACGTCGCCCGCGTCGCGATGGGCGCCAACGACGCGCACACGCTCAAGACCTTCCTCGAGGCCGAAGCCTACGACGGGCCGGCGATCATCATCGCCTACAGCCACTGCATCGCGCACGGCATCGACATGCGCAAGGGCCTGACCCAGCAGAAGCTGGCCGTCGACTGCGGCCACTGGATGCTGACCAACTTCAACCCCGACGCGCCGGCCGGATCGAGCGGCCTGACCATCGCCTCGAAGGAACCGTCGATCCCCTTCGAGAACTACGCCTACAACGAGACGCGCTACCGCATGCTCAAGCAGTCGGACGAGGAGCGCGCCGACCAGCTCCTGGCCGAGGCCCGTGTCGACGCGAAGGCGCGGCAGCAGCTCTACCGCCAGATGGCGCTGATGGCCCGCGGCGAGGCCGCCGCAGCCCCGGCCCCCACCGCCCCGCCCGCCGCGCCCTGAACCCGCTCTGCGCGGAGACGCCTCCGCGCAGCCCCCTTTCACGCCCCTCACGATGGACCAACCATGGCCGACCTCACCACCACCTACCTGGGCTTGAAGCTCAGCCACCCCGTCATCGCCGGCGCCGGCCCCCTGGCCAAGCGCCTCGATGGCGCGCAACGCCTGGCTGACGCAGGCGCGGCCGCGATCGTGCTGCATTCGCTCTTCGAAGAGCAGATCCGCCACGAGTCGCGCGAACTCGACCACTACCTGAACCAGGGCACCGGCACCTTCGCCGAGGCCGCGAACTACTTCCCCGACCTCGGCCACTACAACGTCGGGCCCGAGGGCTACCTCAAGCACGTCAGCGCGGTGAAGAAGGGCGTGAAGGTCCCGGTGATCGCCAGCCTGAACGGCGTGAGCACCGCCGGCTGGGTCGATCATGCCCGCCGCATCCAGGAAGCCGGCGCCGACGCGCTTGAACTCAACCTCTACCACCTCGCCGCCGATCCCGAGACCAGCGGCGCCGAGATCGAACGCCACCACATCGAACTCGTCACCGCCATCGTGGCCAAGGTGAAGATCCCGGTCGCGGTGAAGGTGTCGCCGTTCTTCACCTCGCTGCCGCACTTCAGCCGCCAGCTGGTCAAGGCCGGCGCGAAGGGCATCGTCCTCTTCAACCGCTTCTACCAGCCGGATTTCGACCTCGAGACGATGGAGGTCCACTCCAACCTCAAGCTGTCGACCTCCGACGACCTGCGCCTGCCGCTGCGCTGGACCGCGATCCTGCACGGCAAGGTCGCCGCCGACCTGTCGCTGACCGGAGGCGTCCATCGTGGCGAGGATGCGGTCAAGGCGATCGCCGCCGGCGCGGCCTGCGTCCAGGTCGTCTCGGCCAGCCTGCGCCACGGCGCCGACCACCTGCGCCGCATCGCCACCGAGCTCGGCGCCTGGCTCGACGCGCACGAGTACGAATCCGTCGCCCAGCTGACCGGCAGCATGGACCAGCGCTCGATCGCCAATCCGGCCGCCTTCGAACGCGCCAACTACATGAAGGAACTCGCTTCCTTCATGGACAACCTGCGTTGAACTTCGGTTCCCGGACCATCCCGGACGATTTCTCGCCGCGCCGCAGGTGAAGCCGTCGCGGCGGTCAGGATCGGTGAGACCGTCGGCCGGTCACGCCTGCATCCCCAGACGCACGGCCAGGCCTCGTGCCGCCGGCGCGCAAGCCTGGCGCACCAGGATGACGAGTTTAGGCGGACCGGCGATGCCGTCGCGCCAGTGCAGGCGCCCACCGGCCCAGTCGACCATGCTCCATCCCCGCGCTGTTGGCAGGAAGCCCTTGGCCCGCAGCAAGCCTTCACCCAGCCCGGCCAAGCCGCTTGCGATGGATTCCGGGTCGATTTTCCTGCTGAGGATCGCCTCGACCGCGACCACATCCGGATCGCGGCAGGGGGACAGGTCTCCGTTGCACCACCGATCTGTCTCCAGGGTGAGCGGATCGAGCTCGCTTTTCCCAAGGACGGTGCGCTGGATCCCGGCCTCAGGATTGATGGCGCGGATGAGCGACTCGGTTGCGAGAAGCTCCGCCTCGCCATACAGGTCGCATTTGTTGAGGAGCACCACATCGGCACAGGCGATTTGGCGTTCCGCCGATGCCAGGGTGTCGATCACCTTGGACAGGCTGCCCGGATCGGCCAGGGCAACGCAGCCGCGCCAGGCGTAGACCTGGTCGAGGCCGCTTTCAGCGAGCATCCGTCGAGCCGCGCTGGGATCGGCCATTCCGCTGGCCTCCACCACGATGCCAGCCGGAGTCGGCTGACGCTTGGCCAGCAGCCCGAGTTGAGCGATGAACTCGGTCACCTTGCAGCGGCAGAATATCGATCCGCCGGTCACCCCAAGGGTGATTTCGGTCAACGGTGCAAGCTGGGGCGAATCAGCATCGGTGGTCGAGAACTCATTGATCAGGAACGCGACCGGTGCCCCCCCTCCCCGGGCGGTGTACTGCCGAGCGAGATGCGCGAGGAAGGACGTCTTGCCGCTACCCAGGAATCCCGTGACCAGACAGAGCGGAATCGCAGGCAGGGACACGTGACCCCGCTCCATCAGACCAACTGCTTGGCCTTGAGCCGCGCCTCGACCGCCTGGGTCAAGGTGACGCTGTCCGGGATGATCGACACGAAGGCGATCTCGCCATCGATGCAGATGGTCGGGATATTGCTGACCTTGAGCGCGCACATCATCCCGATTCCAGCATGGCTCTTGACCTTGTGCTCGTTCACCGTGACTTTGGCCCCAAAACCAACGACCGCAGCATTGACCGCGTTCATCATGTATTGGCATGGAGCGCAGCCGGCCGAATCGAGGGTGACCACATCGACCGTGACGGTCGTCCGGTTGGCCGTGTAGTCCGGCACGGCGGGAATCGTGACCGCGAAAGCGCTCGTAAGGCTGCGGGCGACCTCGCGCTGGTAGGGATCGCGCACCACTGGCGCGATCGCTTCCAGATTCGCTGGCGGGGTGTCGAAGGGCAGGTCGCATCCAGGGGCGAGTATGAAGCCGGGGGCATTGGCCGCCTCATCGAGGCAGCGGATGGCGTCCAGCTTCGCGTCGGTCGGAGTGCCGAGCAGCAGGACGACGGTCAGCTTCATGTTGCCACCGAAGCTCTTATGCCGGGCCACCGCCAGGTCGCGCAGCCGGGGTAGGGAGATGTTCTCGTCGATCGAGATGTTATCGCAGGTGGTTTCGCACATGTTCTGCAGATTCCGCGTCGCATCGCCGCAGACGAAAAAGGAGGATTTGCCGCCCTTGGCACGAACCGAGTCGAAGATCCGGTTGACGTAGGGAGTCACGAAGGTGGCGAAATGCTTGGGCGATACTTGCGAGGTCATCGGATCGACGACGGCGACGACATCCGCGCCGTTTTCGAGGTAGGCCTGGGCCGAAGCGACCCCCACCTTGGCGCAGAAGTCGAGCACCTCGAGCACCCCTTCCGGATCGTCAAACATGCGCAGGAAGATGTCCGAACCCAGGAGATGGCTGGCAAGGGTGAATGGTCCCGTGATGAGGCCGTAGAGAGCGATCTCATCTCCGAAGGCCCGACGCGCCTTGCGCGCCACGTCCAAGGCGATCGGGAACCGCCCCCGCTCGACGGAGAAGACCGGAAGGTCCGCAATTTTCCGCGTCAGCAGCGGGTGGCTGACCACCGACGGCGGCACATCCTTGGCCCAGCGCAGCTCGCACCCCAGGATCTCAGCCTCGATTTGGAGGTCGAACACCAGCGGCAGGCCGTCCGCCTGGTAGCGCTGGCGCGCCGCGATCAGTCCTGAGACCACCTGATCAGCGGATCGCAGCACCGCATCGGCGGAAATACCCAGCAGTTTACCAGCGTGGACGCCGACGAACGGGACCCAGGGAACGCGTTCGACAGGCTTGAGCGACATGGCGTCGAGGACAAGTTGGCGGCCGGTGGTCATGGGGGGTCTCCGTATGGATGGCGCAGGGGCCAGTCAAGGTGGGCCGATGATGCGCGCAAGGTAGATGGTTTGGCCCGGGTCCACGGATGCGAACGCCGGGTTGACCTGAGGCGGAATAAGGGAAGCAGCTATCATGTTCATCGAACTTGACCAGGCATCCGGCCGATTGATCCGTTCGGCAGTGCCGGCCGCAGCGCGGGCCCTATGCAAGGCCGGCATGCTTCCCGTGATCGGTCTGGCCTCACGCCTGGCAAGCCGACGCACATGCTGGGAAATGGCCTGTCCGGGCCTATTCATTCCACCGATGTGCGATTGAGACGCCTTTCAGCTGACACACCAAACGCTTCGCTTCCGTCTCGCATCCGATCCCGAGATCGAACGCCATCCCGTCGGACTCGTCCCCGCCATCGTGGCCATGGTGAAGATCATGGACCCGCTGTACGTCACCTCGCTGCCGCACTTCAGCCGTGCTCGATCACCACAACGGAATGAAGAAACTCGTAACATTCGTGACCAACCTGCGCTGCATCTATCGTTTCTTCGGATCGTGAACCCGGCGTGGCTTGCCGGTTGAATCCGGGGCTTTGATGCCACGATCCCGCACCCTGGAGCAACCAATCCCATGAGCAACCCCATCCTCAGCGACGAACGCTGGTCCCAGATCCGCGACGCCGAAGACACGTCGGTGGTCAACACCAACATGACCATCGCGGGAGTCATCAATAAATCGATCCTGTTGCTGGTCATCACCCTGGTAGCCATGGGATTCTTCTGGGCCACCTTTTTCAAGAATGGCCAAATCGTATCTGGTTATCTGCCCTGGATGATCGGCGGAGCCATCGTCGGCCTGCTTTGCAGCCTCGCGGCCATGTTCCTACCCCGCTGGACGGGCATCATCGCACCCTTGTATGCCGGCGCACAGGGGGTCTTCCTGGGTGGGTTCACCCTGGTCATCGAAAAGATGTACCCCGGCATCCCCGTCCTGGCGGCGGTGTTCACCACGGCCACCCTGTTCGGCATGCTGTTCCTCTTCAAGACCGGCATCGTCAAGGTGTCCAAGGGCTTCGTCACCGGGGTGGTGATCGCCACGGCGGGGCTGTTCCTCGGCATCGGCGTGCTGGCGCTGCTCGGCCTGTTCGGCATCGGCGGCGACATCATGGCCACGCTGCGCGGCAACGGCCCCATCGGGATCGGCTTCAGCGCCCTGTGCATCATCCTCGCCACCTTCAATCTGCTGGTGAACTTCTGGTTCATCAAAGAGAACTCCGACAAGGGCGCGCCCAAGTACATGGAATGGGTCGGGGCCTTCGGACTGCTGGCCACCCTGATCTGGCTCTACATCGAGATCGTCATCATGCTGACGAAGCTGCGCGGGCAGGAGGACTGACCCCGGTCGGCAATCCCGCCCCGCCACCGGGTTGGCAGCGCGCCGAAGGCATCCGCCTTCGGCGCTTCTGTTGATGCCTGCCGCCATCGGGAACCCGCGCCCCGCATCGCCCAGGACCGGCGTCCCGATCCCGGCTTCGCCGCCAGGGCGGGAACGGCCCCTTGCGCCCCCCGATGTGCGATTACGATACTTCGCACATGATCGCACATCAGACCCGGCGACGTGAGACCCTGGCCAGCCATCTGGCCGAACACGGGTCGTTGAGCGTGAGCGAACTGGCGAAAAAGCTGGATGTCTCGGAAATGACGCTCAGGCGCGACATCGATGCCCTGGTCACGGCCGGGGTGGCGACGCGGGTCCATGGCGGGGCGGTGCCGACCCAGTCGCTGCGCTTCGCCAGCCGGCTGGCGCGGCATCAACGCGAAAAACGCGCCGCCGCGATGAAGCTCGCCGACCGCCTGCCGACCCGGGGCACGATCTACCTCGACGGTTCGACCACGGTCTACCACCTCACGGGACTGCTCGCCGGGCGCACCGGGCTGGTGGTCGTCAGCAACAACATCGACACCTTCCGCGCGGTGCAGGGCCTCTCCGGCATCACCGCCATCCTGGTCGGGGGCGAACTCAACGCCGACACCGACAACTTCGTCGGCCCCTTCGCGCGCCGGCAGATCGAAAGCCTGGCCTTCACCATGGCGTTCTTCGCCTCGTTCCAGCTCGATGCGGAACTGGGCCCCAGCGAGCCCTCGGCCGAGGACGCCGAGATCAAGCATCTCGTCGCGGCGCGGTCGGACACGGTGCTGCTCGCGCTCAATCATCACAAGCTCGGCGGGGCGACCGGCACGGTGTGGACCGCGCCGGCCAAGCGCTCGGTGATCGCCACCGACCTCAAGCCCGGCGACCGGCGGCTGGATCCGTTCCGTTCCCGCTTCGCGACCGTCCTCTGACAGCCCCTCCTACACCCATCAACTCCTGAGGAATTTCCCATGGCCAACCTCGTTCTCCTCCCCAAGCAGGGCAACAGCGTCGAATCCTGCATCATCAAGGCGTGGCTGAAGAAGGTCGGGGACACCGTCGCGGAAGGCGACGGCCTGTGCGAGGTCGAGACCGACAAGGCCACGGTCGAGGTCCCCGCCCCCAACGCCGGCACCCTGCTCGCCATCTTCCGCCAGGTCGGCGAGGATGTGCCGGTGCAGACCGGCATCGCGGCCATCGGCAAGGCCGGCGAGGACGCCAGCGCCCTGAATCCCGCCAGCGCCGCTGCGGCCCCGGCCGCCCCCCAGGCCGTCGCCGCAACTCCTGCGCCTGCCGCCGCGACGCCGGCGCCCGCCCCTGCGCCTGCGGGTGGCGCCGCCGCCGGATCCAGCCCACGCGCCCGGGCGGCGGCGGCCGAACGCGGCATCGACATCACGACCCTCGCCGGCAGCGGTCCCGGCGGACGGGTGATCGAACGCGATGTGCGCGCCGCGCCCGCCCTGACCCCGGCGGCGATCGCCGCCGGCGGCGCCACCCCGGCGACCGGCACCGGCATCGGCGGGCGGATCACCGCCGGCGACCGCGCGGCGCCGGCCACGCCCGCCGTCGCGCCTGCCCGGCCGGTCGCATCCGGTGCGACCACCGCGATCCCGGTCAAGGGCATCCGCAAGATCATCGCCGACCGCATGCGCCAGAGCCTGGCCGGTTCGGCCCAGCTGACCATGACCGCCACCGCCAAGGCCGCGACCCTGCAGGCGTGGCGCGCGCGCGCCAAGGCCCAGGCCGATGCGCTCGCCCTGCCGGCGGCGACGGTCAACGACCTGATCCTGTTCGCCGTCGCCCGCACCCTGGTGCGCTTCCCGACCCTCAACGCGCATTGGCAGGGCGACCAGATCGTCCAGCACGGCGCGGTGCATCTGGGCATGGCGGTCGACACCGAACGCGGCCTGATGGTGCCGGTACTGCGCGACGCCCACGCCAAGTCGCTGGCCCAGATCAGCGCCGATGCCAAGGCCCTGGCCAAGGCAGCCCAGGCCGGCAAGGCGACGCCGGATCAGCTGTCCGGCAGCACGTTCTCGGTCAGCAACCTCGGAGCGCTCGGGATCGAATCCTTCACCCCCGTGCTCAACACGCCCGAGGTCGCCATCCTGGGCGTCGGCGCCATCACCCTGCGTCCGTACCAGGGCGCAACTGCCGTCGAATTCATCCCCAGCATCCACCTCAGCCTGACCATCGACCATCAGGCCAACGACGGCGCCCCGGCGGCGCGATTCCTGCAGGCGCTGGTGCAGGCGATCGAGAACATCGATCTCCTGCTTGCGGTCTGAGCCGCGTCCGAACCCCTTTCCCCCTGCGCGTGAGCGAGCGAACCCATCATGACCACCACGGACTACGATCTCATCGTCATCGGCGCCGGCCCCGGCGGCTACGTCGCGGCTGAACGCGCCGGCGCGGCCGGCAAGAAGGTCGCGCTCATCGAACGCGAAGAGCATCTTGGCGGCGTCTGCCTGAACTGGGGCTGCGTGCCGACCAAGGCGCTGCTGGCGTCCTCGAAGGCCTACTACCAGGCCGGCCACTCCGAAGCCTTCGGCATCACCGCGACCGGGGTGCAGTTCAGCTTCGACAAGGCCCAGGCGCGCAAACGGCAGGTTCAGGACACCCTGCGCCAGGGCATCAAGGGCCTGATGAAGAAGTACAAGGTCGAGGTCATCCGCGGCCAGGCCGCGTTCACCGCCAAGGACGCGGTGCAGGTCGGCGACCGCGTCCTCACGGCGCCGGCGATCCTGATCGCCACCGGCAGCCGGCCGGCCAAGCCGCCGATCCCGGGCGCCGATCTGCCGCACGTCGTCGATTCGTCGGCCATCCTGGAACTGAAGTCCCTGCCCAAGCGCCTCGCCATCGTCGGCGGCGGCGTGATCGGCCTGGAATTCGCCTGCTTCTTCGCCCAGGTCGGGGTCGCGGTCGAGGTCGTCGAATTCCTGCCCGAGGTCTGCCCCAGCATCGACGCTGAGATCGCCAAGGCCCTGCGCATCGAACTCGAAGCCAAGGGCATCAAGTTCCACCTCGGCCACAAGGTCGAGACCATCACCGCCGACGCGGTGACCGCGAAGGGCCCTGCCGCCGCCGTCTCCATCGCGGCCGACACCGTGCTGGTCTGCACCGGCCGCACCCCGAACAGCGACGGCCTCGGCCTCGACCGCATCGGCGTCGAGGTCCGCCGCGGCGCCATCGCCATCGACGACCGCTGCCGCACCAACGTGCCCGGCATCTGGGCCATCGGCGACGTCACCGCCAAGGCGATGCTCGCCCATGTCGCCAGCCGCCAGGGCGAGGTCGCAGTCAACGACATCTGCGGCCTGAACGACCGCATGCGCTACCGCGCGATCCCGGGCGTCGTCTACACCAGCCCCGAGGTCGCCAGCGTCGGCCTGACCGAGGCCCAGGCCCAGGCCGACGGCATCCCGGTCACCGTCGCCAAGTGGCCCTTCGGCGCCAACGGCCGCTTCCTGGCCGAATACGCCGGCAAGGGCCTGCTCAAAGCCGTGTTGCACAAGACCACCAAGCAGCTGCTCGGCGTCCACGCCATCGGTGGCGCGGTGAGCGAGATGTCCTTCGGCTGGGCCGCGATGGTCGAGGCCGAGTTCACCGTGAAGGAGCTCAAGGAACTGATCTTCCCGCATCCGACGGTGAACGAGGCGCTGCGGGATGCGATTTTCACGCTGCATTGAATTAATTTCAACAACTT
Organism: uncultured Candidatus Kuenenia sp.; assembly: GCA_964654285.1. Classification (GTDB taxonomy): domain Bacteria; phylum Planctomycetota; class UBA11346; order UBA11346; family UBA11346; genus BJHQ01. The sequence continues at coordinate 25,243 of CAZZJC010000044.1, forward strand.
ATGCACCCATATAATATCATTGAAGCAAATCCGTCATTCCCTGAGTCACTGCGTGTTTTTGTCGCCATGCCATTTGTCGACGAATTCAATGTCCGATTCAGCGCCATAATTTCCCCCGCCATTTCCAGCGTCTCTGTGAACGGTAAGAAATTGGAGCCATACCGAGTCGATAAAGGCACCGCCGGAGAAAGTATAGTCTTTGAAATAATACATGAGATTGCATCATCCCAATTGATTCTTGCCGACATTTCAACGATTGGAAAACAAAATAATAAACCGATAAGAAATTCCAATGTAATGTATGAAGTTGGAATAGCGCATGCCGTCAGGCCACCCATGGATGTTATTCTCGTTCGCACTGATTCTGATGCATTACCCTTTGATGTTCAAGGAATCCGAGTTCATCAATACGATTCAGCTAAGGCAGAAGAATCCATCAAACAGATTACATCGCTTATTAACGACAGTCTCAAAATTCGTGAATTGGAGAATTACATGGCAGTTAAGCGAGCGTTAGCTGGACTAGATTATGAATCGATGATCCAGTTACTCACTGCATCAGACAATCCTATTCCCCAGCCAATTTTTAGGACCATGGGGGATATTATGAAACACAGTCGCATGATGGATGCTGTCCATAGATTACTTGACCGTGGATTGATTTCACTCAACTTCACAACTGATAAAGATTCCGAGTTGGCGCAGAAGAATGAACCAGGCGAGAAACTGTTTGAATATAAAATCACTAAACTTGGGAAAGCCGTTATTTCAAAACACGCACAAAATCTAGCGACATCTGCGCCTCATCTTATCAAAAATTTTCTTCCCCCATCGCCTTAGTCACCCATAGAAAACATTTCCCCCCGAGACCCCCATGCCCAAAGCCCTCTCCATCACTCCCGAATCCGTCCGCGCGCCCCAGGTGCTGACCCTGCCGACCATCCCGGTCAACCAGTACAAGACGGCGCTCAAGGACGAGCGGAAGAACTACACCGACGCGCAGCTGCTCGGCGTGCTGGAAGACATGCTGATCATCCGCGAGTTCGAGACCATGCTTGACAAGATCAAGAAGGAGGGCGTCTACGAGGGCGTCAAATACGACCACGCCGGCCCGGCCCACCTGTCGATCGGGCAGGAAGCGTCCGCCGTCGGCCAGGCGCTGACGCTCGACATCGACGACCACATCTTCGGCAGCCACCGCAGCCACGGCGAGATCCTCGCCAAGGGCCTGTCCGCGATCCGCAAGCTCGATGACACGTCGCTGGGCGGGATCATGGAGAGCTTCGACAAGGGCGCGATCCTGAAGGTGATCGGCGCCGCCGGCGCGACCAAGACCGTGGCCAAGGACTTCCTGGTCTACGGCGCGCTGGCCGAGATCTTCCACCGCGTGACCGGCTTCAACAAGGGTCTCGGCGGCTCGATGCACGCCTTCTTCACCCCGTTCGGCATCTATCCGAACAACGCCATCGTCGGCGGCAGCGCCGACATCGCCACCGGCGCGGCGCTGTTCAAGAAGGTGAACCGCAAGAAGGGCCTGGTCATCGCGAACATCGGCGACGCGTCGATGGGCTGCGGCCCGGTGTGGGAGGCGCTCAGCTTCGCCGCCATGGACCAGTTCCGCACGTTGTGGGACGACGCGCACAAGGGCGGCCTGCCGGTGATCTTCAACTTCATGAACAACTTCTATGGCATGGGCGGCCAGACCGTGGGCGAGACCATGGGCTACCAGATCCTGGCCCGGGTCGGCGCCGGCGTGAACCCCGAGGCCATGCACGCCGAGCGCGTCGACGGCTACAACCCGCTCGCGGTGGCGGATGCGATCAAGCGCAAGCGCGCCCTCATCGACGCCGGCCGCGGCCCGGTGCTGCTCGACGTGATGACCTACCGCATCAGCGGCCATTCGCCGTCGGATGCGTCGAGCTACCGCGAGAAGACCGAGATCGAGGCCTGGCAGAAGGCCGATGCCATCAACGCCTATGCCGCCTCGCTGAAGGCCGAGAAGCTGCTCGACGACGCAGGCGAGGCGAAGATGCGCGGCGAGGTGAAGGCGCTCATCCTCAAGGCGCTGAAGCTCGCGGTGGACCTCAAGGTCAGCCCGCGCCTGCCGACCGAGGAGATCGGCGGCCTGATGTATTCCAACGGCAAGGTCATGGCGATGGGCGAGGGCAAGCCGGAACTGCGCACGGAACTCAAAGACAACGCCCGCGTGCAGCAGCTCGCCGGCAAGGTGCGTTCGCTGGTCGGCCAGACCAACGTGCCCAAGCCCAAGGTCTACAACGTCAGCGACGCGATCTTCGAGGCCGCCGCGCACCACTTCGCCACCGACCCGACCCTGGTCGCCTATGGCGAGGAGAACCGCGACTGGGGCGGCGCCTTCGGCGCGTACCGTGGCCTGACCGAACTGCTGCCCTACCACCGCCTGTTCAACAGCCCGATCAGCGAGGGCGCGATCGCCGGCACCGCCTGCGGCTACGCCCTGGAAGGCGGCCGGGTGATGGCGGAGCTGATGTACTGCGACTTCCTCGGCCGCGCCGGCGACGAGGTCTTCAACCAGCTCGCCAAGTGGCAGTCGATGAGCGCCCAGGTGCTCAAGATGCCGGTGACGCTGCGCATCAGCGTCGGCAGCAAGTACGGCGCCCAGCACAGCCAGGACTGGGTCGCGCTGGTCGCCCACATCCCGGGCCTGAAGGTCGCCTTCCCGGCCACGCCGCATGACGCCAAGGGCATGCTGCACGCCGCCCTGTCCGGCACCGATCCGGTGATCTTCTTCGAGAGCCAGCGCCTGTACGGCACCGGCGAGGAGTTCGAGAAGGACGTGCCCGCCGGCTTCTACACCGTGCCCGAGGGCGAACCCGCGCGCCGCCGCGCCGGCACCGATGTCACGATCCTGACCATCGGCGCGACGCTGTACCGCGCCCTGGATGCCGCCAAGGCGCTGCAGGACAAGCACGGGATCAGCGCCGAGGTCTGGGACGCGCGCTGGGTCGTGCCGTTCAACTACGAACCGATCGTCGAATCGGTCAAGCGCACCGGCCGCCTGGTCGTCGCCTCGGACGCCTGCGAACGCGGCAGCTATGCCCACACGATGGCGTCCACCATCGCCCGCCTGGCCTTCGGCCACCTCGACGCGCCGCCGGTCGTGGTCGGGGCGCGCAACTGGATCGCCCCGGGCGCCGAGATGGAAGCCGACTACTACCCGCAGCCCGCTTGGATCATCGACGCCATCCACGAGAATCTGCTTCCCATCAAGGGGTACACCCCCTCCTCGAACCAGGGCGGGCAGGAACTGCTGCGCCGGGCGAGGGCAGGAATCTGAGATGTCCCGCACCCACGACCCGATCGCCTCCGCCACCCCCATCCGGGCGGCGGATCCGGCCAACGCCGTCTGGCGGCTGACCTGCGATCGGTTGTGGGGGGAGGGGAAAAAGCAGGAGCCGCGTTCGCTCACCCTGGACCTGCGCGTCAACGCAGGTCGGGTGGCCGCCGGAGCCGGAACGGGATTCAACGCCTCTCCCCTGCCGGTGCTCGGATCCGATCTGGTGTTCACCGCTGGTTCCGTACGCGGCACCGTGCGCTTGCTGATCACCCCGGATGGCTGGATCCCTGAAGGCGGCCAGCCGATCGAGTTCGTGGTCGACGTTGACGCGAACGTGCTGACCGGGGCTGGGAACTGCACGCTCGCCGGTTCCTACACCGCCCGGCGGGTCGATGGACGCCCCCTGCATGGCGAGCAATCGCACCGCACGGGCACGCTGACCGGCGCGACCCGGATCGAGGCGCCGCCGCCTGACGACGTGGTGTGGACCTTCCGGCTCAATCAGGTGCCGGAACCGGGCGGGGTCGATCTGGATGCGCTGATCGTCGCGCTCGGGATCGTCGACGGCACGGTGAGGTGGGGCGCGATCGGCCTCGCCGCCGAGACCAAGTTCCCGCCCAACCGCCAGGTTCCCTTCGATGTCAGCGGATTCGCTCCCCTGGATGCCTTCGGTCGGCTGCACGGCCGCGCCCGCCTCAGCGCACGCGACGTCCACGTCGCGAATGACCCGGATCAGGTGATCGGACTGGAATTCACCGCGGTCCGCATCGCCGATCGGCTCGCGGCCGAGGCGTCGCTGGTTCCGGACCAGGGCCGAACCAGGCGGGCCTTCGGCCTGGGTGCGCAGCAGATCGGCGGCGGCGCGATCGCGCCGCACGGCTTGTGGGTCTGCGAACGCGAGGCGCGGCCGTGGTGGACGCCCGTCACCGGGCATCGGGCGCCGGCTGCGGGCGAACACCCGCGGCTGCTGTTCCGCCGCGAGGACATCCCCGCCCTGCGCCAGCGCGCGCAGACCCCGGAGGGCGCGGCCATCCTCGCGCGCCTGCGCCGCCTGCTGGGGTGCGATGGCGAGGCCCTGACCGGGCTCTTCTCGCAGACCCCGCCCCACCACCGCAACACCGCGGCCCCGCTGCCCGTGGGCGCGTTCACGATCTTCCATGGGGCCGGGTTCGGACTGCTCCACGTCGTGACCGGCGAGCAGAAGTACGCCGATCTCGCCCGCGCCAGCATCGAGGCGATGTTCGCCGGCCGCTACGACATCGACAACCGCTACAGCTGGGTGATGCCGGGATCAGACCTGCGCTGCGGCCGGTGCCTGCCCGGGATGGCCTACGCCTACGACCTCTGCCATGACGCCTGGCCCGAGGATTTCCGCCGACGGGTCGCACGCGCGCTGCAGGACTACGACCAGCCGATCGCGAGCGGCGGCCGCGTGACCCTGGCCCATCTGACCGGACGGTCCCGCAAGCCGCCCGGATCGAACCATTATGGCGCCGTCATCGGGGGGGCCGGGCTGGCGCTGCTCGCCATCCTGGATGATCCCGGCACGGACGCCGCCTTCGTATCGGCCCGCCTGGCCGAGGCCGAGGCCAACCTGGCGCGCGCGCTCGAACTCGGCTTCGGGGACGCCGGCTGGTTCGCCGAGGGCTTCGGGTCGTCGAGCTCGCTGTCGCGGATCCCGCTCATGGAGTTCATCCTGGCCGAGCGCCTGGTGCGCGGCCGCGACTACCGCCAGCCGCGGCCGAACGCCGCCTGGCTCGCCCTGACCTGGCTCATGCACCTCGGGGGGGATGGCCACGCCAGCATGCCCAACCGCGGCGCCTACCAGACCGACGATGATGTCCTGCGCGACGGCGAGGTGGCGACCGGCATGGCCCTGGTCGATCCGCGCTTCCGCCCGGCCCTGGCCTGGATGCAGCGCACCTTCATCGCGCCGGGCGAGGCGCGCGACGATCTCGGCCTGCGGCCCGGCGAGGAGTCCTACGGCGCCCAGCGCTATCCCATCGGCGCGGTGCACGCCTTCCTGGGCTGGCCGATCGGGGCCGCGATCCGCCCGCCCGACGGGCTGCTGCCGCTGACCGCCGTCGACACGATCCACGGCTATTTCGTGGCCCGCAACCGCTGGCGCGACCGCGACGACATCATCATCACGCATTGGCTCGATTACGGGCCGAAGGGCTATTACGGCACCAGGTCCTTCAAGCCCGACCAGGCGGTCGGCCTGGTCAGGGTCTGGGGCTTCGGGCTGCGCGCGACCATGGCCACGAGCCTCATCGGCGGGCCGGTCACCCGCTACACGGCGGCCACCGACGGCAGCTTCGCCTTCACCCGGGGCGAGGGCGTGGGCGCGTCGGCCCTGGCGGTCGATCTCAGCGGCGCCAGCGGGGCCGAGGCGGTGGTGGTCGCGATCGGCCCGCAGGCCGGCCAGACCGGGTCGACGCTCTCCAATGGCAGGGCGACGACGCGATCGGCCCAGCTCGTCCTCGACGGGCTGCCCGTGAACGTGCTCACCCTGCAGACCGGGACGCCACCGGACATCCGCGTCGAAGGGCGGTCGATCCGCATCGGGGACCAGCATTTCACCTGGGATGGCGCGACGCTCTGCGCCCGCGCGTTCGCGGCACGGGCCTGAACGGCCCCGCCACGGCCGCCTGCCTTCGATTGCCCCCCTGCACCCTGGACGTACAGGCATGGCCATGCCGAGCCGCCTGTCCGTCGTCCCCATCCTGCTCGCCACCGCGATGCTGGCCCCGGCCTGGGCCGGCGAGGCTCAGGACGCCACCGAGTGGGAGGTCCGCCGCGAGGCCAAGCAGCTGCTCGACGACCTGGCGAAGAAGAATGGCGACCAGGCGCAGCTCCTGGAGCGGGCCCAGCAGCTGATCAGCGAGCACGGCACCGATCTGGTGGCGCTGGGCAACGGCGTCACTCCGCTCGGGGAGGCGATCGGCGACCGGCTGCGCCAAAGCGGCCTGTCCAACGCCTTCGTGCAGATGTTCACCCCTGCCGCCGAGCGCCGCCTGACCGAGGCCCTCGCCCTGCCCCAGGCCGGACGCGACGGCGCCCTCCAGCGCCTGGCGCTGAGCTACCCCGGCACGCCGGCAGCGATGAAGGCGCGGCGCCTCCTCGCCGACCGCGCCTGGGATCGCGGCCAGCTCGGGCGCTACCTCGACGAGGCCGGCCGGGCCGGCGATGCGGCCGACGCCATCCGCGCCGCCCGCCGCCGCGCCGCCCTCGAGATGCTGACCAGCAACGAGGTCGCGGAACTGCCGCGCTCGCTCGATGGGCTGGATCCGATGTGGACGATGAAGGTCGACGAGATCGCCCCGCCCGAGATCCGGCCGCAGCCGCGCCTGGTCGCCGAGGACCAGCCGGCCCGCGCCACCCGGCGCCGCCTGGTGATCGGCGCGTCGGCCGGCGATGTGGCCGCCGCCAGCGACGGCCTGCGCCTGCTCGTCTGCGATCTCCTGGTCGGCCAGCTGCAGGGCCAGGTGCACCGCCTCGGCAACACGCCGCTGGCCGCGCGGCAATGCCAGCCGGTGGCGATCGGCGGCGGCTGGGCCGCGCTGGGGCTGGTCGACCAGCACCGCCTGGTCGTGCGCGCGGTCGACCGGGTCGGGCGCAGCCTGTGGATGTGGCAGGATGAGGAGAGCGAAGCCTTTCCGGTCGTGTCGGCCCCGGTCGCGGCCGATGGCCTGGTGCTGATCGCCAGCGCCTGCGCCAACACCCAGGGCAGCATGGACGTCCTGCTGACCGCGCTCGATGCCCGCACCGGCCAACGGGCCTGGAAGACCCTGGTGACCCGCGTGGCCCAGTCGGAACTGGTGCGCATGCGCCTCGGCGGCTGGGGTGGGCCGAATCCCTCGTCGCCGGCGCTCGCGGTGCAGGCCGGATCGATCCTGGTGCTCTCGAACCTCGGGGTGCTCGCGCGGGTCGCCACCACGGGCGAGGTGCGCCGCGTGTGGTCCTACCCGAGCGTGCCCGAGGACGGTCTCGATGACCACGCCGGCCAGGGTCGGCGGCAGCGCATGCGGCTTGGCGCGGTGAAGAGCGACGGCGTCACCGCGGTGGCGACCCCGGGCGACAACCAGGGCATCGCGCTCATCCTCGGCCCCGACGACACCGCCCCGCGCATCTACAACGGCGATGGCGCCGGCGACGAGGTCCTGGCGGTCAGCGGTGGCACCGCCCTGCTCGCCGGCGGTTCCGTCACCTGTCTCGACCTGGCGACCCTCACGCCGCGCTGGCCCGCATCCCGCGCGCACCGCCTGACCGATCCCCAGGGAATTATCGGCGCCGACCGCATCCTGGTCGGGGGCAGCGACGGGCTGTTCCTGCTCGATCGCGTTACCGGCCAGCAGCAGGGCATCGGCCGCAGCCTGACCGAACCGTTCTCGCTCGCCGGCAGCCAGCAGGTGCTGCTCATGGGCTACGCCGATCGCATCACCGCCCTCGGCGGATCGGCCGCCTTGCTCGAACGTCTGCGCACCGACCTCGCCGCGAATCCGCTCGATGTGCGCCGCCTCGTCGCGCTCGCCTCCCTGCTGGAGGCGCGCAACGAACCCGACGCCGCCGTCGACCACCTCCTGCGCGCGCTCGCCGCAGGTGCGCCCAGGGACTACGCGGAACGCGCGGCGCGGATCCTGCGCCGCCAGCTCGACCTCGCGACCGGCGACGCCAGGGCTTTCCCGCCGCTGTTCGCCCGCTTCGCCAAGGCCGTCGCCGCCGACCCGGCGCTGGCGTCGGAAGAGGCCTGGTGGCGCGGCCGGCATGCGGAAATGCTGGGCGACCGCAACGCGGCGATCGCCGCCTATGCCTCCGCGATGGCGACGGCAGGGCGGATGGTCAACGTGCGCGACCGCCTCGAAGTCCACGCGCACCTGCTCGCGCGCGCGGGACAGGGCCGCCTGGGCGTCGGCAGCCGCGACCTCTGGTCGCTGCCGACAGCGCCGGCGACGCCCGCCGTCTCTCCCGCCAAGCCCTGGTCGGCGCCCGGCCGGCGCGGCCCGGTCACCGTGGCCACGGATGAGCTCGCGGTGTCCTACGTCGACGGCTGCCTGACCGCGCTGCGCCTGGCCGATGGCTCGGTGGCCTGGGTGCGCAAGGGCCTCGATCCGCGCCTGGGCATCTCGCCCACCAATGGTGCCGGCCTGCCGCCCGACGCACCCGGGGGGGCCGGCATCCCGATCAACGTCCTGCCCGGCACCGCAGCGGAGGCCTCCGGCATGCGCAGCGGCGACCGCCTGCTGGAGTTCAACGGCCATGCGGTGGTGAACTGGCGCACCGACCTGCAGGAACACGTCTTCCGCCTCGCCCCGCGCACGCCGTTCACGGTGGTGGTGCAGCGCGACGGCCAGCGCGTCACCTGCGCCGGGAAGATCGGCCACGAACTGGTGGAGCCCTGGCGCGCCAATCGCCGGACGCTGCTCGTCCGTACCACGGTGCCGGCCAATCGGCGCACCGATGCGACCCTGTTCGTGGTCGACCTCGCGACCGGCGTCGATCTGTGGTCGAAGTACGTGCCTCCCCAGAACGATGAACAGCTGGGGAGCCTGGCTGCTGAGCCGCCCAACGTGCTGCTCAGCCCGGACGACGTGGTGATCGGGCAGGACGGCGTCGATCTGGTCGGCTGGAAGGCGCACGATCCCGGCCCCGACGGCCCGGTCGAGCTCTGGCGCCAGCCCGGCCGCGCGGTGGCGCTGGCGCAGGCGCGCTGCGTCGGCGACGACCTGGTCTGGCTCCCGGCCAGTGCCGGCGGCGCGGCCCAGCTCATCCGCACCGCCACCGGCGAGGCGCTCGCCAACGTCCCGGCCGAGAGCGAACGCGTGCCGATCCTCGGCGTGCAGGAATGCTTCACCCTCGGTGCCGACCATCGCGTCTCGCGCTGGGATCTCGGCCTGGGCCGGCGTTCCTGGCAGTCCGACGCCAGCATCGCCCGCATCCTCGCCGTCGGCGGCGATGCGCTCTACGTTCTCACCGATGGCGGCCAGCTCGCGATGCTGGATCTCGCCTCGGGCGCACCGCGCCGGGTCTTCGGCGACTGGCAGGCGGTCGAGGCGCTCGACGGCGGACCCGGCCGCGCAACCCCCGACCTGCTGCACCTGCGCTACCGCAAGGATGGCCGTACCGGCCTGGCGGTGGTGTCGCTCGCCGGCGGCGCGGTGCGCTGGGAGACGCTGCTGCCCGCCAGCACCGAGCTGGTGCGCGCCGTGCCGTCCGGCGGCGGTGCCTGCGGCCTGCTGCGCGAAGGCGACGCCGCGACGGGGCTGCTCGTCCTCGATGCGGGGGGCAGGATCAGCCAGGCCGTGCGGTTGCCCGGCGAGCAGCGCGCCCTGGTGCCGATCCCCTGCGGCAACACGGTGCTCCTGCCGGCCAGCGACGGTCTGAGCGTGCTGCCGCCGGCCGTTGCGCCGAGCGTCGTGCCGGTACCGACCTGCCGCCTGGCGGCGGGAGCGGAGCTGTCCGAACGGGTGCGCGCCAGCGCCCTCGCCTGGCAGCAATCCCCCGCCGGCCGCTGGGCCGTCGCCCGCGACGGCCGCGATCTGGTGCTGCTGGTCGGTCCCGCGCCGGGCGGCAGGCCGGCGATCCTGCGCCTGGGCCACGATGGGGCGGCCATCGATCCCGGCATGCAGCGCTTCGTGGTCCCGGCCGACCGCGCACCCTCCGCCGAACCCGCCACCCCCGCCGCCAACGGCTGGTCCCTGGCCATGGGAGCGCGGATCGAGCTGCCCGACGGCCCGGTGACCGTCCTGCGGCTCAGTCCCGGCCTGGACACCCCGCTCGCCGACCGGCTGGTGGTCCACCTCGAACCGGAAGGCGCGACCGCCGGACCGCCATGGTGGTGGCGCGCGGCCTGGCGGCCGCTGACGCCGCTGTCGCCATGATCGTCGGCCTGGGCATCGATCTCGCCCAGGTGGCGCGCATCGGCGAGGTCCGCCAGCGTCATGGCGACCGCTTCCTCGATCGCACGCTGACCCCGGCCGAACGCGCCTACTGCCTGGAGCACCGCGATCCCGATGAACGCATCGCTGCGCGCTGGGCCGCGAAGGAGGCCACCGGCAAGGCCCTGGGCACCGGCATCGCCGAGGGCGTGCACCTGACCGACATCGCGGTGGTCGCAGACGCCAATGGCGCACCCCGCCTGGTACTCACCGGCGGGGCCTTGGCGCGCGCGACCGCGCTCGGCGCCGACCGCTGGCACGTCTCGCTCAGCCACGCCGGCGGCTTCGCTACGGCGGTGGTGATCCTGGAAAAATCCTCATGAATCCCGCCCTGCGCGCCCTGAAACCCTACCCGATGGCCGAACTGGAGGCGCGCAAGCAGACACTGCGGCGGAGCGGCCGGCCGCTCTTCGACTTCGGCACCGGCGATCCGGTCGAGCCCACCGCACCGTTCATCCTCCAGGCCCTGCGCGACGCGGTGCCGGCGGTTTCGCAGTATCCCAGCGTCGCCGGCAGTCCGGCCCTGCGCGAAGCGGTGGCCGGGTACCTGGCGCGGCGCTTCGGCGTCAGCGTCGATCCCGCGACCCAGGTGCTGCCCTCGGCGGGATCGAAGGAGGCGATCTTCCACCTCGCCCTCGCGGTGCTCGATCCCGCGAGCGGCAAGGACACCGTGGTCTACGGCACCCCCGGCTATCCGGTCTACGAATCCGGCGCGCTGTTCGCCGGCGGCCGGGCGCATGCGGTGGAACTGCGGCGCGAGCACGGCTTCCGCCTCGACCTGGATCGCCTGCCGGCGGACATCCTCGCCCGCACCGCGATCGCCTGGATCAACTACCCGCACAACCCGACCGGGGCCTGCGTCGACCTGGCGTGGCTCAAGGCCCAGGCCGAGATCGCCCGCCAGCACGGGATCCTGCTCGCTTCGGACGAGTGCTACAACGACCTCTGGTTCGCAGGGGCGGAGCCTCCGCCGTCGCTCCTCCAGGTCACCACCGCCAACGTCCTCGCCTTCCATTCCTGTTCCAAGCGCAGCGGCATGACCGGCTACCGTTCCGGCTTCATCGCCGGCGACGCGGCGCTGATCAAGACCTACCGCAGCTGGCGCGTGCACATGGGCGTCGGCTCGCCCGCCTTCGTCGAGGCCGCCGGCGCCGCCGCCTGGCGCGACGACGCCCACGTCGAACCCCGCCGCCGCATCTTCGCCGAGAAATGGCGCATCCTCGCCGCCGGCCTCGCCGCCAAGGGTCTGGAGATCCTGCCCTCGCAGGCCGGCCTGTACCTCTGGGCCCGCATTCCCGGCAGTGCCGACGCCTACGCCGCCAGATGCCTCGACGCCGGCATCGTGGTCAGCCCCGGCGCCTTCTTCGGCCCCGGCGGCGACGGCTGGATCCGCCTCGCCCTGGTGCCCTCGCCGGACGACTGCCGCAAGGCCCTGGCCGCATGGCCGAATTAAAGCGGAATTGGATTCGCACTTGGTCGGGGCCAGACTACTCATTACGTTCACGAACACGCGAACGATTCCCCAATAACCCCTTGACGGGCCGGGTTCCAGATAAGGTGAACTACACGCCATGATCACCACTGCCATCCCTGCATCGCCTCGTATAACTCGGTTGAGAATCGAAAACTACCGCAGTGTGGGTCAAGCAAATTTTAATTTCGGACAATTCACGGTACTCGTCGGTCCAAATGGTACCGGGAAAAGCAATCTACTGGACGCACTTCGCTTCGTATCTGAGTCCATGCACAAATCTCTTGACCAGGTTCTTCGTGACCGCGGTGGCATCGACGAGGTTCGGCGTAAAAGCGGGGGGCACCCAACCCACTTTTCCGTCCGTATCGATTTTTCATTAAACAATTCTGCGATTGGCTTCTATGCCGTTCGTATCGGAGCACGCAAACCCAAGGGATTTGTCATTTCACACGAGGTTTGCCAGCTTTTTGGCGGTAACTCTCTGCGCGAACATTTCGATGTGTGCGCCGGCAAGGTTCAGGCTTCCAGTCAACCCAAAGTTGCGGTGTCCTCGGATCGGCCCTATCTCGTCGCGATTTCAGGCAATCCTATCTTCCGGCCTGTCTTCGATCTGCTGTCTCGCATTTGCGTCTACAACATCAACCCGGCTGTCATCCGCGAGATGCAAAAGACTGACGCCGGGGATATTCTCGCCCGAGACGGAGAGAATCTGGCGGCTGTCCTTCGGCGACTGGAACACGAACACAAGGAGCGCAATCGGCGCATCATCGAAGTCATGGCGCAGATCGTACCCGGCATCGCCAACATCAAAACCAAGCCACTTCAGAATCGAGAGGTTATCGAATTCAAACAGCATGTACCCGGTGCCAAAGCGCCTTGGAAATTTCCTGCTTCGGGGATGTCTGACGGTACTCTCCGTGCTCTCGGCGTCCTCGTCGCTATCTATCAGGCTCCATCTGTCGGCGAGATGGAAATCCCGATCATCGGAATCGAAGAGCCCGAGGTCGCAGTACACCCGCACGCGCTGGGAATTCTGCTAGATGCTCTGTTGGATGCATCCCAGCACAGACAGATTGTGATCACGAGTCATAGCCCGGATCTGCTGGATCGGCCCGGCCTTGAGCCGGAATCTTTGCTCGCCGTATCCATTCAGCATGGCGCTACGGTGGTGACTCCGATCGATGTCAGTCTGCGCGAAGCCATGCATAAGCATCTATGCACCGCAGGCGAACTGTTAAGGCAAAACCAGATCCAACCCGACCCGTCCGAGTTGAAAGTCGCAAAGGGACGGCAATCCAACCTCTTCGAACTCATCACCGACCCATGAGGCAGCGAACGATTGGGCTGCTTGTCGAGGGGCATGGTGAAATGGCTGCAATGCCAATTCTCGTTCGTCGTATTGCAGAGGCGTTTTCACCGGAGGTACCGCTACGACTCCCCCCTAGCGCATGGAGAGTCCCCAAGCATAAAATGCTTCAATCGGATGCGGAGATTCTCAAGCCAATAAATGTTTTCGCACAAGCAATCACAAGAAGCGGCGGCGGGATCCTGGTTGTATGGGACGCCGACGATGATTGCCCTGCTTCTGAAGGTCCAAGGCAACAGAAGCGCATCCAGGCCTTGAGACCTGATGTGCGAATCAGAGTGGTTATCGCCAATCGGGAGTTTGAATCATGGTTTCTCGCCGCAGCCGCTTCTCTTTCTGCCGCCAATCACCTGCTACCAGGCGTAATCGATCATCCCTTACCAGAGTCGCTTCGTGACGCCAAGGGATGGATTACCGCCAATCGACCTGCAGGACGTCCTTACCGAGAAATCGAGCATCAGCATCAATTCAGCAAGTCGCTTGATCCCAATTATGTTCGCCAACGTTCACCGTCTTTTGACAAACTTTGCCGTGAAATCGCTTCCTTATTAGAAGAAACATAGGAAATAGCATGAAAGATGGCCGTCTTGATACTTCACTGGGGAAGGGAAAGTCCACGAAATCAAAATACCTTCGGGCGGCCTGCCTAGTCCCTGAATGACCCCTAATGAAAGCATGCTGGCCCTTGGGCCGTCATCACCTAGAAGCCTAGCAGACACTGCGTTGATTCAGCGCCACGCCAGGACCACCACCGATGCCCGAACCCGCCCCTCCGCCCCCGCAACGCCAACGCGGCCTGTGGGTGATGCTGCTCATCATGGGCGGCGTCCTGCTGACGATGATGCTGGTCACCAGGGGCCTGGATACGCGCGATCCGGTGGAGTGGAACTCCCTGATCGGGCGGGTGGAAAATGGCGAAGTCCAGAAGCTCGTCCTGGGCACGGACCAGATCCAGGTGACCGGGTTCGTCGGCAAGGACGGCAAGGAGAACCACTACGCCGTCAACTGGGGCGTCGACAACAAGAACGTACGCGAGGCCGAGCTCAAAGCGGCGATCCAGAAGGGCAATGCCAAGCTGGATCAGGAGCGCCGCCAGCCGATCGTCGTCGCCTACGCCCCCGCCGCGGGCCTGTTCGAATCGATGCTGCCGACCCTGATCATGGTGCTGCTGCTCTTCCTGCTCCTGTATTTCCTCGTCTTCCGTCGCATGGGCCAGGGCGGCGGGGTGCTGTCGTTCGGCAAGTCGCGGGCGCAGCTCATCACCAAGGGCAAGACCGGCAAGACCTTCAAGGATGTCGCCGGCATCGACGAGGCCAAGGAGGAGGTCGAAGAGCTCGTCGCCTTCCTCAAGAATCCCAAGAAGTTCCAGAAACTCGGTGGGCGCATCCCGCGCGGCGTGCTGCTCGTCGGCCCGCCCGGCACCGGCAAGACCCTGCTCGCCAAGGCGATCGCCGGCGAGGCGGACGTGCCGTTCTACTCGATCTCGGGTTCCGACTTCGTCGAGATGTTCGTCGGCGTCGGCGCCAGCCGGGTACGCGACCTCTTCAACCAGGCGAAGGACAACGCTCCCTGCATCATCTTCATCGATGAGATCGACGCGGTCGGCCGCCGCCGCGGCCAGGGCATGTCGACCGGCGGCCACGACGAACGCGAGCAGACCCTGAACGCGATCCTGGTCGAGATGGACGGGTTCTCGTCCACCGACAAGGTCATCGTCATCGCCGCCACCAATCGCGTCGACGTGCTCGACCCGGCCCTGCTGCGGCCGGGCCGCTTCGACCGCCACATCCACGTCTCGCTGCCCGACATCGCCGGACGCGAACAGATCCTGACCGTGCACGCCGGCAAGGTGAAGCTGGCCAAGGGTGTCGATCTCGCGCTGATCGCCCGCGGCACGCCCGGCTTCAGCGGCGCCGACCTGGAATCGCTGATCAACGAGGCCGCGCTCAACGCCGCACGGCAGGAGAAGGAAGGGGTCGCCCAGATCGATCTCGAATACGCCCGCGACCGGGTCGCGTTCGGGCGCGAGAAGAAGGCCGGCAGCCGCGCCATGCCGGAGCGCGAGCGCATCATCACCGCCTACCACGAGGCCGGACACACCCTGCTCCAGGTCCTGGTCGAAGGCGCCGACGATCTGCACAAGGTGACGATCATCCCGCGCGGCCGGGCCCTCGGCGCGACCTTCCACCTGCCCAACGAGGACCGCCACACCCACAGCCGCAAGAAGCTCATCGGCGACATCAGCGTGCTCTTCGGAGGCCGCATCGCCGAGGAGCTGTTCTGCGGCGACATCACCACCGGCGCCTCCAACGACATCGAACGCGCCACCGCGATCGCACGCGGCATGGTGTACGAGTGGGGCATGTCCGACAAGATGGGCCCGCTGAAATACACCGAGAACCACGATTCCTTCGCCGGATCCGAGAGCGTGGTCGCGGTCAGCGGCACCACCCGGCGCGAACTGGATGAAGAGGTCCGCTCCATCATCGACCGCCAGTACGCCCACGCGAAGCACCTCATCGAGACCCACCGCGATGCGCTCGAACGCGTCGCCAAGGCGCTGCTCGAGCATGAGACGCTCGACGCCGCCCAGGTGAAGACGCTGATGGCCGGCGGCGACCTCGGCCCGCGCCGCAGCACGGTGGCCGTCACCGCGAGCGCCGAAGCACCGCCCGCCAAGCCGGAAGCGAAACCCGAGACCGCCGATCCCGGCACGGCGAAGCTGGAACCGGGGATGGCGTAGACCGGCAGGTTCCTGCTGCCCATGGGCACTGCGGATGGCGGGATCCCTGCGGAAATGCTCGTCGCCGCCGGGATCGCCGTCGGTGCCATCCTGCTCGGCGCCCTTTGCCTGTACCTGCGTCATCGCCATCTCATCAAGGTGCATGGCAGCCCGCGCGTCCCCGCCGACATCGCGTGGACTCCTGGGGTTCACGAAATATTCCTGCCATTATTGCGTGGCATGATGG
>CAZZJC010000045.1:0-41208 GCA_964654285.1 uncultured Candidatus Kuenenia sp.
CATATACGGCCGGAAACCATATTTGTTTAAGACTTTTCAGTTACAGGACACTAGCCGATCAGCTTCAGCACGTTCTGGGGCAGCTGGTTGGCCTGGGCGAGCATCGCCGTGGCCGACTGCACCAGGATCTGGTTGCGGGTGAACGATGCCGATTCCGCAGCGAAGTCCACATTGCGCACCGTCGATTCGGCGGCGCTCAGGTTCTCGTAGCTGGTCCTGAGCGAGTTCAGGGTCGTCTCCAGGCTGTTCGACTGGATGGCGCCCAGGTTGCCGCGCGCGGTCGAAACCGCGGTGATCGCGCTCTCGATCACCAGCAGCGCGCTGCCGGCACCCGTGGCGTTGCTGACCACGGCGTTGGTCAGGGTCAGGCCGCCGGCGCTGACTTGGGCCGAGGACATCGAAGCGATCGATATCGTGGTGTTCTGGCCGGTGAAGGCGCCCAGCTGCACCGTCTTGCCGGACGCCAGGCTGCCGTCGAGCAGCTTCTGCCCGGCGTACTGGGTCTGGCTGGCGATACGGTCGATGGAGGCGACCAGGTTGGTGAATTCGGTATGGTTGGCCGCCGCCTGGCTGGAATCGGTGGTGGCATCGGACATCGAGCTGAGGGCCAGCTTCTTGGCCTTCTGCAACAGGGAATTCATCTCATCCAGCGCACCTTCAGCCGTCTGCACCATCGCGACCGCCTGCTCAGTGTTGGTCTGGGCCTGCTCCAGGCCGCCGAGCTGCGCCCGCAGCTGTTCGCTGATGATCAGGCCGGCCGGGTTGTCGCCGGCGCGGTTGATCTTCAGACCGGAGGAGAGCTTCTCCAGGCTCTTGGAGATCGCCATGTCGTTCTTCTGCATCATGCGATGCCCGAAGAGCGCCTGGACGTTGGTGTTGATGCGAAGACTCATGGCATCCTCCGTGATGGTTCAGCCGGCATCCGTGCCGACGGTGGACGAAGCGAACTAGCCGATCAGCTTGAGCACGTTCTGAGGCAGCTGGTTGGCCTGGGCGAGCATCGCCGTGGCCGACTGCACCAGGATCTGGTTGCGGGTGAACATCGCCGATTCGGCCGCGAAATCGACATTGCGCACCGTCGATTCGGCTGCGCTCAGGTTCTCATAGCTGGTCCTGAGCGAGTTCAGGGTCGTTTCCAGGCTGTTCGACTGGAGCGCACCCAGGTTGCCGCGCGTGGTCGAGATCTTGGTGATCGCGCTTTCGATCACCGCGAGGGCGCTCGCCGCCCCGGTGGCGGTACTGACCGTCACCGCCGACAGCACGGCGCCACCGCCATCGCTGAGCAGGCCGGAACCGATCGAGATGACCGAGACCGTGGTGTTCTGGCCGGTGAAGGCGCCCAGCTGCACCGTCTTTCCTGCCGCCAGGCTGCCATCAAGCAGCTTCTGGCCGGCATACTGGGTCTGGTTCGCGATGCGGTCGATCGAGGCGACCAGATTCGTGAACTCGGTATGGTTGGCAGCGGCCTGGGTCGAATCGGTGGTGGCGCTGGACATCGAACTGAGGGCCAGCTTCTTGGCCTTGCTCAGGAGCGAGCTCATCTCGTCGAGCGCGCCTTCGGCCGTCTGCACCATCGCGACCGCCTGCTCGGTGTTGTCCTGGGCCTGTTCCAGGCCGCCCAGCTGCGCCCGCAGCTGCTCGCTGATGATCAGGCCGGCCGGGTTGTCGCCGGCGCGGTTGATCTTCAGACCGGAGGAGAGCTTCTCCAGGCTCTTGGAGATCGCCATGTCGTTCTTCTGCATCATGCGATGCCCGAAGAGCGCCTGGACGTTGGTGTTGATGCGAAGACT
Source organism: uncultured Candidatus Kuenenia sp. (assembly GCA_964654285.1). GTDB lineage: Bacteria > Planctomycetota > UBA11346 > UBA11346 > UBA11346 > BJHQ01. The sequence continues at coordinate 1,791 of CAZZJC010000045.1, forward strand.
CATGGCATCCTCCGTGATTCGTCGTTCGGCTTCCGTTCCGAATGCATCTGGATTCGCGTCACTCTCAGAATCGGTTCATCAGCCGATCAGCTTGAGCACGTTCTGGGGCAGCTGGTTGGCCTGGGCGAGCATCGCCGTGGCCGACTGCACCAGGATCTGGTTGCGGGTGAAGGCCGCTGATTCGGCCGCGAAATCCACGTTGCGCACGGTCGATTCGGCCGCGCTCAGATTCTCGTAGCTGGTCCTGAGCGAGTTCAGGGTGGTTTCCAGGCTGTTCGACTGGATCGCACCCAGGTTGCCGCGGGCGGTCGAGACCGTGGTGATCGCGGCCTCGACGAGGCTGAGCACCTGGCTCGCATTGCCGGCCGTCGTTACGTCATAGGCCAGGCCGCCGGCGGAGTTGAGCCCCAGGTTGATCGCGGACATGCCGGCGATCGAGATCGTCGTGTTCTGGCCGGTGAAGGCGCCCAGCTGCACCGTCTTGCCGGACGACATGGTGCCATCGAGCAGGGCCGTGCCGGCGTATTGCGTCTGCTGCGCGATGCGGTTGATGGATGACACCAGGTTGCTGTATTCGGTGTTGTTGGCGGCCGCCTGGGTCGAGTCCGTGGTGGCCGACGACATGGAAGACAGCGCCAGCTTCTTGGCCTTGCTCAGGAGCGAGCTCATCTCGTCGAGCGCACCTTCGGCCGTCTGCACCATTGCGACGGCCTGCTCGGTGTTGCTCTGGGCCTGTTCCAGACCTCCCAGCTGCGCCCGCAGCTGCTCGCTGATGATCAGCCCGGCCGGATTGTCGCCGGCGCGGTTGATCTTCAGCCCCGAGGACAGCTTCTCCAGGCTCTTGGAGATCGCCATGTCGTTCTTCTGCATCATGCGATGCCCGAAGAGCGCCTGGACGTTGGTGTTGATGCGAAGACTCATGGCATCCTCCGTGATTCGTTGGCCGGCTTCCGTGCCGACGGGATGGGATCGCGTCTACCTCAGGTTCGGCTCATCAGCCGATCAGCTTGAGCACATTCTGGGGCAGCTGGTTGGCCTGGGCGAGCATCGCCGTGGCTGACTGCACGAGGATCTGGTTGCGGGTGAAGCTTGCCGATTCGGCGGCGAAGTCCACGTTGCGCACGGTCGATTCGGCCGCGCTCAGGTTCTCATAGCTGGTGCGCAGCGAATTCAGCGTGGTTTCCAGGCTGTTCGACTGGATGGCGCCCAGGTTGCCGCGCCGGGTCGAGACGATGGTGATGGCGCCTTCGATCGAGGACAACGCCGAGATCGCGTTCGCCGCCGTGGTGATGCTCATCGCGCTCAGGTTGTAGCCGGTGACGATGTCCGAATTGTTGCTCGACACCACGCCAAGGGCGTTGGTACCGAGATTCATGATGCTGATGGTCGTGTTCTGACCGGTGAAGGCGCCCAGCTGCACGGTTCCGCCCGCGGACAGGGTGCCATCGAGCAGCTTGGAACCGGCGTACTGGGTCTGGTCGACGATGCGCTGGATCGACGCGACGATGTTCGCGAACTCGGTCTGGTTCGCGGCCGCCTGGGTCGAATCCGTGGTGGCGGACGACATCGAGGACAGGGCCAGCTTCTTGGCCTTGCCCAGGAGCGAGCTCATCTCATCGAGCGCGCCTTCGGCCGTCTGCACCATCGCGACCGCCTGCTCGGTGTTGCTCTGGGCCTGCTCCAGGCCGCCCAGCTGCGCCCGCAGCTGCTCGCTGATGATCAGTCCCGCCGGGTTGTCGCCGGCGCGGTTGATCTTCAGACCCGACGACAGCTTCTCCAGGCTCTTGGAGATCGCCATGTCGTTCTTCTGCATCATGCGATGGCCGAAGAGCGCCTGGACGTTGGTGTTGATGCGAAGACTCATGGTATCCTCCGTGATGGGTTGGCCGGCATCCGTGCCGTGGGGTCTGCAGTCGCGTCACTCACAGGTTCGGGTCATCAGCCGATCAGCTTGAGCACGTTCTGGGGCAGCTGGTTGGCCTGCGCGAGCATCGCCGTGGCCGACTGCACCAGGATCTGGTTGCGGGTGAAGTTCGCCGATTCCCGTGCGAAATCGACATTGCGCACCGTCGATTCGGCCGCGCTCAGATTCTCGTAGCTGGTTCTGAGCGAGTTCAGGGTGGTTTCCAGGCTGTTCGACTGGATCGCGCCAAGGTTGCCGCGTGCGGTCGAAACCGCGGTGATCGCCGTCTCGATCGAGGACAGCGCGGTGACCGCCGAGGTGGCGTCCGAGATCTGCGCCCCCGCGAGCGAGGTGGTGGCGACGAAGTTGCTTGCCGCCATGGACGAGATCGAGATCGACGTGTCCTGGCTGGTGAAGGCGCCCAGCTGGACGATCTTGCCGCTGAAGCTGCCGTCGAGCAGCTTGGATCCGGCGTATTGGGTCTGGCTCGAGATGCGGTTGATGGAGTTGATGATGTTCTGGAATTCGACGTTGTTGGCCGACGCCTGCGTCTGATCGGTGGTGGCGGTCGACATCGAGCTGAGCGCCAGCTTCTTGGCCTTGGTGAGCAGGTTGCTCATCTCGTCGAGCGCGCCTTCCGCGGTCTGCACCATGGCGACCGCCTGCTCGGTGTTCTGCTGCGCCTGCTCCAGGCCGCCCAGCTGCGCCCGCAGCTGCTCGCTGATGATCAGGCCGGCCGGATTGTCGCCGGCGCGGTTGATCTTCAGGCCGGATGACAGCTTCTCCAGGCTCTTGCCGATCGCCATGTCGTTCTTCTGCATCATGCGATGCCCGAAGAGCGCCTGGACGTTGGTGTTGATGCGAAGACTCATGGGGTCCTCCGTGCCGGGTTAGAGACGGCTTCCGTGCCGTCCGTACGGGTGGGGTTTCACCCGTCCCCAGCATTCTCGGATCCCCGGCCGGGGACTTGAGCACCAAATGGGAAGCCCGGACCCGGAGCGGCTAACCCGACCCAGGTCCGGACTCATCCAGAGGCAGTACCGCCGTCGGAGATCAACCCAGGAGCTTGAGCACGCTCTGCGGAAGCTGGTTGGCCTGGGCGAGCATGGCCGTGGCCGACTGCACGAGGATCTGGTTGCGGGTGAAGGTCGCGGATTCCGCCGCGAAATCCACGTCGCGCACCGTCGATTCGGCCGCCTTCAGGTTCTCAGCACTGGCGCGCAGACTATTCAGCGAGGTTTCCAGGCTGTTGGCCTGGATGGCGCCCAGCTGGCCGCGACGCGAGGAGACCAGGGTGATCGCCCCTTCGATCGAGGCGAGCGCGGAGGTGGCTACCGTGGCGTTGGTGATGCTCATCGCGCTCAACTGCGTGCCGGCGATGATGTCCGTGCCATTGGTGGACAGCACACCCAGGTAGGCGGTGCCCAGGGGCATGATGCTGATGGTGGTGTTCTGACCGACGAAGGCGCCGAGCTGCACCGTCTTTCCTGCCGACATGGTACCATCAAGCAGCTTGGCGCTGGCATACTGGGTCTGGTCGACGATGCGCTGGATGGAACTGATGATGTTGGCGAACTCGGTCTGGTTGGCCGCCGCCTGGGTCGTGTCGGTAGTCGCATCGGACATCGAGCTGAGCGCCAGCTTCTTCGCCTTGGTCAGCAGTGAGTTCATCTCGTCCAGCGATCCTTCCGCGGTCTGGACCATCGAGATGGCCGCTTCCGTGTTGTTCTGCGCCTGTTCCAGGCCGCCGATCTGCGCCCGCAGCTGTTCGCTGATGATCAGGCCGGCGGGATTGTCCGAGGCGCGGTTGATCTTCAGGCCGGAGGACAACTTCTCCAGGCTCTTGGACATCGCCATATCGTTCTTCTGCATCATACGATGGCCGAAGAGCGCCTGGACGTTGGTGTTGATGCGAAGGCTCATGGCGGATCCCTCCTGGGAGTGGTGTACCTGCAGAGCCCCACGCCAAATCGGTGCCAATTCCGATCCTGCCTGCCCGGCGGGCGTTTCGAAATTGTCCTCAAGTCGGCCCAAATGCGGCCGATACTTCCATCGACGGACCATCCCCGGGCCGTGCACGGCAATGCCAAGGAGGGCACCATGAGCCTCGTCAACGCGATCACCACCCAGGTCGGAGACGCAATCCGCCCACCCCAGGCAGCGCGCGACCAGGCCCTGCAGACCGAGGCCGCCAAGGCCAATGATCTGCAGGATCCCGAGAAGAGCGCTTCACAGCCGGTTTCGGCAGAAGATGTGCGTGCCGCCGCCCAGCGGCTGAAGCAGGTCGTGGAGACCAGCAGCGGGCACCAGCTCGCCTTCGAGGTCGACGACAATTCGAAGGAACTGGTGGCGGTGATCAAGGATTCCAAGACCGGCGAGGTCCTGCGCCAGATCCCGCCCAAGGAGATGCTCAAATTCGAGCAGTCCTACCGCGACTGGATGGGGTTGATCTTCAACCAGAAGGCCTGAGCAACATTTTCGAGAAAGGATAGCCGCCATGGCCACCGCACCAACCTCCATAAGCGGCCTCGCCTCCGGGATCGACTGGAAGAGCATCATCTCCTCGCTGGTCAGCGCCGACCGCGCCGGCCAGAACGTGCTCCGCAGCAAGAGCTCCGTCCTCTCGACCAAGCTCTCGGCGGTCCAGGCGCTCAACACCCGCATGCTCGCCCTGCGCGATGCCAACGACGAACTGCGCCAGGCGTCCCTGTTCACGACCAAGACCGTGACGAGCAGCAATGCCGACGCCCTGGCGGTCAGCAGCGATGCGACCGCCGTCACCGGCAACCATACCATCTCGGTGGAGAACCTGGCCAGCACCGGCCAGGTGGCGAGCGCATCGAAGAATATCAAGACCGGCCACACCGTCGGCAACATCCTCCTCAAGCTCGCCGGCTCGAACGAGGTCACCATCACCAACACCGCCACCGACCTCGATGGCATGGCGGCGTCGATCAACGCCGCGAATGCCGGGGTCAGCGCCTCGGTGATCAACGACGGATCCGGTTACCGCCTGATGGTGCGGTCGGCCGCAACCGGGGCCCAGGCCGACATCCAGTACATCAAGGGCGCAGACCCGCTCGACAACGTCTTCCAGAATGGCGCTGGAGTCGATGCCAGCCTGCGCGTCACCACCGGCGTCGACGCGACGCTGCGCCTGGGCGGCAGCAACGGGGTGGGCGGCCTGCTCGTCAACAGCGCCACCAACACCTTCACCGGGGTCATCCCGGGCGTGACCCTGACCGCCAAATCCACGACCAACGCCAGGGATCTCAGCATCACCATCGGCCAGGACAGCGCGGGCATCCGCAGCAAGCTCCAGACCATGGTGGATGCGTACAATTCGGCCTTCGACTACCTGAAGGCGAACGGTTCCTACGATGCCGCATCGAAGAAGGCGGGGCCGCTGTTCACCCAGTCCAGCATGCGCCGCGTGCTGAACGACGCCCTCACCAACCTGACCGGTTCGGTGGATGGCCAGGCGACCGGCTACAAGAACCTGGCCGATCTGGGCGTGAAGCTGGGCAATGACGGCCGGCTGACCTTCACCGCCTCGACCTTCGACGACAAGCTCAAGAGCGATCCGACCGCGGTGAAGACCCTGGTCACGTCCATCGCCGGCACCACCTATACCGCCCTGAACACGGTCACCGAACCGACCAATGGCGTGTTCGCCGGCGAGATCACCTCGATCAACAACACGATCACCGACATCAACAAGCGCCTCGCCGCGATGGAGGCCCAGCTCGCCATCCGGCAGGAACGCTACCAGAGCCAGTTCCTGCGCATGGAATCGACCATCTCGAACCTCAAGAACATGGGCAGCCGGCTCGGATTCGATGTCTCCAGCAAGGGTACCACGAATGGCGGCTGAGCGGCCTCAAGTCCACCCCGCCCGGGTCGATACTGAATTCGTCAGGAGCCTGCCATGACCGCCGCCCTCGCCGCAGCCTACCGCAATGCCGAGATCGAGACCGTCAGCCAGCGCGACCTTCTGGTGCGCCTGTACCAGGGTATCGAGCGATTCCTCGACCAGGGCGAAGCGGCGATGCGCAACCAGAAGCGCGAACTGGCGACCGTCTCGTGCCAGAAGGCCCGCGCCATCCTGTTCGAGCTTCTTTCGACCCTGAACTTCGAGGTCGGAGGCGAGATCGCGGAACGGCTCAAGCAGATCTACCTGTTCCTGATCGCAGAGATCACCGAATGCAGCCTGCGCAAGGATGCGGACCGCCTGCGCAAGATCCGCCCCACTCTCGCCATCCTGCGTTCGGCCTGGGAGGAGATCCCGGCCGAGTTCGCCAACGTGACCTCGCTCACCGGTGTGGACCGGCATTCGCTCGTCGACGTCCGCAGCTGAAATCGGGTCGACTCCACGTATCGGCGGTCGGTTCGCTGCCGCCCCTTGGCTCGCTGCCGCCAGCGCGACGATCCCGGCATGGACGGCGCAGATCTCATCCGACGCGACCTCGATGTCTTCTGGCACCCGTGCAGCCAGATGCGGGACAAGCAGGCCTTCCCGCCGCTGCCCGTGGTCGCGGCCGAGGGCTGCCGCCTGACCCTGGCGGATGGGCGCGAGCTGATCGACGGGATCTCGTCCTGGTGGTGCAAGGCGCTGGGCCACCGCCATCCCCGGCTGATCGCCGCGCTCCAGCAGCAGGCAGCCCGCTTCGAGCATGTGATCATGGCCAATGTCTGCACGGAACCCACCGTGCGGCTGTGCGAACGGCTGCTCGCCTTCGCCAATGGCCTGGGGCCGTCCCGCTGGGGACCGCAGGCCCCGGCGGGACGCGCGCCCGGCTGGTTCGGCAAGGTCTTCCTGGCTGGCGACGGCAGCACCGCGGTCGAGATCGCGATCAAGATGGCGCTCCAGTTCCAGGCCCAGACCGGGCGACCTCAACGCACCCGATTCGCCGCCCTGGCGGATGGCTACCACGGCGAAGGCGTGGGATCGCTCTCGGTAGGCGATCTGGGCATCTACAAGGAACCCTACCGCCCGCTGCTGTTTCCCTGCCATTTCCTCACCGGCCTGCCCCGGCGGAGCGGTTGCGGCGATCCACGCTGGCAGGATGCGGCGGCGGAATGGCCGGCGATCCAGGCCCAGCTCGATCCGCTCGCGGACTCGCTCGCCGCCATCATCTACGAACCGGTGCTCCAGGCGGCCGGCGGCATGCTGCTCAACAGCCCGGATCTGCTGCGCCGGCTGCGCGCCTGGGCCGACGGGCATGGGGTGCTGCTGATTGCGGATGAGATCGCCGCCGGCATGGGCCGCTGCGGCGCGCCGCTCGCGGGGCATCTCGCGGCGGTCGATGAAAACATCGCGCAGCCGGATTTCGCGGTGCTGTCGAAGGGCCTGACCGGCGGCGCGCTGCCGCTCGCGGCGGTACTGACCCGCGACCGCATCGCCGCCGCGTTTGCTGCCGATTGGCATGAAAACCGGGCGTTCCTCCATTCCAATACCTACACCGGCCACGCCCTGGCCTGCGCCGTGGCGAATGCGGCGCTGGATGCCTTCGCCGACGAACCGGTGTTCGCTGCGGTGGGCGCGAACGGCCCTCTCCTGCGTGCGGGCCTGGAACAGCTGGCCGCGACGCGCCCGTACCTGCACCGGGCCCGCGGCCTCGGCATGGTGGCGGCGATCGACCTCGCCCGGCCCGACGGCAGCCCCCTGCCCGCATCCGACCGCACCGGCTGGCGCGTCTGCCATGAGGCCGTGGCGCGCGGCGCGCTGCTGCGCCCCCTGGGCGACACGCTCTACCTGCTGCCGCCGCTCAACACCTCGGCCGACGATCTCGGCCGCTTGGTGGTTCTGCTCGGGCAGAGCCTCGACGCGGTGCTGGGCTGAGGCGCCGCTGCGCCGGCGCGACAGGCGCGGCTTGCCCGGCCCGGCACCGGCCCCACAACCCATGCCGATGAGCGCCACCCGGCTGGAACGCGACGATCTCGGCGAGATGGCCATCCCGGCCGAGGCGCTGTGGGGCATCCACACCGCGCGTGCGATCGCCAATTTCCCCCTCGCCCTGCGCCCGGTGCATCCGGCCCTCGTCCACGCCTTCGGCGACGTGAAGCTCGCCTGCTGCGCGGTGAATCGTGAACTGGGCCACCTCGATCAACCGCGCGCCGAGGCCATCGCCAGCGCCTGCCGCGAACTCGCCGCCGGGGTGCTCGACGCCCACATCCGGGTCGACGCCTTGCAGGGCGGCGCCGGCACCTCGACCAACCTGAACGTGAACGAGGTCATCGCCAACCGCGCCTGCCAGCTGGCCGGTCGCGCGCCGGGCGACCACACCTGGTGCGATCCGCTCGCCCACGTCAACCTGCACCAGTCGACCAACGACACCTATCCGACCGCGCTGCGCATCGCGGCGCTGCGTCGGCTCAAGCCCCTCGAAGCCGGCATCGTCGCGGTGCAGGAGACGGCGCAGGCGCTCGAACGCCGCTTCGCCGGCATCGTCAAGGTCGGCCGCACCGAATGCCAGGACGCGGTGCTGACCACCCTCGGCCGGCATTTCGGCGCCTTGGCCGAGGTGCTCGCGCGCGACCGCTGGCGCATCGCCAAGTGCGAAGAGCGCCTGCGGGTCGTCAACCTGGGCGGCACCGCGATCGGCACCGGCTGCGGCGCCCCGCGCCAGTTCATCTTCCGCGCCGTCGACCGCCTGCGTGCCGACACCGGCCTCGCCCTGGCGCGGGCCGAGAACCTGATCGACGCGACCCAGAACCAGGACGCCCTGGTCGAGGTCTCGGGCATGCTCAAGGCGCTCGCCGTCACCCTGATGAAAGCCAGCACCGATCTGCGCTGGCTGTCCTCGGGGCCCGACGCCGGTCTGGGCGAGATCCGCCTGCCGGCGATGCAGGCGGGTTCGTCGATCATGCCCGGCAAGGTGAACCCGGTGATCCCGGAAGCCGTCACCCAGGCCGCGATGCAGGTGATCGCCAATGATTCCTGCCTGACCCAGGCGCTCAGCCACGGCAGCCTGGAACTGCATCCCTTCCTGCCGCTGGTGGCCGACCGCCTGCTCGATTCGCTCGACCTGCTGGAGCGCGCCTGCCGGCTGCTCGCCAGCCGCTGCCTGAACGGCCTCGAGGCCGACGTCGGCCGCTGCGCCGCCCAGGTCGCCAACGCCACCGCGGCCGCCACCGCCCTGGTGCCGCTGGTCGGCTACCACCGTGCGGCCGAAATCGCCGCCGCCGCGCGCGCCACCGGCACCGGTCTGCGCGCCACCGCGCTCGCGCACGGCGTCAGCGCGGCCGACTTCGACGCCGCGGTCGCTCCCGAAGCCGTCACCCGGCTCGGTGATCCGGCTCCGCCCCGGCTCGCTTGACCGGAAGCAGGCCCGGACCCAGGCTCTGCGCCTGCTTCCCGTCCTTTCCTCCCGCCCTGCTTGAGGATCTCCGATGCTCCGCCCCCTTGTCTGCGCCCTGGCGCTCCCCCTCCTCCTGGCTGCCGCGACCTGTGCCGGCGAAGCAGCCCCCCTCACCATCGCCGTCATCCCCAAGGGGACGACGCATGAATTCTGGAAGTCGATCCACGCCGGGGCGGTGAAGGCGGAGCGCGAACTCAGCGCCGCCGGCACCCCGGTGAAGGTGCGCTGGCAGGGCCCGGTGAAGGAGGACGACCGCACCTCGCAGGTCGATCTGGTCAACACCATCGCCGCCCAGGGCGTCGCCGGCATCGTCCTCGCGCCGCTCGACGCCAAGGCCCTGGTGCGTCCGGTCGAGCAGGCGGTGAAGGCCAAGGTTCCGGTGGTGATCATCGATTCCGGTCTCGAAAGCACGGCCCCGGTGAGCATGGTCGCCACCGACAACCGCGCCGCCGGCCGCCTGGGCGGCAAGCGCCTGGGCGAACTGCTCGGCGGCAAGGGCAAGGTCCTGATGCTGCGCTACCAGGTCGGCTCGGCCTCGACCGAGCTGCGCGAGGCCGGCTTCCTCGACGCGATCAAGGAGTTCCCAGGCATTTCCGTGGTGAGCGCCGACCAGTATGCCGGGGCCACCCGCGCCAGCGCGCTGACCGCGAGCCAGACCCTGCTCAACCGCTGGGGCACCGGCATCGACGGCATCTTCACCCCCAACGAATCCAGCACCGCCGGCATGGCCCAGGCGCTCAAGCAGCAGAAGCTCAATGGCAGGATCAGGCACGTCGGCTTCGACACCTCGCCGATCCTGGTCGAGGCGCTGAAGGCCGGCGACATCCAGGGTCTGGTCGCGCAGGATCCGTTCACCATGGGATACCTGGGGGTGAAGACGATGGTCGCCCAGCTCAAGGGCGAGAAGATCGCCGCCCAGACCGACACCCCGGCCAAGCTGATCACCCCGGAAAATGTAGGAAGTCCGGAATTCCAGGCGCTGCTGAATCCCCCGCTCAAGGAATTCCTGGGCGAGTGAACCTAACAATCGCAATAGCGCCCCACCTGCTGCGTTGGTCGTCAGTCATGTGGCGCTGCCACACTCCTTCCTCCCGCCTTGCATCTGGGGCACTCTTGCGATTTTTGCTGGGCTTTATTGTTGTAGCGGTCTTGATTCCGTTCGGTGTGGTCAGCGTTCAAGAGGCCGATCAGATCTCCTCGCCCCATTGGTGCCGGCGGACAACCCACCAACCCGTTCACCCGTGTCAACTTACAGAAGAATGCGGGATTCTTGTGCGAGGTTTAGGGTGAATCCGATCGCCGCATCGACGCGCCTGCGGGTCGAAGGACTGCGCAAATCCTTCGCCGCGACGCGGGCGCTGGACGGCGTGGATCTGGAGGTCGGCGCCGGCGAGGTGCTGGCGCTGATCGGCGAGAATGGCGCCGGCAAGTCCACCCTGATCAGGATCCTGACCGGAGCGCATCGCGCGGATGCAGGTCGGATGTGGCTGGATGGCGAACCCTATGCGCCGGCGCATCCGCTCGCGGCACGCCGGGCTGGGGTCGCGGTGGTCTACCAGGAACTCACCCTCTGCCCGCATCTCAGCGTGGCCGAGAACATCTCGCTCGGCGCCCTGCCCGGCCGTTTCGGCCTGGTGCAGACGGGCGCCTGCCGGCGCCGGGCCGAGGACGCGCTGGCCCAGCTCGGGGTCGACCTGCCGCTCGACCTGCCGTGCTCCCGTCTGCCGATCGCGCAACAGCAATTGACCGAGATCGCGCGCGCCCTGGTCGCGACCGGCGGCACCCCGCGCGTGCTGATCCTGGATGAACCGACGTCCAGCCTCACCGCGGCCGATGTCGAGCACCTGTTCACCGTCATCCGCCGCCTGCGCACGGCCGGCACGGCGGTGGTGCTGATCAGCCACGCGCTGGAGGAATGCCGGCGCATCGCCGATCGCTACGCCGTGCTGCGCGATGGCGCCAGCGTCGGACACGGCCGGATGGCCGACATCGACGAGGCGGGCCTCATCCGCCTGATGGTCGGGCGCGAGCTGGCCGAATTGTATCCGCGCCGGGCCGTTCCGTACGCCGGCGGCCCATGCGTGCTGAAGGTCGATGGCCTTGCCGGTTCGCAGCGACCTCGCTCGGCATCGTTCGACCTCCAACGCGGCGAGATCATCGGCTTCTACGGCCTCATCGGCGCCGGACGCAGCGAATGCCTGCGCGTCCTGTTCGGGCTCGATCCCGCCAGCGCCGGCCGGGTGCACCTGCTCAGCCGCGAAGCGACCCGCGCCACGCCGCGCACCCGCCTGCGCCAAGGCGTCGTCCTGCTGTCCGAGAACCGCAAGGAGGAGGGCCTCTGCCTCGGCCGGTCGATCGCCGACAATCTCGTCCTCTCGCGGCCAGCCCCGGCCTGCTGGCATGATCGCGGCTGGCTGCCCTTCCTGCCGCGCCGGGCAACCGCCCTGGCCGCGCAGTGGATCGCGGCCCTCGGCATCCGCTGCCGCGATGCCGCGATGCCGGTGGGCGAACTGTCCGGCGGAAACCAGCAGAAGGTCGCGATGGCGCGGCTGCTGCACCATCTGTCCGCCCGCGCCCAGGCCGATGTCCGCGATCACGACGACAGCCAGGCGCGCATCCTCCTGCTCGACGAGCCGACCCGGGGCATCGATGTCGGGGCGAAGGCCGCCATCTACCGGCTCATCCGCGACCAGGCCGACGCCGGCACCGCGATCATCCTCGTCTCCAGCTACCTGCCTGAGATCCTCGGCCTGTGCGACCGCGTCGCGGTGATGCGGCAGGGCGTGTTGGGCACGCTGCGTCCGGTGGCTGCCTGCGCCCCCCACGACCTTCTCGCCGAAGCCATCGGATGATCCCATGACCACGCCCGTCCCGACCCGATCATCCACTCGCCTGGGCGGCCTGCTCGCGGGGTTCGGCCCGCTCCTCGCCCTGGCACTGCTCTGGCTCGGATTCGGACTGGCCGCCTGGGCGGCCGCACCGCCGGGGCTGGATCCCTGGAGCTTCTTCACCTGGCGCAACCAGTCCCTGATCCTCGCCCAGTCGGCCATCGTCGTCATCGCCGCCTGCGGCATGACCATGATCATCGTCGCGGGCGGCATCGATCTCGCGGTCGGTTCCGTGCTGGCGCTGAGCAGCGTCGCGGCGGCCCTGGCCGTGCACCTGCACGCCCCGCTCGGGGTCGCCCTCCTGGTCGCGCTCGGCACCGGCCTCGCCTGCGGCGCGTGCAGTGGCGGACTCATCGCCGGATTGCGCCTGGCCCCCTTCATCGTGACCCTGGGCATGCTCGGGATCGCGCGCGGCGCGGCCAAGGGGCTGGCGAATCAGCAGACCGTGAACTTCGACCATCCCTGGCTGGGCGACCTCATGGTCGCGAGCAATTATTCCGCAGCGACGGATCCGTGGTGGAAATTCCCCTGCATCGTCGCGCCCGGAGTCTGGATCGCCGCCGCCCTGGTCGGCCTCACCGCCTTCATCATGTCGCGCACGGTCTTCGGCCGGAACGTCTACGCGATCGGGTCGAATCCGGCCGCCGCACGCTTGTGCGGCATCGCCGTGCCCTGGTACCAGGTGGCGATCTACGCCTGGGGCGGCCTGTGCGTCGGCCTGGCCGGATTCCTGGAGACCGCCAACCTCGGCCAGGGCGATCCATCGACCGCCGCCGGACGCGAACTCGACGTGATCGCCGCCGTGGTGGTCGGTGGGGTTTCGCTTTCTGGCGGAAAAGGGGGCATTATCGGGGCCGCAATCGGCGCATTGATGATGACCGTTTTACGCAATGGCAGTCAACAATTAGGTTGGGAAAACTGGAAACAAGAAATCATTATCGGAGCAGTCATCATCGCAGCAGCAGCGATCGACCGCTGGCGCATTCGCTCCCGTTCAGACTAACCGGCAGGTTGCTTCGCAGTGGCGGCGGGCGAATCCGACTCCGCCGTTTTTTCCGGCGGGGCGACGTGCTTCGCGAACACCATCCGCCCGTTGGCCGAGGCATGCAGGCGCAGCACGGTGCAGCGGATCTCCTTGCCGATGTGGGCGCCGGCATCGGTCACCACCACCAGGCTGCCGTCGTCAAGGCGGCCGGTGCCCTGGGTCGGGGTCTCGCCGACCTTGTCGATGAGCACCGTGATCTCCTCGCCCGGACGCACGGTGATCGCGGCGGCGCCGGCGAGGCCACCGACATCGACCACCGCGACGCCGTGGGCGCGGGCCCGTTGCAGCAGGTCGCGGTCGGTGCTGGCCAGGCGCGCGGATTCGAGGCGGGCGAGGCGGATCAGCGTTTCACCCAGGCTGGCCGAGTTCGGGATCTCGGATTCGGCGACCTCGACCGCCGGGAGGCCGAGGGCGCGCAGTTCCGCCAGGCCTTCGAGGGCGCGGCGGCCCCGCACCTGCTCCACCGGCTCGGTCGAGGACGCCTGCGCGGACCAGTACGCGATCACGGCGGCGTGCACGATGAGCCGCTCGCTGGTGAAGCCCGCGCGGAGCAGCCCGAGGAACCGGCTGTCGGCGAGCAGTTCGGGCGCCACCACCAACCCGGCATGGCTGCGCGTCTCGGCCCGGAACTCGACGAACGGCACGACCAGGCGGAAGCGGTCGGCGTTGCGCAGGACGGTGATCAGCACGAGGTAGGTCACCACCAGCACCACCGGCAGGCCGATGACGCTGAACAGGCCCTGCTCCAGGGGCAGGGCGAACCGGATGACGTACAGGACCAGCAACGAGAGGATCAGTCCGCCCGCGATGCCGATGAGCACCGCCACCAGGCTGCGGGTGAAGCGTTTCTTGAAAGCCTGCTCCGCCGCGATGAGCGTCACCGCGATGGCGAATCCCATGATCGCACCGAACCACGGCGGCACGTCGACCATCCAGTCCGGATAGTATTTCCGCCCGTTGGTGGTTCCCACCAGGACGGCGAAGATGACGAACAGGATGCGGACGAAGTGGATGAGCACGACGGCAGTATGCCCGGCGTCGCGCACGCCGCCACCGCCGGCCGGGACTGGCGCAGGGAAGGTGGGATCTTCAGTGGATGAACGGCAATTTCACCGAGCGGTCAGGCGCGACCGGGATGGTCGTGACCATGCGATCGCTGGCGTAGCGCAGGAACAGGGCCGGGCTGGACAGCACCAGGCGCCAGCCGCTGACCGAGGCGCCGGCGGTGCCGGCATTGCGCTCGTTCCAGGCCTCGATGTCGCGTTGGATCTCGGCCCGAGCCCCATCGAAGTGGGCGGTACAGGACCATAGCACGCCGCCGTCGCCGCACGCGACGAGATGCGCGGTCATGCCCAGGATGATCGGATCATAGGACTGGAACTGCTCGACCCGCACCAGCAGCACGGCGTCGGCGCGCAGGCGCTGGCGCAGGCGCAGGAGCATCTCGGCGTCGATGCGGTTGTCTTTCAGCGGGTCCGCCGGCCCGATCTCGAGCGCCGTATCGCGGTCGACCAGGACGACCTCGTGCCTGCCGAGTTCCCGCAGCGATCCGGCGATGGCCTCGGTGGCTGCCTGGGCCGAACGGCCGATGCCGGCGGCGAGGGCGACCGGCAGCACGGCGACGCGGCCGGGGGCCTCGGCGCGCGCAGAGGTCGTCCACGAGACCGGACGCGGGGGTTCGGTCTCGCCGCGCTGGCAAGCGGCCAGGGCGAAGGCAAGTGCGGCAAAGGCGATCAGGCGAGGCATCGGTCAGTGCCCTCCGTGCGCCGGCGCTGGTGTCGACGCCGGCGGATCCGCCGATTTCGCAGCGCTTTCACCGGAGGACTTCGCCGGCTTCGCGTCCTTCGCCGGCATCAGTTCGCGCAGGTGCTGGCGCAGGGCGTCCTGGAGTTCGGCCAGTTCGGCGGTCTGCCCGGGCGTGAGCTTGAGCACACTCGCCGCGAAGCGGTAGAATTCGCGCTCGGACCTCAACCGGGCCAGCTCGGTGGTGGTCAGGCGTTCGGTCAGGCTCTCGATCGCACCCTGGCGTTCGTTCAGGGTCTGCTGCGCTGTGATCAGGCTGTCGCGGGTGTGGCTGAGCGCATCGACCTGCTCGGCGGAGAGCCTGCCTTGATCGCGGGCGCGTTCGAGCTCCGACCGGGTCGCGGCCAGGGCCTGTTCGCGTTCCTGCGCGAGGGCCCGGCTCTCACCGACCTCGCGTTCGAGCCGGCGCATGCGCTCCAGCAAGGTCTCGTCCTTGCCTCCGGGCAGGCCGACAAGCAGGCCGCTGCCGCCGGCGAAGGCGCCATGCCCGGCCAGGGTGCGCGCCTCGTTGCGGGCCTCGAGCCGGCTGATCTTGGCGTCGAGTTCGCGCAGGTAGGCCACCAGACGGTCCTCGGTGGTTCCTCCCGGAACCGGTGGGGAATCGCTTGCGGATCCCCCTCCACCACGACCGACCACCAGGGTCGAGGTCTCGGCTGCGGCCAGTCTGGCCGGCGACCCGCACAGCGACACGGCCGCGATCACGAAGGCACAAGCAGCGATCCGGCATCGGCTCATGGCCCGGTCTCCTTTGCCGGCGTCTTCGCGGCCAGGAGCTGCTTGAGGCGCTCCTGCAGGGCGGCGGTGTCGGCGCGGTCGTTCGCCAGGCGCAGGACGCGGGCGGCGAGATCGTACAGGGTGCGCTCGGCCTCCAGGCGCGCGAGTTCGGCGGCGGCGCGCGCCTCCTTGGCGGCCGCGACCTCGGTCGCGGCAACGGCCAGCTTGGCCTGCAACTGCTGCCCCTGCGCCTTCAATCCGTCGATCTCGCCGAGCCTGCGCGCGAGTTCCTCGGCGCGCTGCTGGTTCTCGACCAGGATCCGATTCGCCCGCTCGGTCTCGGCCTTGGCGGCGGCGGTGGCCTCGGTCGCCTGCTGCACCTTCTCGCGCGCGGCGGCGAGTTCGCCCGCGAGCCGGGCCAGCTTGTCGAGCACGGGTTCATCGCGCCCGGCATCGTTGACCAGCGCGGCGGTGCTGGCGGCCGGGGCGCCGGTCAGGCGGCGTTCGAGTTCGGCAAGTTTTCCGGTCAGCAGTTCGCGGCTCTCGACCTCGGCCTTGATCCGGGCCTGCCACAGGCGGTCCGCCTCGGCGCGCTCCTTGGCGGCGGCTTCCAGGCGCTTGACGCCCTGCTGGCCTTCCGCGAGCAGCCGCTCGATCTGCGCCGACAGGCGCTGGTTCTCGTCCGCGAGGGCCTTGCGGCGGGACGCGGTCTCGGCCTCGTACTTGGCCAGACTGGCGCGCAGGTTCTCCTCGGTCGCGGTGCGGATCGCGGCGATCGCGACCTGGTGCTCCTTCTCCGCGCGCTCAAGAGCCTCGCGGCCGGCGGATTCCGCCGCCTGGACACGGCGATCGGCCGCGGCATTGGCGGCGGCGATCGCGGTGTCGTATTCGGCACGCAGGCGGGCCAGCTCCTTGCGGTAGGATTCGCGCAGGTTGGCGAAGCGGCGTTCGTCCTCGGCGTCGCGGGCCTGGTCCTGGCCGGTGGCGCGACCGACCTCGGCTGCGGCCTTGCCGGCAAGATCGGCGAGATCGGTGATCTCGAAGGCGGTGTCTCCGGGCGTCAGCGGCTGGGTGCGATCGGTGAGTCCGATCTGGCGCGCGACGCAACGGGCGTCGCTGAGAACCTCGGTGACCTGGAGCACGCCCTTGAGCCGGCCCGCGTCATCGGCGGCGGTCACGCGGAAGAATGTGCCCGCCTCGACCCCCTGTGTTTTCCCGAGTGGCAGTTCCACCGTGATGACGCCCTCGGACGAGGCCACCGCCGCGACGGCACCCTTGGCAGGCTGACGCGGCAGCTCGACAATCTGACGGCCCTGGCGGGTGGAGGTGGCGCGGGTTCCGCTATCGCCGGGCGCCATGCAGCCGGCCACGGCAAGCGCACAGAGGCTGGTGACCACGACACGGTTGTTGCGCATGACGACGCTCCGGGGGCGTGCCAGACCCTGACGCGCCGATCGTGCCGTTGTCATCTCGATGGCGGTCCCCCGACAACGAAAGCGCCAGGCGGGTCGACCCCGCCCATCGAGGCGCGCGGCGTTCGTCTTATCCTTTACCGTCCAAGGACTTGAACCGATCCAGGCGAACGATTCAGGCTCTGGCCGCAACCCCACGCCGGCAGGCCTCGCCGCAGCGGGCGCGGTCGGAGCAGGGCTCGACATGGATGGAGACGTGGGTGCCGGGATAGATGGCTTCGATCGCGGCTTCGGCGCGATCGGTCGCGGCGTGCGAGGCCTCGACCGTCATTTCGCCAGGCACGACCAGGTGCAGCTCGACGAAGCGCTGCGCCCCGGCACGACGGGTACGCAGATCGTGCAGTTCGCAGGCCTCGGGCGCGGTGCGCTCGATGGCGGTGCGGATGGAGGATTCCTCCTCGTCGCTCAGGCGGGCATCGAAGAGGTCGCGACCGGCTTGGCGCGTCAGTTCCCAGGCGGCGTGCAGGATGAGCACCGCCACCGCCATGGCGCAGACCGGATCGAGCCAGTCCAGGTTGGTGCCCGGGAAGATCAGTTGCCCGAGCCAGATCAGCGCCAGTCCCGCCATGACGCCGAACGAGGTCCAGACGTCGGTGCTCAGGTGCACCGCGTCGGCCTGCAGGGCGACCGAATCGGTCTCCTTGCCGACCCGCATCAACCACCGCGATACCAGCAGGTTCACCACCGCCGAGATGCCCATCACCGCCACGCCCCAGCCGAGGTGCCCCATCGGCGCCGGGTGCCGCAGGCGATCGATGGCCTCCCAGATGATCCAGATCGCCGCGCCGAAGATCAGGACCGCTTCGACGGTGCCGGCGACGTTTTCGGCCTTGCCGTGGCCGAAGGGATGGTCGCGGTCGGCCGCCTTGCCTGACACGCGCACGGCGGTCAGGGCGATCAACGCCGCAATCAGGTCGACCCCGGAATGGATGGCCTCCGACAGGATCGACACCGAGCCGATCGCGAGCCCGGCGGCGACCTTGCCGAGGATGAGCACCATGTTGGAGATGACCGAAACGCTGGCGGCGCGGGTCTTGCGACGGGTGTGGTCCATGCGGAGCCTCTTGTGTTCAGGTCCCACGGTTTCCCGCTGCCCTCGCGGGCCCGGCCGCACCCCGCTCCTTCGCATCGGGGTCGCCTGATCCAGTTGGCTGTGACTATGCGCCGACCATCGAAACGGCAAGGTCGCGCCGGATCAATCGTTCTTGCGACGCCCGAGCAGGAAGCCCAGGCCAAAAAGGCCTAGCACCATGAACGCCGAGGCCCCCTCCTCGATCTGGATGAGCGGTCGGCCGTGCAGGTTCCACCAGCCTTTGGCCTCCTTGTAGGCCTTGACGGAGGCGCGCTCACCGGCCGGGCTCTCACCGGCCGGCCTGAAGCGGCTTTCATCCGGAGCGCTGATGGACCGGCTGTAGATCGTGACCACGTGCGGGATCGCGAGCACCGGCGGGTTCACCGCATGCGCCTGCTGCCGATATTCGGCCGGGGTCGCGTAGGCCACCGCCGGCGGCAGTTCCTGCACCCGGCCGAGGACATCGCCAGGCAGTTCCAGGAGCAGCTTGCAGCCGATGAATCCGACCGCCAGGAACGCCATGGTTTCGAGCTTCGGGAAATGGTGCAGCAGCTTGATGAATCCCTGGGCGGCGAAGCGCATCACCAGGATGTAGACCAGCGCCGCCACGATCAGGACGAACGGCTTGTCGGTGAAGGCCACCGCCGCAGCGATGGAATCCACTGAAAACGCCACATCGGTGAACTCGACCATCACCACCGTCGACCAGAACAGGGTCAGGCCGGGAATGGTCCAGGGTTTGATCGCGTGCGGTGTGCCGTCCTCCTGCTTCTTGGACATGAAGTGCTTGATGACGATCCAGGACAGGTACATGCCTCCGAACATCTTCACCCACCACAGATTCATCACCCAGGCCGCCAGGCACACCGCGATGATCTGGAAGACATACGCCCCGATGATGCCGTAGCGCAGCGCCTTGCCCTGCTGTTCCTTGGGCAGACCGCGCACCAGCAGCGCCAAGGCGACCGCGTTGTCGCATGACAGCAGCGATTCGAGGACGATCAGCACCCCGATGGTCAGCAGATCGGCGGCGACGAACTGATCCAGGGCGAGAAAAGAAACGATGGATTCCATGGTGGATGGAACCGTCTCGCCACCCTCGCGCAGCGCAAGCCTGGGAATGGACAGCGTCCCGGTCCGGATCCCCTTCCTTCACCCGCATCGCGGCGTGCAGAGCCGGACGAAGATCACCCGGTCTGGTCCCACTGGATCCCGGGACCGCAGCCGCGACCGAACCGGTCGGGGAGGCGCATGCGTCCGACCGCGCGACGCGGGACGGATCCGACCCGATGGGGTTCTCCCCTCGGTCCATCGCCATCGGAGCAACGGCCCCTGCGGCAGGCGCGACATGCCGTTCCAACCGAGGGGCCGCGCCAAAGTCGGATTGGCGACAGCCTGCGGCTGAGGATGGTTCGAGCGGCAGGACGCCTGAGCGCCCTGGAAGACCGGCATTTGCGGCGATCTGGTCTACGAGACGAAAAGACCCATGCTTTCGCATGGGTCTTCGTTTGGTGGGCAGTACAGGATTCGGACCTGTGACCCCTCGCGTGTGAAGCGAATGCTCTAGCCGCTGAGCTAACCGCCCGTATTTGACAAAGCTTTCCGACAGCCCTCTTCCAGAGGGCGCCCCACACCTTGCGGCCGGGGCCAGACATTCCGAATCAAAAAGCGAATGGCACCATAAAGTGGAAAGCGCTGATGGCAAGGGGGGCATCGCGCTTCATTCGCCGCGACGCCTCATGTCTCACCGAATATCGCCTCGATGTACGCATCCGGATCGAACGGCTGCAGGTCGTCCATGCTCTCGCCGACGCCGATGAACTTGACCGGCAGGCCGAGTTCGCGGCGGATGGAAATCGCGGCTCCACCCTTGGCGGTGCCGTCGAGTTTGGTCACGACGAGGCCGGTGACGCCGGTGGCGTCCTTGAAGACGCGGGCCTGCTGCACGGCATTCTGGCCGGCGGTGGCGTCGAGGACGAGCAGGGTCTCGTGCGGGGCACCGGGCAGGCGCTTCTGGATGACGCGGCGGATCTTGTCGAGCTCGCGCATCAGGTGCTCTTTGTTGTGCAGGCGGCCGGCGGTGTCGACCAGCACGAGATCCGCGCCGCGCGCCTGCGCGGCGGCGACGGCGTCGAAGGCGACGGCGGCGGCGTCGCCGCCATCCCTGGTCTTGATGATGGCGA
Organism: uncultured Candidatus Kuenenia sp.; assembly: GCA_964654285.1. GTDB lineage: Bacteria > Planctomycetota > UBA11346 > UBA11346 > UBA11346 > BJHQ01. The sequence continues at coordinate 22,232 of CAZZJC010000045.1, forward strand.
CGCCGGCGCGGTCGGCCCAGATCGTCAGCTGTTCGATCGCGGCGGCGCGGTAGGTGTCGCCGGCGGCGACGACGACCTGTTTGCCCTGGGATTTGTAGCGGTTCGCGAGCTTGGCCACGGTGGTGGTCTTGCCGGCGCCGTTGACGCCGACGATCAGCACGACGGTTGGCTGCTTCGGCTGGCCTGCGGCCTGCACCACCCAGTTGAGCTCGTCGGCGGGCGCCTGCAGTTCGTCGCGCAGGCTCTTCTTCAGGAACGCCAGGAGGTCTTCGCCCTTGGCGACCTCGCCGGCTTTGTACTTCGTCTTGAGTTCGGCGATGATCGCCTCGGTCTTGGCCACCCCGATGTCGGCGGCGAGCAGGGTGTCCTCGAGCTGCTGCAAGAAGGCCTGGTCGATGGTGCGGCCGGCGCCGATGAGGCTGCGCAGCGCGGATCCGATGACCTTGCGCGTCTTGGCGAGGCCATCCTTGACCTTGGTGAAAAGACTGCCGATCGCCTTGAAGAATCCCACGTCAGGCGTCCTCGGTCCCACCCTCTTCCGCTGCATCGGTGTCGGCAACGGTGTCGAGGGCAGTCAGGTCGATCGCATCGGCATCGATCGGTCCGCTGTCGACCAGGCGCGGGGTGCGGACGCGGTGCGGCTTCGGCGGCAATGGCAGCGGCTCCAGCTTTTTCAGCTCCTTGTCCAGATCGAGATCGCGCGCCTGCTTCCACAGCGAATCGATGGCATAGCGGTCGCGATTCTCGGCCGTCATCACATGCACCACGGTGTCGAGGCAGTCGACCAGGCTCCAGCCGTTGCCTCCTTCGACCGGCAGGTGGCCGATCTTCTGGTGCTTGCACAGGCGATACACCGCATCGACCGCCGCGTTGGCCTGGCGGTCGCTGCGCGCGGTGCCGAGCACGACGTAGTCGAAGATCGCGGTGCCGTCGGGGAGTTCCATCACGCGCACGTCCTCACAGCCCTTGTCGAGCAGGCAGCGGGCGGCGTGAAGGGCAACAGCGCGGATCGGGAGGGAAGCCATGGGGGCGCAGACCCTAGCCACAGCCCAGGAAGGGCAATCGGCGAGCGCCCGACTTGGCGGGCCGGGGGGGAGCCGGCGTTCGCAAGAAGACGGCGACGCACGGTGGCCGTTGTCCTGGACCGGTGCGGGTCCGCGCTGGCGGATGCAGGCCGGGCGCTAGGGTGCGCCGACCGGAGCGAACCGCGTGGAAATCATCGCCGCCATCTTCTATGTCGTGGTCGCCCTGCTGGGGTTCGGCTTCGTCATCTTCATCCACGAACTGGGCCACTACCTGTTCGCCCGCTGGGCGGATGTGAAAGTGATCAGCTTCGCGATCGGCTTCGGCCCGGTGCTCGCGCGCTGGCGCATCGGCGAGGAGAACTGGGAACTGCGCGCCCTGCCCTTCGGCGGCTTCGTGCAGATGCTGGGCGAGGACGACCCGTCGATCCAGCCCAGCGGCGGCACCCCGGCGGCCGCACCGGATGCGCCCGTCGGCAAGGATCCGCGCAGCCTGGACGCCAAGAGCGGATGGTGGCGGATGTGGGTGCTGCTCGGCGGCGTCCTGTTCAACCTGGTGTCGTCGGCGATCATCCTGATCTGCCTGGCCTTCTACGGCATGCCGGTGCTGGAACCGGTGGTGGGCAGGGTGGTGCCCGAGGTCGAGACCGCGCACGGCGTCATGGCGAAATCCCCCGCCGCCCAGTTGAAGCTGCTGCCCGGCGACCGCATCGTCGCCATGGACGGCAAACCGGTGCGGATGTTCGAGGACATGGCGGCGGCGGCGATGTTCAACACCGGCAAGACGGTGACGCTGACGGTCGAACGCGACGGCAAGCAGATCACCCTGCCCGAGGCGGGCAAACCGCCGGTGCGGATCATCTACGGCAGTGGCAACGGCGGCGGGACGCTCGGCATCCATCCGCCGCTGGGATCGCGCATCGGCGAGGTGTCCGAGGACGCCCCCGCCAATGGCCCACGCCACGGCGAACATGTGATCGCCATCGGCGGGATGCCGGTGGTCGGCCTGACCGGCCAGCTCATCGCCCAGAAGCTCCAGCCCTACCTGGGCCGCGAGGTCACCCTGACGCTGAAGGACGAACGTGGCGCCACCCGCGAAGCCACCATTCGCTACGCCGGCGAGCAGATCAACGACAGCGATGATTCCCAGGCCGGTTTCCCGGCCCGGGTGTCCCTGATCCTGCCGGACTCGGCTGCCGCCAAGGCCGGCCTGCAGCCGGGTGATCTGATCGCCACCGTGGATGGAACCCAGGTCTGCGGCACCAGCCACTTCCTGGCCCTGGTGCGCGGGGCGTTCGATCGCGGCCAGCCGGTCGCGCTGGAGGTGCTGCGCGGGAACCGCAACGAGACCAAGGTCAGCCTGAGCGTGACGGGCATCCGCGACGACACCGGCGTGGTCCGCATGGGCGCCGGGATCGAATCGGTGGATCGCGGCATCATCCGCTACCTCCCGCCCGGCCTCAACCCCGGCGTGAACGACGGCCGTTCGCTGCTGATGCAGCAGGGCGTCACGGTCGGGCAGGTCCTGCTCAAGGTCACCCCCAAGGAGCGCGCCTATCAGATCGACCTCGCCACCACCGCCGAGGAACGCAGCCCCATCCCGATCAGCAAGGACGGCGTCGACCGGCTGCGGAAGCTCGAACGTCCCGGTCTCATCCAACGCATCGCCAACCGGCTGACCGGCAGCCAGCCAGCCCCGAGCCTGTTCGAGCAGTTGTCCAGCGCCCCGGTCGCCGCCAGGCCGGCGGAGGCGCGACCGGATCAGGTCTATCTCGACTCGGCGGATGGCCGCCCGGTGGATCTCGGCGTGCTGGGGGCCGAGGGCCGGGCCATCGCCGAAGCCCTGGCCCCGGGTGACCGGGTGGTCGCCATCATTCCCGTCCCGGCCCCCGCCGAGACGCCGACGTCCCTGGTCGGGGTGCGGTATCAGCTCCAGGTGGTGCGGAATCTCGGCGGGATCCGCTCGCTCACGCTCACGGTCCCGTCGCCCGGCGTGGCCTTCAACTTCGTGATGGAGGACGTGCCCTACCAGCTCAAATCCAACGGGGAGGCGTTCACCTTGGTGAGCGACGCGGCGGTCAACATGATCGTCAAGACGGTGCAGATGATCCCGCGCTTCTTCCAGGCCCCGGAACAGGGCGGCATCGATGCGACCAAGACCTTGAGCGGCCCGGTCGGCATCTTCCGCGTGCTCAAGATGAAGCTGGAGAACACCGGCTTCGACGGCTTCCTGAAGTTCGTCGCCCTGGTCGGGCTCAACCTGTTCGTGGTCAACCTGCTGCCGTTGCCGATCACCGACGGCGGGCAGCTCGTCTTCCTGGCGATCGAGAAGGCGCGCGGCCGGCCCCTGTCGGTCGGATTGCGCACCTGGCTCGCCTACGGCGGCGTCGCGATCGTCATCAGCCTGATGGCGTTCACCGTCGGGCTGGATGTGCTGCGCTGGATCGGACTGATGTGACAAGGACTTACCTTGACGTTGATCGTCCGGTAATCGCTCCGCAACGCTTTCAGACGTCCCAGGTATCATTTCAGCAACAATGACCTCCATGAGCAGCGCCGCCCCCGAATCCCTCGATGACACCATCGCCCGCGAGGCGCGCGATCCACAGGAAGCCAAGGATTCCAAACTGATCCTCGCCGCCCTGGTGGCGCGCAGGAATGAACTCGGTGCGGCGGCGCAGATCCCGAACGACCCCAAACTGTCGGAGCAGATCCTGGCCGAGGCGCGTACCCGATCGACCGAACTGCACCGCGACCAGACCATCGGAGCGGCGGTGTCGAATCGTGCCGCGGTGGCTGAAGGCCACGGCATCCCCTGGTGGTTGTGGCTGGCCTGGATCGGTGCGATCGCCGCCGCCGTGACCGCGTTCAAATACTGGCTGTGAACGTCCGGCCTATGCCGACCCGCCATCCCCAGCCGGCACCTGGGCGGACTTCTCCAGCTGGCGCATCGCCTGGCTGATCCGCAGGTTGGTGGTGCGATCCATCTGCACCTCGCCGGTTTGCCGCCGATCGGTGGCGCGCGCCTGGGTGGTGGCGCGCAGACGCAACGCCAGCACGCGCACGATGGCATGCACGAGCGGGCCTGCCTGGCGCAGCTGATCCTCGACCAGCTGGCGCGGAATCTCGACCACCACCGTGCGTTCGATCGCTATGGCGCTGGCGGAACGGTGGTCGTCGTCGATCACCGCCATCTCTCCGAACATTCCGCCGGGCCCCAGGACATCGAGATCGATCGTGCCGCCACCGGGCCGGTTCTTCACCGTCCGCACCCGGCCGCGCTTGATCAGGTACATCGCCACCGCCGGAGCACCTTCGGGGAAGATGATGTCACCGGGTTGGAAGGTCAGTTGCCGCGGCGTGAAGTGGATGCCCATGGGTCGCGGGGCAGTGTAGCCCGGCAAATGCGCCTGCGCCACGGCAGACGACGAACGGGCGATTTCCCACGACAAGCCGCCTCTTGAGCCGTGTCGACCGGCCGGCTAGGACGTACGCCACGGAGATCGACCCATGTTCAGCCTGCTGTCCCGTCTCGGCAACGTCGTCAAAGGCTGGTTCGGCCTCGGCGTCAGCGCGCTCGAACGGCGCAACCCCGAAGCCCTGCTCGAACTCGAGAAGGAGAACCTGCGCAAGCAGATGGCGCAATACAACCAGGGCCTGGCCACCCACGCCGGGATGTGCGAACGGTTGATGGCCCAGGTGCGCAAGCTCGAAAGCGACGAGCGCGATCTGCGCGCCAAGGCCGGCGCGCACCTCAAGGCCGGCAACCGCGAGGCCGCCGGCCAGTACGCGCTGCGCCTCCAGACCGTCCAGCGCGAACTGACCGAGAACAAGACGCAGCTCCAGCAGGCCGAGGAGACCTACAAGAACCTGACCAAGGCGCGCGACGTGGCGATCACCGCCGCCAAGGCGAAGCTCGATTCGCTCAAGGGCGCGATCGAGGACATGAAGATGAAGAAGGCCATGGCCGAGATGAGCGAGATGGCCAGCGGCATGATCTCGAAGATCGGCGGCGCCGGCGACACCATGAGCCGCCTCACCGAGATGGTCGAGGAGGAGCGCAACAAGGCTGCCGGCCGCGCCCGCGTCGCACGCGATTCGATGGACATGTCCGAGGTCAACCTCAAGGAGGCCGAACAGGCAGCTCTTGCCGACCAGGCCCTGGCCGACTTCGCCGCCAAGGAAGGCATGGTCCTCGACGCCAAGAGCCCAGCCCCGGTCGCGAGCGAACCGCTGTCCTCCGGTCCGGCGAAAAGCATGGGGCCGCAGGCGACGACCGTCTGAACCGTCGACAAGCGCGGCCCATTTCCACCGCTGCATGTCCCCCGGCGCTGCCATGAACTTGGCACTTGGAGCCTGCGCATTCCCTGCGCCAAGAACATGCGGGTCGTCGGCATTGGCACAAGAATGGCCAGGGATCCTGCATCCCGCCGTTGCTGTCGCGTTCTGCCGCACTCCCTGCGGCTGACGTGGCTGCGGCTGCGGCGTACCGCCACACCATGTCCGATCCCCAGCGCCAGCCGTTGACGACCGCGCGCAGCACCGCTCCCACGGTCGAGGAGCTGGTGACCAGCCTGGTGCTGGATGCGAAACCGCCGCCGCCTCCACCGGTCAAACCGAAGCCGATCCAGTATTACTCCCTGCCGAGCGCGCAGGTGCGCATCTTCAATATCTGCCTGGTCATCCTGATCGCGGTCTGCCTGGTCCTGGCGATCGCGCTGTCGCGCCAGGCCTTCCGCCTCGCGGCGGATGTCCGCCAGGTGCGGGCGGCTCAGGCCAAGGAAGCCGGCAAGGGGCTGTCGGTGTCGGCCCAGGATCTGCTGGATGACGCCGCCTTCACCCGCTTGCTGCTCGCCCATCCTGATCGCCGGCAACGTTCCTGGGCTGAACGCGCCTTGGCCTTGGAGAAGATCGGACGCAGCGCGCCGGCGCTGGACGCCTGCGAGATCGCCGAGCGCCTCGGCGATGGCGGCCTGCCGGCGGAGGTGCGCCTGGCCCGGGTCCGGATGCTCATGGACCTGGGCCGGATCAACGAGGCCGCTCCCGATCTTGCCGTGCTGGCGACCGCCGTCCTCGACCCCGAGGCGCAGGCCGAGGCCATCCGGCTCGCCGCACGGGCCCGGTTGGCCGGCGGACGCTGAACCGGCTTCTATCTGCCGCTACGCTCGGCCTTCTGCGCTGCGCCCTCGCCGCCCCGTACGAAGCAGGCGAACGTCGGCCATCCTTGTCGCGTGAACATGATGGGTGGTACCGTGCTGCCTGCCGGCTTCTCAGCCATCAGCATCCGCACGCGATCGACGGCGGCCTGGGCGGACTTCGGGATGCGGTCGAGGATGACGCCGACCTCGTCATGCGCGTCCTGGGCGAGCTTGGCCATCGCCATGAGCAGGAGCGGACCTGGATCGTCGACCGCCTGGTTCGATGCGCGCAACCACGCGATGTAGGCCTGCTGGTGCTTGCCGGAGCGGTACAGTACGGCCCCCTCCAGCAGCGAGGCCGGCACCTGGCGATCCTGCGACTGGTCCCGCGCCCGGCGCAGGCAGAGCAGCGCCTTGGCCGGATCACGGCCGCTGACCGCGAGAGCCTGGCCGGCGAAGAAGTTCACCTCGGGATGGTCGGGGCGCTGCGCGACGGCCTTGAGCAACGAGGCCGAGGCCCGTTCGGCCTGGCCGGTATGGAGCAGCGCGACGCCATCGTAGAGCAGGGCCGTGAAGTTGCTCCCGTCCAGGCTGATCGCGCGCGCGAAGGCCTCGGTCGCGGTGCGCTCATCGCTGCGCGCCATCGCCACCCGGCCCAGGCCGACCCAGCCCTCGCACGTCCGGGGCGCGACCTTGACGCATTCCTGGAACAGCGCCTCGGCCTTGGCGATCTCCGCCTCATGCACGGCGTCCGTGGCGGCGAGCCGGGCCCGGTAGGACAGGTGCCAGTCGCCCCGGTGGTAGCGGATCACCGGATTGGCCAGGGTCTGGTCGTGCACGGTCTGGCGCAGCCATTGTTTCCACTGGTTTTCCAGGCTCGCCAGGTCGGTGCCGTAGGCCTTTTGGATCAGCGCGAACTGGCGGTCGAGCACGCGCCGGCGCACGGCTTCATGGAGGTCCTTCCCGGCTGCGCCGGGAGTCGCCGTCGCGAACTCGGACTTGAGCAGTTCCAGGAAGGCGAGGTAGGCCTCCTGCCGCGCCGGGGTGGCGACCATGAACTCGGTCACCGACCAGGCCTGCAGGTACTGGATCTGGCTGCGCACCGGATCCTTCCAGGTGCTGTCGAGCGAGTCCATGTTGCCGATCCGCATGAACTCCGTCCACGGGATGATCGCGCCCTCGGCCAGGATCTCGTTGAGGTATCCCAGCCGTTCCCGCCGTTCCGCCTCGGGACGGGTGCCGTTGCCGATGCGGTACTGGAACAGCTCGGCGTTGCCTTCCTCGATCCAGCTCGGCAGTTCGCCCGGGCGGAGCAGCCAGGTGCGCATGAACAGGTGCCCCATCTCATGGTAGAGATGGCGCAGGATCTGCTCGTCGGTCTTGCCTTCGCTGGTGGTGGCGATCTCGCGCATCCAGGTCGAGGTCGGCTTGCCGTACGCATCGCGCACGCTGCTGATGCCGAAGAACGCCGCCGGCAGCGACTTCGTCTGGTAGCGCGCCTGATAGTCGGCGGTCAGGTCGTCATCGCGCTTCCAGATGCGCAGGCGGATGAAGGGTTCCAGGCGCTCTTCGCCGCCTCCCTTGGCGTAGAAGTCGGCGTAGTCCGAGAAGCAGGTCGGCGGCAGACGGTAGGTGCGCAGGAAGTAGCGCACGGTGTCCTCCAGCAGCGGCTTCAACCGGGCGACGTTGCGGGTCTGCGCCGCCACGTCGTCGCCCCAATCGCTTTCGATCAGGAAGCAGCCGAAGCGCTGCTTGATGCCGGAAAGCGGCGTGACCGCCACCGCATCGGTCCTGGGCAGGGCGGCCTCGATCGCGCTGAGGGCGGGCATGTTGCCAGCCAGGAGGACGAAGGCCCCCTGCGCTGCCCACCAGAGAAGCCGGCGTGATCCCATGCTGGTTCCATGCTTGGGGCACGGACCAGGAACGCCAGCCACGAGAGGACAAGGCCGGGCAGGTGCGCAGGGCAGCCGCGTTCAGCGCAGGCAGGCCAGCCCATCGGCAAGGAGCGCGACGGCGGCGGTCGCGGCCGCGCGCTGCTCGGCGGCGCGGCGATCCTCGCCATCCGGCTGCTCCAGGGCCCTGCGGCAGGCGGCGAGGAGATCGTCGATCCCCCGCACCAGGGCATCCCGTTCCGCCACCGCATCGCTGCCGCCAGCCAGCCGCGCGCCGACATGGGCGAGATCGGCCGGCCGGCGCATGAGCGGATGGATCGCGGCACGCAAGTGATGGAACGCGGCGCGGCAACGGCGCACCGCGCCGGCGAGTCCGTCGCCGGCGCGGAGGGCGGCCGCATTCCGCCAGCGCACCTCGACCGTGCAGGGCCAGCGCGGATCGTGGTCGCCCAGGCGGATGACCGGCAGCATGCGCTGCACGTCGAAGCTCCAGCCGCTGCTGCTGGATGGATCGCCGGACGGCAGCGCGCGACCATCGAGGAGCACCGTCTGGGGCGGGCCGAGGCCGCACAGGCGCAGATCGATCCGGCGGCGGCTGGGCATGCCCGGATAGCCTCCTGCGAGGGCCGCGAGCTGGATGATCACATAGTCCGGGCCGCATTCCTGGAGGACGGTCCAGGCGGCGCTGTCGCCGTGCAGATACCCCTGGGTCTCGCCATCGTCTTCGTAGTACTCGCCACCCCCCGTCGCGCCGGGGATGCACTCGAAGCCGAGGTGCGCGACCGCCCGCACAGCCAGGCGACGCGCATCGAGGAACACCGGCACCACGCTGCCGCAGCGCGCGAAGACGGGAACCTCGTCGAGCAGATAACCCTCGGAGTGCAGGCCGCCACCCGGGATCTGCCGGCCTCGGGCGGTATCGTACCATGCGCCCGGCGGCAGCCAGGTCTCGCTCCGGGCGAGTCCGGTGGCCGGATCGGCCGCCGCGACCACCGGAGCGACCACGAGATCATCGCCGAGGGCGTATTGGCCCGCGCGATAGGCGCCTTCGTGCGTCGGATGATCGAGGTAGACCCCGTGCACCGCGCTCACGGCGGTATCGCACGCGCGGCGGTTGGCGGTGTAGATGTACGCGGCGAGTTCGTAGCGGCGGCGCACCGCAGCGACCATGTGGCCGCCGTAGGGTTCTCCCCAGAGCCAGAACCTGCGATCGGCATGCGCGATCCGCGCCGCGTGGGTGCGCAGGACGGGCGCATGCGCCGCGAACTGGACCCAGCGCAGGTAGAGTTCGGCCCCGAGACGCTTTTCCCACGGACTCTCGAAGAATCCGCCGACATCGTGGCTCCAGTGCCCGTACAGGCAGTTGGCGCTCTGGGCAGTGAAATCGACGAGGTAGGCCAGCGTCCGCCACGAGCTCTCGGTGTCGCCGGAAAAACCGATCGGATAGCGTCCTGAGCCGATCCCGCCATAGCGGCTGAAGTTGAGCGGCCGGCGAGCGGACTTCGCCTGGGCGCGCGCGGACTGGTCCTGCCAATGCAGATGGTTGAGCCAAGGCAGGGGATCGAGTCCAGGCACGGCCGACTCCGTGCCCTGCTGCCAATCCAGCCACCAGAAACGCACCCCGGCGTCTTCGTTCGGATGCAACAGGTTGGCGAAATACCCCTGCATGTAGCGCGGATCGGTGCAGTCGAACGGCACCTTCTCGGCCACGGGCGGCGTTCCGGTCGCGGCCGCCATGGCCGCGAAGGCCGACTGGTCGCGGGTCACGCCGTCGGCGGGATGGAGATTGCAGGTGATCTTGAGACCCCGCGCCTGCACGGCGGCGAGGAATTCCTTATGGCTGGGGAAGAAGGCGCGTTCCCAGTCGGTGCCGCCCCACCCTTCGGTGTGCCATTCCATGTCGAGCACCAGCACATCGAGGCCGGTGCCGTGGCGGTCGTATTCGTCGACCAGGGAGAGCAGCTCCTCGTCGGTATAGGCCCACCAGCGCGAGATCCACAGGCCGAGCGTGAAGCGCGGCGGCAGCGGCATGGCGCCGAACACCGCCGCCGCATCGGCCAGGCCCTGGCGCAGGTCGCGTCCATGGCAGAGCAGGTGCCAGTCCTGGCGACCGTCCGCCGGTCGCGCCACCGGCCAGGGACGGCCGTCGCGCCCCGGTTGCAGCAGCGGTGCGGTGGAATCATCGACCAGCGCCCAGCCGCTGCGCGACAGCAGGCCGTCAGGCTCCGGCTGCACGACCAGCTCCTTGAGCTGCTTGTCGTACAGCATGCGCCCATGGTACGAATCCAGCGTCCGACGCGGTCCGTGCAGATTGCCCTCGTCCTTCTGCCCCGGTCGCCAGGTGCCGGCCATGCTGCCGCAGCTGAAGTCGACCCGGCAGTTGCCGGCCGACAGCGGCCCGCCGTCATCGCGCCAGATGATGGTCAGTGAGCCGGCCGAGATGATCCAGGCGTCACCATCCTTCCGCACCTGCGGCGGCTCCGCGACCAGCGGCCGGCTGGAGCAGGTCAGGGTCGGCGCATCGGCGAAGACGCCATCGGGCGCGTATTCCAAGCGGACGCTGCGCGGCGTGGTGAATGAGAACCGGACCCGGGCGAAGGTCGCGGAACCGGGGGCGATGCTTGGCGGGATCGGCATGGTCGGATCAGGCTACGGCGGCGAGGGCGAAGCCAAACGGCAGCCCAGGGCAGAGCCTCAATGCGCGGCCTTGTCGGCATCGCTCACCGCAGCGGACGCGAACGTCGCCATGTCGGTGAGGATGCGGCGCGCACCTTCGACCAGCGGCATCGCCACCGCCGCCCCGGTGCCCTCGCCAAGACGGAAGTCGAGGTCGAGGAGCGGTTTGCGGCCCAGGCGTTCGAGCATCAGGACGTGGCCGCGTTCGACGCTGCGGTGGGCGCAGATGAGGTGCTCGGCCACGGTGGGGCAAAGGACGTGCGCGACCAGCGCGCCGGCGGTGGAGATGAACCCGTCGACCACCACCGGCCGGCGCAGCGCGGCGGCGCCCAGGCAGAGGCCGGCAAGGCCGCCGATCTCGAAACCGCCGACTTTCGCCAGCAGGTCGACGCCATCGCGCGCATCGGGGCGGTTGAGCGCGAGCGCCTGGGAGATCACCGCCGCCTTGTGGCGGCGCTGTTCCTCGCCGATGCCGGTGCCGCAGCCGGTGACGATCTCGGGCGCGACGCCGCATACCGCCGCGATGAGCGCCGACGCCGGGGTGGTGTTGCCGATGCCCATGTCGCCGGTGCCGAAGACATCGGACGACACCGCCAGTTCGTGGGCGATCGCGATGCCGGCCTCGACCGCCTGCACCGCCTGCTCGCGGCTCATCGCCTGGCCTTTGGCGAAGTTCGCGGTGCCGGGTGCGACCTTGCGCCCGATGATCCGGCGGCGGGCGACGAGATCCGACAGGTCGGCGGCGACGCCGAGATCGGCGACCACGACCCGCGCCCCAGCGACCCGCGCGAGCACGTTGATCGCAGCGCCTCCGTTGACGAAGTTGTGCACCATCTGCGGTGTGACCGCGCTCGGGAAGAGCGATACGCCTTCGGCGCAGACGCCATGGTCGCCGGCCATGGTGACGATGGTCTTGCGCTCGGTCGCCGGGGTCAGCGTCCGGGTGATGCCGGCGAGGTCGACCGCGAGATCGCACAGGCGGCCCAGGGCCCAGTGCGGCATGGTCAGCTGGCCGATCCGGTCGACGGCACGGGCGCGCCAGACGGGATCCTGGGGTTCGATGGCGGCGATGGTGTCGGCGAGGAGGCCCATGGGTGGTCCTGGGTGAACGATGGCTGGGTCGGGTCGGATCGATTGCGGACGCGGGATCGCCGTCATTCCCGCTGAAAGCGGCGGGTCGCGATCTTGCCCGAATCCTCGCGGTCGGGCACCGCCGGACGCACCACGTCCTTTTCCAGATGGATCAGCGCCAGCGGCATCGCCGGGGACATCCGGCTGCGGTCCTTGGCGGATACGCGCACGCCGGCGAAATGCTGGAGATCGACGGTCTGCACCGGCCGCACCGTGATCATCACGCCCTGCGGATCCGCGAGCTGGATCGACTGCGCGTCCTTGAAGCGGTCCACCACGAGCAGCACGCAGAGGTCGGCGATCTGCGCCCGCGCCGCCGCGATGATCCGGGCGACCTCGACCAGGGGCGGATGGGCGAGCAGGACAAGATGCTGGAGATCCTTCTTCGCCATCTCGGAGGCGAACTGGCCGACCGGCGCGGTCGCGACCTCGACTCCGTTGGCGGCAAGTGCCTGGGCGAGCGGTTTGGTCGGGCGATCGAGCATGTCGACGATCATGATCGGCCACGGCCCCTTGCCGGGGGCGCAGGCGCGAACTTCCTTGGAACCCCTGGAAAGATCCGCCATGGTCAGACGTGGGCGCGGTAGGCGTCGAGGCAGGTCCTGAGCCACGCCTCCTGGTCGCCGGACCAGCGGGCGGTGCTGAAGATCTCGATCTCGTTGTAGCCGCTGAACCCGGCGGCTTCGGCCCAGCCGCGGATGGTGCGGATCGGGATGCAGCCCTCGCCCATCAGGCCGCGGTCGTTGAGCATATCGGCCTGGACCAGCTTCCAGTCGCAGACGTGGAAGCCGTGCAGCCAGCCGTGATGGCCGGCGAGGGCGAGTTCGTCCTCCAGTGCGTCATCCCACCAGATGTGGTAGACATCGGCGGCGATGCCGACCAGCTTGCGGTCGCTCGGCTTCGCCCCAGGGATGACCTGGTCGAACTGGCGGCAGATCGCCCGCGCCTGGGCCATGGTGTTCACCGCGCTGCGGTCGCCGGCATAGATCGGATGCAGCGGTTCGATGGACAGGCGCACGCCGAGCGCCTGCGCGTGCGGGACCACCGCTGCGATCCCATCGGCGATCTGCTTGCGCGCCTCGGCCAGCGGCAGGCCGGGAACCGCGCCGCAGACCAGGATCACCATCGGCGCGCCGATCGCGGCGGCCTCATCCAGCGCCTTCCGGTTGTCGTCGAGCGCCGCCTGACGCTTGCCGGCGTCGAGCGCCGGGAAGAAACCGCCACGGGCGAGCGCGCTGACCTTCAACCCCGACGCCCGGATCAGCCGTCCGGCGGCCTCGGCGCCAGCGGCAGGCAGGTGCTGACGCCAGACCGTGATCGCGGGCACGCCGGCCTTCGCATAGCCGGCCAGCGCCTGTTCCAGCGACCACGGTTTGGTGGTCATGGTATGGACGGAGCAGCGGGAAAGGTCGGTCAGCGCCAAGGCGGTCATGCGGCGGTTCCTGGGTCGGCGCATGATGACGCCGACAACGCACCGGCAATGGCGAGCTTGCGGGCCGGGTCTCAGGATGCGCTGCGGGAATGGCATGAGCCGCTTGGCGTACGTCCGGCCCGACCCACGCTGACGCCATGCCACGCTACGCCCTGCGCCTCGCCTACGACGGCACCGGTTTCGCCGGCTGGTGGCGGCAGCCGGACCGGCGCACGGTGGCGGGCGAACTCGACCAGGCCTTCGCACGCCTGGGCGAAGGCGAAGCCAGGGCCGAGGGCGTCTCGCGCACCGACGCCGGCGTGCACGCGCGGGCGCAGCTCGCCCACGTCGACTGCCGGCGCGCCTGGGAACCGGCGGAGCTCGCGCTCGGACTCAACCGGCATCTGCCCGCCGAGATCGCGGTGCACAGCGTCACCGCCGTCGCCGACGACTGGAACGCCCTCGCGGCCATCGCGCACAAGACCTACCGCTACCGCCTGGATGTCGGTCCGGCCCCGGATCCCTTCGCGGCCCGCTACCGCTGGCGGCCGGCCTGGGTGGAGCGCCTTGATCGCGCGCGGCTGGCCGCCGCCATGGCGCTCTTGCCAGGGGAACGCGACTGGACCGCCTTCCTCCGCCGGGGCGAACGCCGCGAGGCGACCTGCTGCCGCATGCTCCGCGCCGGCTGCACCCGCACCGGCGAGGTCCTGGCCATCGACCTCACCGCCAGCGGTTTCGTCTACCGCCTCGCGCGCAGCCTGGTCGGCGCCTGCCTGCTGGTCGCGCGCGGCGGCGCGGAACCGGAAGACCTCGCCGCCGCCCTCGCCGGCACCGTCAACGCCTGCGCTCGCGAACAGGCCCCGGCGCACGGCCTCTGCCTGGAGCGCATCCGGTTGCGGCGGTGGACCTGAAAATCGCAAGAGCGCCCCACCTGCTGCGTTGGTCGTCAGTCATGTGGCGCTGCCGCACTCCTTCCTCCCACCTTGCATCTGGGGCACCCTTGCGATTTTTGCAGGAAATTTTTGACGTGACGGTTTCGATGATGGTCGGTGTGATCAGCGTTCAAAAAACGAGGAGGATGATCCGATCTCCTCACCCGATTGATGCCGGCGGAAAATTCACCAACCCTTTCACCCGTGCCAGCTTGCTGAAAAATGCGGGCCTCATTTTGCGGGTTTTAGGGTGAATTCCCAGCGGTCCATCAGCGGGAGCGTTCCCACGTCGCGCCGTCCTTGCTGTCCTTCACCGTGATCCCCGCGTCCTTCAGGCGGTCGCGGATGAGGTCGGACTGGGCGAAGTCGCGGTTGGCGCGGGCGCGCTGGCGCAGTTCGAGCACCAGGGCCATGACCTTGCCCAGGGTCGCGTCGTCAGCGCCGGCAGGTGCAGCAGCCGCATCGCCGGGCTGGAACAGGCCGAGGATGCGGCCGAGGTCGCAGAGCGTAGTGAGCGCAACGGCCGCCACCGCTGCATCGGGGCCGCCGCTCCGCGCGATCGCGGCGAGGCCGTGGAGTTCGGCGATCGCGGAAGCGGTGTTGAAGTCGTCATCCATGGCGGCGGCGAAAGCGTCGCGGTGCCTGGCGACCGCCTCGGGCAAGGGCCGGCTCAGCACGTCGGTCGCGGTGACCGGCGCATCGAGCGCCGCGCCCAGCAGGCGATGGAGCTTCGCGAGCGCGTTCTTCACCGCCGCGATCGCCTCGGGCGCGAAGTCGACCGGCCGGCGGTAGTGGCCGGACAGCAGGAGCAGGCGCACCGCCGCTCCGCCGTGGGTGTCGACCACGTTCAAAGCCTTGAACTGGGCGGCGAAGGCGGCGTCGCGCATGCGGGGATCCGACTTCGACACCTTGGCGCCCTGGAACTGCACCAGGTTGTTGTGCATCCAGCACCGGGCGTAGCCGCCGCCGTGCGCCTCGCCCTGGGCGATCTCGTTCTCGTGGTGCGGGAACTTCAGCTCCTCGCCGCCGGCGTGGATGTCGAAGGTCGCGCCCAGGGTGTGCAGGCTCATCACGCTGCATTCGATGTGCCAGCCCGGTCGGCCGGCACCCCAAGGACTGGGCCACGACGGCTCATCCGGCTTGGCGAGCTTCCACAGGGCGAAGTCGGCGGGATGGCGCAGTCCGCCCGCGACCTTGGCGTCCTTCTCGGCATCCACCGTCATCTCGTCGAGCTTGCGGTTCGACAGTTTGCCGTAGCCGGGCTGCTGCCGCACATCGTAGTACACCCCATCGGCGGCCACATAGGCGCGACCCCTGGCGATCAGATCGCCGATGTAGGCCACCATCTGGCTGACGTACCCGGTGCAGCGCGGATGGTCGGTGATGCTGGTGACGTGCAGGCGGCGGAGCAGTCCGAGGTACTGCGCGAGGTAGCGTTCGGTGATCGCCGACCAGTCCTCACCACTCTCGCGGGCGCGCTCGATGATCTTGTCGTCGATGTCGGTGATGTTGTTGACGAAGCGCACCGCGAAGCCGCGCGCCGCGAACCAGCGCGCCACCGCATCGAAGAGCACCGGCCCCATCAGGTGGCCGATGTGGCAGTCCGAATACACCGTCGGCCCGCACAGGTAGATCCCGACCTTGCCGGGTTCGACCGGGACGAATTCCTGCTTGGAACGGGTCAACGTGTTGTAGACGCGCAGCGTCATGGCCACCTCGTGGCGCGGGATCGTCGGGGCGAGGCCGACGAAGCAACCGGGGCGGGCGGGCGATCCCCGAGGCATCTCACCGGTCGGTTGGCGGCATCCTGCGGATGTCGCTTTTCCGGCTGGCGAGACGCCGGCGCTCCCAGGAAGGCCGACTTTAGAGGCGGCCTGGCGCGCCCTCGATTTCAGGGCGTCGCTGGCGTGGCTGCCGCTTCCGGGCGCAGGCGCTGACGCAGGAAGGTGAACAGATGCCGGTATTCTCGCCCGGTTCCGGCGGCCACGGCGAGATTGCAGGTGGCGCTGGTCGACACGCCGGCGCCGGCGCGGTCGCGGACCTCGGCGGCTTCGCGCGCGGTCGCGGCGGCGGTCAGATCCGGCACGAGCCAGCCGCGGTCGCCGGCCATGCCGCAGCAGCCGGCCGCCACGGGCGCCACCGCCGCGGGCGAGCCGGGCGGCGACGCGGCACGGATGAGATCCTGCACCCAGCCGAGTTTGTGCTCGGAACAGGTCGGATGCAGGATCGCCGGCTGCGCCTCATCCTTCCACCTGCCGGCCAGGCGCGGCAGCAGCACGTCGGCGGCGAACGCGGCGGGATGCCAGCGGGTCAGCGCCTGCCAGGCGGCGGCGAGCTGCGGATCGAGCTTCCCGGTTTCCGCCAGGGCGGCGGCGCACAACGAGGTGTCGACCACCACCCCGGCCGTGCCCGGCGAGGCCTCCAGCACGGCGGCGACCAGGGCGCTCTGGGCCGAGACGGCTGCAGCGGTGTAGCCCTTGCTGCTCCAGGGCTGGCCGCAGCACAGGCCGGCTATCCCCATCGGCAGCACCACGCCGAGGCCGGCGGCGCGGCAGAGCGCGGCGAAATCCTCGGCCACCGGATCGTCCCCCAGCATCCGGGTCAGGCAGGTCGGCACATAGACGACGGTGAGCTGGCCGGATGCCGCCTGGGTCCAGATCCTGGGCAGCGGCCGGGCTGGTGGGGGGAACGGGATGGCGCGGCCGGGCAGGCGCAGACCCCGGGTCAGCTGCAGGCCGAACCGGACCAGCCCGAGGGTGGTCGCCAGGTGACGCTGGGTGAATCCGGCCAGCCCCCGGGCCAGGGCGCCATGGGACAGCGTGCGCTCGCCTTTCACCAGGGCGCCGGTGTCGATGCCGACCGGGCAGGCGCTGCTGCACATGCCATCGGCGGCGCAGGCGTCGAGAACCTGCGCCTGGCGTATGCCGGCCACGGCGTCGGCTGCGGCCGCATCCGCCTGACTCGAACGCAGCAGCACGATGCGCTGGCGCGGCGACAGGGCGGCGTCGCGGCTGGGGCAGACCGGTTCGCAGAAGCCGCACTCGATGCAGGTGTCGATGAGCCCATGCACCGGGGGCATCTGCTTGAGGTGGCGCAGGTGGGCCTGCGGGTCGTCGCTGAGCAGCACCCCCGGGTTGAGGATCCCCCTGGGATCGAGCAGCGTTTTCACCTCGCGCATGAACGCCACGGCCTCGGGCCCCCACTGCGCGGTGACGAACGGCGCCATGTTGCGGCCGGTGCCGTGCTCGCCCTTCAGATGCCCGTCCATGCCGAGCACCAGGTCCGCCAGGTCGTGCATGAATCCGTCGTAGCGTCGGCGTTCGTCGGCCAGCGCCATGTCGGGGGTGAGGGTGAAGTGGAGGTTTCCGTCCTTCGCATGTCCGAACACCACCGCGTCGTCGTATCCGTGGCGGACGAACAGGGCGCGCAGGCGGCGGATGCCCTCGGCCAGACGCGCGACCGGGAAGGTGATGTCCTCGATGACCACCGCCGTGCCCGCGCGCCGCAAGGCGCCCACCGATGGGAACAGCCCTTTGCGCGCCGACCATAGCCGGCCCTGTTCGTTGCCGTCGCGGGTGAAGGCGGCCGGCGTGGCCAGCGCGAATCCAGGCAGCAGCGGTCGCGCCATGGCCAGGCGCTGCTCCAGCCGCGCCGGATCGGCATCCTGGTATTCCACCAGCAGAGCGGCGGGCTCGCCTGCGGGCAGCGGCTGCGGCAGCAGGTGCGCGAGCCGCCGCAGCGAAATCGCATCCATGATCTCGATCGCCGCCGCGCCGCTGTCCGCAAGCGGAGCGACGGCCTGTCCTGCGGCTTCGACCGCAGGGAAGATGAGCAGCGCGGTGGCGCGGTGGCGCGGCAACGGCAGGGTGCGGAAGGTCGCCTCGGCGATGAACGCCAGGGTGCCCTCGGACCCCACCACCAGGCGTTGCAGCACCTGGGCCGGTCCGGCCGCGTCGAGAAAAGCGTTCAGGCTGTAACCGACCGTGTTTTTGCTCGCAAAGGCGGTGCGGATGCGCTCGGGCAGGCCGGGCGTGAAGGCGATCCGGCGGGCGAGATCGGTGAGGGCCGCCGCCAGCACCGGCCGCTCGCGGCGGAAACGTGCATCGGCATCCGGCGCCCCGGTGTCGACGCGCCAGCCGTCGGCGAGGATCAGGTCGAGGCCGGTCACCGTATGGTAGCTGTTCTCAGCCACACCGCAGCACATGCCGGAGGCGTTGTTGGCGACGATGCCGCCGATCTCGGCCGCCTGGATGCTGGCGGGATCCGGGCCGATCTTCCGGCCGTACGGCGCCAGCGCCGCATTCACCCAGGCGCCGACCGCGCCCGGCCCGCAACTCACGTGTCCGGCACCGGGATGCACCCGGATCCCGCGCAAGTGCCGGCTGATCACGATGAGTATGCCATCGGTCACCGCCTGGCCGGACAGGCTGGTGCCCCCGGCGCGGAAGCACACCGGCGTCCCGGTGGCTGACGCCACCCGCAGCACCGCCGGCACATCCTCGGCCCGGCGCGGGAAGACCACCACCCGTGGCACCAAGCGGTAGATGCTCGCATCGTTGGCCCAGGTCAGGCGGGTGGCCAGATCATCCGCGACCTGCACCCCGGTCGGCAACGCCTGACGCACGAGCTGGGCGATCGACGCAGGGGGCATGACGGATCCCAGCATGGCCACGACCGTCTGGCAAGGGCGGCATGGCCGACCTGACGATCAGCGGGCCTGCGCTAGTGTCCTGTAACTGAAAAGTCTTAAACAAATATGGTTTCCGGCCGTATAT
>CAZZJC010000046.1:0-39374 GCA_964654285.1 uncultured Candidatus Kuenenia sp.
AAGTCCGCCGTCGCCGGGCTGATCCGGGCCGGACGCATCGAACAGCCGGCGGGGAGCAAGTCGCTGCGGCGGCGGGCATGAACGCCACGGGATGAGGCGATCTGGACGAGAATCCGCTGAATTACCTTGGATCGAGCATGATTCCCGCCGGGATCCGTTGTTTCCTGTGCGATTTTCTGCGAATTGTCCCTTCATGGTTCGTTACGTCATGTTTTCCCGGTCATATCGTGGAAATAATTGAACTCTTGCCAAAGGCTGACTGCTCAACATGATCCCCGCCCCGCGTCGAATCCAAGGTACTTCCAGGCCCTGGAATCGCTACCGCGGTGAGTCCGGCTGTCTGCCACAATTCACGCCCGCTTAGCTCAGTTGGCTAGAGCACCACCTTGACATGGTGGGGGTCAGAGGTTCGAGTCCTCTAGCGGGTACCATATTTAAATCGATGAAAATCAATAACTTACATCGGTAGGCAGGATCAACGCAAGTAGTGCATAAACTGGTTCGAGTCCTCTAGCGGGTACCATTTTTTAAGTCGCTGAGAATCAATAACTTACACCGATCTTCTGGGTTACCGCAAGTAGTGCATAAACTGGTTCGAGTCCTCTAGCGGGTACCATTATTAAGTCGCTGGGAATAAAAAACTTACACCGGTATTCCGGGTTGCCGCAAGTAGTGCATAAACTGGTTCGAGTCCTTCAGTGGGTACTATTGTAGTCTTAAGTCTTTGTATATCCATTGCTTAAGACGAATGCCCGGCATGTCCTACGCCGTATGGACACGTACGTTGTTTGCCGGATTGCGATAAAATAAAAGAAATCCGTGTCGGCTGCGGTCGGTGGTTGTGGAATCGCCAGGGTTGCCCCGGCGGTCTGTGTTGTGCGCCTGGCAGCCAGGGGCAGGCACCAGGTTCAGGTCAGACCAGGGCGGAGTCGTGCATGTCGCCGTCGACCATGAGCGAGCGGTGCGATTTGCTCTGCTCATCCAGGAGGCGATGCAGTTCCATCAGTGCGAGTTCGACCAGATCGTCGCGGCGCACGACCACGGCGGCGGGGCGCCGGGTCATCTCGAGCAGGCGGTCGTCGCCGATCACCACGCGCTCAAGTTTCCCGCCGAGGGCCTTGATCGCCTGCACGGCCTCGACGCCGTTGGAATCGGGCATGATCAGGGCGTCGGGCGGTTCCTTCAGCTGGGCGGCGCGCGCCGGTACCTGGCTGATATCGTTGAAGATCAGGTCGGCATGGATGGGGAGGGTGTCCTCCATGAAGGCGCACTGCATGCCGGCGAGCTCCTTCAGCGACTCAGCCTCGGGCAGGGTGACGCCACGGACCTCGCGCACCCGGCCGATGAAGGCGATGCGGCGGCAGCCCTTGCGGATGAGGTAGCGCGCGGCGAGGTAGCCGGAGCGATAGCTGTTGGGCACGATCGACGAGGCGTTGCAGCGGCTGGGCGCGCAGCCCAGGACGAGCATCGGCCGGCGCAGGTCGGACAGCTGCTTGAGATGCGGTTCGTGGGTCAGGCCGATGCAGAGGATGACCCGGCCCGGTTTGCGGATGCGGTCGACATCGGGGCCGTAGGGCGGATCGCCGGCCTGGATGTAGTAGCGCTCGATCTCGATGCCGTCGGCCTGGCAGCGCTCGGCGATGCGCTGTTCGACCTGGCCGTAGAAGTCGTCCTTCGGCGTCGGGCTGGTCGAGCCGACGAGCAGGGTCAGCTTGCGGTTCGGGAGCGAGCGCACGAACAGGCCGACGCCGCGCCGGGCGGTGCACAGGCCCGATTCCATCAGGCGCGAGACCACCTTGCTGATCGTGTTCGGGCTGGCGGAAAAGCGCTTGGCCAAGGTTCTGACCGAGGGCAGCCGGCTGGATGCCGGGTAGCTGCCGGCTTCGATGTCCGACCGCATGATGCGGTAGATCTCTTCCTGGCTGGCTTTTTCCTTCATGGGCGCTCCTGGACTGGTGAACCGGGCATCGTTCGGATCACACGACCTGAGTTCGCCAAGTCAATGCGAACCATGCGGGCGTGGGCGCGGGTGGTGTGGGCAGTTGCGCACCGCCCGGTTCGCACAGCATCCGCGCCTCGCGCCGGCCCGAGGCGGCGGTGCGACCCGACCGAGGAGTCTGCCATCACCCCCGCCGTCATCGCCATGGATCTCGAAGGCGTCCTGGTTCCCGAGATCTGGATCAACGTCGCCGAACGCACCGGCCTGCCCGAACTGCGCCGCACCACCCGCGACGAGCCGGACTACAACAAGCTGATGCGCTACCGTCTCGACATCCTCGATCGCGAAGGCATCCGCCTGCCCCTGATCCAGGAGGTCATCGGCACCCTCGATCCGCTGCCAGGCGCAGCGGAATTCCTGGATTGGCTGCGCGGCCGCACCCAGGGCATCATCCTCAGCGACACGTTCTACCAGTTCGCCGGCCCGCTCATGGCGAAGCTCGGCCGCCCGACGCTGTTCTGCCATACGCTGGAGGTCGCCGACAACGGGCGCATCACCGGCTGGCGTCTGCGCCTGCCGGATCAGAAGCGCAGCGCGGTCGAGGCCCTGCGGGCGCTGAATTTCCGCATCCTTGCGGTGGGCGATTCGTACAACGACACCTCGATGCTCGGGGCTGCCGACCAGGGCATCCTCTTCCGGCCGTCCGCCGCCGTGATGCGCGACTTCCCGCAGTACCCGGTGGTGCAGGATCACGTCGCGCTGCGCGACCACGTCGAGGCGTTCCTCGACCGCTGACGTTTGCCTGGTCACGGATGGTCTGGGAGATGGCAACAAAGAACACAAAGGTCACAAAGGGGTGACGGTTACGTGATGCAGAGGTAGTTCGCCAACCGTTTGGTCAACGCCTCTCCACCCACCCGAGGCCATCCGCATGGGAAGATGCGAACTTTGTGACCTTTGGGCACGTTGTGGCCATTCCCCGCTGTCAAAGCGGCGGCTTGTCGGCGGTGACCGCCAGGAAGTGCCGCTCCAGCGTGCCGCCGTCTTCGAAGCGGCGCACCAGGATGCCGAGTTCGGCGACCTTGGCCTGAACGGCCAAGGCGGTTGCGGTCGGTTCGCCGGCGATGCGCAGCTCGATCCAGCCGTCGGCGGCGGGCTCGACCGCAGTCACGCCGGGCACGGTGGCGAGGGCGGCGCGTTCGGTGCCGGTCACCGGCCGCGCGGGCAGCAGGCGGATGGCGGTGGTCGCCCGCAGGAGTTCTCCGACCGGTCCGCACGAGGCCAGCCTGCCCTGCTTCAGGATCGCGACGTGGCTGCACAGTTCCTGCATTTCGCTGAGATCATGCGAACTCACCACCACGGCGGCACGATTCCTCGCGAGTTCGCGGATGAGCGCACGCACCATTCCCGCATTCTTGGGATCGAGCCCGGCGGTGGGCTCGTCGAGCAGGATGACCTCGGGTTCGCCCATGAACGCCTGCGCCAGGCAGAGGCGCTTGTACATGCCATGCGACAGTTCGCCGGTGCGCCGACCGAGGTAATCCGACAGCCCGACCTTGCCCAGGGCGTCGGCAACCTCGGCCACCGCATCGGCATGCGTGCGCCCGGCAAGGCGCAGGAAGTAGACGAACTGGTCGAGGATCGACAGGTCGCGCTGGAAGGCCGCGTCCTGCGGCAGGATGCCCAGACGCCCGTGCAGGGCGCGCACGTCCTGGTGCGGATGCCCGAGCACCGTGACCGCGCCCGCCTCGGCATGGATGAAGTTCGCGACGATCGAGAACAGCGTCGTCTTGCCGGCTCCGTTCGGGCCCAGCAGGCCGAACACGCTGCCGGCCGGCACCGCGAACGAGACCTCGTCGAGCACCCGGCGGCCGTGGTAGCTCTTGCACAGGCCATCGATGATGAGCGGGGCGTTCACAGGTCTTTCCTTCTGAAAACCATCAGACCGAGCCAGAGATAGATCGCGGTGTAGCCGAGGCACGCCAACGCGGCCAGCGCGACCAGCCACGGCGCGGGATGGAACAGGGCGAGCTGCGCCCCGAGCGGCAGCGCGCAGAGCAGCCACTTCGCCGGACCCCACGCCACCGCGAGGCTGAACACCACCGCCGGCCAGAGGATGACCGCGCCCTTCACCGTCATCAGCGCGAGGAAGGGATGGTTGACCAGCGACGAGAACAACTGGCCCAGCGCCAGGTACGGCAGCGCCGTCAGCACCAGCGCGCAGGCGGCCCAGCCCGACCAGCGCGCGATCAGGCCCCAGTCGGGTTGCGTCTGGGCGAAACCCAGGCCCAGGGCGCAGATGGCGACCAGCACCACCGTGCTCGCGGCGACCAGCATCGCCGCGCCCAGGAAGCGGCCGAGGTACACGCTGTCGCGATCGACCCGCACGAGCAGGAAGCGGAACCCGCGCGTGCCGGAATCGCGCGCGATCAGCCCGGCGGACGCATACGGCACCGCCAGCACCAGCAGGAGCGACAGCAGCAGCCAGGTGAACGACAGCAGCGGCGGATGGTCGCGCACCAGCCATTTCGTCCAGCGCGCGCTCTGGCTGTCGGGGTTCTTCGCCGTGGGGTCGATCAGATCGGTGGCGCTGGGCGTGGTATCCTTGCCTTCGCCCAGGACGACCCCGATGAGCCAGCGGGTGCCGGACTCGACCGCGTTCGACTGCATGGTCTCCAGGGATTTCTTAGCAGCCGGATCACCCTTGACGCTCTTGTCCGCGATCACGTCACCGATCTGCGCCACCGCCAGGATGATGGCGGCGGTCAGCACGCCTGCGAACAGATAGCCCAGCACGAACCCAGGCCCGCCCACTGCGCGCAGGCTCTGGCGCAGCGACTGGCCGGCGGTGAGGGCGAGCGGATGGACCTCCGCCCGCCCGCCGGTGGCGACCGGGATGGCCACCGGGCGCCAGACCTCGGCGCAGACGACCTGCACCCAGACCAGCAGCACCACCGGATAGAGCAGCCCGAGCACCGACCACAAGGCCGAGTGGCGATCGGGCATCACGCTCAGATCGACGACGATCATCGCCATCGCCAGCACCGACCACACCGTCGCCAGCAACCGTCCCAGGATCGGCGCCTGCTTGAGCAGGCCGATGCCGGTCATGATCAAGAGAGCCGCCGAGACCGCCGACCAGACCAGCGACAGCACCTGGTGCCAACGTGGGATCAGGGCCATGGCCTCCTGCATCCCCTTGTCGCTGGCGGCGAAGTTCTGGACCAGCAGCACCATCAGCTGACCGAAGAATCCCAGTACGGTGAATCCGGCCAGAATGAATGCGAGGATGGCCAGCAGCGTCAGGCTGCCGGGACGGGTGTGGCGCATCAGCGGGATTCCTGGTCGGGACTACTTGGCCGCAAGCTGGCCGCTGAAGCCGGCGATCTTCACCCAGTAGATGATGAACAGGACCAATGCCGCGAGACCGAAGAGCGCCCCGATAATGGGGATGATGCTGCAGCAACTGAAGATGCACATGAGCAGCCCAATGAGGTATCCGCCATCACCGCATTCCTTGTTCTTGCTGGCAAACTCCTTCTTCAAGGAGTTGGCAGTCCTGATCACGGTGAAGAACATCCAGACGACCCCGAATAACGGAATCAGGTTCAGCCACACCTGGCCAGGGGACATCTCGCGATTCGGTTCGCTGATGCGGGACAGGCAGCGCTGCATGCTGAGCAGGAAGAAGATCATGACCGCGAGGCCGGCGAGGCAGACGACCAGGGCGATCACCACGGCCACCATGGCGAAACCGGTGGCGGCTGCACCGAACGCGGCGGCAGTCTCGTCCGGCGTCATCTCACGGGCGCCAGCGGCACCGACGGCGGCGAGGAGGAGTAGGAGGGGAAGGAGTCGGCGCATGGGATGATCCTGGTGGTTTGAGGTATGCAGATGCTAGATGGGTAGCATCGCGTTGGAAAGAGCGAATTCGATCACGTTCGCGATGCTGGGATCAGGAATGACGCAGTGAGGTGGGGGACACCCGGCATCACACGGCAATAATTGGTGAATGCCGGAAGGACGGTGCTGACTCAGGTCGCACATGCTGGTCACCGTGATCTCCGTCCTTTTCAGCCTGACCCTGGCCGCGGTCGAACCGCCGGCGCGCGTACCAGAACCCAAGCGGGAGCCCGAACCCACCGCAGACGAAGTGCGCCTGCTCTGGCTGGTCAACCGGTTGCGCGCCGATCCGGCGGGCGAAGCGACGCGTCTGGCACCGGCGGACGCGGATCCGGTGCTGCCCGGGATCGACCTGGCGCTCTTCCGACAGGAACTCGGAGCGATGCCGGCCGTCGCGCCGTTGGTCATGCATCCGGCGCTGGTCGTCGCGGCACGTCGGCATGCGGCCTACCTGATCGCCAACGGTCCGGGGGCGAATGCCCATCGCGAAGTGCGCGGAGCCCAGGGTTTCACCGGCGTCGATGCCGTCGAGCGCATGAACGCGGCTGGCTTCGCCGCGGTCAGCGGCGGTGAAAACGTCGCCTCCCGACTCCATTCCGTCGACCAGGCCCACACCGGACTGGTGATCGACTGGGATCTCGACGGCAAGCTTCCAGGCGGCATGCAGGCGGGTCGTGGGCATCGGGTCAACCTGATGTTTCCGGCCTACCGCCAGTGCGGCATCGGCATCGCGCCATCGCGCGCCGGGCTGGTGGTGGTGCAGCAGTTCGCCCTGCGTCCCGGCGGGCGGCTGGCCGGCGGCGTGGTCTACCTGGATGCCAATCGCAACGGCGAGTTCGATCCCGGCGAAGGCCGGGGCGGCGTGGTCATCAGCGCCCCCGACGGCACCCGGGCGGTTACCTGGGCCTCGGGCGGCTGGGCGATGGAGCTGGCCACCGCGTCCACCTCGGCGTTGACGTTGTCCGCGCGTCACGGCGACCGCAGCGTCGATTGGACGCTGGCGCCCGGATCCGCGAATGCGGTCTTCGACTGGCGGCTGGCGGCCGACGAGGACGCAGCCATGGCGCGCCGCCTGATCACCCAGGCCGAGTCTGCCAAGCCGGGGACACGGACGCGGCTCATCGCCCTGGTCGCGATCGCCGAGACCGGATTCCGCCTGGACGTCGCCGACGACCTGAAGCAGCGCATGCACGACCTGGCCGATGCGACCGCGCGGACCCTCGCCGACGACCGTCAGGCCGTGCGTGCCGCCTTCACCGATGATCGCGCGATCGAGGCGCTGCTCGCGCGCTGCCGGGCCGCCTGGAAGGACACCGCCGCAGCGCCCTGGTTCGATGAGGTGCCCACCGTGCGTGGAGCGCAGACGCTCTTCCAGACCTTCGTCGGCCACTGCGCCCGTGGCCCGATCCCCGACGCCTGGCACGGCCAGACCCGCCGCCGCCTGCTGTGGTCGCTCAACCACGTGGCGGTCGCCGAATGGCGCGCCACCGTGCAACGCCTGATCGAGGCCCTGGGCGAATACCGCCCGGTCGACGGCAGCGCCCAGACCGCCACGGCGGACTCGCAATCCAGCGGCCTGGACTTCAGCGCCGGCATGGTCTCCAGCCCGAAACCACGCCCGGGCGCGCCGGCGATTCCGCACCCGTGAGGCGGAATCTCAGCGCAGGATCCTGCTGTCCGCCGTCTTCTTGTCGCTGCCTTCGCGGATGAAGACCGGTTCGTCGTCGCGCAGGCGGACGGCGACGATGTCGCCGGCGCGGATCTGGTTCGAGGCGATCAGGCGCGACAGCGGGGCGACGAGCAGGCGTTCGACGGCGCGGCGCATCGGGCGGGCGCCGAACTGGGGATCGGTGCCTTCTTTCAGGATCTTGCCGAGGTAGGCGGGCGAGTAGTGCAGGATGATCGGCACCGAGGCGCCGAGCAGGCGGGCGTAGACGTCCTTGAGCATGAGGTCGAGGATGTCGCGCAGGTTCTCGGGGGTGAGGATGCGGAAGCAGATGATGTCGTCGAAGCGGTTGAGGAACTCGAAGGGGAAGTGGTCCTTCGCGGCCTCGATGGCCTTCGACTGGATGTCGCGGTTGAGCTGCTCGGCCTCGACCTTGACCTCGAAGCCGATCGCCTTCTGGCGCAGGGTCTCGCTCATCTGCTCGGCGCCGACGTTGGTGGTGCAGACGATGAGCGAGCGGGTGAAGTCGACGACCTTGTTGTTGCCCAGGGTCAGGTGGCCGTCCTCCATCAGGCCCAGGAGCGCGTTCCACAATTTCGGGTGCGCCTTCTCGATCTCGTCGAAGAGGACGATCGACAGGTAGTGGCTCTTCACCTGGGGGAAGAGCTTGGCGATCTTGCCGTCGCCCTCGGCGAAGACGCCGCGCGCCTCGGCCTGGGCCTCCTTGTGGTGGCGGTCGAGGTTGTCCTGGGACAGCATCGGCTCGACATCGTTGCCGACGTAGCCGGGCGGGCTGCCGAACAGCTTGGACACCGTGAATTCGCTCGAGAATTCCTGGCAGTTCACCCGCACGAAGGCGCTGCGCTTGCCGAAGATGGTCTCGGCCAGGGCCTTCACGGTCTCGGTCTTGCCGACGCCGGTGGGGCCGAGGAAGAGCAGGGTCAGGAGCGGTCGTTCCTGGTTGCGCACCCCGGCGAGGATCTTGGAGAACGAGTCGAGGATGGCCTCGATCGCCGGCGTCTGGCCGACCACGCGCTCGCGCAGCATGGTCTCGAAGCGGGCGACCTGGAGCGAGCGCCGGGTCGGGTCGAGCACCATCTGCTTGCGGACGTGGGCGGCGGCGGCTTCGCTCATGGCTGGCTTCCTTGCGGGATGCTGACGCTCAGGTCGTGCCAGCACAAGTCGTTGGGGCTGAACGCTGCCCATCCCCGCAACGCCTTGGCGGCGCGAGGGTATATCCTCGTCCCGCCCGGAGATCCCGATGTCCTCTTCCCTGCCTTTGCGCCTGATCCTGCTGCTCGCCTGCCTGGGCTGGGGACTGTCGGCGGCCGATGCCGATCCGGCGGTGGAGCTGACCTCCATCCGCGACGGGTTGCGCGGCCGGCTCGAAGCCAGGTTCAAGGCGGATTCCGCCCGTGAGAGCCCCCGGGTCATCTCGCTCGGTTTCGATGCTGGTCTGGGCAAAGGAGCCATGCGGGTCGACCTGTACCGCATGGGGGGATCGTTCCGCGTGCCCGCGCGACCGACCGGCCTGGGCGCCGGCATGCAGGTGCGTCCGGTCGATCCCGCCGGCCTCGTCCTGGACAAGGACCGTCTCGCCGGGCCGCTGGTGATCTCGTGGCGGAAAAGCCTGGATCAGGCCGACGGCGACCGCGCCGAGGCCGACGAGACCGCGACCGATCTGCAGCAGACCTTCACCATCGATGCCACCATCGTACCCACCAGCCGCCGGCTGGTCCTGACCTTCCATCGCTTCGTCGGCATGACCCTGACCATGCGCTACCGGGCGGAGGGCTCCGGCTGGGTGCAGGAGGATGCCCCCACGGATCCGATGTGGATGGGCGGCCCGTTCGGGGACTACCGCCTGCGCTGCTCGCCCCTGGTCGTGGACGCGGCGGGCGGTTTTTCGGGCGACATCGAGTTCACCATGGTCAACGGCTGCAAGGGTGATCCCGAAGGGATCAAGGCCTGGAACGCCTGCGGCCTGCCCAAGGTGCAGTTCACCGGACGGATCAGCGAGGGCCGGGTGGACACCGCCTGGCTGCTCCAGGCGCCCGGCGGCAAGCACAAGTTCGGCAGCGGGCGCGATCTGCTCAGCGGCGCCATCCAGGAGCACGCGCTCGCCGGCAGCTACCGCAGCACCGGGGCGCTGGGCGAATGGACCGGACCGCTGCAAGGGCCGGTGCTGCCGACCTCGACCGGCCTCGATCTGCTCGACCGCATCGCCGCCCCGGTCGCGGCCGACGATCCCTCCGCCGCGTTGGCCCGCATCGCCGGACTCTACCGCCAGATCCTGGTCCTCGATCTCTGCCTGCGCGGCTATCCCTTGCCCATCCAGGAAGCCATCAACCGGATCCGCATCCCGACGCCGGTCGCTGCGGCGGCCAAGGATCCCCAGGACGCCGCCTACATCGCCGGAGTCCTGGCCCAGGCGCGGGCGTGCCTGGCCGAGTCCCCGGCCAGGATCCCGGTGGGGGCGGTACGGCCTGCGGATCCGCGCTTCGGGCCGTATGCCGACTGCCAGGCGCTCGCCGGCAACCGCCTGCCGGCGGTGACCTCCACGGCGGGTGCGCAGGAATGGCGCTTCGTCGGCGACTGGCGCTGCCTCGGGCCGTTCGAGGTCCACGACCAGGAGGTCGACCAGCCGCATCCCGCAGTGATGCCGATGGCCGCCTGCGGCTACGCGCGCAGCCGGCTCTTCTGGACCGATACCAGGACCGGTGCGGTCGAGAACGTCGCCGATACCGCAGTCTGGACGCCGGCGGGGATGGATGGTGCGCTCGTCCATGCGCCGGCGACGCCGGAGTTCTCGGCCGGCTGCATGCGCTTCTTCGACTGGTACGCCACGACGACGATCACCAGCACCGCCGACCAGCAGGTCTTCCTCGCGATCCAGCTGCAAGGACAGGCGACCCTGTGGATGGATGACGTCCTGGTCTGGGATTCGGGTCGCGACTACGACGACCTGAACCACGCCATCCTGCCGGTGAAGCTGCGCGCCGGCGCCAATCGCCTGCTGCTGCGCATCGGCAGCAACCGCGCCGCCAACGAGCACTGGTCGCGGGTCGACTGGTTCAACGGCTTCGCGCCCCGGCCGCAGGGCGGCATCGACTTCACCACCTTCCGCCTGCACCTCTGCCAGCAGGGCGCACCGGGCGACGCGGCCTGGCCGGCGTTGACGGCCGCGCAGATTCCCAAGACCACCACCCTGGGCTTTCGCGGCGACGGCAGCGGCATCCATCCCGACGCGCAACCGCCCCTGGCCTGGGATCTGGAGAAGAACCTCAATGTGGCCTGGAAGACCGCCCTGCCGTTCGGAACCGGCGATATGGTGCTGAAGAACGGCCTGCTGTACGTCACCGCCGAACCGGGCCGGCTGGTCTGCCTCGACGCCCAGACCGGCAAGGAACGCTGGCATCTCGACGCCAAGGCCGGCGATCCGCCACCCGCGTCCAAGGATCCCCAGGCCAAGTCGTTCCTGTCGCTCAGCCCGGTGGCGGGCGACGATCGGATCTACGCCCACTTCGGTACCGGCGCGGTGCTGTGCGCCGGGCTCGACGGAACCCTTGCGTGGGAGGTCGATTCCGGCCTGCGCTGGACCTCCGCCAACATGGGCTCGCCGCTGCTGGCCGGAGGCAATCTGGTGCTGCAAGGCGATCTCCGGCCTGAAGGCAGGAAGGCGGAGGCCACCGATGCCTATGCCCTGCGCGGTCTCGACCCGGCGACGGGCAAGATCCGCTGGACCGCCACCGGTCCGGCCAGGCGGGTGGTCCTGGGGCATGACCGCGCCGCCGGTCTGGGAAATGGCATGACCCTGATGCGGCTGCCGGCCGGTACCGCCACCAGGGATCTGATCATCACCGCCGATGGGGCGGTGGTGGATGCCGCCGATGGCCGTCTGGTCCTGCGCGAGGTGCTGCACCACGAGGCCAACCGCGCCGCCCCGGCGGTGGTCGGCGACACGGCGTTCTTCGCCCCGGTGATGGGCCAGGAGGCCACCCGGTTCTGGATCGACGAGGCTGGCCGCGTCGCGGCGCGCACCTTGTGGCAGGATCCACCCA
Organism: uncultured Candidatus Kuenenia sp.; assembly: GCA_964654285.1. Lineage (GTDB taxonomy): Bacteria > Planctomycetota > UBA11346 > UBA11346 > UBA11346 > BJHQ01. The sequence continues at coordinate 11,570 of CAZZJC010000046.1, forward strand.
ACTACGGCCGCGGCCAGGTCAAGTCGGTGACCGCCGCCGGGCCGGAGCACTGGATGAAGGGTCCGCTGGTGCAGGATGGCCGGATGCATGTGGTCCGCGTCGACAGCGCCCACGTGCCGCAGCACTATCCATGCCCGTGGACGCAGCTCGAAATCTTCGACACGGCCACCGGCAGGAAGACCTACCGCTACCGGGCCGTCATGCGGCAGCAGACCGATCCCACCATCCCGCCGGTCCAGGCCGGCAAATACCTGATCGTAGGCGATGGCGGCGACCCGCACGGTGGAGCTGGTTTCCAGGGCACCTATGGCAGCGGCATGATCGCGATGGTCGAACTCGGCAAGCAGCCCTTCGTGGTGGCGCGATCCGTGACCGGGATGTTCCGCGCCAGTCCGCTGCCGGACGGCAACCGGCTCTTCCTGCGCCAGTACGATTCCGTGGTCTGCCTCGCGGTCACCGGCGATGAAGGGCGCAAGTACCAGGAGAAGGTCCTGGCCGACAACCTCTTCGACGAGATCCCGGCGAAACCGGCACCGGCGCCGATGCTGCGCGTGACGGCACCGACCGGCTTCGCGCCGGCAGAAGGAACCCCGATCTGCCGCCTGCAGCCCCGGGTGATGGCCGACCAATGGCTGTTCGCCGGGCCGATCCCGGCATCGGTCCCGGGCGATCCGCTGGCCGCGCTCGGCGGCCCGGCCAAGGCGCGGCCAGGGTTGGGCGTCAAGCTCCATGACGGCACGGTCGCGTTCCAGGCGTTGGATCCGGCCTGCATCGGCCGGGACAAGTTCAACACCGCGAAGAGCCTCGACCTGCTCGCCCCGATCAAGCGCAAAGGCGAGAGCATCACCTGCTACTTCACGGTGCTCGACAATCCGCGTGTGCAGGTGCTGCAATTCTCGCTGCCCAGCCGCGGCATCGAAGTCTGGCTTTCCGGGCAGCCGCTGGCCGACCAGGGCCTGGTCCATCTCGGCATCGGCCGGCATCCCCTGCTGCTCAAGGTGACCCTGGGCAAGATCCCGCCCTTCGTGAAGAACACCATGGCCATGAGCCCGATCTTCCTGGCCGGCCAGGATCCCGAAGCCGGCTACCGCGAATGGGTGGAGCGGGTCGAGGCCAACCGCTTCCGCTTCGAGCGCATCCTCGCCGATCTGCCCGGATCCGCCTTGGCGGGCAAGGCGTCGATCTACCTCGACCAGGTGAAGACCTACCGCGAGCAGGAAAGGACGCGCTGAACCGGTCCGCCGGTTGACCCGGACTGGAACCCGCCTGCTGGGCGGCACCATGCCCGTCCATGGCCCGAGACCCCGACCGATTCGCCTGCCGCGACTGCGGCGACACGTTCGCCCGCTGGGCCGGCAAATGCCCGTCGTGCGGCGCGATGAACGCGGTGGTCGAGATCACCGCCGGCGAGGCGCGCCTCGCCGCCAAGTCGGATCAGCAGCGCAGCGCGGCGGCGGGACTGGTGCTGGAATCCGCCAGCAGCAACGCGACCGCGCCGGTGCCGCGCCTCGCCACCGGGATCGGGGAATTCGACCGCGTCCTGGGCGGCGGCCTGCCGCCGGCGGCGACCATCCTGCTCGGCGGTGAACCCGGCATCGGCAAGAGCACCCTGCTCGCCCAGGCCACCGGACTGATCGGCAGCCAGCATCCTGCCCTCTACGTCACCGCCGAGGAATCCGTCGATCAGGTGCGTCGGAGGCTGGAACGCTGCGCCGCGGTTGGCCAGCACCTGGAACTGTCGGGCAGCAACGACGCCGCCGCCATCGCGGGCGCGATCCGGGCCGGCAAGCACCGCCTGGTCGTGGTCGATTCCGTGCAGCTGATCAGCCTGTCGACCATCGAAGGCGAACCCGGCGGACCATCGCAGGTGCGCGCCGCCGCTGCGACCCTGGTCGAGGCGGCGAAGGCGTCCGGCACCGCGCTGGTGCTGGTCGGCCACGTCACCAAGGACGGCGGCCTGGCCGGGCCGCGCCTCCTGGAGCACCTCGTCGACTGCGTGCTGGCGTTCGAGGGCGACCGCTACGCCGACTTGCGGACGCTGCGCGCGGTGAAGAACCGCTTCGGCTCGACCAGCGAGATCGGCCTCTTCCGCATGGGTCCGCAAGGGCTGGAGGAGGTCGCCGATCCCGCCGGCATGTTCATCGCCGACCGCGACGCCGCCGCGCCCGGCACCTGCGTCGTGCCGGTGGTCGAAGGCAACCGCTGCATGTTGGTAGAAGTCCAGGCCCTGGTGAATCCGACCCAGGCGCCGCAGCCGCAGCGGCGGGTGAGCGGCCTCGACACCAACCGCGCCGCGATGGTGCTCGCGGTGCTGGCGCGGCGGTTGCGGTTTTCCCTCGCCAATTGCGATGTCTTCCTGAACGTCACCGGCGGCGTGCGGGTGGCCGAACCGGCGGCGGACCTCGGCATCGCCCTCGCCGTCGCCAGCGCCCTGCGCGAGATCGCCGTGCCCGCCGACCTGGTCGCGGTGGGCGAGGTCGGCCTCGCCGGCGAACTGCGCCCGGTGCCGCGCTACGAACTGCGCGCGGCCGAGGCGCGGCGGCTCGGCTTCAAGCGCCTCATCGGCCCGGGCGCCGGCCAGGGCCGCGGCCGGGTGGTGTGCGCCCGCCTGGACGAGGCGGTGACCCAGGCGCTTGGCGCCTGAAATTTCGGACGTTTAGGATCCTGGCGCCGGAATCCTTCCAGCCGATCCAGGTCCAGGGCAGAGCCCTGGCGGGGCGTGGCGGGGCCGCGCCCCGCGGTAAACCGCCTGGCGGGGCAGCGCAGCGCCCCCCGCCCCGCCCAAACGGGCAAATACGTCGCACACGCAAGGACGCGGTGAACGGCCCTTCCGTCCAATCCGGGTCCAGGGCAGAGCCCTGGCGGGGCGTGGCGTGGCCGCGCCCCGCAGTGAAACGCCTGGCGGGGCAGCGCAGCGCCCCCCGCCCAAGCGGGCAAATACGTCGCACACGCAAGGACGCGGTGAGCGGCCCTTCCGTCCAATCCGGGTCCAGGGCAGAGCCCTGGCGGGGCGTGGCGTGGCAGCGCCCCGCGGTAAGACGCCTGGCGGGGCGTGGCAGCGCCCCGCGGTAAGACGCCTGGCGTGGCAGCGCCGGCAGCGCCCCGCTGCAAAACGACGTAAAGGCTCCGACGCGGCTTGGTTGACAGATATGCGGACGGTTAATGATCCCCCTGCGAGCCCATCCAACCTCCAACCCCATCACGGAGCCTCAGCCATGTCCCTCGTCCAGAAGAAAGCCCCCGATTTCAAAGCCCAGTCCGTCCAGCCCGACGGCACCTTCAAGGAGATCAAGCTCTCCGATTCGAAGGGCAAGTGGGTCGTCCTCTTCTTCTACCCGCTCGACTTCACCTTCGTCTGCCCGACCGAGATCCTCGCGTTCTCCGACCGCATCGCCGACTTCAAGGCGATCAATGCGGAAGTCATCGGCGTGTCGGTCGACAGCCACTTCACCCACCTCGCCTGGACCAGCACCCCGCGCAAGGAAGGCGGCATCAAGGATCTCAAGTACCCGCTGGTCGCCGACCTCAACAAGTCGATCGCCCGCGACTACGGCGTGCTCATCGAAGAGGCCGGCATCGCCCTGCGCGGCCTGTTCATCATCGACCCCGAGGGCGTCATCCGCGCCGCCACCGTGCACGACCTGCCGGTCGGCCGCTCGGTCGATGAGACCCTGCGCGTGGTCAAGGCCTTCCAGTTCGTCGCCAAGCATGGCGAGGTGTGCCCGGCCAACTGGTCCGAAGGCAAGGCCAGCATGAAGGCCGATCCGAAGGGCTCGAAGGAATACTTCGGCAAGGCCAACTGATCGGAGCAAACGGCCAGGGCGCCCCATCTGCGGCGTGTGACGTCGGTCCTGTGTCGCTGCCACACGCCCTCTTCCCGCCTGGCATGTGGGGCACTTTCGCCGTTTGCCTGAAACCACCTTGGTGGGTGGACAACTCTGTCCCATAGTGGAGACGACCGTCAGGTGACCCGTTCACCTGGCGGTCGTCGTTTTTGCGGCCTCTACCGTCGGCGTCCCAGGGTATTAGGTTGCCTCCTCACCCTCACCACGAGACCCGGCCCCCGGCCCTGGACCCGACCATGCGCATCGATCCCGCCCTCACCCTCAAAGACCTCGTCCCTGCCGTCGAACGCACGTTCGCACTCGCCGCCGCCAAGGTGCGGGCGATCGAACGCACCTGGGATCCCGCACGCGGGACGCCGGTGTTCACCGTCGACGGGGTGTGGACGACGCGCGGGTGGACCGAGTGGACCCAGGGTTTCCAGTACGGCTGCGCCCTGCTGGCGTTCGACGGCACCGGCGACAAGAAGCTGCTCGATCTCGGCCGCAAGCAGACCGTGGAGCGCATGTCGGCCCACGTCACCCACATCGGCGTGCACGACCACGGCTTCAACAACCTGTCGACCTACGGCAACCTGCGCCGCCTGATGCGCGAAGGGAAAATCCAGCGCAACGACTGGGAGCTCGCGTACTACGAGATGGCGATCCGCGCCAGCGCCTGCGTGCAGGCCGCGCGCTGGAGCGAGCGCCGGGAGAAGGACGGCAGCGCCGGCGGCTACATCTATTCGTTCAACGGCCCGCATTCCCTGTTCGTCGACACCATCCGCACCGTGCGCATCCTCGGCCTCGCGCATCAGCTTGGACACCAGTTCCAGGGCGAGGGCGACGCGAAGATCAGCCTGCTCGGCCGCGCCGTCACCCATGGTCTCACCACCGGCCGCTGGAACATCACCTACGGCGAGGGTCGCGACAGCTACGACGTGCGCGGCCGCACCGCGCACGAGGCGATCTTCAACCGCAACGACGGCGCCTTCCGCTGCCCGTCGAGCCAGCAGGGCTACGCGCCGTTTTCCACCTGGACGCGCGGCCTCGCCTGGGCCGTGGTCGGCTTCGCGGAAGAACTGGAATTCCTCGACTCCCTGCCCGCCAGCGACTTCCCCGCCGCCGGGCTCGCGCCGAAGAAGGACATCATCGCGTCCTTCCGCCGCACCGCTGAGGCCGTGAGCGACTTCTGGATCGACCGCGCCACCGCCAGCGACGGCATCCCGTACTGGGATACCGGCGCGCCGGAACTGCACCGCCTCGGCGACTGGCAGAGCCGCCCGGCGGATCCGTTCAACGTGCACGAACCGGTGGATTCCAGCGCTGCCGCGATCGCCGCCCAGGGCCTCATCCGCCTCGGCCGCTGGCTGAACGCCCAGCGCGGCGGCGCCGCCCTGGCCAAGCGCTACACCCAGGCCGGTCTGACCGTGGCGAAGACGCTGCTGGCCGAACCCTACCTGTCGGTCTCGCCCAGGCACCAGGGCCTCCTGCTGCACAGCGTCTACCACCGCCCGAACGGCTGGGACCACGTCCCCGCCGGCGCCAAGGTGCCCAACGGCGAATCGTCGATGTGGGGCGATTACCATGGGCTGGAGCTGGCGCTGCTCCTGCAGCGTCTGGCGACGAAGGGCGATTACCCGACCTTCTTCGATGCGTAGTCGGCCACATCTGCACCGCGTGAATCGCCTTGGAACTGGACTGCCAATCTGGCAACCAGGCACCTTGACGCCCGCTCTTATACAATGTATACAACGAGCATGATCCTGACCGTGAATTTCAGAAAGTGGGGCAATAGCCTCGGTGTTCGCCTCCCCAGTGTGGTGGCACGGGAAATGAACCTCATGGATGGGGCGGCGGCGGAACTGTCGGTCGAGGATGGTCAGATCCATATCCGTCCCAAGGCGCAGGCGTTGCCGCAGAGACGCGAACGCAGGCCCATGTCGTTTTATGCACAAAAGGCCAAGGAGCGGGGCCTGTCCGGCCTGATCGAGGCGGCCGAGATCCTGCCCAGCGACCAACCCCGGGGCTTGGAGATCCTGTGACCGGAAAGTCCCGAGGCTTCGCGACGCGAACCATCGTGACACCCAAACGGAAACAGGTGTTCATGCTCGACTTCTCGCCGACCCGTGGTGGTGAGACCCCGGACACCCACCCGGCATTGATCCTGACTGACGCCACCTTCAATGCGACCGGTCTGGCCATCGTCTGCGCGGGATCGCACTCACTCCTCGGCAGCGCCTTCGCGGTCGAGGTTCCGGCCTCACGCGGTCTGGGCTTCGAGGGGTTCTTCCACCCGACGCACCTGCGCACGGTGGCGTTCCGCGAGCGGAATCCGCGCCTGCTCGGCACCATGCCGGATGACCTGTTCCAGGAGGTGATCCAAGCGGTCGTCGATCTGGTGGATCCTGAAAATGACTAGACATTCAACTTTCGCTGTCCATTGATTCAGGAATCCATCATGATCAAGTTTCAGCATTTTCCCAAATCACAGAAGACACCCGGCAAGATCCTTGAAATCGTCGAGGTTTTCCGAATCCATCATGCTGAAATCGAAAGCGGTAATCGTAAGATGGACAGCAACGAGGTATTGGAGGCCCTACGAGGGAATCTGGAAAGAATTGGTTTTGCTGTAGAAAAAGGCAAGAAAGGCGACAATAAAATTGCAGTTCCAGTTCTGTATGGCGAAAACAATGAACCCGAGAAACGATTCTTTGCTGATGCTTATAACAGCAGGGAAAAAGTCGTTTTAGAAGTTGAGGCTGCTGCAGCTGTGGCAAACAATCGTTTCCTTAAGGATTTACTCGAGGCATGTGTCATGGATGAAGTTGAATACTGTGTAATTGCGGTCAGGAATTCCAACAGCACCTCCAACAACGCCGACGATTTCAAAACGGTTGTGCGTTGGATCGATACGATTTATGCGAGCGAAAAACTGAAATTGCCATTAGATGGCGTCACGATCATCGGATATTGAACCGCACGGCCGTTCGCGGTTTCGTGTATTGGACGAACCCCGGGCCGTCAAAAATGAAGGATATATGGATCCCGCTCTCCTCCGCGCCGCCCAGACCTGGCCCATCTGCGACTTCGATCCGTTCATCATCCCGGCGTGGTCGCACTGGCTGCCCATCCGCTGGTACGGCCTGGCCTATGTCGCGGGCGTGGTCTGCGGCGCCCTGCTGCTCTGGCGCTGGTCGAAGCGGAGCCGGCTGCCGTTGACCGGCACCGCGATCAGCGACCTCGCGGTGGCGGTCGCGGTCGGGATCATCGCCGGTGGCCGGCTGGGCTACTGCCTGTTCTACAAGCCGCACCTGTTCGCCGAGTTCGGCGGCGGCTTCCCCTGGTGGGGCGTGTTCAGGATCACCGAAGGCGGCATGGCCAGCCATGGCGGCATCATCGGCATGGCGCTGGCCAGCGTCTGGTGGTGGCGGCGGCATGCCCGGCATGTCAATCCGCTCGTGATCACCGATGCGGTGGCGGCGGCGGCGCCGATCGGGGTGGTCTTCGGCCGCCTGGCCAACTTCTGGAACGGCGAGCTCTGGGGCCGGCCGACCCAGGTCGCGTGGGCGTGGATCTTCCCGCAGTCGGCGAACCCGCCGGTGCCCCCTGGTCTGCCGCCGGAACAGACGCGGCTATGGCTGTCACGCTTCGCGGAACCGCGCCATCCGAGCCAGCTCTATGCGGTATTTCTCGAAGGACTGCTCATCCTGGCCATCGTCCTGCCCATCCACGCCCGGCATCGCCGGCCAGGACTCAGCCTGGGACTGGTGCTCATCCTGTATTCCTGCGGCCGCATCACCGGCGAGTTCTTCCGTGAACCCGACGCCGGCCAGCCTGGCGGCCTGCTGCCGGACGGCTCGACCGTGCCGTTCATCTTCGGCATCTTCACCAAGGGTCAGGCCCTGACGCTGATCGTCGCGGCGGTCGGCCTCGCCTTCGTGATCTGGGCTCTGCGCCGCAAACCCCGTCCCGAGGACTACCTGGCCAGACCGGCAGCCGCACCATAGCGCCGGCGTTGCGGACTTGCCCGCCGCACTTCTGCTCCACCGTGCTTCGGCGTGCGCCGTCCCCTCTTCGAACTTGTCGGCGAGGACGCCCTGGCCGAGGCCGAGTCGCGCCTGACGCGCGGGGCGCAGCTGAGCGGCATCGCGCTCGATGGGCCGACGGTGAGCGCGCTGGTCCATGATCGTCAGGTGCTGGCCGTCACGATCCGCCTGAGCAGCCTGGAACTCGACGATGACGGCGACCTGAGCGCCGACGGGATGATGTCGGTGTGCCCGTGCAACCAGCGCGACTGCTGGCATCGCGCGGCGGTGTTGCTGAAGGCGGCGGATCTGCTGGTGCGGCGCGAGGAGATCTCCCGCACCCGGCATGAAGAAGCGGTCGTCGGCAAGACCGAACCGCCGGCGTTCGCCTTCCCCGACGACGGGCGCAGTCCCGGCAAGGCGGACGCGGTGGCCGAACACTGGCTGCGCCTGGCGCAGCAGTCGATGGCGGCCAGCCAGGACCGGCCGCAGGCGCTCATCTATCTGCTCTGCTTCGACCGCCAGGGGCGTCTCGCGGTGCGGGTGGCCAGCGCCCGGCGCAAGAAGAACGGCGTCTGGAGCAATCCCGAGGATCGCCACGACCTCGACCGCATCCTCCATTCGGCGCCGAAATACCTCGGACCCGATGATTCCCCGATCCTCCACGAACTGCTGCGTCTGCGCGACAATGTCTACTGGTCGGAACCGGTGGCGATCCAGGGAGCCGCCTCGGGTGGTAGCGTCCTGGAGGCGATGATCGCGACCGGCCGCTGCTACGATCAGCGGTCGGGCGATCACGTCGCCGCCGGCGCACCGTCGCTGACCTGGGGCGGCGAACGCGAGGCCACGGTGGCGTGGGTCGAGCACAAAAGCCTCCAACGCCTGGTCTTTTCCAACGTCGACGGCAAGCCGCTCACGGTGCTGCCGGTGCAGCCGCCGTGCTGGATGGAAGGCGGTACGGTCGGACCGCTGCGCAGCGCGCTGCCGCACCGGCTCGCCGCCCTGGCCGCGACCATGCCGCCGCTGCCTGCCGATCTGGTGCCGGCGGCGGCGCGCACCTTCGCCGCCCATGTCGCACCGCCGACCCTCGCCAGCACCAACGAGCCGCCGCACGCGTGCCTGGACGTGTGGTGGGGCGTCTACGAAGGCTGGGTGCATGCCCTGGGCAGGCGCACCCGTCGCCGCGTGCGCCTGGTCACCGCCTATTTCCGCTACCGGGGCATCCCGGTGCGGCCGGGTTCGCCGCTGATGCGCGTCGGCGGCGAGGATGGTCCGCTGCGCGACCGCGAGACCGAGGCGCGCCTGCTCGACGGGCTCAAGGACGCCGGCCTGATCCCGACCGGACGCTACGATCATTACCACTTCGTCGGCGCAAAACCGCGCCTCCTGGAGCACACCTGGATCGGCGAAGGTCTCGACCGCGAGGCCGGCGGCATGTCCCCGCTCGACATCCCGCGCCAGACCTTCGCCCGCCTGGCGGCGCAGGGCTGGCGGGTCGAGGGCGTCGAACTGCCGCCGCCGGTCGACGTCGACGGCTGGTTCGCCCGCGTCGAGGACGGTGCCGACGGGGAAGACCAGACGCCGGACGGCAGGACCGACTGGTTCCGCCTGCAACTCGGCCTGGAGATCGGCGGCGAGAAGGTCGATCTGTCCGCTGCGGTGGCGCAGGCGATCGCGGGCGGACCCGAAGCCATCGCCCTGCTGCCGCGTTCGCTCGTCGACGGGGTGGAGCGCGTGCTGGTCGAGGCGGATGGCAAGCTGCTGCGCCTGCGCCGCGACGATCTCGAACGCTTGAGCCGCGCCCTGCTCGAACTCATCGACCGGCCGCGCAAGGATGGCGTGTGGACGCTCGGCACCCAGGATCTCGCGCTGGTCGCGGATCTCGCCGAACTCAGCCCGCGCTGGCTCGGCGGCGACAAGCTGCGCGCCCTCGCGGAACGGCTGAAAACGCTGACGAAACCCGAAGATCTCGATCCGCCGCCGGCGTTCGCCGCGACGCTGCGCCCATACCAGCGCACCGGCCTGGGCTGGCTTGCGCGCCTGGCCGAGCTCGGCGCGGGCGGCCTGCTCGCCGACGACATGGGCCTGGGCAAGACGGTGCAGGCGCTGGCGCACCTCGCGCGCGAACGCGCGGCTGGCCGCCTCGACAAGCCCGCCCTGGTGGTGGCGCCGCGCTCGGTCACCACCAACTGGCTGCGCGAGGCGCAGCGCTTCCTGCCGGAACTCAAGACCGTGCTCTGGCATGGGCCGGAACGCCATGATGAGAAGCTGGATGACCGCGAACTGATCGTCACCACCTACGCCACCCTGATGCGCGACCAGGAACGTTTCCAGGCGATGCGCTTCCGCGTCCTGATGTGCGACGAGGCGCAGGCGATCAAGAACGCCGGGGCCAAGGCGGCGCTGGCGATCCGCGGCCTGCGCGCCGACCACCGCGTCGCCCTCACCGGCACCCCGGTCGAGAACCACCTGGGCGAACTCTGGGCCCAGATGCATTGGCTGAATCCCGGCCTGCTCGGCGACCACACCCGCTTCGACCGCCATTTCCGCAAGCCGATCGAGAAGGACGGCGACCAGCAGCGCCTGGAACTGCTACGCCGGCGCGTGGCGCCCTTCCTGCTGCGCCGCACCAAGTCCGGGGTCGCCACCGAACTGCCGCCGAAGACCGAGCAGATCGTCGCGGTCGAGCTGTCGGCCGACGAACGCGTGCTGTACGAGGGCATCCGGGTCAGCCTCGACCGCAAGGTACGCGAGGCGTTGAACGAGCGCGGCCTCGCCCAGAGCCAGATCATCGTCCTCGATGCGCTGCTGAAACTGCGCCAGTGCTGCTGCCACCCGCACCTGATCAAGACGCCGCTCGCCCTGCGCACGCACGAGGCGTCGAAGCTGGACGCGCTCGCCGACCTGCTGCCGACCCTGGTCGAGGACGGCCGGCGCATCCTCGTGTTCTCGCAGTTCACGACGATGCTCGACCTCATCCGGGCGCGGCTGGACGAACTCGGACTGAAATACGGCCTGCTCACCGGCGAGACCCGCGACCGCCAGACCGAGATCGACCGCTTCCAGCGCGGCGAGGTGCCGGTCTTCCTGCTCAGCCTCAAGGCCGGCGGCGTCGGTCTGAACCTCACCGCCGCCGACGCGGTGGTGCTCTACGACCCCTGGTGGAATCCGGCGGTCGAAGACCAGGCCATCGACCGCACCCATCGCATCGGCCAGGACAAGCCGGTGTTCGTCTACCGCCTGGTGGTCGAAGGCTCGGTGGAGGAACGCATGGTCGAGCTGCAGAAGCGCAAACGCAACCTGGCGGGCGCGATGTACGGCGATGACGGCCAGCTCGGCGGCACGCTGAGCGAGGACGATGTCGCCGCGCTCCTGGCGCCGCTGGTCTGATCCTGGAGAGGCAAGCCATGACCCGGACGCCCAACTGGTGGGACGAGCTGCCGCAAACCACCACCGGAGCCCAGGGAAAAACCGAGGAAACGCGCGCCGACCTGATCCTGCGTGCCGGTGATGCCCTGAGCATCGCGGTGACCCTGCACGAGCGCGACCCCGGTGCGGACTCCGCTGTCGGCGCCGCGATAGCACGGGCGCTCTCCCAGACACGAATGATCCCGGCCGGGGATCCGGCCGGGATACGCCAGGTGCTGAATCTGTTGGATCGGATCGATCACGAGTCCGTCGAACCGCCGGCGCGATCACATCTGCGCCGGGCCGAGGAGTCGCTGACCCGGGCGCTCACCCTGGGATGAGCGCCGACGGCGGTCAGAACGGGCTCGCCCCGATCGTGTACTCGCTGTAATTCTGCAGCTGCATATAGGCGAAGGTGGTGGCCACCGCGAGGGCCACGAAGGTGAGGACCACCATCACCAGCCAGCTTTTGTCGTTGTCCATGGGACGGTTCCTGGGCTTTCCGGTAGGGTTGGCGGAATCGGCGGATCAGTGCGCGGTCATCGCCAGATCGCCGATCTGGATCGCGGTCTGCTTGCTGTTCCAGGTCTCGGGGATCACGCGGCAGGTGGCGGAATCCTTGTTGACCGCGTAGACGCGGACCTTGACCAGGAACATGCTGCCACGGTGGATCAGCAGTTCGGCGCCGGGCTGGAGCTGCGACTGGCCGACCGAGAGGATGACGGTGTCCTGCCGGCCCTGGGGATCGGTCTTGAGGAAGGTGACCACCGCGTTGACCGGGATCGCACCCTGGCCCTGGGTGTTCGCAGCCTTGTACTGCTCGGGGAAGTTGTCGCGGATGAAGGCGATGAAGGCTTCCTGCTGGCTGATCTTCTTCTTCGACGCGTCGTTCTCTTCCATCAGCTTGGTGTTCTTCGCCACTTCATTGTTGAGGTCGTCCTCGACCTCGGCGAGCTTCACGTTGACCTGGAAGGCGGCGGCGCGCGAGACCTGGGCGATGTGGTTCAGCTCGCTCATGCGCTGGCGGACTTTTTCCAGCGACTGGCCCTGGCTGATGTAGCTGTCGTTGAGCGCGTTGAAGTTCGTCTCGTTGCGGCGGATGGTCTCGTTGAGAGCCTTGATGTTGCCATCGGCGGTGGCGAGATCCTTGCCCAGCTTGGCGATCTCGGCGGTCTTGTCGCCGATCAGGGTCTCGAGGTCGACGATGCGGTTCTTGGCGCGTTCGAACTCGACGCCCTTCTCCGACGCGAGCTTGGTCGCGTCCTTCACGTCCTCTTGCAGCTTCTTGGTGTCCTGGTCCCAGCGTTTCTTGTAGTTCTCGCTCGTGGCGTAGGTGTTCATCTGCACCGCCGCGAAGACGACGCACATGACAAGGTTCAGGACGATGAAGATCTTGACCGCGAGGTTCATGCTCTGACTCCGAAGAAGGGTGCGTGCGGCGGAAGGTTACTTGGTGGCGGCGGGATCGGCGGCCGGGGCCGCAGGCGCGGCGGCGGTCGGGGCGGCGAGGGCTTTTTCCAGTTCCGACTTGCCGGCGCCCTGGGTGCGGGCGTCGAGGCGGCGCTGGATCTGGTACTTGACCAGGTTCTCGGTCGAGATGGCCGTGGCGTGGGCGATCGCGGCATGGGCCGCCTTGCGGACGTCGTTGTCGGCGTGCTGGATCGCGGCCGTCAGGATCTGCACGGCGGCGGGATCCTCGGGATTGATCGCACCGATGGCAAGGATGAGCGCCGCCCGCACCGCCGGCTTGAGGGTCGCGTCCTGGCTGGCGTAGATGGTGCAGATCTGCCCGACATTGCCGACCATGGCCGGGCCGGCCTTGGTCGAGCGGGCGATGACCGCCAGCGCCTTGCAGGCCTCGATGCGCAGGGCGTCGGGCCGGCTTTCGAGCGTCTTCAGCAGCGCGTCGACGGCCTTGCCGAGGTCGTATTGGCTGCGCAGCGGATCCGGCTGCTGCAGGGCGATCGCGGCGGCGAGGGCGACGGCCTCGGCCTCGTCGCGGTTGGACTGGAAGATCTGGGCTTCCTTCAGGGCGGCGTCGAGCTTGCCCTGCATGTCGTCCGCATTGAAGGGCTTGGCGACGAATCCGGTCGCCTTGCCGTCGAAGACGCCCTTCAGGCGGGCGGCGGTCTCCGGGTGCTCGGGCAGGCTGACGAACACCGGTACCTTGCTGGTGCGCCAGTCGTTCTTGAGGAACTGCACCAGGTCGAGCGGGCGGTTCTCAGGGACGTTGATGACGGAACCGAAGCGATCCTTCAGGGTCGCCGGCAGGTCGGCCGGGATGATGATCGCATCGATCATCGGGGTCTGGTGCAGGCGCTGCAGGGCGGCATGGCCGTCCGCGACGGTCTGGGCCTGGAAACCCTTCTGCTGCAAGGCATCACGCGCGGCATTGCGCTGGCGGAAGTCGGGATCGATGACCAGCACCACGCGGGTGCCGGATTCGCCGATCGCATCAGCCAGGGCGGGCACCACCTTGTCGGCGTTGAAGAACGGGACCGCCGGATCGAGCGTCGCGAGGGTGATCGCGGCGCTGTAGCGCACCAGCTTGTCCGCATGGTCGAGACCGGCGGCGAGGGGCGAGCCCGCCTTGTCCGGGGTCAGGCTGGCGCCAGGCAGGTGCAATTCGGCCTTGGCCAGTGTCGGATCCTTGAGAATGCCGGCGAGGTAGGCGGCGACTTCGTACTTTTCGTTCACCACGCACTGGTGGTAGGCACCGTAGAGGCTCGCGGCGCCGAACATGGCGACACGCTGGTTCGCCTCGGCGAGATACTGCACGCGCTCGGCGATGGCGTCGGCGAACTCTTCCGGCGTGGTGGGCGGCGCGGTGCTCTGCTTGGCCAGGGCGGCGCGGCGGTTGGCGTCGACATCCTGGGTCGCGATGACCGCCGCCAGCAGCGGCTGGAAGGCCGGGAAATCAGGGAATGCAGCCAGGCCATCGAAGCAGATCTCTTCGGCGATCAGCGAACTCCAGGCATAGCGCGGCGCGCGCACCGAGGTCAGCTTCTTCGCGCCTTCGGCGGATTCGTCCCAGCGCCAGAGCAGCGCTTCATTGTAGTTGACCTCTTCGCGCACCTGGGCGTCGCCGCGCCAGTAGCGCAGGGCCTCCTGGAAGAACAGGTTCTTCGCGGGCGGCACCTCGGTCAGGCCGGTGGCCTTGGCGATCTCGGCGATCACGTTGTCGACGACCTGCTTGGTCGTCGCGTCGGCGTCCTTCGCCTCGGAGATCTGCTTCAGGCGGTAGAGGGGGCGCGGGTCGCGGATGTCGGCGAGCACCGCCGCGACGGAGGCGACGAGGCGCTGGTCCTTGGCGTTGAGCGCCTCGGTCAGCGGCAGCACGGCGCGGTAGCCCATCTTGGTCAGCACGATGCGACTGACGACGCGCAGGTGGTCCTGGCGGTTGTCGCTGAGCTTCGCGACCAGGTAAGGTACAGCGGCGGGGCCGATCGCGATCAGCTCGAACTGGGCGACGACACGCTCGTCTTCGCTCTTGCTCAGGCGGCCGATCATGTGCTCGATGTAGCGCGGATCGTGGCGCAGCTCTTCGCGGTAGATGTTGGCGCGGCGGCGCAGGTCCTTGATGACGTCGGCGAGTTCGCCCTTGTCCTGCATCGCCAGGAGCAGCGGTTCGCCGCAGGCGAGGTACCAGTCGTAGGCCTGGCGGTCGGTGGGGTCGAGCTTGATCGCGGCGGCGAAGGCGTTGGCGGCGGCGAGGTAGCGGCCGACCCGGTACTGCTTCACGCCCTCGGCGAGCAGATCCTTGATCTGGTCGCTCTTGCCGAAGGTGACCGGCGGCTCGGCGGCGGTCAGCGACGGCGGCAGGGCGACGGGCACCGCCATCGCGGCGAGAAGGGCGGCAGCCGCCACGCGGGTCGTCGACATCGGCTTGCGCATCTCGTCCTCCTGCGGGGCTGGTCCACGAGCGCTGCGGATGGATCCGGCAGCGTGGTCGATGTACCGTTGGTCCATCCCCTTGTGGAGGCGGCATCATTCCGATCGGTTTTTCCACCCTCAACCGCTCGCGTTGTCCTGGGGTGGGGGGTGTATGAGTGACTGCGGATCCGCAGGTGGATCACGACATTTCCGCAATCACCAGGGATTGGCCAGGGAATCCCGTACCGGCGCGGCGCCGCGTCGGGCGGTTGCGCCGTCCTGGCCGGCGGCCAAGGTCGCCGCCGTGTCCACCCGCATCGCAGCCGCACCGGCCAAGATCAACCTCCACCTGGAAGTCCTCGGTCGCCGCGTCGACGGGTTCCATGGCCTCGAGACCATCTTCCAGACCATCGGCCTCGCCGACCGGGTCGAGGTCGATCTCGAACCCGCCGGCGCGGATGGCGATCCGATCGCCCTGACATGCAGCGATCCCACCTTGCCGAACGGACCCGGCAACCTCGCCTGGCGTGCGGCGGAGGCGGTGCTCGCCCTGCATCCGGCGGTGGGCCGGGTGCGGATCCACCTGGAAAAGCACGTGCCGCACGGGGCTGGGCTGGGCGGAGGCTCCTCCGACGCCGCCGCCGTGCTGCGCGTCCTCGCCCGGCTGCTGTCCTGGGACGACCCCCCGGCGCTGCATCGGATCGCCCTCGCCTTGGGATCGGATGTGCCGTTCTTCCTCGTCGGCGGCACCGCGCATGCGCTCGGCCGCGGCGAGGAGCTCACCGCCCTGCCCGACCTGACGGATCGGCCGATCACCGTCCTCATGCCGGCCGGCGCGCATCTGCCGACCCCGGCGGTGTTCCGCGAGCTGACCGACGCCGAACGCGGGCCGCGGGAACCGCGCGGGGCGGACTGGTGGCGTGGGCGGCTCGCAAGCGGCTTCGATCCGGCCGCCTGCATCAACCGCCTCGCGCTGCCCGCCAGCCGGCTCTGCCCGCCGGTCGCGGCGCTGCTGGCCTGGCTGGAGCGCCAGGGCGTGCCCCACCTGATGACCGGCTCTGGCGCGGCCTGCGTGGCATTCACGCATCTCGACCCGCCTGCCGGGGTGCGCGCCTGGCGCACCCACCTGCGGCCCCGGTGTGATCTCGATTCGGTCCTCGCGCCCGGGTGAACCGGCAGGCGGCGGGAAGGCGCTTGCCCGCCGCGCTGTCCGCCCATGATCCTGCGCCTTCGCTCAAACCCCTGATCGCGGTCCTTTCCCTCTGCGGAGCCATCCATGGCCATCAACCTCCTCAAGACGCGCAATTTCGGCATCGTCGCCCACATCGACTCGGGCAAGACGACCGTGTCGGAGCGCATCCTCTACTACACCGGCAAGAAGCACAAGATCGGCGAGGTCCATGACGGGGCCACCACCACCGACTGGATGAAGGAGGAGCAGGAGCGCGGCATCACCATCACCGCCGCCGCCGTCTTCGCCCGCTGGCGCGACCACGACATCAACCTCATCGACACCCCCGGACACGTGGACTTCACCGCCGAGGTGGAACGCTCCTGCCGCGTGCTCGATGGCGCCGTCATCGTGTTCTGCGCCGTCGCCGGCGTGCAGGCCCAGTCCGAGACGGTCTGGCGCCAGGCCAACAAGTACCGCGTGCCGCGTCTGGTGTTCGTCAACAAGATGGACCGCGGCGGCGCCAACTTCGATCGCGTCGTGGTGCAGGTGAAGGACCGCCTCGGCGGCAACCCCTGTCCGATCCAGATGCCGGTCGGCGGCGGCGACGAGTTCAATGGCATCATCGACCTCATCAAGATGAAGTACTACACCTACGAGGGCGACCTCGGTGAAGACCAGGTCGAGCACGAGATCCCGGCCGAACTGAAGGCCGAGGCCGAGAAGCGCCGCGCCGCGATGATCGACAACGTCGCCAGCCACAGCGGCGATGAGAAGCTGGAAGAGGCCTACCTCGAGCACGGCACCCTGAGCAACGAGCAGATCATCAAGGGTCTGCGCTCCGGCAGCCGCACCTTCAAGCTCCAGCCCATGCTCTGCGGCGCCGCGCTGCGCAACAAGGGCGTCCAGCCGCTGCTCGACGCGGTGGTCGACATCCTGCCCAACCCGCCCGAGGCCAATCCGATCCGCGAGTTCGAGAAGGACGACGTCCTGCACGCGAACCCGTCGGACGTGAAGTGCGATCCCAAGCTGCCGCTGCGCGCCATGGTCTTCAAGATCATGAACATGCCCAACCTCGCCGACGTGAGCTTCGTCCGCGTCTACCAGGGCACGATCAAGGAGGGCGATCAGCTGATCTGCCTCGGTTCGGGCAAGACCGAACGCGCCGGCCGCATGGTCAAGCTCGTCGGCGCGGTGCCGCACAAGATCGACGAGGCCATCTCGGGCGACATCTGCGCCATCGTCGGCCTCAAGAACACCATCACCGGCGACACCCTGGTCAGCCCGAGCGATCCGCATCCGAAGATGCTCGAGGGCATCAGCTTCGCCAAGCCGGTGATCACCATGGCGATCGAGCCCAAGTCGAACGCCGACAAGGAGAAGCTCGCCTACGCCCTGGCGCGCCTCGAACGCGAAGACCCCACCTTCAAGAAGCACGTCGATCCCGAGACCAGCCAGCTGATCATCTCGGGCATGGGCGAGCTGCACCTGGAAGTGCTCCAGCACCGCATCCGCGACGAATACCGCGTCGACGCCAACGTCGGCAAGCCGCGCGTGAGCTACCGCGAGACGATCACCAAGTCGATCGAGATCCGCGGCAAGCACGTCAAGCAGTCGGGTGGTCGCGGCCAGTACGGCGATTGCATCCTCGAGATCCGTCCGCTCACCGAGGAGGAAAAGGCCGCCGGCAACGAGTTCATCTGGGAGGACGCCATCCGCGGCGGCACCGTGCCGAAGGAATACCGTCCGGCCATCGAGGAAGGCGTCCGCTCGGCCCTGGCGCGCGGCTACCTGCTCGGTTTCCCGACCATCAACGTCCACGTCAAGCTCATCGACGGCAGCTACCATGACGTCGACTCCAGCCAGGAAGCGTTCGTCGCCGCCGGCTCGCTCGCCATCCGCGAGGCCTTCCCCAAGCTCGGCTGCGTCGTGCTCGAACCCTGGATGAAGGTCGAAGTCGAGACCCCGGACGAGTTCACCGGCTCGATCATGGGTTCGCTCCAGTCCAAGCGCGCGATGATCAGCGAGACGGTCAAGCGCGGCACCAACAACATCGTGCGCTGCGAAGCCCCGCTCGGCGAGATGTTCGGCTACACCACCGACCTGCGCTCGATGTCGCAGGGCCGGGCCGGCTACACCATGGAGCCGAGCGAGTACAAGCAGGTGCCGAACTCGATGATCGAGAAGCTCAAGAAGGCCGAAGGCCTCAAGGGCGGCGCTGCCGGTTAGCGTTATCAGCGGGACGCTGTCCCGCCGGGTTTCTCAGCGGGACTCTGTCCCGCCACGCCCTGCCAGGGCTAAGGCCCTGGACCCAGTGGTTGCCCGGCTCGGGCTTTTCACCGCGTCCTTCCGTTATCGATCCGCTTGCCCGGAATGACGGCGGGGGGGCGCTTCGCTGCCCCGCCTGGCTTGGTATGGCCCCGGCGATGATCGTGGAACGCTTGCGCCTGGGACCGCCGGTTTTCAACCGGCCGCGGGTCAACAGGCGAACAATGCCTGGTGGGTTGCTTGACCATCTGCATCGGATGACCAGACCCCGACGAGTGTCTTTCACAACCGAACCCGCGGTTACCAGTAAGTCAGGTCGGCACCGTGGGTTTGGCCCTGGTTGGCGTGCGGCTTTGCGCCAGCGAATGGTCCGGCCTGGCGCAGCGAGGCGTGTCTGCACTGGCAATGTGACTGGGCGTCGTAACCTCCGGCCATGCGCCGATGCCTCCTGCTGCTGGTAGTTTTCCTCCACGCTTTCGTGACGGCGGCTGCGGCCGAGGGCTACGTCAACGAAGCGCACTTCCTGGTCAGCGAGACGGCCCGCGTCATGGCGGCCTATGCGCCGGGGACGCCGGCGCTGAAGGTGGCTCCGGCTGGGCCGGCGGCGTATCGGGTCGAAGGGGCTGCGATTCCGGTGACCATCACCCTGGCGCACCACCAGTGGTCGGCGGAGGACTTCCGGCCGTTGGCTGATGTACTGCTGCGCGATCTTCCGGCGGAGGGTGATCGCAAGGATCCGCAGCCGTGGGACCTGCTCGCCGCGCTGCAGACGCCGGCGACGCGGACCATGCTGGAATGGAACCGCACCGTGTCGCTCGCGCTCGACGGGGTGCACGGCAGCCAGGAACGCCACGAGCAGGCCGCGCTGCTGCTCGCGGTGCTCGCCTACCGCGAGGCGGCGGGGACCTTCTGGGATGCCCGGCGCGAGTTCTGCGCCGTCACGGCGCATCTCGCCATGGCGCGCGGCACCAAGCCGGGTCCGGCGGGGGAGGTCGCCAACGCGATCCTCGAGATGCTGATCGGCCGCTGCGTGGCCGCCGATGCGACGGTGAAAGGCTGGAGCGAACCCCGCCTGAAACCCTGGGCGCAGGCGATCAGCCGTCGCGCGCGATTGGACTGGCGCACGCCGTTGGCAAAGGACGCGAGCACCGTTGAACGCCTGGCCTGGGCCATCGCCACGACCTACCGCCGCAACGCGGTACCGCTTCTGCAGCAGGCGGATCAGTTCGTCCCCGAGGACCTGCCCGACTGGGGCCGCATCGCCTGCCAGGTCGAGATGTCGGTCGAAGTCGGCCATGCCTGCGCGACGGGAGGACTGAAGGACGAATTCCGCGAGATCGGCCTGGTCTTCAGTGCGGTCAACGGCAAGGCGGTCAAGCCGGAACCCGCGACCCTGATCCCGTTCCTCAATGGCGAACGCGCTGCCGATGGCCCGCGCCGGGTGATCGACGTGCCGCGCTGGGGTGCCGTCCTGCAACGGCATCTCGCGCATCGCCTGGAAAAGGCCTACTACCATTGCAACCACATGTGGGGAAACCCGGAGGCAGCGGCCGAACTGCGCGGGGTGATTGCTGGACCCTTCGCCAAGCTGCGCCTGACCCCGATGATCCAGGCCTGCTGCGACGGCGATCCCCAGCAGGCGGTGCAGGCCACGGCCGCCGCTGCGTTCTTCGCCCGCGCGCCGGATCAGATGAACCACGCGATGTTCTCCGTCTTGCAGAAGCAGTCGGATCTGCCCAAGGCCAGCGCCTGGTGGGTGACGCCGACTCCGATCGGTACCACCTTCGCCATCACTTGGCGGTTGGATGCCTTGGGTCTCAAGGATGCCGCTGCTCGTCCGGCGCTGGAAGCCTCCGTGGTGCTCGAACCCTGGCGGGGTTCCTCGCTCTACCGGCTTGCTGATGCACGTGGCCTGAAAACCGCGGCGGAACGACTGGCGCTCTACGGGACCCAGGTCGATGACGACCTCTGCCTCGCGGGGGACATCTACCAGCATACGCCTGAACCGGAGCAGATTCCCGCGCTCACCCGTCTGGCGGGCTTGCTGCCGCATTACTGGAGTGATCTGGCCAAGCGGCACCTCAAAGCCGGACGCGAGACCGACGCTGTCGCCGCCTACGAGAAGTTCCATCGTGAGTGCACCGACCGGGTCTCCGTCGCCAACGACCTGGGCTGGCTGGTGGAGTGGTACGCTACCCACAACCGCGTCGAGGACGCCAAGAAGTTGGCGGCGGAATGCTATGAAGTCTTCAGCTACCGCGGCATCGAGACCAAGGCCAAGCTGGATGAGCGGCTGGGAGACCTCGATGCGGCAGAGTCCGCGCTCAAGGCCCTGGATGAGCGCTACAACGACAAGGGGCCGCTGCTGGCGTTCTGGAAGCGCACCGTCGCCAAGCGGCCCGCCAGCCGCACCGCGATGGAGGCGCGTGAAAAGGAGCTGTTCCCCGAGGGCCGGCAGCCGGTGAAGCTGGCCGATTTCACCGCCGCGCCCACGCGTGGTCTACGCGTGACCCAGGACAGCAAACTCAGCAAACAGCACGGGGTTAAGGTGGATTGTGTGATCGTGGCGATCGATGGACTGCGTTGCCTGACATCGGCACAATACTTGGCCATTCGCGACGAATCGACGAGCGATGTCCCGCTGCGCCTGATCTTCTGGGACGGCAAGTCCTACCGCGAGATCAACCAGAAGGTGAAGAACCGGCGATTGAATTTCGATTTCGAGGAATTCGGTGCCCCGGCCGTCGTTCCGGCGGCACCGGCCGGGGCCGCACCGATCGTCCCCTGACGCGGGTTGGGATGGTTTCCGGCAGGTCAGCGCGCGAGGCGCTCGACCTCGGCCGCGAACACGCCGGTCATGGATTCGCCCCAGCGTTCGCGGCCGTCGGTCGCTCCCGGGCCGGTGAGCTGATCCAGGTACCACGGCCGGATCTCGGCGATCTGCTGCGGCGAGATCGCGTCGCGCTGCGAGAAGTGGTAGGCCAGTCCGGCGCGATCCCGGTCGGTGGTGTTGGCCTTGGTGCAGTGCGGCATGTCGAAGGCGAAGAACACCACGCCGCCGGCCGGCAGTTCGATCGGGAAGGCGGTCGACTCGTCGATCGCGCACGAGATGTGGTGGTCGCTGCCCGGGTCGCGGGAGTGGTCGAGCATCCTGCCGGGACGCGGGGCGAGACGCATGGTGCCGTTGGCCACGGTGGCGGCATGGATCGCCGTCCACATGCCGACACCGCTGGTCGGGCGTGCGGCCTGGAAGTAGGCGTCATCCTGGTGCCAGTTGGTACCGGCGCCGTGGTGCGCCGGCTTGAGGAAGATCTGGTCGAGCCAGAGCAGCACCGGATCGCCGACCAGGGCGCCGATCGCGCCCTGCACCTTGCCGTGGTAGGGCAGCGCCCGCAGGATCCGCGATTGCTTCGCCGCCGGGCAGATCTGCAGGTTCGCCACGGTCTTGGAGGTGGTCTTGCCGTCGCCATCGGTGGCGACGTTGCGCAGCAGATTGCGGCGCTTCAGGTCTGCGACTTCGGCCTGCAAAGCCCTGATTTCGGCCGCATTCCAGAAGTCGGGCACGGCCACCCAGCCGTGGGCCTGGAAGTGCTTGGCGCGTTCGCTGGTGATGGGATGGGCAGGATGTGCTGGGGCGGTCTGGGTTCGCATGCCGGCCATCATCGCCAGCGCCGCCTGCCGGCGCCACCCGCCGCGCAGGAATCGCAGGTCGCCGGAACGGAGACCTCGCAACCGGTAGCGAGCCGCCCTTCCGACCGCGTTTCCGGCTCAGCCGACCGCGACGAGCTCCGGTCTGGCGGCTTCGACCTCGGGCAGGGGGTCGCGCAGGCCGCGCAGCCGCAGAAGATCGCTGATCGGACCGGGCTGGCAGCGATGCAGCGCGGCGGCGTTGAAGTCATCGAAGTGCTGGTTGACGTCCGCGCTGCCCAGGTGGCTCAGGAGCAGCCCGACCACGTCGTAGCGCGACATCAGCGCCGCACCGGACAGGGCGGTGTCGCCGCTCGCCTCGCGCGTGGCGAGGCGGGCGCCATGATCGAGCAGGATGCGGCAGATCTCGTGCAGGCCGCACTTCGCGGCATCGATCAGGGGGGTGCTGCCATGGTCGGTGGCGGCGTTGGCGTCGGCGCCGTGCGCGAGGACGAAGCGCACCGCCTCGGTGTCGTTCCAGGCCACCGCCTCGTGCAGCACGGTCTGGCCTTCGCAGCCCCGGATGGTGATGAGGTTGGGATGCTCGCTCAGCAGCACGGCCGCGAGCTGCCGGTTCGTCCGCACCGTCGCGGCGAGGGTGATGAAGAAGGGATGGGGCTGGGAGGCCATGGAAGCGCCTTTCATCGGGTGGATAGGCGGTGACGCGTGGAGCGGAGAAAGAACGGGTTCAGCCTCGCTTGACGAGCTTCCGGACGGCGACGCCGACGGGGATCAGCGGTTTGATCATGCCGAGGAGGAACGTGCCGAGCACCGACAAGAATCCGGCCTTGGCGCGCAGGCCGCCGGTGACCAGCCCGGCAAGCGGCACCACCTTGCGTCCCTTGATCTCGCACGGGGTCAGAGCCTGGCTTTCATCACCTGCAACCAGCGCCATCGTCAGGATGGGGAGGGCAGGCAGGCAAGGCGGCGCAAGGAATCGCATCGGGGCTCGACCTCACGGACGGGTGGACATTCGCGGGCGACCTTTTGTCCACGACCGGTCCGGGGTCAATGCCGCAAGGTGTAAGCTGGAGTGAACACCCGAAGCCGTGTCTGCGATTGCAAGCCCCAATTTTTCGCTGCATTCGCGTGCTTCGTTCCGCCCGCGTCAGGTCAATTGATGCGCGACCCGATCTTCATCCGCCCTGCATGGAGTCCGGATCCTCTTCCTGGTCATCCGTCTGTTTCGCCCCCTTGCCGTCGAAGCGTTCCCCGAAGACGAAGTAATTGTACTGGGCGAGCATCCCGCGGAGCACCTGCACGTCGTGCGCGCTCAGGCGCATGCGGGCGAGGAAGTGCTCGAACAGGGGCGCGAAGCGGTCGCGGTTGGTGCGGCGGAAGTACTGGAATCGTTCAAGGGTCTCCAGCCAGTAGCGGTACAGGCTGTCGACGTGGCCGCGCTCGGCGGCGATGGGCTGGTCGCTCGCCTGCCACGGCCCGGCGGAACCGATGCAATACGCCGCGATCGCCACGGACTGGGCCAGGTTGTAGGCCTGATTGTCGCCCCAGGTCTCGAGGTGGATCCAGGCCTGGCAGGCGCCGAGTTCCGTCTCCGTCATGCCGTCGGCCTCATTGCCGAACACCAGGGCCCAGCGCGCGGCCGGACGTTCGCTGAGCAGGCGCGGCACCTCCTGCACCAGCAGACCCTTGCCGTATTCGCCATGGCGGGTGCGCGCGCTGGAACCGATCACCAGGCCGCAGTCGGCGACCGCGCTGCGCAGATCGGGATAGATCGGTGCGGTGAGCAGCAGCTCGCGCGCGTGGGTCGAGAACTTCCGCGCGTCCGGGCAGTCGATCTCGCATTCCGGGCTGACCAGGCGCAGATCCTTCACCCCGAAGTTGCCGCACAGCCGCGCCACCATGCCGAGGTTGATCGGCCCCTGGGTGCGGACCAGGACGATGCAGGCGTTGGCGAGCAGGTTCGCCGGCGGCGAGGCCTCGGACGGGGATGGAAGCGGTGCAGCAGGCGTTGCCATGGAATGCGCAGCGTGCCGGATGATCCGCCCAGTCCAGACCGATCGTCGTGCTCCAGGCGTCCGAGCGCGATTCCGTGACCGCCTGCTTGCCCTGGCCGGGCCCGGCGCACCTTGGCGGCCATGGCAGACGACAAGATCATCAAGTTCCCTGGAGCCGCCAAGCCGGCTGCGGCCCCGGTCGCGACCGAGGCGCCGACGACCCCGGCGACCGGCGACCGTGTCGATGGCAAGCCCGGCGACGACGGCCTGACCGAGGATCAGCGCAAGGCGATCCAGGTCGTCGTCAGCGGCCTGCCCTTCGTCTGCATCGGCATCCGTCCGACCGACCGGGGCGCGGACTTCTTCACCGCCGTGGGCGGCACGGCGACCGACCTGCGCAACGCCGCCGACCACCTGCCAGGCGTGATCGCACGCGCCTTCGCGAAGAGGGGTCTGTAGCGCCCCGCTGTCAGCGGAGGACCGGGGTGGACGGCGGCGAACGCCGCCCCGGCTTGTGCCGGGGCCTCGCCACCTAGCATCCCGCCCCTCCACGCGGAAGGGAAACCATGGGCTTCAACTGCGGCATCGTCGGCCTGCCCAACGTCGGCAAGAGCACCATCTTCAACGCCCTGACCCAGACCCAGGCGGCGCAGGCGGCGAACTACCCGTTCTGCACCATCGAACCGAACACCGGCATGGTGAACGTGCCGGATCCGCGCCTGTGGGTGCTCAAGGACATCGCCAGGACCAACGTGGTGATCCCGACCCAGATCGAGATCGTCGACATCGCCGGCCTGGTCAAGGGCGCCAGCAAGGGCGAAGGCAAGGGCAACGAGTTCCTCTCCGCCATCAAGACCGTCGACGCGGTGCTGCACGTGGTGCGCTGCTTCGAAGACCCCGACGTGATCCACGTCGATGGCAGCATCGATCCGGTGCGCGACATCGAGATCATCGACCTCGAACTGATGCTGAAGGATGAGGACACGGTCAAGGCCAAGCTCGATCGTGTGAAGCGGCGCGCGAGCCACGACAAGGAATGCGCCGCCACGGTGCCGACCCTGGAAAAAGTGCTCGCCGGCTTCAAGGCCCTGACCCCGGCGCGGGCCCAGGGGCTGACCGACGATGAACTCAAGCACATCGCCGACTGCCATCTGATCACCGCGAAGGCGATGCTGTTCGTCTGCAACATCGCGGACACGGACATCCGCACCAACGGCAACCGCCTGAGCGCGGCGGTGCAGGCGCACGCCAAGAAGGTCGGCGCGACCGCGATCCTGATCTCGGGCAAGATCGAGGCCGAACTCGTCAGCCTGCCGGCGGACGAGCGCGCCGCGTTCATGGCCGAGATGGGCATCAAGGAGGCCGGCGTCGACACCCTGGTGCGCGCCGGCTACGACCTGCTCAACCTCGCGACCTATTTCACCGCCGGCGAAAAAGAGGTCCGCGCCTGGCAGATCCAGCGCGGGTGGAAGGCCCCGCGCGCCGCCGGCGTCATCCACACCGACTTCGAGAAGGGCTTCATCCGGGCGGAAGTCGCCAGCTACGACGACTATGTGCGCCTCAAGGGCGAAAAAGGCTGCCGCGAGGCCGGCCGCCTGCGCGCCGAGGGCAAGGACTACGTCATGGCCGACGGCGACGTCTGCCATTTCCTGTTCAACCGCTGAATCGGGGAGATCTTGGCGGAAGCCGTGTCGCGGCATTCCGCCGCCTCCCTGGCTATTCGCGGATCCACCAGGTAAACTTCGGCAACCATGGTCGAACAGCTCCGTCCAGCGATGGTTTCACGCCTCAATCCCGTCGCCCGCCGGCCGATGCCGGCGAGCCCGGTCGCCCGCCTGCCGCGCCACATGCCGCTCAGCGGCGTCAAGCCGATCCGCGACGTGCCGCAGTTCTCGCAACTGGCGCGCGCCCTGTCGTCGCAGGATGCAGCGAGCATCGCCTATCCGTTCTCGCCCGCGAAGCATCTCGTCGATGTCCGGGCCTGAATCCGCCGCGTCCGACCGCCTCGGCCCGGCGCTGTCCGCCCTGCACCTGGCGCAACTGCGCTGGCTCGACGACTGTGACCGCACGTTGGCCGCCAACGATGGGGTTCTTCCAGCGGCGCGCCGCTGGCTGGAACTGCTTGGCCTGGTGCGTCTGCACCTCCACCGCGTCGAGCATCGCCTGGGCGACCGCATCATCCCGCCTGGCCCAACGCCACCGGGCATGCCGTTCCCGGAACTGGATCCTGCCGCGGTGCGCGCCACCGCCGTCGCCCGGCGCGAGACCCTGCATCGTTGGCTGGCCGGATCCGGCATCCTCACCACCTACCGCCGGGTCGAGGACGTGCTGGACCTCGATCAGGACGCGGAAAACGCGGATGCGGTGACGGATCTCGGTCTTGTGATCGAAGCGATCGGCTTGACTCGGGGGCCGCTGGCGTGGTTGCACGCCAACCGTCACGCCGCCGGCGTGGATGCGGTGGCCTTCACCAACGTCATGGCGCCCTGGCGGCGCACCGGGGCGCAGGCTCTCAGCGACAGCCTGCGCTGGCTGGAGGCGCTGCGCGACGAGGGCACCGACTGGTAGGCGCTCGGCCGCGACCGGGATGCGCTGGGCACAAGGGTGAGGCCAGCAACGCCAAGCGTCCAATGTTCTGGTGCTACGGCATTTGTGCGTCTCCAGCACAGGTGGTATAGTCATCCAGGTGCATTGTGCAGCCGGACGAGGAGTCCCGTCATGCGATTACAGACGATGGCGATTCTGCTGGTCTTGAGCTTGGCGCTCCCAGCCGCCGACGTGCCTGGCATCATCGCCTACCAGGGTCGGATCTCCGTTTCAGGTGGGCCTTTCAACGGTACCGGCCAGTTCAAGTTCGCCCTGGTGAATACCGCCGGAACGACGACGTACTGGTCGAACGACGGCACGGGTGTGGGCGGCGCGGAACCGGCGGCGGCGGTGCTGGTCGGGGTGCAGGGCGGGCTGTTCACCGTGCTGCTGGGCGACACCAATCTCGCGAACATGACGGTGGTGCCGTCTGCGGTGTTCCAGAACAACGACGTGGCGCTCCGGATCTGGTTCAAGAACGGTGCGCCGGGTTCGGTGTTCGAACTGCTGTCGCCCGACCGCCGCATCGCGGTGGCCGGATACGCGATGCTGGCGCAGGACGCGAACACCCTGGGCGGGCAGTCGCCGGCGTCCTACCGCGACGCGTCCAACCTGGACGCCGGCACCGTGCCCGTCGCGCGCCTGCCGGTCGCGACCACCGGCGTTGTCGGCGCGGTGCGGCCGGATGGCACCACGATCACGGTGAACGCCAGCGGCGTGCTGACCGCTGCAGCAGGCAGCGGCTCGCCCACCGGGGCGGCCGGCGGAGACCTGACCGGAAGCTATCCGACACCCACCATCGCCAGCGGCGCGGTGACGGCGGCGAAGGTTTCGTCGGGTGCGGCGACGTCAGGCCAGGTCCTGACCGCTGATGGCACCGGCAGCGTCGCCTGGCAGACCCCGGTCGGCGCGGTTGCCAGCGTCGCCGGCAGGACCGGGGCGGTGACGCTGATCTCCAGCGATGTCGGGCTGGGCAACGTCGACAACACCAGCGATGCGAACAAGCCG
>CAZZJC010000047.1:0-34023 GCA_964654285.1 uncultured Candidatus Kuenenia sp.
AAGGGGAAAGTAGGTAGCCGCCAGGATTTTTCCTGAACCGCCCGGTCCACAAGACAGGGCGGTTTTTTTTATGTCTTGCCTATCTCGCCAGCGAAACGTTAAGCCGTCGGATTGGGCCCGAATTCAACCCGGCGCGCCTGTCGTCTGCGGTGACGATCATTGATCATGTGCCTGTGCGTTACCCCAATCATTCGTTGGTTGCAGGGAGACGAGGGTTCACGACCTGGAGGCCCGACGTCGTAGGACGCCATCGCCACAAGCGGGGATCAAGGGGTGGTGTTCGCGCCTGGTGGACTCCATGCCCGAGCACACGCTTGGTGACCAGCGTACTGCCGTTAGCCTGCGGTAACGCACGGACGGGTGGCTGAGCGGTTTAAGGCAGCGGTTTTGAAAACCGCCGAGGGCGCAAGCCCTCCGGGGGTTCGAATCCCTCCCCGTCCGCGCTTTTGGCCGGGATGGCGGAATCGGCAGACGCAGCGGACTTAAAATCCGCCGGCCATAATCGGCCGTGAGGGTTCGAGCCCCTCTCCCGGCATCCTTTTCCGCGGGGCTCTGCCCCGCCTTCCCCGCCAGGGCTTTTTGCCACGGGGCTCTGCCCCGTCTTCCCCGCCAGGGCTAGGGCCCTGGACCCGGTGGTTGCCGCGACATGGACGCTTTTCTCGCGTCCGGGGCGTCAGAGAAGTTGCCGAAGAGATGGTTGGGTGGGGACTGGTTGGCTGAATGGTTGAACTCGTGCGTGGTCGGGGCGGGGTGATTTTTAAAGAATCCGGTTTTTATCTAGGGAATATGGCATGCGTATCGGCTCGATCTCGGTCGCGAATCCGCTCGTCCTGGCACCGATGGAAGAGCACACCAGCTTGCCGTTGCGCCGGCTGATGCATCGGCATGGAGCGGGATTGGTGATCGGGGAACGTCTGGATGCGAAGGACGTGGCGGCACGCGACAAGCGGGCGCTGAAGCTGCTGGCGACGGCGGCGGATGAGCGGCCGTGCCTGGGGCAGATCAGTTCGGCGGATCCGGGCGAGGCCGCTGCGGCGGCACGGGTGGTGGCGGAGTGCGGCTTTGCCGGGGTCGATCTCAATTTCGAGTGTCCGATCCGGCGGCTGGTGCAGCGTGGCGAGGGCGGTGCCCTGATGGGGCAGCCGGAGCGCATCGCGGCGATCGTCTCCGCCTGCGTGCGGGCAGCAGACGTGCCGGTGACGCTCAAGATCCGCAGCGGGCCGGACGATCAGCATGAAACCGCTGTCGAGGTCGCGCAGCGAGCCGCCGATGCGGGTGCGGCGGCGGTGTGGGTGCATGCGCGTTCGGTCGCCACCGCCTACGCCGGGCCAGCGGACTGGGCGGTGGTCGCTCGGGTCAAAGCCGCAGTGGCGATCCCGGTCGGTGGATCCGGGGGCATCCGTACGGCCGAGGACGCCATCAGCCGCTTGCGCTCATCCGGCGCGGATGCGGTGATGATCGGTCGTGGCTGCCTGGGGAATCCCTGGATCTTCACCCGCGCCCGGGCGTTGCTGTCTGGCGCCGGCGTGCCCGTACCCAGCCAGGAGGAACGCGGTCGGACCCTGCTCTGGCTCGCTGAAGCCGAGCGCGAATTCTATGGCGCGGTGCTGGCGCAGCGCCGGCTGGCACGGGTCGCCTGCTATTTCGCCAAGGACCTGCCTACCTTCGCCGACTTCCGCGCCGGCATCCAGGGGGTGCGCACGGCGGACCAGCTGCGCACCCTGGTCCGCGCGCACTTCCGCTGATGCCTCCGGTGGCTACCGCCGTTCGAGCTGTTCGAGGATGGTGCGCGCCCGCAGCGAACGGGCGGGTTGGCTGCGGTCGGCAGCGATGCGCTCCAGGTCGCTGCGATGCCGGGCCACCAAGGCCAGCCAGTCAGCCAGGGCGCGGCCGGGCGGCTCGGCGCGGACGAAGCAGGGTTCAAGGATGGCCTTCACCCGGGGCGGCGCGCGCTGCATCGTCACGGCGAGCAGCAGCGGGTGGCAGCCGGGCTGGAGGAGGACGAGCTGGTCCGGATCCACGCGTTGGCCCGACAGCACCAGCGTGGTCTGCGGCGTGCGGCAGCGGTAGTGGACCAGGCGCGGCTGGTCGACCACCAGGGTGGTGGCCAGGAGCGCACTGCGTTGGGGCTGGTGCTGCATCAGTTCGCCCATGGATATGCTGGCGCTGAGCGAATAGCGTTTGCCGTTGGCCTGCACTGGGTGGGGTCGCACCAGGAGTACGGGCGGCTGGAGCGCGGCGAAGACATGTCGGGTGCCGCCCAGCTCCAGGGTGGCGCCCGGCCTGGCGATGAAGGTGCGCGGGTCGGCGATGGACGCCAACGGATCGCCGGCCGCGAGCGGCAGCGGGCCGGCCGCGAGCCAGATCACCGGCGTGCGGCCCTCGTAGAAAGGATCCATTGCGGCTTCCGGCGGATAATCCTGCTCGACTGCGGCGATGACCAGAGGCGTGGCGGACTGGTCGACCGGTCGTGGCGGGATGGAGTCGAGCAGCGTCTGGGCCAGGGCCTGCACCTCCAGGGCGGCCCCGTCCTCTCCGCTGCGTTCCAGCGCCAGCACGCGTCCCTCGCCGGCGAGGAACATGCGTTTGCCGGAGAATGCAGGATTCGCCCGCGAACGCGGGAAGGCGCCCACGGCGATGGTGCGCGGCGATGTGTTCCAGGGCGCCTGGGCCAGGCGTTCCAGCACCGGCTTGCCCCAGATCCGCGCGCCGGCGTCGGTGGCAATGAGGCGGGTTCCGGCCAGCGACAGGGTGGCTGGGTCCTCCACCTCCCGCTGCACGCCTGGCACGTTGAGCACCTGCTGGCCGGTGGCGGCGTCATAGCCATGCAGGCAGTTCCAGGGGACCGGCTGGTGGTCGTGGTGCTCGCCCGTGAAGCGCAGGGCGACCACCGTGCCGTCGAGTACCAGCGGCGCCTCGCCGTTCACCGGCTTGGTCCACCAGCCGCGCGCCTGGCGCCAGAGCGGTCGCATCGCCACCCGGCCGGCCTCGTCCAGGAAGGCGTGCAGGCCGGCGGCCAGGCGCGCCGGGGTGACATAGACGCGTCCGCCCTCGCTGGCCGGCAGGGTGCCGTCCCAGGCGGGGAAGGCGACCGGGGCCCGCGCCAGGAGGGTGCCGTCGGCGGACGCCAGGACCTGGCCGGCGGACGTCAGCAGCACATCCCGGGTGCCGGTTGGTCCGGCCAGGCGCAACGGGATCAGCGACTCGCCGGGCAGGTGCGGACTCTGCCACAGGGGTTTCCCATCGGAAATTCGGAAGGCGCCGATCCGCATGCCTTTGCGATCGAGTCCATGCACGATGAGGGAGTCGCCGACCAGGAAGATCGGCGCCGCCTTCACCCGCAGCCAGGTCAGGCCGGTATCGACCCGCCAGCGCACGGTGCCGTCTGCGGCCACGGCCATGGCCAGGCCGGTGCCGAAATGGATGTAGGCCAGGCCGTCGCGCACCACCGGCGTGGCTGAACCGACCGTGCCGGAGGCGCGATCGAGCACGAGGCCGCGTTCCTTCAGATCCCCCGCAAAGGCGGTCCAATCCGCATCGCTGACCAGGACCTGCACCTCCAGCTCGCGCAACCGAGCTTCCAGGCGCGCGCGCTCCTTGGCCGGCAGGGGCGGGCCGGCGTCCTCGTCGCGCGTCGCCAGGGCGGCACGCAGCCGGTCGGCCTCCTGTTCCAGGCCGGAACGCCTGGTCAGGCGCTGCCAGAGCGCTTCGCCCTTGCCGATCCAGCGCTGGCGCAGCGCCGGATCGAACGCCAGCACATCGGCGGCGGCGGTCCAACGCAGCGCGCCGGTGGCCGCATCCAGGCAGTGCAGGTGGTGCGGTTCGCCGGCGACGTACAACGCGCCCTCGGCTACGACCGGGTCGCCGTGGCTGACCGGGATCTCGGCCGTCCAGGCCACGTTGATGCGGCGGTCGGCATCCCAGCCCAGCGGCGGATCGGCGTCGGGATGGCGGCCGGTCCCGTCCCCGCGCCAGCCGAGTCCGGAAGCGCTGCGCAGAGCTGCGCCAGCGAGACGTTCGGCTGCCTCCTGCCGGGCGATGGTTTCGGCCGGACGGGGTGCGACGCCGACTCTGAGATGCAGGGCGAGCCCATCGGGAGGCAGTTCATTGCCGTAGGCGAAGAAGAATTCATCGCGTTCGACCGAGGCTGGCAGCAGGCGCGGAGTGCGCGGCGCGATGAGCGCGCTGAAGCGGTGGGTGCCCGGGGCCAGCCGTACCGGCAGCACGGCCGTGTCGACGCCGGTCCAGCGGTAGCCGCTGCGCCAGATCAGGCGACCGTCGAGCCAGAGCCAGGCCACGACCTGTCCGCGCATGGCCAGGAAGAGCTCGCGCGTATCGGGGCAGGCGACCTCGGTGGTCGCGTACCAGGCCTGGTCGGCGCCGGCCTTTGGGGGCAGGCAGCGCAGCAGGCCATCGTCGGTGCAGGGCAGCTCGATGCCGGCCGCGTGATCGCCTGGCCAGGGCAGGGCGGCTTCGGCGTCGCGAGGCGCCGGATAGGGACCGCTGACCTTCCAGCGGGGCGGATGCAGCCAGCCCGTCTGGGTTGCGAGGGGGGACGCCCAGGGTTTGGTGGGCAGGGCATAGGGGCCGAAGTCGGGATCGGCCGTGGCCACCGTCCCGAGCGCGGCGACGCAGGTGGGCGCAGCGGTCTGGGCGGCGCGGGCGGCGGGCCACGCAGCCCCGTTTTCGACCGCGGGATCGAAGCTCCACACCTGTTCCAGCGCCGCGTCCCATGGCAGGGGATAGGCTCCCAGGGCCAGGTCGAGCGCGAGGCTCTGCCGCTGGAGAAGCGCCACCTGCCGCGGCACCGGCCAGCTCGGATCAGGCTCGGGCAGCGATCTGCTCATCGGCGGCGCGCTGACAGCCAAGGTGAGGCGGTTCGTGCGCGTACCGGATCGATCCTCGCTGCGGTAGGAACCGTCGGCCACCAGCCCCACGCTGCCACGTACCTGGCAGGGGTAGTCGCCGAAACCGCCCTGGCTGCGCCCGGCCACGGCGAAACGGCTGGCCAAGGGCGAGACGGCGAAGGCGAAGGACTGCGGCGCGGGCAGCTCGCCCTTGGGCACGAAAGGATCGCGTTGGCAGGCGATGACCAGGCGGCCGTGCAGGCGGTCGGCTTCCAGCTCCAGCCCGCTGGCGTCGACGGGATGCAAGGCCAGGTTCCACGTCGGGGCGGAGGCCATCGCGGGGAGGAATCGGCTGCCGGTCCACACGAGATCCAAGCGCAGCGGACGCGGCTCGCCCACCACCGGACCCTGCAAGGCGTCGGGGATCTCCATGCGGACACTGCGACGCCGGGTGGGCGCCGGACAGGTGATGGCGATGGTGGTGGAGTGCGGTTCGATGCGCCAGCGTCCACCGAGGTCCCATTGGCTGGCCACCGTATAGCCGCGGTGGCCGGCCTGATGGTCGCGGATCTCCAGGCCGAGATCCCAGCGCGGCGAGCGCGTGGCCGCCGTCAGCACGAGACTGCCGGTCAGGCCGGTGGCGGACGACCAGGCGAGGCCGCTGGCATCGATGCGGCGCAGGTCGAAGCGATCCCACAGTTCGCGCGAGATCCCTTCGATTCCCTGCACGTACCAGCGCCCGCCGCGCCGGGCGAGCCGGATGGTGGCGTCCTCCCAGGCATGTCCGTCCTTGCCGGCGCGGGCCAGCGACGAAGCGAGGTGCAAAAGCCCCTCGCAGCGCAGGCTGAAGTCCAGGGGCGGCTCCACCGCCGCATCCGCCTGCTCGCGTGCGATCAGCTCGGCCAGGCGCTGATCCCGGTACGCGCGCAGGGGAACCAGCCCGGTGGGATCTTCTCCTCCTGAAAGGCACGCAGCTAACAGCAGCACGTAAGCGGCGGCACGCATGGGATTGGTCCTTCACGGATCGACTCGCGCCGGGAACAGGGGGGCAGGTGGTACTCCCGATCCATGCGGACGTTCACCTCCGCCATGGCGGGAGAGCCTCACGGGCCTTCCCCGGTGCCGCGATCATCGACCTTCCTGGGAACGCCGGCGTCCCGCCGGCCGGGAAAGCGGCATCAGCCGAGTTGCACCTGCCACCTTTGGCTGCTGGGCGGAGGGCGAACCCAGAGTGGCGCGGATTGTGCTAGACCGGCTGGCCGCAGCGCCATTCTGGCCCACCCACCCAAGCACCTCCCCCATGGCAAAACGCGACTATTATGACGTCCTGGGGGTCGCCAAGACCGCCTCCGACGACGAGATCAAGAAGGCCTACCGCAAGCTGGCCATGAAATACCACCCGGATCGCAATCCGGGCGACAAAGAGGCTGAAACCAGGTTCAAGGAGGCCGCCGAGGCCTATGAGGTGCTGTCCGACGCGCAGAAACGCGGTCGTTACGACCAGCACGGCCACGCCGGGGTCGAGGGCATGGGCCATGCCGGCCAGGGCTTCCACTCGATGGAGGACATCTTCGCCCAGTTCGGCGATGTCTTCGGCGGCAACGGATCGATCCTGGAACAGTTCTTCGGCGGCCAGCGCGGCGACCGCAACCAGGGCGCCAACCTGAAGGTCAGCCTCGAGATCCCCTTCCGCGAAGCGGTCTTCGGGACCACCCGCACCATCGACATCAACCGCAACGAGCATTGTCCGACCTGCTCCGGCACCGGCGCCAAGCCGGGCACCAAGCCGACCACCTGCCGCCTGTGCGGCGGTGCCGGCGCGATCCGCCAGGGCCAGGGCTTCTTCGTGGTCCAGACCACCTGCCCGCAGTGCGGCGGTGCCGGCCGCACCATCGGCACGCCCTGCGGCGACTGCCGCGGCGAAGGCGCGGTGTCCAAGAAGATCACCATCAAGATCCGCATTCCGCCCGGCATCGACGACGGCAGCCGCCTGCGCGTGGCGGGCGAAGGCGAACCCGGCCGCGAGGGCGCCCGGCGCGGCGACCTCTACGTCTACGTCAGCGTGAAAGCCGATCCGTTCTTCGAACGCCATGGCAACGACGCGGTCTGCAAGGTGCCGGTCACCTACAGCCAGGCCGCGCTCGGGGCCGAGATCGAAGTGCCGACCCTGGATGGCAGCGCCAAGCTGCGCATCCCCGCCGGCACCCAGCCGAATGAGCTCCTGCGCATGCGCGGTCAGGGCATCCCCGATCCGGAAGACGGCCATCGCGGCGACCAGATCGTCGTCGTGCAGGTGACCGTGCCGAAGAAGCTCGATTCCCGCCAGCGCGAACTGCTGAAGGAACTCGGCGAGATCGAAGACAAGATCGGTGAACAGCGCGGCTTCCTCGACCGCATCAGGAAGATGTTCGGATGACCACCCCATGAGCGACCCCAACCCCCAACCCCAGATCCAGCCGGAATCCAGCCCGGACGCCAAGCCTGACACCGGCGCATCGGAGCACCCTTCCGCCGAGACCGTCACCCTGCCGGCGGCCGAATTCGAAGCCCTGCGCTCCCAGGTGGTCGAATGGAAGGAGCGCTGCGCCCGCCAGCAGGCCGAGTTCGACAACGTGCGCAAGCGCCTGCGCAAAGAGGCCGACGAATCCGGCACCCGCGCCGTTGCCCGTTTCGTGCGCCCGGTGCTGGACCAGATCGACAACCTCGAACGCGCGCTCGCCAACACCGCCAACGGGATCACCCCGGAATTCCTGCAGGGCATCCAGCTCATCCGCGAGAACTTCGCCAGCACGCTCGCCGGCGCCGGCATCGAATCGGTCGCCCATGAAGGCGCCTTCGATCCGGCGGTGCATGAGGTCATCGCCGAACTGCCGTCCGCCACCGTGCCCAAGGGCCACATCGTCCAGGTGCACCGGCGCGGCTACCGGCTCAAGGAGCAACTCGTCCGCACCGCGCAGGTGGTGGTGGCGAAGCCCGAGGCCAACCCGCCGGCCTGAGCAGAGACCTCAACGTTCCCTGGATTGCTCCCAATCCTGGCTGATCCACAGCAAGGCGGTCGCCTTGGCCCAGTTCTTGTCCTTGGGGGTGTTCACCTGCCCGATGTGGGCGTCGAGGTGGAGCACGTTCACCCCGCCACGGTGGCGTGAATCATCGACCGTGGTCTTGAAGCAATGGCCCCATTGGCCGGCGCCGGTCTCGCCGGCGATGCCGTCGATCATCAGCACCAGGTCGCTGGCGTCGGCGGTGCCGCCCAACCGGCTGTGCAGGGGCCGGCCATCATCATCGAGGTACGAGTTCCACTTGAAGGATTTCGGCGAGGCGTTGGCGAACCGGTGCGGACCTTTGAACTTCCAGCCGGCGCACTGGAAGACCGTCCGGCCGCGCACGTCGGGACGGTCGACGTAGGACGGCAGGCGGAAGAACCAGGCCGGACTGCGATCCGGATCCAGGATCCCGGCATTGCCCTCGGCCGGCAGGAAACCGTCGAAATCGTTGGAATACATCAGCGCCGCCATGCCGACCTGGCGCAGGTTGCCGGCGCAGGCGGTGCGGGTTGCGGTGCGCACGACGCTGGTGACTGCCGGAACCACCAGGCTGGACAGGACGCCGATGATGGCGAGCACCACCAGGAGTTCGGCGAGGGTCAGGCCGCGGACGGTATGGTTCATGCGCCGGTGGGGGGATCGCCAGTCCGCGCTTCCGGTGGCGTCGGCTGGACGCCCGGCGTCTTGCCCGAGCTCGAGCGGTAGCGTTCGATCAGGCCCATCAGGCTGCTGCGCAGGACGGCGGTCTCGGCCGAATGGGTGTCCTGGGGCGGTGGCGTCCGACCCTCCAATGCGGCGCGGGCCTGCTCCGCCAGGGCCTCGACCGGCCGGTAGATGCGGCGGCTGAGGTACCAGCCCAGGAACAGGGCGGTGAGCGCCAGGGCGAGCAGCGCCAGGACCAGCTCGCCGACCAGCCCCAGCGCCGGATCCTGGATCTGGCCGTAGAGGATGCCGCCGATCCGCCCGGCCGGATCGCGCAGCCCCACCGCGACCGCGATCTGGTCGCCCTCGATCGGCCACCACTGCGGCGCGTCGACCACCAGCCACAGCTGGTGCGGTGGCGCCTGCAGATCCAGCGCCGGCGGCGCGCCGGCACGCCGCGCGACCGTGACCTGATCCTTGTCGAGTTTCAGTTCAGCCAGGCATTTCCAGCGCTTGTCGGCATTGAGCGCCTGATCCAGCGGTGGCCGGTTGGCCGCGGACTCGAAGGCGGCATAGGCCGCGAGCTCGGCGACCAGCGCCTGCCGCCCCTGCATCGCCGCGCGTTCATTGGCACGCTGCTGGAACCAGACCAGCACCAGGGCGGCCACGCACGCGACGACCCAGGGGACGAGGATGCAGTTGAGTTTGAGTCCGCGCAGGAGATCCATGTCGGTGACAGCATCAGGCCGGCAGGGCGATGATCAACAGCGCTGCGGACATCGGTTTCCGCCAGATGGGAGAAGGGCGGAGGCTTGGCCGGAAATGCAGCAGGGGTCCGGATGCGATCCGGACCCCTGCTGCTGACATGGTGGAGGCATGGGGATTCGGACCCCAGACCTGTTCATTGCGAACGAACCGCTCTACCAGCTGAGCTATGCCCCCATGCTGCTGAGGCGGGGTTTGTAGTGGGCCGTCCGGGCATTTCCAGCCCCGGTCTGCGCAGGTCCTGGCAGGGGGCCGGGTCGATGAACGCCGAAACCCGCCTGGCCCGGCCTTGCCAGGGCGGTGGCGGAATCCACCCTGCCGCCTCTCCCAAAATCCCACCTTCAATCCCTTCAGCCCAGCGAGCCCCCCATGCCCGTGCAGCAGACCCTCATCCTCCTCAAGCCCGATGCCGTCCAGCGCGGCCTGGCCGCCGAGATCCTCGGCCGCTTCGAGCGCAAGGGCCTGCGCATCGTCGGCCTGAAGCTGGTCCAGGCCACCGGCGACCAGGCCGACCGCCATTATGCCGAGCACAAGGAGAAGCCGTTCTATCCCAGCCTGAAGAAGTTCATCACCGGCGGCCCGCTGGTCGCGGTGGCGCTGGAAGGCGATGAGGCCGTGGCGGTGGCCCGCCTGATCATCGGCGCCACCGATGGCCGCGCCGCCGCTCCGGGCACCATCCGCGGCGACCTCGCCCTGTCGAAGTCGAACAACCTCGTGCACGGATCCGACAGCCCGGCGAGCGCCACGCGCGAACTCGCCATCTGGTTCCCCGAAGGCCTCGTCGCGACCAGGCGCTGCGACACCGCCTGGACGGAAACGCCCTGAACCCGCGCCCGCAGGCGCAGTCCGTTACCGGCTGAGGACATCCGCGTGGCCTTCGTCATCCGCTTCAGCGCGGCGCTGCTGCTGATCGCCTTCGCCATCCTGGCGGGATGGGCCGGGTCCTATCCTGGCAAGGTCGACTCCGCGCCGCGCGATGCGGTCGAATACCTGCGGCATTACCTGCATTTCGGGGCCTTCCGCGGCCTGAGCGCCGGACGCTTCAGCGCCCATCCGGCGGTCGTCGATGCGCGCGGCCTCCAGCCCGGCGACATCCTGCTCGGCCGTCGCGCCGACGCGGTGCATGGCGCCTGGAGCCACGCCACCATCGTCCTGCCCGACGGCCGGATCCTCGCGCACCACCTGCTCAAGGGGATCTGGATCGCGGCGGCCGGGGATTTCGGCGGCTACGACGAGATCCGCGTGCTGCGGCCCAGGGCCACGCCCGAG
This sequence comes from uncultured Candidatus Kuenenia sp., assembly GCA_964654285.1. Lineage (GTDB taxonomy): Bacteria > Planctomycetota > UBA11346 > UBA11346 > UBA11346 > BJHQ01. Next base: position 10,568 of record CAZZJC010000047.1, read on the forward strand.
CAGCGCGCGGTGGTGGCGGCCTGGGCGGCCCGGCTGGACGGGAGCGAGTTCGAGCTCATCGCGCACCCGTCCGACCGCCGCCGCTTCACCTGCAGCAAGGCCGCGCGCGACGCCTGGCTGCAGGTCGGCATCGATCCCACCGATGGGCGCTTCTGGCCCACGCCCGACGCCCTGGCCGCCGGCGGCGCGCCGGTGGCCGCGCAATGGGGGCGCTGATGGGCGACGATCGCAAGCCGAAACCCAAGGAACCCGGCGGCGACAAGCCGAAGGGCAAGGCCGCCGCGGGTCGGGCCGGGGTGCTGCCCACCGCCGGCTTCCTGATCCTCGTGCAGCTGCTCGCCGGCCTCGGCGTCTGGTTCCTCTCGTTCTCGACCCCGCTCAAGACCCTGGCCTGCGTCGCCTTCCTGGGCTGGCTCTACCTCGCGGCGCGCTGGCCGGCGGTGCTCGCCGGACTCGACGGCTGGTGGCGGCGCGCCGCCACGATCGCCCTGTGGCAGCTGCCCGCCCTGGGATTCGGCGCCTGGATCCTCGTCGACTTCTGCGGCGGCCCACGGGTCCCCGATGCCGGCCTGGTGGTGGTGCAGGTGTGGGCCTATCCGCTGACCTGGCTCGCGGCGCAGCTCAGCCCCGACCTGCGGCTGGGCGGCAATGGGCTGTCGACCTGGATCCAGGCCGCGGTGCCGTGGCTGGCCGCCGCCGGGCTGCTGCTGGCGTCGCGCCGGCGCTGAACGCCGCCGCGCGGCGTCAACCGACCAGATCGTGGGCCAGCATGAGGAAGACGCTCGCCGTCCAGGTGTAGGCCTTGTCGCGCAGGGGCGCGCCGGTGAGGGCATCGAAGTTCTCGGGCATGCCGCCGCTCCTGCAGGTCTCGCAGAAGCGCCTGGCGACCTCGGCCGCGCGCTGGTGCTCGCCGAGCTGGCGCAGCCCGTCGTAGATGATGCAGGTCGACGGCGCCCAGATCGGCCCGCGCCAGTAGCCGTCGGCCTCGTACAGCGGCGAGCGCGGGCTTTCGGTGGCCAGGCCATGCGCGGTCAGGAAGCGGTCCGGCTGGAAGAGCCCCTCGACCAGGGTGCGGGCGAGATCGCCGGGCAGGCGCCGGCCCAGGATGAGGGGCGCGAACGGGATCAGGCTGTCGCCGCGTTCGGGGGTGCGGTGGGTGCCGCTCTGCATGGCGACGAAGCGGTCGCCGCGCCAGCAGTGCCGCAGCAGATCGCGCTGCATGCGGTCGGCACGGCGGCGCCAGCGGACGGCCTCGGCCGGGCGGCCCAGGCGCCGGGCCAGGTCGGCCAGCATGTCCAGCTGGGTGACCAGGAAGGCCGCGAGATCCGGCCCCTCGACCGGCATGTCGACGGCGAAGCAGGTCGCGTTGTCCCAGCCGCTGTCGTTGCCGTGGTGGTACTGGCAGATGCCATCGCCGTCGTCGTCGCGGGTGTCGAGCCACCAGCGGGTCCAGGCGGCCAGGCGCGGATAGAAGGCCTCCAGCTGCCGCCTGGAGATGCGCTGGCCCGGGGTTTCCAGCATGCGGCGCAGGGCCCAGCCATGGATGGGCGGCTTGCAGAAGTTCCAGGTGACCTTGTCGGCCGAGACGCAGTCCGGCAGGGCCCCGTGCGGATCCTGATGGTCGAACATCACCTGCATCTGGTCCCAGGCCAACGCGGGATGGGCCGCGGTCAGGGCCATGGCGTTGAAGCAGTGGTCCCAGCTCCAGACCGACATCATGTGGTTCTTGCTCATCAGCATCGCCGGCCGCCGGTAGTGGCCCTGGGGGGCGACCAGGGCCGACCAGAGCACGTATCCGGCCAGCTCGCGCGTGGACCGGTACCGGGCCGGCACCGTCGGCAGGGTGTCGAGGAAGGCCGCGAAGGAGGCCTGCGCCTGGCGCCGGCATCGGGCCAGGGTGGGCCGCTCGCGCGCGGCCGGCGCGGTCGTGGTGAAGGTCTCCAGGGCGATCTCGCCCGCGACGGTGATCCTCACGTGCTCGGCCCTGACCCCGTTCCAGGGCGCATCCACCGTCACCGTGCCGGACAGACGGCTCAGCAGCAGCTGGTCGCGGGCCCCGAAATGGTTGATCTGCCAGCGGTCCTGTCCGCGCGCCAGCACCTGGTCCCAGGCCCCCGGGGCCATCTGCATGAGCACGCAGACGCCACTGGCGCGGATGCGCAGGGTGCTCGGATTCTCGAACGCGCATTCGACCCGGCCCCGCCCCCCCCGCACCTGCAGGACCAGCCCCGCGGCGTCCGCGACCGGGTCATAGGCCACCTCGCGGCCATCCTGCAGCAGGGTGAGACCGAGGACGGTCCGGGTCGGGACCAGCTGCAGCCGCAGCGCCTCCGCCTGGTCCTTGGCCGGCGGCGGGATCCGCAGGACCAGGTTCGATCCGGCATGGCTGAAGGGGACGGAGCAGAGGTCGAAGCGCATGGGATGGTCATCCTCGCCGGTCTGGCCGGGGCAGGTCGCGGCCGGGGCCGAGTGCCGGGTCGCCGGTCTGATTCGATGCGGCCCACGCGGGCGGGGCAAGGTCTGAACCGGGCGCCGGGCGCTGGAACCGCGCACGGCCCCTTCCCGCCGCTGCCTCGCTTCCGGCGCAGCTACGCGATCGGCTTCGCCAGCCACGACCACAGGCCGCTGGCGGTCTTGCGGAAGGTCGCGGACTGTCCGGCGATGAGGTCGCGGCGGCGGTCGGCGCAGATGCGGACGAGGCCGGAGGTCAGGATGCCGTCGAGCTCGTCGGTGGGCTGGCGCGCCTTGTCGCCGCTGCCGAGGACGACCGGCAGTTCGAAGCAGTCGCGCACCGTGGGGATCAGGCCGCCGAGCTGCGCCGCGCGGCCGAGCAGGTGCACGCTGCCCTGCTGCGCGAGCATGCCGTGGCTGCGCAGGTCGCTGGCGATCGAGCGGAAGAAGTCGGTGACCGCATCCTCGCAGACCTTGGCAGCGGTGGCGGTGCGCCGGTTGTCCTTGACCAGATCGGCGAAGATGAGCTGCTGCCCCTCGTGCGCGGTGGTGCTGGAATGCGGGCTGCTGATGTCGATCTCGTACTTGAGCCTCTCGGCCTCGGCCGGCTCGCAGTTCAGCGCCTCGGCGATGCGGCGGGTGAGATCGTCACCGCCGAAGGCGTGCACCTCGCCGTGGACGAGCTTGTCGCGCCGCCGCACCAGCACCGTGGTCTGGCGTGCGCCGCAGTCGATCACCAGCGAACTGCCGCGATTCTTGAGCCGGCCCGCGATGCCACGGTAGACCGCGAGCGGCTGCGCCACCACGCCTTCGAGGTCGAGCGAGCAGTCGCGCGCCAGGGCCTCGAGCCGCTCGCGCAGGCCGCGCCTGGCGCTGATCAGCAGCGCCTGGCAGCTCAGGTGCGAGCCGACTTGGCCGACCGGATCGTCGACTTCATGTTCGCCGGTGCGGTCGCGCACCAGCCATTGGGTCGGCCAGATCTCGATGAGTTCGCGATCGACGCCGGTGGCCTGTTCGCGCGCGCGCCTCAGGGCCAACGCCTTCTCGGCGGGGCCGAGCGCGACCTCGTCGCCCAGCGCGGCCCAGCCCATCGCGGGCCGGGTGGTGACCCCAGGCACCGACATCGACATGAACACCGACAGCGCCTCGATCCCGGCCGACGCCTCGGCGGCGCTCAGCACCTCGCGCACCACCGTGCGCTGGCCGCGTTCGCTCAGCTCATGCCAGAAGCAGTCGATCGACTTGTGCGCGACCACCTGCTCGCCGCGATCGGGCTGCTCGGGATGGAGCTGCGCCACCGTGGCGGCGACCCGGTGCGACGAGATGCAGATGATCACCAGGAGGTTGGCGGGATCGACGATCATCATGGGAGGCATGGCGTTTTCCTGATGGCGCGGAAGGCGACCTAGAGCGTCTTGAGGGTGAAGAAGGGTTTCTTGAAGCGCACGTTGACGCTGCGCGTCTGCCCCAGGTCGCCTTGGCAGCGGATGGTGTGGAGGAGCGCTTCCAGCCGGGCGTTGGCGTCGAGCCCATAACGTTCGTCCTCGGGCCGGCCCCAGATCAGGCGGGTGCCCTGGCGCGTGACCAGGACGATGCCGGTGGCCGGGGTCGGACCGTCGGCGACCGCGTCCTCCAGCGGGGCGTTGAGGTGCATCTCCTGCACCAGGCCCGGTTCCAGGCGCGCTTCCAGCCGCTGCCAGAGCTGCACGGCGGCTGCGGCAGTGCCGGTTCCGGCGGCTTCGACCGCATGCACCACCGGACGGCGCACGGATGGACCCGGCAGCATGCCGGGCAGCACGTGCCCGTCGGCGTCGAGCCAGGCGCGCGCGCCGGTCGCGAGCGCCACCGGCATGACCGGCGAACGCAGGCGCAGCGAGACCACGATGCTCCGGCCCGGATCCGCCGGATCGACGGTATCGTTGATGAGCCGGATGCGGGCGACCTCGGCCACCGCCGGATGCTTGCGCAGGTGGTCGGCAAGCTGATCCAGCACCCAGTCGTTGGCGCGCGGCAGCTGGTCGCGCTGGGGGAAGCTGGCGATCCAGGAGCGGAACTCCGGATCCGCCACCTTCGGTCCCGGCAGCCAGGCGGGCTCGACCTTGCGCACGCGCGGCGGTTCGGGGGCGGCATCGATGGCAAGACCGATGAGCACGCCGCTCGCGAGCACCACCGCGAGCGCGGCGATTCCCCAGGCGCCGAGCCGGCGCGAACCGCGACCGACCGCGTCGACGCTGTCGAGACCGGCATGGACGCCACGCGTGACCAGACCCGGGTCGGGCGCGACGGTGACCGGACGCAGGGTGGTGCGCGGTCGGCGGGCGCGCGGCTGGCGGGCCGGCGCCTCGGCTTCGCTCGCGCGGCGGGCGAGCGGTCCATCGGCGCTGCGCCGGCGGCGACGGGTGACCGGTTCTGCGGGCGGTTCGGCGACCTCGGAATCGATGCCGGGCAGCTCGACGACGGAGGCGTCGGCCCTGGGTTCAGCGCCCGAGCGTCGGCGCGAGGCCGGACGCGAGACCTCAGCGGCCTTGCGCTTGCGGTCGGCGGCGAGGATCAGCGAGTCGGCGCTGTCGGCCGCCTCCGCCGGCAGCGGAGGTGGCGTCTCGCTGCGTGTCGGCGTCAGCACCACGCTGCCGATGCGATCCTTGGACAGGTCTTCGCTCATGGGCTGCCTTTCACGGTCGCGGTGGCGCAGGGCGCGGAGCGGTTTATGGCGCGGTCAGCGGCCCGCGCCGCCAGACGTTCGCACAGTTCGCCGAAGCCGATGCCGGCGGCGGCGGCGGCCTTGGGGGTCAGGCTCTTGTCGGTGAAGCCGGGCAGGGTGTTGATCTCAAGCACCGCCAGCCCGCCGTCGGCAGAGCGCATCACGTCGATGCGACCGAGGTCGCGGCAGCCGCAGGCGCGGTAGGCGGCGATGCCGAGGCGACCGAGTTCAGCGGCAAGCGCCGGGTCCGCGACGGGTTCCTCGACGGTGTCGTCGCGGTGGTACTTCGCCTGGTAGTCGAAGACCCCTCCCGCCGCGCGGATGGTCAACGGCGGCAGGGCGCGCGGTATTGGCGCGTGCACCGGACCCTCATCGATCACCGCCACGGTGTACTCGGGGCCGGGCAGACGTTCTTCGACCAGGTACGGCTGCGGCGGCAGTTCGCGCAGCAGGTCCTCGATCGTGGACAGCAGGAACGATGGATTCGCGATCATGCGCAGGCCGACCGAACTGCCGTCGTTCTGCGGCTTGAGCACGAGACCGGCGTGATGCGGCAGTTTCAGATCCGACGGTTTGAACGGCGTGCCGAGGTGGATCTCGGCGCCCCAGGGCACGCGGATGCCGGCCTCGGTCAGGCGGCGCTTGGTCGCCGCCTTGTCGATGCACAGGCGGCTCGCGGCGGCGTCGGCGCCGACATAGCTGCGTCCGAGCGCATCCAGTTCGGCCTGGAGCGTGCCGTCTTCGCCGTAGGTGCCGTGGACGATGTTGAACACCACGGAATCGGCGCGCAGGTGCGCCGGATCGAGGCGACCGTCCAGGTCGACCGCATGGACATCGTGGCCGCGCCCTCGCAGGGCGGTGACGATCGCCGCTCCGGACTTCCGCGACACTGCCTTTTCGCGGCCAGGTCCACCCATGAGAACGTCGATGATCATATCGCCGCCTTCGTCGCGCGGCCAGGTCCACCCATGAGAACGTCGATGATCATACCGCCGCCTTCGTCGCGCGGCCCGGCCCGCCCATGAGGACGTCGATGATCATGCCGCCACCCCTTTCAGGTCGCGCGGGTGCGCCTTGAGTTCTTCCGGGCAGTTCCAGGTCTCGACTTCCATCTCCAGCGCCACGGCGCGCGCATCCCAGGCGCGGCGGCGGACGAGTTGGATGAGCTGGCAGACCTCGGCGGCGGTGGCGCCGCGATCGTTGACGATGAAATTGGCGTGGACGGGACTGATCCGCGCGCCGCCGATGCTGGCGCCTTTCAGACCGAGCTCGTCGATGAGCTTGCCGGCGGGCAGATCGCGCGAGGGATTTTTGAAGACGCAGCCGGCCGACGGCAGCGCGAGCGGTTGGCTCGCCGCCTTCGCCCGTTTGAGCGCCGCGCCGCGCGCGCGCAGGCGTTCAGGATCGTCGTGGGCGAGTTCGCATTCGCAGCCGAGGAACACGGTGCCTTCGGGCAGGCCGCTGGAACGGTAGGCCGCCGGCAGTTCGCTGCGTTCGAGCCAGCGCGGGACGGTCTCGCCCGGCAGGACGACCTCGACCCGCGCCACCCAGTCGAGCAGCCAGCAGGTGCTGGTGCCGGCGTTCATGCGCAGGGCGCCGCCGACCGTCGCCGGCACGCCGGCCAGGCCCTCGGGACCGGCAAGCCCGGCCTCGCTGCACGTGCGGATGAGCGCCGCGAGATCGACCGCCGCGCCGGCGCGCACGAGCGCGCGCCCATCGCGGGTGCCGGCGTGGGAAAGATCGGCGAATTCGCGGCCGAGGCGGAGCACCGGCTCGGCCACGCCGGCATCGCCCACGAGCAGGTTCGCGCCGCGGCCCAGCCAGCGGCGCGGCCGCGCCAGCGCCTCGGCGAGGTCGGCGCGCGCATCGAGGTGGACCAGCTCGGCGGCCCCGCCCAGGCGGAAGGTGGTCCATTCGGCGAGCCGCACCGGTCCGATCCGATTGCGGCTGCGGAAATCCGCGCTCCAGGTCATGCGAACCTCCGCAGACGGTCGAGCCAGCCGCTCGGCTTGACCGGGGCGGTGTTGAGCGCCTCGACCAGGGCCGGCGCAGCGGCGCCGACATCGCCGGCGCCGAGGACCAGGACGGTGTCGCCGGGGCCGGCGCGTTCGGCCAGGAAGGCGATGGCGGTCTCGGCCCCGTCGGCGTGCAGGACCTGACCGCCGCCATCGTCGCTGGTGCTCACCCGCCGGCGCTGCGCGATGGCATCGGCGAGGGCCTGGGACGTGACGCCGGTGATCGATGGCTCGCTCGCGGCGTAGATGGGCAGCAGGGCGAGCGCATGCGCCTGGTCGAAGGCGGCGATGAACTCGCGCCACAGGTCGGCCGTGCGGCTGGGCCGGTGCGGCTGGAAGAGCACGTGCACGCGGCCGCCCGCGAGCCGCGCCGCCGCGATGGTGGCGCGGACCTCGGTCGGATGGTGGCCGTAGTCCTCGACCACGCGGACCCCGCGCGGGGTGCCGTGCACGGTGAAGCGGCGGCGCACCCGTTCGCAGGTCGCCATCGCCAGCGGCGCGATGCGCGCATCGAGCCGGCGCGCGAGCGCGAGCGCCATCAGCGCGTTGAGCGCCATGTGCGCACCCGGCAGCGGGATCTGCATCTCGCCGATGTCGAGACCGCGCTCGATCACCCTGAGGCGGCTGCCCTCGGCGCCGAGTTCCAGGTGCTGGGCGTGGTAGTCGCCGGATTCCAGGCCGACCCGCAGCACCGGCGCCACGACGCCGCTGGTGATGGCGGGCGAGATCCCCTCCGTCGGCAGCACCACCAGGCCATCGGCAGGCACGCTGGCGAGCCAGGCCTGGAAGGCGGATTCGAGCGCACTGAAGCTGCCGTAGTGGCGTAGATGCTCGCGGTCGAGGTTGGTCACCACCGCGAGATCCGGCCGGATGCGTGCGAAGCTGCCGTCGGACTCGTCGGTCTCGGCGACGAAGATGTCGCCCTGGCCGACCCGGCCGCCGCCGCCGATCGAACCGACCGCGCCGCCGACCATCACCACCGGATCGAGGCCGTGCGACAGCAGCAGGTGCGCGGTCATCCAGGTCGTGCTGGTCTTGCCGTGGCTGCCGGCGATCGCGACCGTGCGGTTGCCGTGCATGAGCCGGACCAGGCACTCGCCGCGCGCGATGACCTCGATCCCGCGCGCGCGCGCGGCGGCGAGCTCCGGATGGTCGGGTGCCACGGCGGCGGTGTGCACGACGAGATCGACGCCCTCGGCATGCTGGGGATCATGGCGGTCGTGGACCTCCAGCCCGCTGCGGCGCAGGCGTTCGCTGATCAGCGAACGTTCGCAGTCGCAGCCCGACACGATCGCCCCGGCCTCGTTGAGGAGCGGCACGAGGGCGCTGACGCCGGCCCCGCCGATGCCGACGAGATGCACGCGTTTGCCACGGAAGAGATGCGAGATCATGACGCTGACGACCTTGACGACGGGAGGTTCTCAGAGGACGGGAAGGCAGGAGGATCCGGTGGCCGGACCAGCGCGGCGCGGAAGCGCGCGCGCGACCCGGTGCGGCCGGCGTGGCGGCGGGTCAGGCGCTCGACCAGCCGCGCCACGGCGGCGGCGGCGTGCGGCCGGGCCAGGCGGGCGGCGGATGCGCCCATGGCGGCGACGGCGGCGCGGTCGGCGGCCAGGCGCGCGAGCCAGCCGGCGATCGATTCCGGCGTGGCGGCGGACTGCGCCAGCACCTCGGCGCCGCCGTTCACCGTCATCGCCTGCGCATTGGCGGTCTGGTGGTCGTCGGCGGCCCAGGGCAGCGGGATGTAGAGCGCGCCGATGCCGGCCGAGCACAGCTCCGCCACCGTGGTCGCGCCGGCGCGGGCGATCGCGAGGTCGATGCGCTCGTAGAGGCCCGGCATGTCGGACCAGAAGCCGTGCACCTCGGCGCTGAGGCCGGCGGTGGCGTAGGCGCTGCGGCAGCGCGCGGCGTCGTCCTCGCCGGCAAGGTGGACGAGGTGCAGGCCGTCGATCCGTGCGAGCTGGTCCGCCGCCGCGACGATGAGATCGTTGAGGCTCTTCGCCGCCAGGCTGCCGCCGACGACCAGCACGGTGAGCTTGGCGGACCCGCCGCGCGGCAGGCGGCGGATCGCGCGCACGGGATTGCCGAGGCGGCGCACCTTGGCGCCGGGCAGGGTCGGGGTGGCCTCGGCGAACTGGGTGACGACGCGGTCGCTGAAGCGGCCGAGCAGGCGGTTGGTCTTGCCGGCGCGGGCGTTCTGCTCCATCACCACCAGCGGCCGGCGCATCAGCGGCGCGAGCAGGCCCGGCACCAAGGCTGCGTAGCCACCGAGCGCCACCACCGCGCGCGGCGGCCGGGCGGACAGTTCGCGGGCGCAGGCCAGCACGGTGGCGAGGGCCGAGACGATCCAGCGCGGCTGCCACGGACGTGGGCGGCCAAGGCCGAAGGGCAACAAGGGGATGCCCTGGGCGGGGACGAGCTTCGCCTCGATGCGGTCCGGGTCGCCGATCCAGCGCAGATCGCGTTCGCCGCGTGCGCGCAGGGCCGACGCGACCGCGAGGCCGGGCAGGACATGCCCGCCGGTGCCGCCGCCGCAGAAGAGGATGCCGGACGCCTTAGGCATGGCTCGACTCGGTGACCGGACGCAGCCGGCGCAGGGTGGCGGACGAGCGCACGGTGGCGCCGATGCGGGTCATCGGGCGGTCGCGTACCTCGCGCACCTGGTCGCGCGCGACGGCGTCGAGGATGCCGATCAGGGCGATGCAGATCGCGGCCGAGGTGCCGCCATAGCTGATGAACGGCAGGGTCAGGCCCTTGGTCGGCACCGCGCCGGTGGCGACCATCATGTTCCAGAACGCCTGGGTGCCGAGCATCGCGATGACACCGACCGCGAGCAGCCGGCCGTGGAGGTCGCGCGCGCGCATCGCGATGAGCAGGCCGGTGACCACCAGGGCGAGGTAGGTCCCGGCCACGATCAGCCCGCCGACCATCCCGAATTCATTGCAGATCACCGCGTAGATGAAGTCGGTGTGGCGTTCGGGCAGGCGGCAGCCGGCGGCGCTGCCGCCAAGCCCGGTGCCGCCGACGCTGCCGCCGGCGATGGTGAGGTAGCTCTGCACCAGGTGGTAGCCGGCCGGGCCGGAGGCGTTGAACGGATCGAGGAACGCGGTGATGCGCTCCCAGCGGTAGGATTCCTTGTAGACCGCGTAATAGAAGCCCATCGGCGCGATGAGGATGGTGAGGCCGAGGAAGTACAGCCACGACGCGCCGGCCCAGGCGATGAGCACGCCGAGCAGCACGAACATCACCACCACCGAGCCGAGATCCTTGGTCGCGAAGACCAGCCCGGCGAGCACGGCGAAGCCGATCAGCGGCAGGATGACGCCGTGGGTGATCGAGCGCACCGATTCGGCGCAGCGCGCGAACCACCACGCGGCGGCGATGACGAGGGCGAACTTGGCGAGCTCGGCCGGTTGCAGGTTGATCGGGCCGAGGTCGATCCAGCGCCGGGCGCCGTTGATCGAGCGGCCGGTGAGCAGCACCGTGAACAGGGCGCCGACCGCCACGACGGCGACCAGTGCGACGAGCCAGTTGGCGCGCAGGCGGGCGACGCCGAGGAGGCTCAGGACAATGGCGCCGGCCAGGCCGCAACCCATGGCCATGGCCTGGATGCTGACGTGGCGCAGGTTGGCTCCGCTGTCGCCAGCGCCCGGACCGTGCCCGAGCCCGGCGGTGGTCGAGGCGACCATCACCAGCCCGAAGCCGGACAGGGCGAGGACCAGGACCCAGAGTTGGAGGCGGAGCCAGGACATGGGTTCAGTGGAGTTTGAGGGTGGCGAGGGCGAGCAGGGCGGCGAGGGCGGCGACGATCCAGAAGCGCAGGACGATCTTGGATTCGGGCACCTTCTGGTACTGGAAGTGGTGGTGCAGCGGCGCGCACAGGAAGACCCGCCGGCCGCCGAAGCAGCGGAAGGAGATGATCTGGATCGCCACCGAGGCGGCCTCGATCACGAAGACGAAGCCGACGAGGAGGATGAGGAACTCCTGCTTGGTGTTGAGCGCGACCAGGCCGAGGGTGCCGCCGAGCGCCTGGCTGCCGGTGTCGCCCATGAAGACCTCGGCCGGCTGGCAGTTGAACCAGAGGAAGCCCAGGCACGCCCCGGCGATGGCGGCGCAGAACACCGCGACCTCCTGCCCGCCGCTGACGTAGAGCACCTTGAGGTAGTCGGCGGTGTCGACCCGGCTGGTGACGTAGGCGATGACCATGAAGGCGAGCGCGGCGATGAACATCGTGCCCGCCGCCAGGCCATCCATGCCGTCGGTGAAGTTCACCCCGTTGGCGCACGAGGTCATCACGAACACCACCCAGAGGATGAGGAACGCCCCGACCCCGACCGCGTACTGCACCGGGATGAGCGGGAAGGCGATCTGGTGCTTGGCCAGGCGCACCGTGTATTCGTTGCCGCCAAGCACCTTCTTGTACCAGTCCTCGGGCCAGCCGGCGGGATGGCTTTCCGGCAGAAGCTGGCGCGCATCGTCGAGATTGATGAGGTAGAGCCCGATGCCGCAGACCGCCGCGACACTGAGCTGGATCGCGAGCTTGGCCCACAGCGGCGTGCCCTTGGCGCCCCTGAAGATCTTGGCCCGGTCGTCGAGGTAGCCGACCAGGGCGAAGCCGATGAGACCGGTGATGAGCAGCCAGGTCCGCCATTCGCCGGAATCGCACCACAGGATGGCGGCGGCGACGATGCAGCCGACCAGGCCGAGGCCGCCCATGGTCGGGGTGCCCTTCTTGCCCTCGCGCGCCGCGTCGACCACCACCGCGCCGTCGCCCTTGGCCCCGGATTCGCCGAACTTCATCCGCTTCAGCCAGCGGATGAGCGGCGGCATGACCAGGATCATCAGCACGAACGCGGTCAGCGCCGCCGCCACCGTGCGGGTGGTGACGTAGCCGAACAGCCGCAATGGGCCGAATTCGGGGCTGAGGTCGGCGAGCAGGGACAGCATGGTTCCGTGGGGTGGCGCGGTGGGACAGGTCAGTGGGACGAGGACGGCGGGACGGCGCCGTGCCGGGCGAGCAGGCTCTGGACGACGGCTTCGAGGCGGGCGCTGCGGCTGGCCTTGACCAGGACCGTGGTCGGGCCCTCGGCGAGCCAGGCCGCCGCCAGGGCGGCGGCGGCGGCGGGATCGGCGGCCTCGCGCAGCCAGGTGCCGCCAGCCGAGCGGTAGCCGGCCCCGAGCGCGAACGCACCCGCCCCCACCGCGATGAGCGGCAGGCCGAGGCGGGCGGTCTCGGCCCCGACCCGGCGGTGCGCGTCGATCTCACCCTCGCCGAGCTCGCCCATGTAACCCAGCACCGCCAGGCGCCGGCCGGGCGCGGCGGCGAGCACCGCCAGGCCGGCGGTCATGCTCGCCGGGTTGGCGTTGTAGGAGTCATCGAGGATGAGATGCGCCCCGCAGGGGCGCGGGGTCAGCCGGCCCGGCACCGGCGCGACGGCGGCGAGTCCGGCGAGCGCGAGCTCGGACGGCACCCCGGCGGCGACCGCGGCATGGAAGGCGATGCAGGCGTTGGCGAGGTTGTGCCGGCCGAGGAGGCGCAGGCGGACCTCGCCCGCCGGCGTGGCGAGGGTGCTGCCCTCGGGATCGGCGCTGCCGCCCACCGCGACCGCATCCGGTTCATCCCCGCCGATGATGCTGAGACGGCGCCCCTTGGCGGCGGCGCGGGCGATGTCGGCGATCATCCTGGGTTCGAGATGGGCCGCGCGGGCGTGCGCGGCGGCGCCGTCGAGGCCGATCAGCGCCGGGGCCTCGGCCGGCAGGGCGGCGAGCAGTTCGCACTCGGCGCGGGCGACGCCGAGCAGATCGCCGAAGCCTTCGAGATGCTCCGGGCCGATCGAGGTCACCAGGCCGACTTGGGGCCGCGCGATGGCGGCGAGGGCGCCGACCTCGCCGGGATGGTTGGCGCCGATCTCGATCACCGCGAAGCGGCTGCCGGCCGGGGTGGCGAGCACGGTCAGCGGCACCCCGAGCTGGTTGTTGAGGTTGCGCCGCGTCGCATGCACGCGGCCCGGCGCGGCGGCGGCGCAGGCGGCGGCGACGAGCTCCTTGGTGGTGGTCTTGCCGTTCGCCCCGGCGACCCCGATCCAGACGCAGTCGGGCGCGAAGCGGCGGCGGAACTCGGTCGCCAGGCGGGCGAGCGCTGCCGTCACATCGTTCACCACCAGGACCGGCGCCGGCACGTCGACCTTGCGGGTGGCGAGCACCAGGGCCGCCCCGGATCCGACCGCCGAGGCGGCGAAGTCGTGGCCGTCGACGTTGACCCCGGCGAGGCAGGCGAACAGGCAGCCAGGCGTCACCTGGCGGCTGTCGATCGTCGCACCGCGCACCACGGCGCGGCGACCGCCGATCCAGGTGCCTTGCGTCAGGCGCTCGGCGTCGATGGCGTCGAGGGTGAACGGCGCCGGGCCGTCGATCGCGGCCGACGATGCCTGGGCCGACGCGGACGGTGCGAAGACGGTCATCATGTCGGTCCTCCGGTCAGGGTTCTGACGAACGCCCGGTCGTCCCAGGCGAGGGTGGTCGCACCGATGATCTGGCTCGTCTCGTGGCCCTTGCCGGCGACCACCACCACCCCGGCCGGGCCGACGAGGCCGCGCGCGCGCACGATCGCCTCGGCACGCTGATGCAGGGTCTCGCAGGCCGTGCCGGCGGCGACGCCGGCGCGGATCTGCGCGGTGATGGCGGCGGGATCCTCGCCGCGCGGATTGTCGTCGGTCAGCACCACCACATCGGCGGCCGAGGCCGCCGCGCCCATCGGTGCGCGCTTCGAGCGGTCCTTGTCGCCGCCGCAGCCGAAGACGATGGCGAGGCGCGCACCCGGATGGGCGGAACGCGCCGCCGCGACCGCATTGCCGATCGATTCCGGCGTGTGCGCGTAGTCGACGTAGGTCGCCGGCGCGTGCGCGAGCAGCTCCATCCGGCCGGGAATCGCCGGCATGGATCCGAGCCGGGCGAGCGCGTCCACGAGCGGCACCCGCACCGCGGCGGCCAGGAACGCCGCCGCGGCGCAGTTCCAGGCGTTGAAGTCGCCCGGCAGGGGGGCGGTGAAACCGTGGTCGCCCGTAGGCGTGGCCAGGGTCCAGCGGCCTGGACCCTTCTGGGTCAGGCGATGCGATCCCGCCGCCTGGCCCAGGGCGATGACGCGTGCTCCGGCCGCGCGGCCGGCATGGGCGAAGGTGCCGGCGTGGGCGTCATCCGCGTTCACCACCAGCAGGGCGCCCTCGTCCAGCAACCGCACCGCCCGCAGCTTCGCGGCGAGATACCCGGCGCGGGTGCCATGGTAGTCGAGGTGGTCGTGGCCGAGCCCGGTGTAGGCGAGTCCGCGCAGGCGCAGGCCGGCGAGGCGGTGCTGGTCGCAGCCGTGGCTCGACAGTTCGAGGGCGCAGGCGGCAAGACCCCTGGGCAGCGAGGCGAGAAAAGCGTGCAGATCCTCGGGCGGCGGCGTGGTCTGCGGATTCGGACGTTCGCTCGCGCCATCGTGCCAGCCGATGGTGCCGACCCGCGCGGCGCGGCCGGGGCCGCCGAGCATCCACCAGGTCAGGTGCGCGATCGACGACTTGCCCTTGGTGCCGGTGACCCCGAGCAGCGGCAGGCAGCGCGCGTCCAGCCCGTGCGCGGCGGCGCTGGCGCGGGCGAAGCTCCAGCGCGGCGCCGGCGAGGTCAGGGCGGGCGTCGCCGCTGCGGCCACGCCCGGGAAGCCGGGCACGACCAGCGTGCCGGCCTGGTTGCGCACGGCCTCGGCGCAGTGCGCCGCGCGTTCGCCGGCTGCGCCCATGGCGACGTAGGCCTGGCCTGGCCGGATCCGGCGCGAATCGCGGCCGATGCCGGCCAGCTCAGAAAGGCAGCGGCCGGCCAAGGATTGGCCGGCGAACAGGCGAGCGGCGGGGATCGGCGCGGGCGAAGGAGCGCTCATCGCTGCCTCCGCCGGACCGGGGGCGGTGGCGGTTCCACCTCCCGTTTGGGCACCCGCAGGTATTCGAGGGCGTATTGCAGCACCTCGGCCACCGCCGGGGCGGCGGTGTCGGCACCGAAGCGGCCGTTCTGGCTCGGATCGTCGACCACGATGACGCCGAGGATCTCCGGGCGCACGCCCGGTTCGGCCGGGGCCCAGCACACGAACGAGCCCACGTTGCGGTTCGAATAGCGTCCATTGATGACCTTTTCCGCGGTGCCGGTCTTGCCGGCGCTGGTGTAGCCGGTCAGTTGCGAACGCTTGGCGGTGCCCTCGGTCATGGTGCCGGTCATCGCCGCCTGGATCTGGGCCGCGTTCGCGGCGGAGAAGATCCGGCGCGGCTCGGGCCGGTCCGGCAGATCGAGTTCGACCGGACCGGTCGGCGCGTCGGTCCACATGCGCCGGATCAGCCGGGGCGGATTGTAGATGCCGCCATTGGCGACGGCCGCATGCGCCAGGGCGAGCTGGATCGGGGTGATCGCGATCTCGTGGCCCATCGGCACCGACATGCAGGCGCCGGTGAGCGTCCACTTCGCCTTGGGCGCGACCTGGCCCTTCTCGTCGCCGGGCAGGCCGAGGCCGCAGGGCTGGCCGAAGCCGAAGGTGCGCGCCCAGTCGTGCAGGCGCTCGGCGCCGAAGCGTTCGCCGATGCGGACGCCGAGCTTCGCCATCATGATGTTGTCGGACAGGGCGATGCCCTCCGACAGGCTGAGCACGCCATGGCCGCCGGTCTTCTCGTGCACGGTGCGGGCGGCGCGGCCGGTGCGGTAGGTCCAGGCGCCGTGCTCGCAGTCGATGCGTTCGCCCCAGGACGCCACCCCGTCGGCCACCGCGGCGCCGGTGAAGAGCGGCTTCACCGTCGAACCCGGTTCATAGACGAAGGACAGGGCGTTGTTGCGCAGGGATTCGGGCTTCATGTCCTTGCGGTCGCTGGGATCGAAGTCGGGCCAGCTCGCCATCGCCAGGATCTCGCCGGTGGCGGGGCGGACGACGACGCCGGCGACGTTCTGCGGCAGGTGCTTGGCGGCGGCGGCCTTCACCACCTCGTCGAGCTTGCGCTGGATCGCGAGGTTGATGGTCAGCTGGATGTGCGCGCCCGGCCTGGCCGGGGTGCGTTCGACGGCATCGGCGCCGGAGCGGCCGGCGATCGGCCGCTCCTCGCCGTCCTCGCCGCGCAGCGCGGTGTCGAACGCCTGCTCGATGCCGGCGCCGCCCTTGCCGTCGCCGCCGACGAATCCCAGCACATGCGGCGCGAGGCTGACCTCCTTGTAGGTGCGCACGAACTCGCGGCGCAGGCCCAGTCCGGTGGCCTTCGTCGCGCGGATCCAGGCGCGGATCTCGCCGGGGATGTCGCGGCCGCCCGGCTCGGCATCGCGCAGGCCGCGGGCGACCACCCGGCCGTTGCGTTCATGCTCGAAGCAGGCCCGCAGGGTGTCGCGTGGGATGCCGGTGATGCGCGCCAGCTCGACCGTGGCGGCGAGCTTGTCATTCATGTACTCGGGATCGGCGAACAGGGTCCAGGTGCCCTCGCTGACCACCAGCGGCACGCCGTCGCTGTCGAACAGGCCGCCGCGCACCGCCGGGATGGGGATCGCATCGCGACGCTGCTGCTGCGACCGCTGCACCAGGCTTTCGGCATCGGTGATCTGCAAGGTGTGCAGCCGCAGCGCGACGATCGCGAACAGCAGGGTGAATCCCGCGATGGTGATCGCGGTGATCCAGGTCGCGGCAGGCTGGCTGAGCGGGAGCGCGGGCATCGGAGGCTTCAGCGGGCGGCGATCGGGGCGGATGGAACGGGGGCGATGGTCGCGGCGGCTGGCGGGTGCAGCGGCAGGCCGAGGCGGCGGACGGCGTCCTCCAGCGCGGGCTGGTTGGCTTCCCAATCCAGGGCCGAACGCACGCGTTCATGCCGCTGCTCCAGGACGGCCCGCGCCTGGGCCTCGGTCTTGCGGCGGCTGATCAGCACCGCCTCCTGGTTCGCGACCATGGCCAGACGCAGCGAGACGATCATGGTCGCGCCGATCCAGAGGACGGCGATCGCCACATGGCAGATGGTGGGCCAGCGGCGCACGTCAGGTCTCCTCGCCTTGGTCCGGATGGCTGGTCGTCGCGCTTGCGGCGCTTCCATTGCCGGAACTCGCGCTCGCGCCAGCCAGCGGCGCGCGGGCCCAGCGCAGTTTCGCCGAAGAAGCGCGCGGATTGGCGGCGAGCTCCGCCTCGCCCGCGACCACCGGCTTGCGCGCCACGTCGTCCCAGGCGCCGCTCAGCCGCTGGCTGCGCAGCTCCTGCTTCACCGCGCGGTCTTCCAGGCTGTGGAAGCTGATCAGCGCGGCGGTGCCGCCGGGCGCGACCAGCCGCGGCAGCACCGCGAGCAGCCGGTCGAGCTGGCTGAGCTCGTCGTTCACCGCGATGCGCAGGGCCTGGAACGTGCGCAGGGCGGGATGGCGCTGCTGGTGCCCGCGCACCGCCCAGCGCACGATCTCGGCGAGCTGGGCTGCGGTTTCGAGCTGCCCGGCGCTGCGCGCGACCTTGATCCTGCGCGCGATCGGGCGGCTGAGGCGTTCCTCGCCGTAGCGGTAGATCACGTCGGCGAGTTCGCGCTCGTCGAGGCGGTCGATGAGGTCGAGCGCGGTCTCGCCGGCGCTGGTGTCCATGCGCAGGTCGAGACGCGCCTCGGCGCGCAGCGAGAATCCGCGCGCGTGGTCGTCGAGTTGCAGGCTGGACACGCCGAGATCCACGAGGACTCCGTCGAAGGTCTCGCCACGGGCGGCGACATGCTCGGCGGTGGCGGCGAAATCGCCCGCCACGACCGTGAAGCGGTCGGCGGCATGGGAGAGGCGGGCGGTGGCGATCGCCCGCGCCTCGGCATCCCGCTCGATCCCGACCACCACCGCCCCGGCCGCGAGCAGCGCCTCGCTGTGCCCCCCGAGTCCGAGGGTCGCATCGAGGAACCGCCTGCCGGGCGCCGGTCCCAGGAGGGCCATGGCCTCGGCGAGCAGCACCGGGACGTGGCGGGGATCAGGCACTGGCGGCGAGCGCTACGGGCCGGGCGGTTTCGACCACCCGGGCGTAGAAGGCGAGGTAGGGAGATGGGCGCACCAACCCGTCGAAACGGCGGCCGACCTGATGCAGGCGGGCTTCCACCTGGGCCAGTTCCGTACCGAGGTCGTGGTCGAGGTCGCTGCGGTCGAAGGCTTCGACGAGGCGGCGATACGCGGGTTCGTGCATGCGGATGCCCTTAGATCGCGAGGAAGCGGGTGAGGTCGGGATGGTGGACGGGACCGGCATCGAGCCCGGACCAGCGCAGGAAGCTGGCGGGTTTCCATGCCTGGATGGTGGTGTTGGTCAGGTTGAAGAAGACCTCGTCCTCGAGACCGAGCCAGCTCACCAGCAGCTTCGGGAGGACGATGCGGTGCTGGCCGTCGAGGGCCATGCGCGCCGCGCCGCCGTTCAGCTTCGAGACCAGCGCGAGCTTGGTCTCGGGAGCGAGATCGGCGGCATCGATGATCGCCTGTTCGCGGCGCTTGAGCTCGTCCTCGGTGACCAGCAGCACATAGGCGAACAGTTCGGTCGTGCCCGCCTTCGGCATCGCGGTCGGCAGCCCATGCAGATGCGTCACCTCGCCTTTGCCCAGCAAGGCGCGGGCCTCGCGGGGGACGGTCACCTGATTCTTCGGCGACAGACGGTGGGTGGGCAGCACGGAAAGCACCTCGCGGCAGAATGTGCAATCGAACTCTATTAATTGCAA
Source organism: uncultured Candidatus Kuenenia sp. (assembly GCA_964654285.1). Classification (GTDB taxonomy): domain Bacteria; phylum Planctomycetota; class UBA11346; order UBA11346; family UBA11346; genus BJHQ01. The sequence goes on from CAZZJC010000047.1 coordinate 29,434, forward strand.
CATGAAACTACTTCATGCAACTAGAAGTTCACGCCCAGTCTGGTGGTGGAATCCGAATCGACCCACCTTTCCCGTTTTCCGGCGGTCTGCCTTGTTTTTATCCTGGGCAGGAGGCGTTATCGCCGAGGAATAGCCGGCTCCGGCGGAGACTCCGTCGGGGTTGCGGAGTGCGGCGCAGTCCGCATGACACCCGCGCGTGAGCGACCCCGGTCAGAAATTCAGCGCTGCGCCGCAACCCGGCGCTACCCGTCTGGCGCTGCACGGTTGGGCCTGCGACCTGCCTCCCGCGGCCGAACCCGCCGCCACCTTCGGCAACTGGCGCGCGGGCCAGGTGCTGCTGGCGATCGACCGCAGACCGCTGGTCGGAGTGAGCTGGGAACGCACCGCGATGCCCCCCGACGAGACGAAGACCCTGCTCAAGATCGCCAGGCGCCTGCGGGCGGAACATGGCATTCCGGTCGGCGGCCAGAGCGACGACCTCACCCGCCATGCCGGTGGCATCGTGGCGATCGCGGTGCCGACCCGGGCCGGGATCTTCCATGCCTCGCTGCGCCGCTGCGAGGGCGCCGGAGTGACCCTGATCGCCCGCGATCTGGCGCCGGATGCGGTCGATCACACCGGGTTCCTCAGCCACGCCGCAGCCTGGCCGGTCGACGCCCCTTGGCCGTGGCGGATCTACGGCCTCGATGAAGTCCTGCCGCCCTGGTGGCGGCTGGAATCGATCGAGCACGTCGCCGGCCTGGTGCGCGCGCTGTTCTTCCGCTTCCCGCCCGGGCGCTGGCGTCCGGGCGTGCAGGGCCGGCGCGAGCGCGCGGTGCTGGTGCTGCGCCGCTGGGCCCTGGCCGCACGTCTGCTCGCCGGCCAGGCCCCGGTCGATTGGCTGGCCGGAGCCATCCGCCGCGACGAGACGATCGAAGCCGTGCGTGAACTCGCTGCAGCCGGCGCCGTCGCGGGCGCCATCGAGGCCACCGTGCGCGGACCCGGGGCGACGCTCTGGCGCCGCCTGCGCCGGCAGCGCGACGTGCGCCTGTTCCGCCTGAGCCTCCAGGCGGACATTGACCGCCTGACGGTGGCGGAGTTCAAAGGCGAAGGCGAAGCGCCGTGGGCAGAGCCGGCGCAGCGCACGTAAGCGGTTGCAGGATCCCACCGTGAAATGATGCTGCCGCCATGCCTCGCGTCCCCGATGTGCAGAAACTGGCCCGCAAGGACGGCCGCTTCCATCCCGAGGCGTTCAATCTCGTCGCCGCCGGCCTGCGCCAGGCGCTGATGCTCACCGGCAAGGTCAAGCGCGAGGGCGATGAACGGCATCTCACCGCGCGCGAACTGCTCGATGGCGTGGTGGATCTCGCGACCGAACGCTATGGCCTGCTCGCCGATCTGGTGTGCGAACGCTGGAACCTGCATTCGGGCGCCGATGTCGGCGCGATCACCTTCGTCCTGGTCGAGAACGGCATCTTCACCAAGCAACCCGACGACCGCATCGAGGACTTCGCCGGCATCGGCAGCCTGTCGACCGCCCTGCGGCAACGGGCGCGGGAACGCCTGGCCGAACGAAACTGAAGCAAATGGGCAGAAAAGCGTGAAGGAGCTGCTGGCGCATCCGTGGGTGAAGGTGCTGCTCATCGCCACGACGGTGGCGATGAGCTCGTTCGCGCTGCGCGAGACCGCCTCGCTGACGGTTCCCATCATCGAGGCGCTCTACGAGGTGCTGGTGCCGTTGGCGATGGGCTTCGTTCTCGCCTACGTCATCACCCCGGTGGTCGACGGGCTGTGCCGCCTCGGCATCAACCGCTTCCTCGCCACCGGCGGGCTGTTCATCGCGGCGACGGCGGTGACGGTCGCGGTGGTGATCCTGGTCGTGCCGCCGGTGGTCAAGCAGGGCGGCGAACTCGCCAGCCGGGCGCTCAATGGCGAGCCGTTCGAGGACGCCAACCGCAACGGGCGCTGGGATGCCGGCGAATCCTTCACGGATCTCAACAAGAACGCGAAATGGGATCCGGGTTTCCTGACCCAGGCCATGGGCTGGCTCGACCGGCAGCAGCGCGACCTGCAATTCGGGGCGAAGGCCGACCCCGAGGCGAAGGATGGCCCCTCGTTCAGCGAGCAGGTCGAGGCGGCGGTGCGCAAGAGCGTGGCTGCCCTGCCCGAGAAGCTCGGCGGCTGGGCGTCGAACGGATTCCAGTCGCTGTCCGGGGTGATGTCGTTCCTGCTCTCCGCCCTGCTGGTGCCGATCTACGCGTTCTTCATCGCCATCGCGATGCCCACCATCCGGCGCGACATGCAGTCCTACATCCCGGCGCACTACCGCGCGCAGGCGGTGCGCATCGGCGCCGACATCGAACGGGTGATCGCCGCCTTCTTCCGCGGCCGCCTGATCATCTGCGTGCTTTGCGCCCTGGTCGGCATCGCCGGATTCCTGTCGTTGGGCATCTTCGGGATCAAAGCCCCTTACGGTGTGTTCTTCGGAGCGGCGATCGGAGTCGCGACGGTGATCCCGCTCGCCGGGCTGATCTTCCTCGTCCCGGCCATCGCCTTGGCGATGTTCGAACCGGGTGCGACCGCCTGGAGCGCCGGCGCGGTGGTCCTGGTGTACGCCATCATCCAAGGCACCGAGGCCGTGCTGATTCCCGTGGTCATGGGCCGCAGCGTCGAACTGAAGCCGGTCACCCTGATCGTCGCGCTGCTGCTGTGCGGCAAACTGCTCGGCGTGCTGGGACTCATCCTGGCGGTGCCGATCTTCGCCTCGGCGCGCATCCTGGCGCGCGAATACCTGTGGCCGAGCCTGCGCGCCTGGGCCGACAACCTGCCGGCGCCGGGTCTGCCTGAACCGACCGCGGCCGATTCGGGCAAAGCCGCAGAGATGCCGGCGAAATCCGACGCGAAACCGTGATGCGCCGCGACCTCGACCGCATCCTCGATGCCAACGCCAACCGCGCCGCCGAAGGGTTGCGCGTGCTGGAAGACCTCGCCCGCTTCGTCCTCGATGATTCCCCGATCGCCCAGGCCCTGAAGGACGCCCGCCACGCCCTGCGCGCGGCCACCCCGACGACCGCCGTCGCCGCCCGCGACACCGCCGGCGATGTCGGCACCGCGATCACCGCCTCCGACGAGAGCGTGCGGACGCGCCTGTCGGATCTCGTGCGCGCCAACGCCGCCCGCGCGCAGGAAGCCTTGCGCACGCTCGAGGAAACCGCCAAGCTCGCCGGCCTGGGCGCGTCCGCCGCCGCCTTTGAGACCACCCGCTACGCGGTCTACCAACAGGAGACCGCGCTGCTCGCCCGCCTGCCCGCCTGGCGCCTCGGCCAGGTGCGGCTGTATCTGCTCGTCGATCCCGGCCTGTGCGACGATCCGGTGCGGGTTGCCGCCGCGGCTGCGCGCGGCGGTGCCGGGGCTGTGCAGTTGCGTGCGAAAAACCTGGGCGTACGCGCCTACCGCGATCTCGCTGCGCGGATCCAGGATGCCGTGCGCCGGCACGGCGCGCTCTTCGTGGTCAACGACCACGTCGCCCTCGCCCGCGCCCTCGCCGCCGACGCCATCCATGTCGGTCAGGACGACCTGGCCCCCGCCGACGTGCGCGCCGTGGTCGGCCCCGCCTGCGCCCTGGGCATCTCGGCGCACACCCCGGCCCAGGTCGCCGCCGCGCAGGCGGATGGCGCGGACTACCTCGGGCTCGGCCCGATGTTCGCCACCGCCACCAAGCCGCACGAACCGGTGCAGGGTCCGGGTCTGCTCGACGCCGTGCGCGGGATGCTCGACCGCCCGAGCTACGCCATCGGCGGGCTCGACGCCCAGCGCCTGCGCGACGTGCGGTCCCGCCTGCCGCATGGCGCCGCGGTCTCGGCCGCGATCTGCCGCGCCGCCGATCCCGAACGCGCCGCCGCCGAATTGCTCGCGATCCTCACCTCGCCGTGAAGACCGCTCCCGTCGCCGTCCAGGTCCGCCGCGCCGGGTGGCTGCGCCTCGTCGTGGTGGAGCTGATCCAGGCCCCTGCCGTGGGGCTGCTCATCTTCGGCCAATGGCCCTGGGCGCTGTGGCTTGCCGCCCTGTGGGGCTCGGGCGTCTGCTGCGCCGGCACCGATTCCGGCTGGCGCTGGCGCAACCGCCTGCTGGTCGCCCAGGCGGCGGCCTGGTTGGTGGTTGCCATGCTGTGGTCTGGTTGAATCAGACGATACGTATTCGCCTGGGTGGTTCGCCTTTGGGCCCTAGATGCGATCGGGTCGGCCGGTTGGATGGCGAAACCAGGCAGTAATTCTCCTGAAATCCGCAAGACGGATCGATACCGGTTGAGGTCGGCACCAGTCGTGTGGGGATTTCCACCAAATTCATTCTTGCGGGAAGAATGATGCATCCAAGCTGGCCGACCATCCAGGAATTCGCCTGGATACCAACCCCCCTGGCCGATCCGGCCATCCACGGAGTCCACATGCGTTCTCGCATCATCCTTCCCACCGCAGCCCTGCTGGCACTGTCCTCGGTCGCCCTGCAGGCCGCCGATGAAGGCTTCACCGATATTCGCCTGAAGGCGGGTCTGACCTCAATGGTGTTTGGTTAATGGATGCCCGTAAAATACTGCTTGACAATGCTTTAGAG
>CAZZJC010000048.1:0-33597 GCA_964654285.1 uncultured Candidatus Kuenenia sp.
TCAATACATATTTTATGAAGATTCCAGGGCGGATGGGTTAAGCTCACGGCATTGCACCGGATGGGTTCATCGACCCCCAACGTCTCGAGCGACGGCTCGCCGGGCCTCTGGGCCAACATGTACGCCACCGAGGCCTATCAGGAGTTCCAGTACGCGCAGATGGACGAACTCGTCCGCGACTATGGCCCCATCGGCGAATTCTGGATCGACATCCCGCAGATGCTCAGCCCCGCTTTCCGGCTCCGGCTGTACTCGCACCTGGCGCAGGTGCAGCCGGATGCGGTGATCCTCATGAATCCGAGCGTGCACGAGATCGGAAAACTCGCCTTCGCGGCCTGGCCGACCGATGTGATCACCTACGAGACCGGCTTGCCGACCTATCAGATCCACCCGGGCGGAGTCATCGGCCATCAGCCCTGGCGCACCCATGCGAACAAGCGCTATTACCTGCCCGGAGAGGTCTGCGACACCGTGAACCCGCATTGGTTCTGGATCGAAGGGGACAGGCCCAAGACCGATGCCGAGCTCCTCGGCGCGGCCCTGCTGGCGCGGGCGCGCGGGTGCAACCACCTGCTCAATGTCAGTCCCGACCGCCACGGGGTGATCCCGGGCGAACAGGTCGAGGCCCTGCGCCGTCTGCGCGGCCATTTCGACAGGGTCTGGGGCTGAGCGTTCGGGAGCACCCGCAGAACGGACGCCTACGCGCGGGCAGAAGCGGGCACCAGGGCCGGGCGCGGCAGCCGCTCCAGCACGGTGGTCACCAGCAGCCAGGGCGGCAGGCGCACGAAACCGGTGGCGAACGGGTCGAGGGCGCCGACGCCGCGAGTCGCGATGAGGTGTTCGTAGCGCTGGCGCAGCGCGGTGAGATCGATCGCGGACCCGCCCGCCAGGCGCGTGCACCAGGCGGCGGCCAGGATCGCGCCGCGCACGAGTTCAGCGTCGAGCGGCCAGCCGGCGCGGCGCAGGTCGAGCCGGCGCCCGTCGATGACCGGGCGCTCCGGTTCGCGTCCGTCGATGGTCAGCAGATGGCGCGGGCCGAACAGCGCGTCGGGATCGTCGTGCAGCACCCTGGACGGGGGATTCCAGGTCATTGCCGATGATAGGCTGCGGCCTTGCGGGTGGCGTCGCAGCAGACTCCGCGCGGCGCGGGTCACATCCAGCGGCCGCCAGGCGTCCATCCGCACCACCCGCTCGGCGTGGGCCAGCGCCGCGGTCGACGCCCCGGCGGCGATCACCGTGCTGGTTCCCGCCGCGGCCAGCGCCGGCACCAGGTCGGCGAGGGTGGCGACGCCCGTCAGCGCCGGGCCGACCAGGCGGCGCATGAGCGGATCGATGGCGACCGCGTTCGACGCCGCGCTGTCCTCATCGACGAGCAGCAGCCGGCAGCCGGCGGCGACGCCCTGCAGGACGCTCGCCGCCATGCTCGTCGCGCCGGAGGCGCGTTCGGTGCTGAAGCGGTGCGCGTCGTCCCCGGGCAGGCGGGGGAAGAACGCGTGCAGATCCTGGGCCTTGATGCTCCGGCCGTCCTCGGCCTGCACCGCCAGCGTGTCGGCGAGGCTGACCACGGTCTCGCGCCCGTCGCCGGGCGGATGGTCGTCGCGGCCGGCGGCGAGCGCGTGCAGCACGGTGCTCTTGCCGTGGTAGGGCGCGCCGATGACCGCCGTCACCCCGGCGCGGATGCCGAGGCCCCGGATCGTCCCCAGCCGGCCGAGATCGAGGGTCACCGCCAGACCGGGCGGTGCGTGCAGCGGTATGCCGTGCCGCGCCGGGCGGTCGTCCTGGTCGCGCGCGAGCCGGCTGCCATCACCCAGGAAGGCGACCAGGCCGTGCCGTGGCAGGGCGGCGCGCAGGGCGCGGGCGCGCTCCACCGTGCGCCGGTGCCGGGCGAGGCCGGGATGCGGCCCATCGGCCATGGCGCGCGCGAAGGATCCCAGCTGGCGCACCAAGCGGGCGAAGCGCCTGCCGTCGAGGCACATGCCGGCGTAGGGCAGGTGGGCGTGGAAGCGCAGGACGAGGCGCTGGCCGCCATCCGCGGCCGGTTCCGCGTGGCAGGCGTTGGTCGCGGCCACCGCCGCGCCGGGCCGCACGGTGTCCAGCCGCACCGCCGCGCCTGGGATGAGGCGGGTCCAGACCTGGCGCAGCACCCAATCGCAGGTCGCGTCGGCCAGGGTGGCGAGTGGCAGACGGTGGCGTTCGAGGATCAGGATCAGGTCGACGGCATCGGCGTCCGCATCGGAACCGTCGCCGCCCTTGCGGTCTTCGACCACCAGCACGCCGGAGCCCAGCCGCCACGCGCCGTGGATCTCGCGCCAGGCGAGCGGCCCCCAGCCATCGATGCGCGCCAGGGTCGCGAGCAGCTCCGCCCGTGGCTGCGGCGGTTCGGTGAGGGCGGGCACCGGAAGCGGAAAACGGTCCGGCGGGAGCGCTCCTGGGACCGCGGGCCACTGGCCCGCTCGCGCGTTGCGGCCCAGTGGGCCGCGGTCCCGGGAAGGCCGTCGCGCCGCGCGGTTGGCCCGTCCGTTTCCAGCGTCAGACTCGTCAGCCATGGCCGACGAGCAGAGTCCCCCGCCCGCCGTGGGCAACCCGGATCCGGGCGAGGTCGCCGCAGCGGCGGCGCACCTGCGCGCCGGCCGCCTGGTCGGCATGCCGACGGAGACCGTCTACGGCCTGGCGGCCAACGCGCTCGATCCGGCGGCGGTGCTCGCGGTGTTCACCGCCAAGGGCCGGCCGCGCTTCGATCCGCTCATCGTCCACGCCGCCGACGCCGCGCAGGCGTGGACGGTCGCGGTGCCGTCGCCGCGGGCGCTGCGCCTCGCCGCCGCGTTCTGGCCCGGGCCGCTGACGTTGATCCTGCCGCGCCGCGCCCACGTGCCGGATCTGGTCACCAGCGGCCTCGACACGGTGGCGGTGCGGGTGCCCGACCATCCGCTCGCGCTCGCCCTCATCCGCGCCGCCGGGGTGCCGCTCGCGGCGCCCAGCGCCAACCGCTTCGGCCGCATCAGCCCGACCACGGCGGCGCATGTGCGCGAACAGCTGGGCGACGCGGTCGCCGCCATCCTGGACGGCGGCCCGTGCCGCATCGGCGTCGAAAGCACGGTGCTGCGCTGCGATCCCGTGCCGATCGTGCTGCGGCCCGGCGGCTGCACCCGCGCGCGCATCGCGGCGGTGCTGGGTGAACCGGTGGCTCTGGCCGACCGGGACGCGCGCGCCGGCAGCCTGTCGCCCACCGGCGCTGCGGCGCGCGTGGCGCCGGGACTGCTCGCCAGCCACTACGCGCCGCGGGCGCCGCTGCGGTTGAAGACGGCAGCGGAACCCTGGCCGGCCGACCCCGCCATCGCCTGCCTGGCGTTCACCGGCGTCGGTCTTGCCGGCCGATCGCGCACGGAAGTCCTTAGCCCGGCCGGCGATCCGGCCGAGGCTGCGACCGGCCTGTTCGCCGCCCTGCGCCGGCTCGATGCGCTGCAACCGCCGGAGATCGTCGCCGAGACCGTGCCCGACAACGGTCTGGGCGAGGCGATCAACGACCGCCTGCGCCGGGCGGCGGGACTGGGATAGCGTTCGCGACGGTGGCGAGCCGGTTGAACCGGCGTTACGGGGCGACCGGGGCTTTCGTCTTCTTCGGCTTCGGCACCGCCAGGATCCAGGCGCAGACCAGGGCGATGGGATAGACGATGACCGCGTGCCAGTGCAGGTAGTAGGCCTGGAAACTGAGGAAACGGCTCCAGGTCAGGGCGTTCAACGGGTTGGTCAGGCCATGGCCGCGCTCGGCCACCAGACCGGGCAGCAGCAGGAGCGCGAACAGGATGCCCAGGCCGGTCGCCCCCGCCGCGACCAGGCGGTCGGGCCACCAGGTTCCCGGGGCGAAGCGTTGCACCGACCAGCCGCAGGCGAAACCGATCAGGACGACCAGGCCGGCGATGTAGGTGCCGACCAGGGCCCAGACCGCCGCGACCCCGATCGCCAGCACCAGGGCCGGTATCAGGGCGGCCAGGGCGAGGCGCCAGAACGGTGCCGGGCGCCAGGGCGCGCCGGCGGAAACGGGGGCGGAGGACATGGACGCCACCCTAATGGGCGCCCGCGTCGAGACGAGGCCATCGTCGATCCAGACTCGGCGGACGCCCTCCTGCCGTCACGGCGATCCGGGCCACCCGCCTGCGTCGACAGTCGCCGCCTGAGTCGGGATTCCGGAAACTCGGTCAGGTTCTCTGCCGACCCGCAATAACCACGGAAAATCTTGGAAAAAGGCACATTGGCCGAACACATCACCCGCGCGCCCGGCGCCGGTAGACGCTGGGCGTCATGCCCAGGTGGCGCAGGAACCGGCGGTTGAAGTTCGCCAGGTTCGCAAAGCCGGACCCGGCCGCGACCGCGGTGATGGCATCGTCGGTCGAGGCGAGCCGCCGGCAGGCCAGGGCCAGGCGCTGGGCCGCCAGGTAGTCGCGGAAGGTGGTGCCCAGCCGGCGCCGGCAGGCGCGCGCGAAGGCGGCCGGGGACAGCCCGGCGCGCCGGGCGCAGGCGGACTGGGTCAACGCCTCATCGAGGTGTTCGCGCACGTGGGCCAGCACCGGGCCGAGCACGGGGTCGTCAGGCGCCGCCTGGCCGGCGACGACCGCCCCCAGCGAGGGCGCATCGGATTCGGCGATCCAGGACAGCACCGTCAGGCAGCGTCCGAGACGATCGAGCGGATGCCGGCACCGCGCCATCGCCTGCATCGTCCCGGCCACCCGTTCGCGCACGGGGCCGGTGATGCGCAGCCCGCCGGCCGCCCTGCGGGCGAGCGCCGACAGCAGCGGACGCGCCGCCGGCCCGGCGAGCTCGGGCGTGAACTGGACGACGACCGCCTGCACCGGCCCGTCGGCCGGATCGCTCACCCAGGTATGCGGCAGATCCGGGCCCAGCAGCACGCAGTCGCCGGCCGCATACGTCTCCACCCGGTCTGCGACCACGCGCCGGCCGGTGCCGGCGATGATCAGGGTCAGCTCAAGCTCCTGATGCAGATGCCACAGCCAGGGGAAGCAGGGCAGCCGCAGCTCCTTGACCAGCAGGGGCATCGCCCCGGTGGCGACCCACTCGCGGCTGGGGACCCGGCGCAGCATCGGCTGGACGCTACCTGGCGGTAAATTGCGTACCAGCGGGGGTGCAGCCGGGCAGGGCGCGGCGCCGCACCGGCCCCATGCTGCCGGCATGACCCCCAAGCAGCGCCTGGGCATCCAGCTGTCCGGCGGGACGCCCGACCACCTTCCACGCCTGCCGATCCTCATGCAGTTCGCCGCCGAGCACATCGGCTCGCACTATGGCGCCCTGGCCAGCGACCATCGCGTCCTGGTCGAGGCCAACCTGCGCTGCGCCGAGGATTTCGGCTTCGACCAGGTCAGCACGATCAGCGACCCCTACCGCGAAACCGCGGCCTTCGGCGGCACGATCGACTTCCCGCACGACAGCACGCCGCGCTGCACCCGCCATCCCCTCGCCCATGGACGCCGCCTTGACGATCTGGCCGCGGCCGACCCGGGCACCTCGCCGCGCACCCGCGACCGCATCGATGCCGTCGCCCTGTATCGCGCGCGCAGCGGCGACACCTACAGCGTCCTGGGCTGGGTCGAAGGTCCGGCCGCCGAGGCTGCCGACCTGCGTGGCGTCAGCGAGTTCCTGCTCGACCTTGTCGACGATCCCGACTTCAGCCACCGCCTGATGGAACGCTGCGTCGATTTCGCCCTGCGCTTCGCCCGCCTGCAGGTCGATGCCGGCGCCGACGTCATCGGCGTCGGCGATGCCATCGCGAGCCAGGTGTCGGCCCGGATCTACACCCGGCTGATCCTGCCCCATGAGCAGCGCCTGGTGGCCGGCATCAAGGCCATGGGCGCCGGCGTGCGCATGCACATCTGCGGCAACATCACCCATATCCTGCCCGGGCTCGCGACCCTGGGGTTGGACCTGCTCGACATCGACCACATGGTCGATCTGGCCACGGCGCGTGCCGCCATCGGCCCGCACTGCACCCTGGTCGGCGGCCTCGATCCGGTCGCCGCGATCATGCGCGGAACCCCCGCGTCGATCACCGCCGCCAGCGTCGCCGCGGCCCGGCGCGCCGGCGGCCGCTATGGCGTCGCCGGCGGATGCGAGATCCCCTCGGGCACCCCCGTCGACAACCTGCGCGCGCTCTGCCGGCCCGTGGAACCAGGACGGACGGTCTCCCCAGCGCAACCGGGGTGAATACCGTTAAACCGGCAAATGACGGGGAAATCGGGAGTGGCGGGATGCTCCCGGTGCCGCCGACCCCGCCCGCAGACAGGGTGGAATGTCGCGGAGCGGGTCGCCGACGCGTCAAAGCGGTCACGCCATCGCTCCACCCCGGATGACGGACCGGATCCTGGACCTCCACGGTGCCCCGGCGCGGCGGCCGTCCGGCGGATTGCGCCGCCTGGGTTGGTCTTCTACACTGATCCCTCCGCCCTGACCACCCCAGCGACCCTTCCACCCCAGCGACCCGCGCGGCCCCGCGGACCGATGGCCGCCCCGCGATCCCGCTGCTCCACGCGCCCTTGAGACCCTGCGAGCCCAGAGCCATGCCCCTGTCCAACGAACGTCGTCGGGCCTGCGTCGCCGCGGTCGCTGCCGCCCTGCCCGAACGCCGGGTCACCAATGCGGAACTGGCGCGCCAGGTCGACACCAGCGATGAATGGATCACCAGCCGGACCGGCATCCATGAACGCCGCCTGGTCGAACCCGGCACCGGCCTGTCCGCGCTCGCCATCCCCGCCGCCCGCCGCTGCCTGGACAAGGCGGGGGTCGCGCCGGCGGATCTCGACGGCATCATCGTCGCCACCATCAGCGGCGACCAGGTCATGCCGGCGGTCGCGAACCTGGTGCAGCACGCCCTGGGCGCGGACAAAGCCTGGGGCTTCGATCTGCTCAACGCCTGCAACGGCTTCGTCACCGGGCTCTCGACCGCGACCAGCTTCATCGAGGCCGGCCGCGCCGAGCGCATCCTGGTCATCGGCGGCGACGTGATGTCGTCGATCGTGGATTGGAAGGATCGCAATACCTGTGTGCTTTTCGGCGACGGCTGCGGTGCGGTGCTGGTCGAGGCCGCCGCGCCCGGCAGCGCCAACGGGGTGGTCGGCTTCGAACTGCACTCGGACGGCAGCAAGGGCGACGAGCTGTCGCTGCCGTGCGGGGGATCGGCCAGGCCGCCGGAATGGGCCAAGGGCCATTTCGTGCACCAGAACGGCCGCGTGGTCTTCCAGAACGCGGTGCGGCGCATGACCGAGGTGGTGGACAGCCTGATGGGCGTTTATGCGCTGACCAAGGACGACATCGACCTGCTGGTGCCGCACCAGGCCAACCTGCGCATCATCGAACCGATCGCCGATCGCATCGGCCTGTCGATGGACAAGGTGGTGGTGAACATCGACCGCCTCGCCAACACCACCGCCGCCACCATCCCGCTCGCCCTCGCCGACGCCGAGGCTGACGGCCGCCTGAAATCCGGGACGCGGGTTATGCTCGTCGCCTTCGGCGGCGGCCTGACCTGGGGCGCCTGCTACCTGCGTTGGGGGCGCTGATGTCCGCCAGCCACCTGCCCATGCCCGCCGCTGAAACCCGCCTGCAGCACCTGCGCTGGATGATCCTGGCGCGCGCCACCGACGACCGCCTTGCCGCACTGTTCCGCCAGGGCGGCCAGTTGGCCGGTGGCGTGTACCTGGGGCGCGGGCAGGAGGCCTTCAGCGCCGCCGGGGCGATGCCGTTGCGGCGCGGCGACATCTTCGCGCCGCTCATCCGCGATGGAGCCGGCCGGCTCGCCTTCGGCGAGAACCTGGTCGATGTCTTCCGCACCTGCCTCGGCAAGCGCACCGGCCCGATGCGCGGGCGCGATGGCAACGTGCATCGCGGCAATCTCGACCTCAATCTGCTGCCGATGATCTCGCACCTCGGCGGCATGATCCCGGTCGTGGTCGGGGCGTTGATGGCGCGTCGGCTGAAGGGCGCGTTGACCGGAACCGATCTGCCGGTCGGCATGGCGTCGATCGGCGAAGGCGGCATGGCCGCCGGCGCCACCCACGAAGGCCTGAACGCCGCCGGGGTCGAACGCCTGCCGGTGGTGGTGATGGTCGCCAACAACCAGGTCGCCTACTCGACCTTCAACGACCGCAGCTTCGCCTGCACAAACCTGGTCGAACGCGCGGTCGGTTACGGCTTCACCGGCCACACCTGCGACGGCACCGACGCCGATGCCTGCCTGGCGGTGATGGCCGACGCGGTGGCGCGGGCCCGGCGCGGCGAAGGGCCGCAGATGGTCGTCGCCACCCTCCTGCGCCTGTCCGGCCACGCCGAGCACGACGATGCGGCCTATGTCACGCCCGAGCTGCGCAGCCGCTTCGGCGACTGCCTGACCCTGACCGCTCGCACCCTCAAGCAGCAGGGCCTGCTCGACGACGCGGCGCTGACGCGGATGTGGGATGAGGCCAAGGCGCAGATCCAGACCGCCTACCAGCAGGCGGCGGGCGAGGACGCGCCCGACCCGCAGGACGAGGACTGGACGGCGTATTCCGAGCGCGACCTTACGGGATTCCGGGCATGAGCGTGAAATACCTCGAAGCCATCCGCATGGCCCTGGCCGACGCGCTGACGGACGACCCCCGGGTCTTCCTCTACGGCGAGGACATCGCCGGTCCGTTCGGCGGCGCCTTCAAGGCCACCAAGGGCCTGTCCGAGCGCTTCCCCGGCCGGGTGCTGAACAGCCCGATCAGCGAGGACGCCATCGCCGGCATCGCCATCGGCGCGACGCTCGAAGGCCTGCGCCCGGTGGTGGAATACCAGTTCGCCGACTTCGCCTCGATCGCCTTCAACCAGCTGGTCAACCACGCCGGCACGTTCTTCTGGCGCAACGGCCGGCCCTGCCCGATCACCGTCCGCCTGCCCAGCGGCGGCACCCCGGGCGGCGGTCCGTACCACTGCCAGATGCCCGAGACCTGGCTGTCGCACCATCCCGGGCTGGTGGTGGTCGCGCCGTCGACGGTGGCTGATGCGTATTTCATGCTGCGCGACGCCATCGCCTGCCCCGACCCGGTGATGTTCGTCGAGCACAAGTACCTCTACTACCACCTCCAGGCCGAGTTCGATCCGCGTCGCGCCGAGCACCTGCCGCTCGGCCGCGCCGCCATCCGCCGCGAAGGCGTCGACTGCACCCTGCTGAGCTGGTCTGCGATGGTGCACCAGTGCCTGGTCGCGGCCGAGACCCTGGCCGGCGAGGAGATCGAGTGCGAGGTCGTCGACCTGCGCTGCGTCCGTCCGCTCGATGTCGAGACGATCTGCGCCTCGGTGCGCCGTACCGGCCGCCTGGTGGTGGTCACCGAATCGTGGCCGTTCGGCGGCATCGCGGCCGAGGTGCTCGCGCTGGTCGCGAGCGAATGCTTCCAGTACCTGGACGCGCCGCCGCAGCGGCTGTGCGCGCACGACACCCCGATCCCGTTCCAGCAGGATCTCTTCGCCGCCCACCACCCAGACGCCGAGCGCATCGTCGAGACCGTGCGCGCGGCCGTGAGGTTCTGATCCATGCGGTTAGCCGTACGCATGCCCCAGTTCGGAGAATCCGCGGCAGAGGCGACCGTGGTCGCCTGGCTCGTCCAGCCGGGCACCGCCGTCGCGGCGGAGCAGGAGCTGGTCGAAGTCCAGACCGAGAAGTCCCTGCTCACCGTCGCCGCCCCCACCGCCGGCAACCTGTCCGAGCAGTGCGCCGCGCCCGGGGACAAGCTCGCGGTCGGTGACGTCCTCGCCTGGATCGAGGCCGAAGGCGCCGTCGCTCCGGCCGCCAGCCCGGTGCCCGCCGGCGTCCACACCATCGGCACCGCTCCGACCGCCAAGAAGGGCGCCCCCAGCGCGCCGCCGCGTCCCGTCGCCGCCAGTGGCGGGAACGGGGCGGGCAGGAACGGCAACGGCCATCGCCACGATTCGCGCACCGCCCTGCGCGCCCATGCCGGCGAGTCCGCCTTCATCAGCCCGCGCGTCTGGACGAAACTGCACGAGGCCGGGCTCAAGGTCAGCGACCTCGCGATGATCCAGGGCAGCGGCGCCGGCGGCCGCATCACCGCCGCCGACATCGACCACTACCTCAGCCAGGGCGAGGCGATGAGCCCGGTGCGCCAGGCCGTCGCCAACGCGATGGCGAGATCGTGGTCGCGCCCGCTCGCCACCGTCGCGCGCGCGGCCCGGGTCGACGCCCTGCTCGCGCATCGCCGCACCGTCGCCGGCCGGCCCTCGGCCACCGTCTACGCCATGCGCGCCCTCGCCCTCGGCCTCAAGCGCGGCAATCCCTTCGCCTGCCGCCTCTACGGCGCCCGGCTGCTGCACCCCGAGACCGTCGACCTCGCCGTCGCGGTCGAGGTCGCCGACGGCGTCCTCACCCCGGTCGTGCGCAAGGTCGAGCAGCTCGACCTCGCCGCCCTCACCGCCACCGTCGAAGACGTCATCGCCCGGGCCCAGGCCGGCCGCATCGCTGATGCGGGCGACGCGGTCGCGTCGGTGTCGAACTACGGCGTCTTCGGCATCACCTGGGCCACGCCGATCCCGCTGCCCGGCCAGGGCCTGATCCTCGGCCTCGGCGCGGTGCGCAACGCGCCCGACTGGAACCCCGCGACCAAGACCTGGGATCGCGTGCGCGAGATCGAGATCACGCTGACCTTCGACCACCGCATCGCGGATGGCGGCGCGGCCGGGCGGTTGCTCGCGGAAGTGGTGGAACTCCTGGAAAATCCGACGCGGCTTTAGCAGCGGGGCGCTGCCCCGCCACGCCCCGCCAGGGCTCTGCCCTGGACCCGGATTGGCCGGAAGACGCAACCGCGCGTCCTTGCGTTGTTCACGCGGTTGCCCGGATGGGCGGGGGGCGCTTCGCTGCCCCGCCATGCTTTGCTGGGGCTGTGTCCTGGGGCCGGTTGGGCGGGGGTGCTCTGGCGCGTCCATGCGTTGTTCACGCGGTTGCCCGGATGGGCGGGGGGCGCTTCGCTGCCCCGCCATGCTTTGCTGGGGCTGTGTCCTGGGGCCGGTTGGGCGGGGGTGCTCTGGCGCGTCCATGCGTTGTTCACGCGGTTGCCCGGATGGGCGGGGGGGCGCTTCGCTGCCCCGCCAACTGGGGCGCGGTCAGGGTCTCATGATTCGCTGGAGATGCGCGCGCTCATTTCGCGGGCGTGGCGTCGATCGCCTTTGTCGCCTTCTCCTGCGGGTACCACTTGCCGCCCACCTGTTCCAGGATCGAGGTCGAGGTGAGGGTCTGGCCGAGAATGGTGAAGGTGACCGGGATCTTGGCGGTGGTGCCGGTGATCACCGGGGTGCCGGTCTTCACCGAGGCGGCCGAGGCCTTCAGGTCGAGACCGTAGATGGCGAGGATGGACGAGACGCCGCCCAGGACGGGTCCGGCCTTGGTCAGCAAGGCGTCCAAGTCCAACGCGCGTACCTGGTCCAGATCCTGGAGCTTGAGTCCACGGGCGGTGGTGCAGGCGATGCCGATGGCCTGCTTCAGTTTCGCCTCGTCATCCAGCTTGACGCTGGTGATCCAGGTGCTGAGCGCGGCCACGACCTTCTGCGCCTGCTGCTTCTCCTCGGCGCTGAGCTTGTCGTCCTTGGCCACTCCCTGCACGGCCATGCCGAGGAACATCCCGGCCATGGGCAGCATGGCCTGCGCCTCGGCCAGCTTGGGCTTGGCGAGGAGGAACAGGGTGTTCTCGGCACCCGGCGCGGTCAGCTGGGTCATGACCATGGCGAACTGGACCTTGTCCTCGTCCTTCACCGGTTCCTTGCGCTTCTTGTCCCAGTCCTGCTGCGCCTTGGCGTAGGCGGTAGGGTTCAGGCAGGTGCGGAACAGGCCGGCGAGATCGTCCTTTTGCACCTGCTGGGAGATCGTCGTGACGACGGTCTCCGGGGTGGAGGCCTCGGGGGTGCTGCCGCCGCCGCCGCAACCGCCGATGACGAGGAGGCCGAGCGCCAGCGTGCCGGCGCGAAGGAAGGGAAGAGACATGTGGTGCTCCGGCGGGGATCGTGGCTGGCGATGGTGCCAGCCGCATGACGCCAGCGGAAGCATGACCAGGGCGACCGGCGAAAGCCAGGGGCAAACAGAACGAGTTCAGGCGGCGGCGCGCACGATGGTGGCCACCGCCGCCGGCGTGAGATCCTGCGCTTCACCGAGGACCGTGCCGCGCTCGCTGAAGCGTGCGGCGATGCGGTCGGCGAGGTTTTTGGCGGCGGTCGCGTCGATGCCGTAGTCGTTCAGTCGCGTCTTCACCCCGACCGCGCGGAAGAAGGCCTCGGTCTTGCCGATCGCGGCGCTGATGCGGGCTTCGGCGTCGCCGTCGCGCAGGTTCCACACCCGGTCGGCATACTGCAGCAGTTTCGCACGCTTCACCGCGCGCTGGTGCCGGAGCAGCGCGGGCAGGACGACGGCCAGGGTCTGCGCGTGGTCGAGGCCGGCGAAGGCGGTGAGCTCATGCCCGATCATGTGGGTGGCCCAGTCCTGCTGCACGCCGACGCCGATCAGGCCGTTGAGCGCGTTGGTCGCCGCCCACATCACGGTGGCGAGCACCTCGGGATCGTTGCGGTCGGTCACCGCGCGCGGGCCGACCTCGATCAGCGTGCTCAGGATCGCTTCCGCCTGGCGGTCCTGCAATGCGCCGCCGGGGCGGCTGACCAGGTACTGCTCGCAGACATGCACGAACGCATCGACGATGCCGTTGCCGACCTGGCGCGGCGGCAGGCTGCGGGTGGTCAGCGGATCCAGGACGGAGAAACGCGGCAGCACCAGATCGCTGCTGAAATAGAGCTTTTCCCTGGTCGACAGGCGCGAGACCACCGAGTTGCCGTTCATCTCCGACCCCGTCGCGGGCAGGGTCAGCACCGCGCCGATCGGCACCGCCGCGGTCACCTTGGCCTGCTTGGCGAGGATGTCCCAGGGATCGCCGGCGAAGGGGATGGCGGCGGCGATCCACTTGGTGCCGTCGAGGACGGAACCGCCACCGACCGCGAGCAGGAAGTCGCTGCGCTCGGCGCGCGCCAGGGTCACGGCGCGGCTGAGCGTCTCGTAGGTCGGGTTCGGCTCGATGCCGCCGAACTCGGCCAGGGTGCGGCCGGCGAGGGCGGCGCGCACCTGGTCGTAGACGCCGTTGGCCTTGATGCTGCCGCCGCCGTAGGTCATCAGGATCCGCGCGGTGGCCGGGATCTCCTTGCCGAGGTTGGCGATCTGCCCGGCCCCGAAGAGGACGCGGACGGGATTGTGGTAGGTGAATTCCATGGTGGCTCCGATCGTGGCGTGTCGTGTACCCGGCGCTGCGCGGGCGGCAACGGTTGACCACGGTCTCGTGCGCAAGGAGCGGATGGCGACCGGACGAACGGACCTGGTCCGCCCGCCTGCGCCCGCCTTCCCGGTGGCCGCCGCTGCGCGATCGGGTACCACCAGCGCATGGCATCGATCCTCCAGAAGCAGGCCGCCCTGGTCGAGGAGTTCGCCGCGCTCGGCGACGACTGGCAGGCGCGCTACGCCCGCATCATCGCGCGGGCGAAGCAGCTCGCGCCGATGCCGGACGGGCTCAAGACCGATGCCAGCAAGGTGCGCGGCTGCTCGTCGACCGTCTGGCTGACCGCGTCGTTCGCCGACGGCAAGGTGCACTACCAGGCCGACTCCGACGCCATCCTGGTCAAGGGCCTGGTCGAACTGCTGCTGTCGGTCTATTCCGGCCACACCCCGCGCGAGATCGCCAGCGCCGAGCCGGTGTTCATCGAGGAGCTCGGCCTCAACGTGAACCTGTCGCCGAACCGCGCCAACGGGCTGACCGCGATGGTGGTGCAGCTCAAGACCCTCGCCCAGGGTTTCGCCGCAGGTGCTAAACCGGTACCCGGCTGACGCCAGGACATCCCATGCTGATCCACGATATCGTCGCACCGCGCCAACCCGCCCCCACCGGGCATCAGTCCTGGGTGGTGGTGCTGCACGGCCTGGGCGACAGCAAGGAGGGCTGGAAGGACGTCGCGCCGATGCTCGGTCTCGACCGGGTCGGCTGGGTCTTCGTGCAGGCGCCGCGCGCGTATTTCGGCGGCTGGTCGTGGTTCGACCTCGCGCCCGACCTCGGTTCGATCGATTGCGACCACGTGCGCGCCAGCCGCGCCGCGATCGAGGAGCTGCTCGCGCACCTGGAGAAGAACCTGGGCGTGCCGCGCTCCCGCCTGGTGCTCATGGGCTTCAGCCAGGGCTGCCTGATGACCCTCGATGTCGGCCTGCGCTCGGCCGCGCCGTTCGCCGGCCTGGTCGCGATCAGCGGCTGGCTCGCGTTCGCCGACGAATATCCCGCCGCCTTCGGCCCGGCCGCGTTGACCCAGAAGATCCTGCAGACGCATGGCCGCTACGACGGCGTCGTCCCGATCGAACGCGCGCGGCCGCAGGCCGAACGGCTGAGGAAACTCGGCGTGCCGCTGACCTGGAGCGAGTACGACAAGGATCATGGCTTGGATCCGGAGCGCGAGATCGCCGACATCCGGGCGTTCATCTCCGCCGTCACCGGCGGGTTCGCGGCGAAACCAGCGCGCGCATGACGGGGATCCGCAGCGGCATCATCCTCGGCATCGAGACCAGTTGCGATGATGCCGCCGTGGCCCTGGTCGCCGATGGCCAGCGCGTCCTGGCCGAGGCGATCGCGAGCCAGGCCGACGACTTCGCCGCCTGGGGCGGGGTGGTGCCCGAGATCGCCGCGCGCGGCCACGTCACCGCCCTGCCGGGACTCATCGAACGCGTGCTGGCAGAGGCGAAGCTCGACCTGGGCGCCGTCACCGCGGTCGCGGTGTCGGCCTGGCCTGGGCTCGTCGGTTCGCTCGTGACCGGGGTCACCTGCGCCAAGGTGCTCGCGGCGCGGCGGAAGATCCCGCTCATCGCCGTCGACCACATCCAGGCGCACCTCGCCGCGATCCACCTGGCGTCCGCAGCGACGGGGCCGGATCCCACCGCGCCGCAGGCGATCACCTATCCCCTGGTCGGGCTGGTCGCCTCGGGCGGGCACAGCCACCTCTACCGCTGCCGCGCACCGGGGCGGATCGAACTCCTGGGCGGCACCATCGACGACGCGGCCGGCGAGGCGTTCGACAAGGCGGCGAATGCGCTCGGCCTGGAATATCCCGGTGGCCCGGCGATCGACCGCCTGGCTGAGGATGGCAATGCCGCGTCCTGCGTCCTGCCGCGCCCGTTCCTGGGCGACGGCAGCCTGCGTTTCTCCTTCTCGGGATTGAAGACGGCGCTGCTCTACCACGCCAAGGGGCCGGACGGCCGCGCGCCGCTCAGGCTCGACGAACGCGGCGTGCGCGACGCCTGCGCCGGCTTCCGCGCCGCGGTGGTCGACTGCCTGATCGACAAGCTGCTGCTCGCCGCCCGGCGCGAGTCGTCGCGATCGGTCGCGGTCGGTGGCGGGGTCGCCTGCAATCGCGAGCTGCGCCGGCGGCTGGGCGCCGAATGCCGCCGCCGCGGTCTCGCCCTGCACCTGCCCGCGCCGCGCTTCTGCGCCGACAACGCGGCGATGGTCGCGGCGCTCGGGTTCTTCCAATGGCAGCGCGACGAGGTCGCCGATCTGGGCCTTACCCCGCTGCCGACCGGACGGGCGGGGCCGCGCGCACGGGGCTGACGGGTCGGTCGGGCAGTGAGCTCCGCTGCCGACCGGACGGGCGGGGCCGCGGGCGAAGGGCTAGCCCTCCGGCCAGACCTTGCGGATGCCGAAGCGCGGGGTCAGCCGGCAGGCATCGATCAGGCGGTTGACCGCCGCGTGGCCATGTTCGGCGGTGACGGTGAGCAGGATGCGGTCGATCACCATGGCCGAATAGGCATGGTCGTCGGGCAGGTCGCGCAGCAGGCGTTCGGCCTCGGCCAGGCTCAAGGGTTCCGCGGCGGGCATGGCGGCATGCTGCGCCGGCGTCGAGGCGGACAAGGCCGCTCGGTTCCTCGTGCCCGGCGATGGTCTAAGGTCCGTCCGCAATGAGCGACCCTGCCGGTTCCCACCCCTTGCCGATGAGCCGCGCCGAGATGCGCGACTGGTGGGGCTGGGACGAACTCGATGTGCTGCTGGTCAACGGCGACGCCTACGTCGACCACCCGTCGTTCGGCATCGCCCTGGTCGGGCGCGCCCTGGTCGCGGCGGGCTTCCGCACCGGCATCGTGGCGCAGCCGCAATGCGACGACGATTTCCTGCTGATGGGCCGGCCGCGGCTGTTCGCCGGGGTCAGCGCGGGCAACATCGATTCGATGCTCAACCACTACACCGCCGCGCGCAAACCGCGGCGGCAGGACCATTATTCGCCCGGCGGCAAGGCCGGCCTGCGCCCCGACCGCGCCACCATCGTCTACACCGGCACGGTGAAGAAGCTCTTCAAGGGCCTGCCCGTGGTCATCGGCGGGGTCGAGGCCAGCCTGCGCCGCCTCGCGCACTGGGACCACTGGTCCGGCACCATGCGGCGGTCGATCCTCGCCGACAGCAAGGCCGACCTGCTCTGCTACGGCATGGCCGAGGCCCAGATCCTCGAGGTCGCGCACCGGCTGGGATCCGGCGAGTCCGCGAAGGAGCTGCACGACATCCGCGGCACCTGCTGGATGGCCAACGACCGCACGGCCGTCGCGGACCCCTTCGGGCGCGGCCAGGTCGACACCCCGTCGTACGCCGAGATCAAAAGCGACCTGCGCCGCTTCGCCGATGGCGAGCGCATCCACTTCCTGGAGCAGGATCCGGCGCGCGGCCGCATGGTGATCCAGGCGACGGACGCCAGGTTCGTGGTGCAGAACCCGCCGGCGCGTCCTCTGGCCGAGGTCGAACTCGACCGCATCTACGCCCTGCCCTACACCCGGCGCGAGCATCCCGCCTACGCCGCCGGGGTGCCGGCGCTGGAGACCGTGCGCACCTCGATCGTCACCCACCGCGGCTGCGTCGCGAACTGCAACTTCTGCTCCATCGTCTACCACCAGGGCAAGGACATCCAGAACCGCAGCGTCGATTCGGTGGTCGCCGAGGCCGAGCGCATCGCGCGGCAGCCCGGCTTCACCGGCACGATCAGCGACGTCGGCGGCCCGAGCGCCAACATGTTCCGCATGCGCTGCGGCAAGATGCGCAAGTTCGGCTCGTGCGTGCACCGCGACTGCCTGCTGCCGACGCCGTGCCCCAGCCTGGAAAGCGGCGTCGATGAGAACCTGGCCGCGCTGCGCCGCATCCGCGCCCTGCCGGGCGTGAAGCACGCCTTCATCCAGTCCGGCATCCGCTACGACCTGGCCCTGCGCGACGGCGACGCGTACATCGACGAGGTCGCGCGGCACCATGTCTCGGGCATCATGAAGGTCGCGCCCGAGGCCACCGACGACCGCGTCCTGGCGCTGATGAACAAGCCGCGCTTCGACGTCTTCCGCCGCTTCAAGAAGCGCTTCCTGCTCGCCACCCGGAAGGCGGGCAAGAAGCAGTTCATCACCGAATACCTGATCGCCGGCCATCCCGGCTGCGATACCGGCACCATGGCCGAGACCGCCGCCACGCTGCGCCGCGAGGACATGCAGCCCGACCAGGTGCAGGAGTTCGTCCCCATCCCGATGACGATCTCGACCGCGATGCACGTCAGCGGCCTCGACCCCTTCACCATGCAGCCCGTCGCCGCCATCACCGGCGACCGCGAACGCCGCATGCAGAAGGCCCTCATCCACAGCGGCAAGCCCGAGAACCGCAAGCTGGTGCTGGAAGCCCTGCAGAAGGCGGGGCGCATGGATCTCGCCGACGCGCTGCTGGGCGACGGCCCGGGCGGCAGCGGCGGCGAGACCGCCGTCCGGGCGAGGAAAGGCGGCTACTTCGGCCCCGCCTTCCTCAGCGGCGGCGGCGACAGCGTGGTCGACGAGGACGAGGCGCGCATCGAGGCCGAACTCGACGCCCACGACGGCCACTTCCCGGATCCACGCCAGGCCTCGACCACGCCCGCCTGCGGCCCGCGCGTTCCGACCCACCTCGCCCAGGCCGCCACCCGCGCCGGGTTCAATCCGAGTTGGCAGGGCAAGAAGAAGACCAGCACGGTGAAGCCGCTGCGCGGGCGGCGACGCTGAAGCACGGCGGATCCAGACAGAGCATGTTGTCAGGATTGCATCGTATGTTGCGACGGGTATGGAGATCCCTGACCGGAGTCACCATGACCGAGGAATACATCATCACCTTGGAAGGCGGGGGCAAACTGAGAATCACCGTCGGCAGGGATCCTCACAAGAAAGGCAAGACCCTCCTCCAATTGTACGGCACCGGCGGCGAGCTGGAAACGTTCGAAGGCGTCACCATCAATGGTCACGTCAACTTCGAGATCACGCCCCATTGCGCGAACATGCTCTCGATCAGATGCGGGGTCACGCCGGGGATGAACGCGAACACCTCCCAGGAGATCAAAGCGACTGATCCAGCGCGCTATGAGAGATTGTGTGACCGTCTTGCTGAATTGCGGAAGAAAGTCGAGGGCGAAGGCTGACCCTGGCGCGGTGAAGACCGAACCGCCACGGCTCACCCCTGCGCCGCCAGCCGCTCCTGGGCTGCGAACCAGCGCGTTTCGGCCTCGGCGAGTTCGCTGATCACCGCCGCGAGGCGGGTGCCGGCTTCGACCTGGTAGCCGGTGGCGAGTTTCGCCTCCAAGGCCTGCTTCTCGGCCTCCAGCGCGGCGACCTTGCGTTCGGCGGCGGTGACCTCGTTGCGCAGGCGGGACTGATCGGCGCGGGGTTGCTCCGCCGGGCGCTCAATCCGACCGGTGTTCTTTCCCGGAGTTTTCCCGGAATCTGCCGGCTTCCTGCCCGGCGCGACCGCGGCGGCCTGCTGCGCCAGGCGCCACAGGTAGGCGTCGTAGCCGTCCGGTATCGCCAGCACCTTGCCGTCCTTCACTTCCAGGATCGTGTCCGCGACCTCGCTGACGAAGGCGCGGTCGTGGCTGACGAACAGCACGGTGCCGTCGTGGCCCTTGAGCGCCTCGCCCAGGGCCTGGGTGGTCTCGACGTCGAGGTGGTTGGTCGGCTCGTCGAGCACCAGCACCTCGAAGCCGCCGAGCATCAGGCCGGCGAGGACGAGGCGGGCGCGCTCGCCGCCCGACAGCACGGTGACCTTCTTGTCGACCTCGTCGCCACGGAAGAGGAAGGCGCCGGCGAGGTCGAGCAGCTGCTGGTCGGTGACCGGGCGCGGCGACTGGCGGCGCGCCTTGGCGAGGGTGTCGCGCACGGTCAGCTTGGGGTCGAGGCCGGTGTAGACGTGCTGGGCATAGGTGCCGACGCGCACCGCGTGGCCCCAGCGGATCTGGCCGCCCTGCGGCGCGAGCGCGCCGGTGAGGGTCTTCAGCAGCGTCGTCTTGCCCTGGCCGTTGTCGCCCAGGATGCCGACCTTCCTGCCGCGTTCGATCTCGAGGTCGATGCCGGCGGCGATCGGCCGGTCGGGATAGCCGATCGCCAGGTTCTCGGTGCGCAGGGCGATGCCGGGCCGGGTCTCGACCTTGGGCAGGGTGATGACGACCTCGGCCTCGTCGTGCACGACCTCGACGGTCTCCAGCTTGTCGAGCATCTTCTGCTTGGAATTCGCGCGCGCGGCGGTCGAGGCGCGGGCCTTGTTGCGCGCGACGAAGTCCTCGAGCGCGCGGCGCTTGGTCTCCTGGTTCGCGTTGAAGCGTTCTGCGTCGACCCGGCGTGCGACCTTGTGCTCCAGCCAGGCGTCGACGGTGCCCTCGTGCAGGTAGATCTGGCCGCGCGAGACCTCCATCGTGCTGGTGCAGGTGCGGCGCAGGAATTCGCGGTCGTGCGACACCACCACGAAGCCGCCCTTGAAGTCGATGAGGAAGCGTTCGAGCAGCATCTGGGTCGCGGTGTCGAGGAAGTTGGTCGGCTCATCGAGCACCAGGAAGTCGGGGTCGGCGAGCAGCATGGCGCAGAGCTTGGCGCGGGTCTGCCAGCCGCCGGACAGCGCCGCCACCGGCTGGGCCAGGCGGTCGTTGTCGACCAGGAAGCGCGCCGCCACTTCGGCGCAGCGCCATTCGGCGCAGCCCGAGGTGCGGATCAGGTAGTCGTGCATCGTCTCGCCCGCCACGAACTGGTCGTGCTGTTCGAGATAGGCGATGCTCAGTCCGCGCGCGAGATCGATGCTGCCGCGGTCGGACTCCTCGCGCCCGAGCAGGATGCGGCAGAGCGTCGACTTGCCCGCGCCGTTGCGCCCGATCACCGCCAGGCGGTGGTCGTCGCGGATCTCGACGCTGGCCCCATCGAGGATGGTCTGCCCGCCATAGGATTTGTGCAGGTCGTTGATGCGGATGGCGACGCGGGCCATGGGAATCCCGTGGGTTGGAGCGAGCGCGGGACGGTAGCGGGCAGGCCGGGATAGGCCAGCGGGGCGGAGCGCTGGATGACGTGTTCCCGCATGGCGCCGGCGATGGCCTCCCCCGGGCCGCCGCTATGGTGCCGCCATGCCCGAACTCGTCGTCGCGGTGGCCTCCAGCGCACTCTTCGATCTCGCCGAGTCGGATGCGGTATTCCGCGATCAGGGCACGGCGGCCTACCGCGAATGGTGCCGGGTGCATGAGCGCGAGCCGCTCGCGCCCGGCGTCGCCTTCCCGTTCGTGCGCCGGCTGCTGTCGCTGAACGCGCTCGATCCGGCCCGGCCGCCGGTCGAGGTGGTGCTGCTGTCGCGCAACGATCCGGGTACCGGCCTGCGCGTGCGGACCTCGCTCGATCATCATCAATTGGCGGTGAAACGCTCGGTGTTCACCGGTGGGCGCAGTCCGTGGCCGTACCTGGATGCGTTCGGGGCGCAGCTTTTCCTGTCGGCCAACGCCAGGGACGTGGCCGAGGCCACGGCGGCGGGCCGGGCCGCAGGGCGGGTGCTGCCGGGCGGGCCCGGCGACGGCGGGACGGACGATGCCGGCGACGAGCTGCGCGTGGCCTTCGATTTCGACGGCGTGCTCGCCGATGACGCAAGCGAACGCCTGAACCAGGAGCAGGGCCTCGCCGCCTTCCACGCCGCTGAACGGGCGCGGGCCGAGGTCGCGTTGGAACCGGGTCCGCTCGCGGGACTGCTCAAGGGCCTGGCGCGGGTGCAGGAACGCGAACTGGAACGTGAGAACCGCGATGGCTGGAAGCGCCGCCTGATCATCGGCATCGTCACCGCGCGCTCGCATCCGGCGGATCGCCGCGTCATCACCACCCTGCGCGCCTGGGGCGTGCAGGTCGATTTCGCCGCGTTCCTGGGCGATCTGGCCAAGACCCAGGTGCTGGGCGCCTTCCGGCCGCACCTGTTCTTCGACGACAAGCCGGCCAACGCGGCGAGCGCCTCGGGCGTGGTGCCGTCGGTGCACGTGCCGTTCGGCGTTCTGAACCTGCCGACGCAGTCCGGCGGTTGACCGTGGCGCGCCGGGCGAACGCGGCCCCCATGGCGACCGGTCTCGCCGCCGAGTTCCTCCAGCATTGCCGCCTCGAACTCGGGTTGTCGGCGAACACCCTGCGCAACTACGCGACCGCGCTGACGCGCCTGCAGGTCTGCCTGGAGGCGCGCGCCCTGGCGATCGGCGCGGTCGGGCCGGACGAGGTCGGGCAGTTCCTCGGCCGACTGCGCGACGAGGACCGCCTCGCGCCGGCGTCGCTGGCGCTGACCCTCAGCGCCTGGCGCATGTATTCCCGCTGGCTGGTGATGGAACGGCATATCGACCGCGACCGCATCGGTCTCGCCGCGACGCCCGAGGTCTGGAACCGCCTGCCCGGCACCTTGTCCGTGGCCGAGGTCGACCGCCTGCTGGCCAGCGCACCGCCGGGGCCGCTGCACCTGCGCGACCGCCTGGCGCTGGAACTGCTCTACGCCTGCGGCGGCCGCGCGAGCGAGGTCGCGGGCCTGGGCCTGGCCGACTTGCGCGAGGAGCACTCGCTCGTGCACCTGCGCGGCAAGGGCGACAAGCAGCGCCTGGTGCCGCTCGGCGAGCGCGCCCGCACCGTGCTGGCGGACTACCTGAAAACGCTGCGTCCGACCCTGGTTTCCGCGCGCTCGCGCGACCATCTGCTGCTCGGCCCCAAGGGCGCGCCGATGACCCGGCAGGGGCTGTGGCGGGTGGTGCAGCAGGCGGGCGAGCACGCCGGCCTCGGCAAGCCGGTGTGGACGCACCTGCTGCGCCACGCCTTCGCCACGCATCTGCTCGCCGGCGGCGCCAACCTGCGCGCGGTGCAGGAGCTGCTCGGCCACAGCAGCCTGACCACGACCCAGCGCTACACCCGGGTCGAGGTGGAGCGCCTGGCTGAAACCCATCGGCGTTTCCATCCACGTGCGTGAGCCTGCGCGTGGCGCGGCCTGGGCTTGATCGCTGCTGGCCCTGGCGGTGCGGCGCGTTCGGATCCGCGCATGGCGCGACCACCGCTCGGCTACGGGACGAACCTGCATGCGGCCGAGACCGTGGAGGAGGTCTGCGCCGCGCTCGCCGGGCCGGCGACGCGGATCCGCGAGCAGCTCGGCTGGGACCGGCTCGGCGTCGATCTGCGCCTGGGATCGCTCGCGCTGGCCGAGGGCCAGGCCGGGCTCGATCGCCTGCGCCGCACGCTCGACGCGCAGGGATTGTCGGCGCACACGCTGAACGGCTTCCCCCTGCGGCCCTTCCAGGCGGCGGTGGTCAAGCGCGAGGCCTATCTGCCGGACTGGAGCGAACGCGAGCGTCTCGACCGGTCGCTCGACCTGCTGCGCGCCGCGCTGGCGCTGTCGGATGCGCCGGAAGTGACGATCAGCACCGTGCCCGGCACGTACCGGCCGTTCGGGCCGCCGCGCACGGATGCGGCGGTGATCGCGGCCAACCTCGGGCGCTGGGCCGCCGCCGCCGCGTGCGTCCAGCGCGACACCGGGCGCAGCGCGGTGCTCTGCCTCGAACCGGAACCATGGTGCGTGCTGGAGACCAGCGCCGATGTGGCCGCGTTCTGGCGCGGGCCGCTCGCCACGCACGGGCTTGCGGCAGCGACGGCCGCGCTCGACGGCGACGCCGCCACGGCGCGGGCGGCGCTGGCGCGGCATCTCGGGATCTGCTTCGATACCTGCCATTTCTCGCTCGCTTTCGAGGACCAGGCCGAGGCCGTGGCGCGGATCACCGCCGCCGGGGCGCGCATCGCCAAGTGCCAGGTCTCCGCCGCCCCGGCGGTGCGCGATCCCGGCCGCGATCCGGCCGGCGTCGCGGCCCTGGCCGCGCTGGCCGAGCCGCGCTTCCTGCACCAGACCGCCGCGAGCCGGCGCTCGGCCTCGGGCTGGGAACCGCCGCAGCGGGTCGAGGACCTGGACCAGCTCGCGGCGCTGCTCGCGTGCCTGCCGGAGGCGGCCGAGGTGCGCAGCCACTTCCATGTGCCGTTGGATTTCAACGCCAGCGGACGCGGTCTGGCCTCGACGATCGCCGACACCCGCGCCGGGCTGGCGGCCTGCGTCGCGGCGGGATGCCCGCACCTCGCGGTCGAGACCTACACCTGGGCGGTGCTGCCGCAGGCCGGTGATCCGGTCGCCGGGACGGCGCGCGAACTGCGCTGGCTGGCCGCCGCGCTTGCCGGCTGACCGCCTCGCTTCCGTCGCCGCGCCGCAAGCTAGATTTCCGGGCCATGGCCCTGCTCGAACTTCCCGTGGTCGAACTCAGCGGAACCCCGGTCGAGATGGGGCGCCGGCACGGCGCGGCGCTGGCCGATCCGATCCGCGCCTTCGTCAGCCAGCGCCTGCGCGCGGCCAAGGTATACCTGTGGGAGCACGGCCTGCGCGACCGGGCCGAAGCCGACCTGCGCGCCGCCGGCCAGGGCTGCCTGGACGCGCTCGCGGCCTGGGATGCCGAGGGCCATGTCGAGCACTTGGCGACGGCGGCGGCGGCCGGGGTCGATCCGGTGGAACTCTACATCGCGGGCAACCTCACCGACGTGCGCGAGGTGGTCAGCATGCCGCTCGCCCCCCGGCCGGATCCGGGCCGCGAGGGCTGCTCGACCGCGCTGGTGCCCGCCAGCCACAGCGCCGATGGCGCGGTGATCGCGGCGCAGACCTGGGATCTCAATCCGACCGATCTCGATTTCGTGGTCGCCCTGCACCGCCGGCCCGGCAATGGTCCGGAATGCTGGACCATCACCTGCGCCGGCTGTCCGGTGCTGATGGGCCTGAACGCGCACGGGCTCGCCTTCGGCACCACCAACATCCGGGTGCGCGGCTGCCGGCCCGGGGTGCCGT
Organism: uncultured Candidatus Kuenenia sp.; assembly: GCA_964654285.1. Taxonomy (GTDB): domain Bacteria; phylum Planctomycetota; class UBA11346; order UBA11346; family UBA11346; genus BJHQ01. The sequence continues at coordinate 24,213 of CAZZJC010000048.1, forward strand.
ACCTGTCGATCCTGCACCGCGTCGCCCGCGCCGGCACGCGCGCCGAGGCGCTCGGCATCATCAGCGGCGCGCCGCGCTGCGCCGCGCACACCTACTGGGTGGCCGACGCCGGCGGCGCGACCGATCTGGAATGCACGAGCGAACGCTGCCTCGCGCGCGACACCAGCCAGGGTCCGCTCAACCGTACCAACCACTGCCTGGATGCGGAGCACGCCAGGAACGAGGAGGAGCCGCCGACGCGATCGTCGCGCGCGCGCTTCACCCGCGTCGGCGCCCGGCTCGCCCGGGGTGGTCTCGATGTCGCCGCGCTCACCGCGCTCTTCGCCGACCGCAGCGACGGGGTCGACTCGGTGAACCGCTACGCCGAGGACGCCCAGGGCACGATCACCGACGCCTGCATGATCGCGGTGCCGGCCCGGCGCGAACTCCACGCCTGCCGCGGTTCGGCCGATCGTGGCCGGTGGGTGCGGTTCGGGTTCGACCCGGCGCGCTGACGGTCTGCCGCGAGGCGGCTGGAAACCGTCGGTCCCAGGCGCAGGCGCCGGGATCAGGCGCACGCCGCTACGTCACCAGATCCACCTGCAGCACCGCCCCCGGCGCGCCGTCTTCCTGCACGTACACGCCACCGCGCCGGCCGACGGCTTGCAGCCCGCCGGCGGCGTCGCGGTGCGCGTAGGGCAGGGCGACGGACGATGTGGCCAGGGCGGCGACGCCGCTGGCGGCGAGGGTTCTCAGGCCGTGGCCGTTCCAGAGCTTCAGCTGGCTGAAGGCGGCGTCGGCGCTGTCGATCCAGCCGTTGCGGTCGCCGTCGAGGGCGGCGAGCTCGCTGAACGCCTGGCCCGAGACCGCGCCGACGACTTCGGATCCGTCCTGCACCTTCCCGTCGCCGTTGCGGTCCCAGACCAGCAGGGCGTCGGCGCCATCGGGGGTGGCGATGGATTCGGTTGTGCCGTCACGGTCGAGGTCGACTTGCGCGCGCCGGGCGCCGAAGGTCACGCCGTTGCCGTCGAGGTCGAGCACCAGCGGATCGCTCAGCCTGGCATCGCCGAGGGCGAGGCGGGTCGAGGACTCCTCGATGCGGAGGCTGGTCTGGCTCCAGCTCAGCGCGAACGACCGCGTGCTGCCATCGGCCAGGGTCAGTTCGGCCTGGGCGGTCAAGGTGGCGGACTGCATCTCCACCGTGCGCTGATGCGTCTCGGCGATCAGCCCCCAGCCGGCTTGCCCAGACGCGGTGGGCTGGGTCGCCGCCTGCTGCGCGGCGGCGTAGTCCTTTTCCGCGGCTTGCATGCGCTGGATCGCCTGACGGGCGCCCTTCATGCCGAAGACCCGTTCCAGCAGGGTCAGGATCTTGCGCAGTTCCGGGCTGAGGCCGTCGTCGGCCTCGCCGGCGTCGCGCTGTTGCCGGGCTTTCGCGGCCTGCTCCAGCATGCGGCCCAGGCCGAGATCGGCGGCCGGGCCGAAGCGGCCGGGCTGGAAGCGGTCGGGGCCTGCCCCGGGCCCGCCGGGCGCCGGGCGCGGACGCTGGCCGACCCACATCTCCAGATGCTGCGTCCGTTCGACGCGGGTCGTCTGCGCCGTGGTCGCGGACAGGTTCAGGGTGCCGGCGGTGATCTGCATGGGGGCTGCCCCCAGCATCGGCGGCGTCGACCTCGGCTTGAACGGGGACCGCACCGGCCTGGACGCGGGTCGCCGTGACCAGCGGCCGGTTGGAAACTGGCGGTCCCAGGGGGCGCGGTTCAGGCGCCGCTGTCTTCGGGGCGCCGGAACTGCAGGGCGTGCAGGCGGGCGTAGTGGCCGTCCGGCTTCGCGAGCAGGTCGGCAGGGCGCCCGTCCTCGACGATCTCGCCCTGGTGGAAGACCAGGATGCGGTCGACGGCGCGCAGCGTCGACAGGCGGTGCGCGACGATGAAGGTGGTGCGGCCCTGGCAGAGGCGGTCGAGGTCGGCCTGCAGGCGCGCCTCGGTCTCGAGGTCGAGGGCGCTGGTCGGCTCGTCGAGCACGATGATGCGCGGGTCGCGCAGGAAGACGCGGGCGAGGGCGATGCGCTGGCGCTGGCCGCCGGACAGCTTCGCCCCGCGTTCGCCGCACGGCGTGTCGTAGCCGCGGTCGCAGTGGAGGATGAACTCGTGCGCCTGCGCCTTCTTCGCGGCGGCTTCGACCTCGGCGTCGGTCGCGCCGGGGCGGCCGTAGCGGATGTTCTCGCGGATGCTGGCGTTCCACAGGAAGGCGTCCTGGCCCATGATCGCGGTGGCCCGGCGCAGCTGGCGGCGACCGACCACGGCGAGCTCGTGGCCGTCCCAGGTCAGCCGGCCGCTCCTCGGGGTGTAGAACGCGAGGACGAGGTCGAGGAAGGTGCTCTTGCCCGCGCCGGTCTCGCCGACCAGGCCGATGCGCTCGCCGGGCCGGATGTCGAGGCTGATTCCGCGCAGCACCGGATTCGCGCCCTGGGGATAGGCGAAGGTGACGTCCTCGAAACGGATCGCGCCGCGCAGCTCGACCTTGTGCTGGGGATGGATGTAGTCCTCCAGCTCCTCGGAATCGAGGATGCCGAGCACCGCCTCCATGCCGGGCTTGGCGGTGATCCAGGCGTCCCAGGCGCCGAAGAAGCTGTGGAAGCCCGCGCTGACCAGGCCCAGCATGCCGGTGAACGCGATGAGCTGCCCGAGGGTGACCCCGGTGGACTCGGCATGCAGGTACATCCAGCCGCCGACGCACCACACCACGGTGGGCATGAACTGCATGCTGAACTGGACCCCCAGCGCGAGCCAGCGCGACAGGATCGAGGCGTCGTAGCCGGCCTGGCGCATGTCCTCGATCGAGCCGGCGAGCCGGTTCGCGGCGAGGTCCTCGTTGCCCATGCTCTTGGTCAGCCGCATGCCGCCGATGAACTCGACGATCTGGGCCGAGAACCCCTCGCTCGTCCTCTGGACCCGGCGGTTCAGCACATGCAGGCGCTGGCTCGTCAGCTTGAAGAGCAGGAACTGGGCCGGGACGAGCACGAGCGACAGCAGCGCCAGGCGCCAGTTCATCACCAGCAGCCAGGCGAAGGCGGCGAAGGAGACCGTCAGGCCGACCACGAAGTTCGTCGAGACGTTGGCGAGGAAGCCCTCGACCCGGGCGAGGTCGACGGTGACCTGGTTCGACAGGGCCCCCGCCCCGCGCGCGGCGAAGAAGTTGATCGACATGCGCTGCAGCTGATCCACCACCATCCGCCGCATGCGCGCCACCGTCGCCCGGATCAGGCGCTGCTGGTCGGCGAAGGCGCGCACCGTGAACCAGGCGTGGATCGGCCACCAGAGCAGGTTGGCGAGGCAGAACAGGGTGATCATCCAGCCCTTGCCGATGGCCCAGCGGTCGGCCGGCGCATTGAGGATGTGGTCGATCAGGTACTGGGTCGCACCCCAGAACGGGATGTAGGTGACCGCCTGCCAGGCCTGGAAGAACAGCATCCATCGCAGCAGCCGCTGCTCGACCGCGATCAGCGACCACAGCCGCCGCAGCGGCGTGTGCTGCGGCGTGCCGATGGCGAGGCGGCCCGAGCTGGCGGTGCGGTCGCGGGGAGGCGCGTCGGCGGTGTGCATCCGTGCAGGCTACCACGACGGCGTGGGGGTCCAGCAAGGGAAAATCCTATCGCTTGCGTGCGTCCGGGCGGCGCTAGCGGCTTGCCGATGTCGCCTTGGCCTTGCCGGGTCGCGGTGGCTGCGCCTGGTCGCGGTGGCTGCGCCTGGTCGCGGTGGGCTGAAGCCCACCGTCCGTGCCGGCTGAAGCCGGCGCTACCGGGGTTGGGATGCGGATCTGTGGTGCTCCCGGGCTTGGATTTCGCCGTTTCTCGGTTCCCCTGTCCTTTTGTGGTTCCTGGGTGAATGCCGCCGTTCCGTAGCGCCGGCTTTACTGAGGATTCACCAACAGGTTGACGAACCCAGGTACGGTTCCGGTGGCCGCAAGAGATTGATCTACAGGTAACAACCGGAAATTCGTGCGGGCCGAGGCCCGCCGATCCAGGTTCTATCCGTCAACCTGTTGGTGAATCCTGAATGGCCGGCCCGGACGGCCGGATCCATCCGGCCGCCACGGCTTCGCCGGGACGACCCTTGGTCGGACGGCTCCGGCCGTCTAGCCTGTCCGCATGCTCGCGATCCAGGGCGTCACCAAGCGCTTCGGCAACCTGACCGCGGTCGACCGCCTCGACCTCAGCGTGCCGGCGGGCACGGTGCACGCGTTCCTCGGCCCCAACGGCGCGGGCAAGACGACCACCCTCAAGATGGTCTGCGGCCTGCTGCGCCCGGATGCCGGCACCATCGTGGTGGCCGGCCACGATGTCCTGGCCGAACCGGTGGCGGCGCGCGCCGCCATCGCCTACGTGCCGGATGAACCGCATCTCTACGACCGCCTGACCGGCCGCGAATTCCTGGAGTTCACCGCGCGGATCTGGCGCCTGCCGGCGGAAACGGTGGCCGGGCGCATCGCCGAGGTGGTCGCCCGCTTCGCGCTCGCCGAATTCCTCGACCGCCTCGCCGACGGCTACAGCCACGGCCAGCGCCAGCGCGTGGTGCTCGCCGCCGCGATGCTGCACCGCCCGCGCCTGCTGGTGGTGGACGAGCCGCTCGTCGGCCTCGACCCCAAGCACATCCGGGTCGTGCTCGATCTGCTGCGCGAGATCGCGGACGCGGGCGGGGCGGTGCTGATGAGCACCCACACCCTCGCCACCGTCGAGCAGGTCTGCGACCACATCAGCGTGATGGACCACGGCCGCCTGATCGCCGCCGGCACCGTTGCCCAGGTGCGCGGCGACCGCGATCTGGAAAGTAAATTCCTGGAACTGACCGACACCCAATAACGCGGGCTGAGGCGAAGGACGTTACGGCGCGGTTTTTTCCAGGCGCAACCAGCGTCCGCCGTGGGCCGGCAGCGGGATCGGGCCGGCGATGGTTTCGCCGGTGACCGCGTCCTGGATCGTGCGGTAGCGGTACGCCCTGGTGTCCAGGATGGCGGTGGTCGCCGGGCCGTCGTTGATCAGGAAATAGTGGTCCGCCGCCGGGGCCGCCAGGCGATAGGCGATCGCGTTGGTGCAGGTGAATGGGACCTGGCGCGCACCCAGCGCGGTGCGCACCAGCAGATGTTCGATTTCGGTGCGGCCGGGCTTCAGGCACGCCAACGAGGCTTCTGCCCCGAGAATCACCGCCGTTCCTTCACCGAAACGGTTTTCGGTGATCGCGGCGGCACCATTGCCATAGGTCTCGACCACGCGTGCGGTGGTCGAGGTCATCACCGCAGTGAAGCCGGTCAGTTTGATTCCGCCCCGGGCGGGGTCGCCCAATGCGAACGGTTCGTTGTTGGCGTAGGCGTATTCGTGCAGCACGGCGCCGAAGAGCTTTTCGAAGGGGCTGCCCGGCCGGGTGTCGACGAGGTGCGCCCGCTCGTCCAGATAAGCGCCCGGCATGTCAATCACGACGCGACCGCCCTGCTGCACGTAGGCGGTCAGGATCTGCAGCAATTTGGCGGACAGGTTGATCACCGCCGGCAGGTAGATCGTGCCGTAACGCGGCGCGAGCCCCAGTTCGAGCTGGCGCAGGGTGACGTGTTCCCACGGGACGTTGGCGTTGATCAGCGCGCGGGTGGCGCCGATGCGCGCCTTGGTCGGCTCGTCGCGATAGCGGTCGCGGCCGCACACCGCCATCGCGGCCCAGATCGCGTCGTTCTCCCAGTCCTGGAACACGCCGACCAGCGGTTCCTTGTGCGCCGACCAGAGTTCGCGGCGCAGCCGGCGCATCGCCTGGCCGATCGCGCCGACCGTGCGGGCGCGCGGGGTCGGCTGGTTGTTGCGGTCGCACAAGGCGTATTCGCCCGCCTCGGTGCTCGCCTCGCGGGGATTCCAGCACCACAGACCAAAGCCCTTGAAGCCGGCGCCGAGGTAGCTGAACAGCAGCTGCTCCATGGTGTGCTCGTTGAAGGTAAAGGCCGGTTGCAGCGGTTTCACCTCGGGCACGAACGGCACCTTGCCGCCGCCCGAGAACCACTGCGGACCGCCGCTCGATTCGATCGGCGCGGACCAGACGCCCTTCGACCAGTCGACGCACATGCTGGCCTGCATGAAGGTGGGGCGGACGAGCTCGTAGCCGACCTCCTCCAGGTGCCAGCCGGGATGCATCGACGGGTAGAAGCAGCCGTAGGTCGCCATGATCTGGGCGTAGCCCTCCATGTCGATTCCTGACGAGACGTGCGGCAGGAAAATCGAGATCTCGCCACCTGCCCGCGTGGGTTCGTCGGCATCGGCCGCGCGGCATTCCTCCAGGTAGTCGCGCAAGCGGTCGAGGCGCATGTCCGACTTGAAGCGCATGATGTCGCGCAAGTGACGGAACTCACGCATCGGAAACTTCGCCACGGTCGTGACGACGTCGTCCCAGGTCTTCCACCCCAGCCCAGCCCCCTCATGGCTGCAGCTCGCGCAGTTCCAGGCGTGCTGCAGTTCCGCCACGTCGCGGTACTGCGTCTTCAGCCACGCCACGAAGCGCTGCGCCCCGGATTCGGCGAGATAGGCACCCCGCGCCACCAAGTTGGTGCCGGGCAGGGCGGCCGGATCGGGATCGGCGTCGCCGGGGCCCACCGCGCTGCTCTTCGCGCTCGGCTTGGTGTTGGCCTGACGCTCGATGCGGGCCTGCATCGCGGCCCGTTGATGCGCGATGACCTTGGGATGCACGAGTGCGGCGTCGATATCGAGGTCCTTGGGCAGCCCCAGCCGCGCGAGGAGTTCCGGGGTGGGCTCTTGCCAGCCGGCCTGATCGTACCACCACGGGATCAGACCTTCTTCGAGCGCCATGGTCTGGAGCTTGGCCAGCGTCGTGCCCGCACAGGGCATGATCTGCTTGAGGCAGTTGTAGCCGAGCTCCTTCATGGTGCGGAATTGCCCACGGATCTCGGCGTCGGTCATTTCTGGCCATTGGATGAAGACCGCACCGATCGGCATCGGCGCCAGACGCCGCAGCCGGCGCTGCATCGGCGTCTCGTTCAGCCGGTCGTAGAGGTCGTGGAGGAAATCCGTGGGCAGGGGCATGGGCGGCTCCGGGTGGCGGTGCCCAGATGGTACTGCCGGCCACCCTGGCGGATCTCCTAGCTTTTGGTGGTTGATCCTCCTGCCCTGCAGGAACCATCCCGGCATGGTTCCGAGCGGCACCCCCGCCTGGTTCAGCCAGGCCTATCTCGCCTGCACCCTGCATCCGACCTACTTCTTCGAGCACCAGCAACGTCCTGGCTGGCGCACCCGCCGCTCCCGGCGGGCGTCCTACAGCCTGTATGTGGTGACCGCCGGGTCGCTGCGCTGCCTGGTGCAGGGGAAGGTGCTGGTGGCCGGTCCGGGCGACAGCCTGCTGCTGCCGCCCGGCGTGCTCTGGATGGAGGACGGCGGCCTCGACCTGGGCAGCACGCGCCTGCTGATCGCGGACATCCTGGTCCATCCCGGTCCGGGGCTGGATCCGCTGCTGCGCCTGCCCCTGCCCCTGGTCTGCCGTCCCGATCCGGCGGCGGTCCACTTCGCGCAGACGGTGGCGGACCGCTTGCGGCCGCTCGGCCGGGGCGAAATCGTCCGTCGCTGCCGCGAGGGCCGCCTCCTGGACCTGCGCGCCACCATCGTGGTCCTGATGGATGCGGTGATCACGGCCCTGTTCGCCGATCCGGCCCTGGTCGTCGCGCCGGCCACCTGGCCGCCGGCGGTGCACGCGGCCTGGGCCTGCATCGAGCGCAGCCCGCTCGACGCGCGGCTGGATCTCGCCGCCATCGCCAAGGCGGCGCAGGTGTCGTCCAGCCGCTTGTCCGCCCTCTGCCAGCAGTATTTCCAGGATTCGCCCTGGAACCTGGTGATCAAACGCCGCCTGGCCCATGCCCGGATGGTGCTGCGCAACGAGCCCCACCTGCCCCTGGCCCAGATCGCGCTCCGCTGCGGCTGGAGCGACGTGCGCTGGTTCCGCCGGCTGTACCGGCGGCATTTCGGAGGGAATCCGAAACGGGGCCCGCGCCAGGATTCGGCCCGCCCAGGGGAATCCGACCGCCGTCCGCTCCTGCCCCGGCCCCAATCATCCCGTTGACCAGAGGTCGCCGATCTCAGGTTCCTGGAGCGCCCGGATCCTCGGCCCTTTGCCCGACCTGACGCAGCGGGGGTGGAGCGCGACGCACCCGTCGGGTTGCCGGGCGATCACCGCTCACCCGGGGCCTGACCACGACGGTGCCGGCCATCAGATCATGCCAGCCGCGTTTGCGTTCCTCGAAGGCGACCCAGATGAAGCCGAGGCCGAAGACGAGGGTGGAGGGGATGTAGGCGAAATAACGACCGATGAACTGGCCGGTACTGGGTTTGGCCAAGGTGCGGGCGTCGCGGATCTCGGCCTGGAACACCATCTTGCCGGGAGTCGCGTTGCGCGCGAACCAGAAGCCGAGGACGAAGACAGCGCCGATGATCGTGCTGGCCACGTTTGCCAGCGCCGAGTCCGCCGCCTTTTCCGAGATGCCAAACACCAGGACGAGTCCCAGGAAGAATCCCATCATCCCTTGGATGAGCGTGTCGATGATCCAGGCCAGGGTGCGCGGCCAGAAACCGACACAGACCCATTCCTGGTCCGGGTTGACTATCGGGGTCGAGGTTCCGTGTTCCGGGGCGGCATACGGATTGTCGGCATCGTTCATGTGCACGATCCTGTCGGCCTCATACAGCGGGGCTAGTGTCGACCTTTCAGCACGGGCAGGTGTGACGGTGACAAATTATCCTAAAATCTCGCTGAAGACTCCCCATTCTTCCTCAAGTTGACACGGGTGGACGGCATGGTGGTTGTCCCGCCGACACCCATCGGGTGAAGAAGTCAGATCGATCTTCCTGCTTTGAACGCTGACAGGCGGCGGCAGTGGCGCACGGTGAAGGCCTCGCGCCGCGCGGTCGTCGTCCAGTCCATGCGCGCCAGATCGGCATCAGATTTGGTCTAACCGCATTTCACCCCCATTCCGAAATACTTGACAGTCAACACGATCGTTTTTAGCGTGCGGCTATGAGCTTAGTAGTCCACACAAAGTTCGACTCATCGTGGTCATCGCCTCGAGCGATTAGCTGGATTCCCTACGCGCTGACCTGCGCCGTAATCCCGTTGTGGCTTGCTGGTTGCGGTGGATTTGGGCATTCGCGATTGACCGCGATGCGACAGGATAACCCCTCGGATGTTGTGGCGCAAAGCAAGAACGCTACCGAACTTGCCAATTTTCTTGAGGGAAAAGCTACCAACGTACCGTTGCAGGCTGACGCAGTTCAAACCGCTCTGATCGTGGTTTCACACCTTCGTCAAGCGATGCCGTTACTTCTACATGATCGGATTCAACGAAATGCCGATTCGCCAGTATAATTCCTCAG
>CAZZJC010000049.1:0-32664 GCA_964654285.1 uncultured Candidatus Kuenenia sp.
CGGCACCGGCACCGTGCTCTGGTCGGCCCTCACCCTCGCCCTGCTGACCGTGCCGGTGGTCATCGTCGCCACCGAGGAATCCATCGCCGCCGTGCCGCGCGGGGCGCGCGAAGGCAGCCTGGCCTGCGGCGCCTCGAAATGGCAGACCATCCGCAATATCGTCCTGCCCGCGTCGGTGCCCGGCATCCTCACCGGACTGATCCTGGCCATGGCGCGCGGGGCCGGCGAGGTCGCTCCGCTGATGCTGGTGGGCGTGGTGAAGCTCGCGCCCGACCTGGTGTTCGACGGCAGCATGCATCCGAACGACCTGATCCCGTTCGTGCATCTGCAGAACAAGTTCATGCATCTGGGATTCCACATCTACGACGTCGGCTTCCAGTCGCCCGATTCCGAGGCTGCGAAGCCGATGGTCTTCGCCACCACCCTCGTCCTGATCCTGCTCGTGCTCGTCCTCAACCTGTTCGCGATCTTCATGCGCACCCGGCTGCGCCGGAAGTTCGCCACCGGAGCCTTCTGACATGACCGCCGCCACCATCACCCCCGCCCCGATCCCGTCCCCGGGCGTGCCCGCCGCGTTCACCGATCCGGACAAGGTCGGCTCGACCCCGTCGGTGCCGCCCGGCGACCTCGCCTACATCTCGGTGCGCGACTACGATTTCTGGTACGGCGCCAACAAGACCCTGCACGGGGTCAACCTCGACATCCCCGAACGGCAGGTCACCGCCTTCATCGGGCCGTCGGGCTGCGGCAAGTCGACCCTGCTGCGCAACTTCAACCGCATGAACGACCTCATCGACGGCGTCCGCCATGCCGGCGACATCCTTTTGCGGGGCCGCACGATCTACGATCCGCATCTGGAGGTCACCAGCCTGCGCAAGCGCATCGGCATGGTCTTCCAGAAGTCGAACCCGTTCCCCAAGTCGATCTACGAGAACGTGGTCTACGGCCTGCGCGTCAACGGCGTCAAAGACCGCCATGCCCTCGACCAGGCCTGCGAGGAGGCCCTGCGCGCCGCCGCCCTGTGGGACGAGGCCAAGGATCGCCTGGCGGCCAGCGCGCTCAGCCTGTCCGGCGGCCAGCAGCAGCGCCTGTGCATCGCCCGTGCCATCGCCAACCATCCCCAGGTGCTGCTCATGGACGAGCCGTGCTCCGCGCTCGACCCCATCGCCACCGGCAAGATCGAGGAGCTGATCCTCGAATTGAAGCAGCAGTTCACCGTGGTGATCGTCACCCACAGCATGCAGCAGGCGGCCCGCGTCAGCGACCGCACCGCCTTCTTCTATCTCGGCAAGCTGATCGAATACGACCGCACCGAGGTGCTCTTCACCAATCCCAAGGTGAAGCAGACCGAGGACTACATCACCGGCCGTTTCGGCTGAACCTTCCCCATCCAGTCCCGCGCCACCCGCCGTCTGCGCCCCGCGTTCCCCTTGCCGGCATCGCCCATCGACCGCACCCTCTTCGACGCTTCAGCCCGCCCGCCCCCGCCCTCTTACCCCAGGATGATGAACGGATGATGAATTACCGCCACTTCGAGATCGAGCTTGCCGAGCTGTCCCGCTCGCTCGCCGGCATGGGCAGCCTGGTCGAGCGTTCGCTCGCGATCGCCGTCGCCGCCATCCAGAACCCGACCGTCGAGGCGCGCGAGGAGGCGCGGGTGATCGAGAACCAGCTCGATACGCTCGAGACGACGATCGAGGACCGCTGCCACAAGCTCATCGCGCTGCAGGCGCCGATGGCCAAGGATCTGCGCCTGGTGATCGCGGCGATGCGCATCACCGCCGACGTCGAGCAGGTCGGCGACCTGTCCGAATCGGTGGCCAAGCGCGCGAGCTGGATCGCCCGCAACCACAAGGTGGTCAATCCACCCGAATTGGCCACCCTGTGCGAGGTCAGCACCCGCATGGTGCACGAGGCGCTGACCTCGTTCCTCACCGGCAGCCCCAACGCCGCCCGCGACGTGATCAGTCTCGAAGACGAGGCCGACCGCCTGACCAAGCGCTGCTTCGAAGGCATCCAGCAGCACATGACCGAGCACCCGGAGCGCATCCGCGAGTACACGCATCTCCTGCGCGCGGTGGCGCATCTCGAATCCATCGCCGATCTCGCGGTGTCGATCGCCGAGGAGGGGGTCTACATCCACCAGGGCCAGTTCATCCGCCATTCGCATGAACGTCTGGCCGGGGACGCGCCCCAGGTCTGACGCGACCGATCCCGATCCCCGCCAACCCCAGCGATCCCGCCATGGCCCGCATCCTGATCATCGAAGACGAACCCGACATCCAGCAGATCATCCGCTTCAACCTGGAGCGGGACGGCCATCAGGTGGCGTGCGCGCTCAATGGCGAGGACGGCCTGCACGAGCTGCGCCGGCAGCCGTTCGACCTCGTCCTCCTCGACCTCATGCTGCCCGACCGCGACGGCCTGGAGGTCTGCCGGGTGATGCGCGCCGACGCCAACCTGTGCATGATCCCGATCATCATGGTCACCGCCAAGGGCGAGGAGGCCGACGTCGTGCTGGGATTGGGCATCGGCGCCGACGACTACGTGATCAAGCCGTTCCGGGTGAAGGAACTCATGGCGCGGATCAAGGTGCGCCTCGCGCGCAAAGGCGACGAGGCCGAGGCCGAACGCCGCCGCATCCAGATCAAGGGCATGATCATCGACCCGGTGCGGCACAAGGTCACGGTCGACGACCAGGTTGCGCCCCTGACCCTCACCGAGTTCAAGCTGCTGTACGCGCTGGCCGCCAATCCCGGCGTCGCCTACGGCCGCTACGACCTGCTCGACAAGATTGGCGACGGCGAGACCGTCGTCACCGACCGCACCATCGACGTCCACGTCCGCAACCTGCGCAAGAAGATCGAACCCTACCACGATTTCGTCGAGACCGTGCGCGGGGTCGGCTACCGCTTCATCGAACCGGCCTGACCAACATCACGTGGCGTACAGCATCCGCACGCCTTGCGCGGAAAGGGCGTCGATCCAGCCGCGCACCGTTTCCGGGCCGGGCGTCTCGGCTGATTCCTTGCGCATCCCGGTGATCCCGAACCGATTCAGCTTGCCCTCGCCCAGGCGGTGGAAGGGCATCAGTTCCACGCCGTCGATGCCAGGCAGTTCCCTTGCCAGGGCGGCGATGCCGGCGAAATGCCCGGCCCGGTCGTTGAGGCCCGGGATGATCGGGCAGCGCAGGCGCATCCGCGCTCCGCCGGCGTGCAGGCGGCGCAGGTTGGCGAGGATGCGTTCGTTGCCGACCCCGGTCCAGGTGCGGTGGCGCGCGGAATCGGTCTCCTTGAAGTCGCACAGGAAGAGATCGACCAGCGGCAGGACGCGATCCAGCACCGCCGGATCGACGTGGGAGCACGTCTCGACGCAGGTGTGCAGGCCGGCCGCCCTGGCTGCGGTGAGCAGGGCGCAGGCGAACTCGGCCTGGATCAGGGGTTCGCCGCCGGACAGGGTCAGGCCGCCGCCGGATTGCCGGTAGAATGGCCGATCGCGTTCGACCTCGGCGATCACCTCGGCGACCGCGACCTCGCGGCCGACGAGTTCCAGCGCCCCGGCCGGGCAGGCCTCGGCGCAGGCTCCGCAGACCGTGCAGGCCGAACGGTCGATGCTGCGGCCCTGGTCATCCAGGTGCTGGCCGCGCCGGGGGCAGACGTCGACGCAGTCGCCGCAGCCGATGCAGGTTTCCGCGGTGAAGGCGAGCTCGGGGCCGGTGCGCTGGGTCTCGGGATTGTGGCACCACCAGCACTGCAGCGGGCAGCCTTTGAGGAACACCGTGGTGCGGATGCCCGGCCCGTCGTGCAGGCTGAAGCGCTGGATCCCGGTGATCCGGCCGCGCCCGGTGGCGAGGTGATCCGCGGCGGTGTCCATGCCCGTGCGAGCCTAGGTTCCGTCCCCTGCCGGTCGAGCGCTCAACCGGCGGCGTGCTCGCTGCGGGCGATCACGGATTCCTGCAGCGCCGGTGCGAGCTGGGTGAAATAGGCGCTGAAGCCGCCGATGCGCACGATGAGGTCGCGATGGAGTTCCGGCTCGCGCTGGGCCGCGCGCATCTGCTCGGTCGACAGGCAGGTGATCTGGAGCTGGAGACCGCCCTGGGCGAAGAATCCGCGCATCAGGGCCGCCACGGCCCGGCGGCCCTCCGCCTGATCGAGCAGAGGGCGTTGGAAGCGCAGGTTGACCACCGGGGTGCCGACGGCGAGTCCGAGCGGCAGCTTCGCGACGGAGGCGAGCAGCGCCGACGGGCCGTGCACGTCGCGGCCGGCGGCGGCACCGGCCGAGTCGGTCAGCGGCTGCCCGGCCTGGCGCCCATCGGGCAAAGCCCCGACCTTCGTCCCGGCCTCGGAATAGGTGGTGAAGAGGATGACCGACGGGACGAACCGCCCGCCGCGCGGGGTCTCCGCCGCCAGCATCCGCGCCCAGGCGTGGCGCACCACCGCCGCCCCGGGCAGGTCGACGCGGTCGTCGTCGTTGCCGAAGCGCGGCGCGGTGCTGAGCAGGCTGCGCTCGCGGGCGAAACCCTGGAAATCGGCGCGCAGCGCGGCCAGCAGGCGGTCGGGTGCGATGGTCTTGTCGCTGAAGACCCGCAGTTCCAGCGCCGCCAGGCTGTCGATCAGGTTGGCGACGCCCTGATAGCTGACCACCGACCAGTTGTGGCGCGCGCCGCCGTCCTCGAAGGATCGGCCGCGTTCGAGGCAGTCGCGGGTCAGCAGGGTGCGGCAGAGCTTGGGATCGCCGGAGGTGCGCCGGCGCAGGAGCGCAGCCTGCGCCCAGCGCACGAACGCATCCGTGGCGTGGTCGATCTGGGTCTTCAGGGCGGCGAGGAAATCCGCATAGGTCGCGCAGGCGGCGAGATCCGGCGTCTGGGGCCCCTTCTGCTCGCCGGTGCGCGGATCGCGGCCGCCGAACAGCGCGAGTTCCAGCATGCGGGCCAGATTGAGGTCGCCTTCCAGCGAGCCGACGTTGGCCAGGCCGCCGAGCATGGTCTCGGTGCAGCCGCCGAAGCCGTATTCCACCGCGTCGGCGAACGGCAGGGAGAAGGGCGGTGACATGAGCAGTTCGAGGTAGCGCTCCTCATGGTACAGCGCCGGCCGGCCGCTGCCCTTGGCCAGGGCGGCCAGCGCCAGATCGACGGTGGCCGCAGGCGTGTCGTGCGCGATGCGCAGGGCCACGTTGGGTCGAATCAGTCGCTGGCGCGCGCAGGCGGCGAGGCACTCGCGGGTCAGCGCGTTGTCGCAGAGGCTGCCATCGGCCAGGCGGCCGCCGAGCTGCAGATTCCAGCCGTTGCGTTCCTGGAAGCGCAGGAAGAGCTCATCGATCAAGGCGCTCGCCGTCGCCTGGTCGAGCACGCCGCTGGCAAGGTCCTGCGCATAGAGCCGGCCCAGGATGCGGTCGAGCCGGCCGATGCCGTCGCAGCCGTCGAGCAGCCAGGCGAAGTGGCACCCGAGCAGACCTTCGAGGAAATCCCGGGCCGGATGCAGGAACGCCCAGGCGAAGGCGCCGGCGATGCGGCCCAGACGCGCGCGTTCGGCGCCCTCGGCGGCGAGCGCCGCCGCGCGGAGGGCCTCCAGCGTGCGGGCGTGGAAGGCGAGCACGCCGGCCCGGTAGTCGATCAGCGCCTGCTGCAACGGCGTCGGCGCGGCCAGCCCCTCCAGCCCGGCGGTCATCGCCAGGAAGCCCTGCTCGACCACCCGCACCAGGTCCGGGTTGTGGTGGGTGTAGCCGCCGTGATGGACGAGGCGCGGGCCGAGATCGGCGAGCAACGCGTCGATGGCGGGAGCGAGGTCCGGGCGCTCGCGTCTGCGCTGGTCCGCAACCGCCCTGTCGATGCGCAGGCCCTGGCTGTGCTGGAAGCCGACGATGAGCGCATGGGGCTGGTCATTATTGCCCGCCGCCAGGCTGGTGACCGGGTATTCGGGCGCGTCCGGCAGCAACCAGCAGCCGCTGCGCAGGACGATGGGCATGCGTTCGTGCAGGCGCCGGCTCGCCAGGCCGTAGGCGCGCGGCCACGGCAGATCCAGGCCCTCGTAGAAGCCGAGGGCGGCGAATTCCTGGAGTTCCTCCAGCACGGCGGCGGGGCAGGGCGGGGTGCTCATGGCGGCATCCTGCTGCCGGGGGGCGGATCGGCTTGCATGCCCTGGACCGGCGCTTGGACGCCGTTGCACTTGGACGCCGTTGCACCGCCCTGGCGGGTCAGTCCTGCCGAGGTAATTTCGCGGCATGGAGCGACTTCCAGCGCCGCTGCCGCTGGCGACCGGCCAGCACCACTGGAGCGTCCAAGACTGCTTCCCGGGCGGTGCCGCCCGGGTGAAGGTCATCCATCACCAGCAGTATGCCATCGGCATGCACACCCATGGCTTCATCGAGGTGAACCTCATCGCCGCCGGCCAGGGCTGGCACCACCTCGAGGAGCAGGTCTTCGCGGTCGCGGCCGGCGACGCCTTCGTGATCCCCGAAGGCGCCCGCCACGGCTACGAACGGCGCGGACGGTTGGACGTCGAGCACCTGCTGCTGCATCCCCGCTACGTGGCCGAGCACCTGCCGCGGCTCCAGGCGGTGGCGGGCTTCCTGCAGTTGTTCACCGTCGAGCCGTTCTTCCGCGCCGAGGAGGGCGTGCGCCACCGCCTGCGCCTGGATCGCACCACCATGGCGGACCTGGTCGGCCTGCTCGCCGCCATCCCGCCGATGGCTGACACGACCCCCGCCGCGATCCTGACCGCCGAGTCCCTCGCGCTGGCGGCGCTGGCCCGCCTGTGCCGGGCCTGGTCCGACGAGCATCCGGGCACCGCCGCCACGAGTCCGCGCCAGGGCGCGGTGCTGGCCGTGATCGACACCATCGAACAGCGCTACGCGGAAACCCTGCCCCTGGCCGACCTCGCGCGCGCCGCCGGCCTGACGCCCTCGGCCTGCTGCCGCCTGTTCCGCACCGTCACCGGCACCACCCCGATGGAGCACCTGCGCCAGGTGCGCCTGCGCCACGCCGGCGTGCTGCTGCGCTCAGGCCTGCCATTGGCCGACGTCGCCGCGCGCACCGGGTTCTGCGACGCCGCCCATCTGGCGCGGGTGCACCGGCGGATCCTGGGCACCACGGCCGCCTCGCTGCGCCGCCGATCCTGAGTCCGGGATCGCGAACCCGGGCCCAGCGTCTGCGCATCCTTGCTGAGGATTCACCAACAGGTTGACGAACCCAGGTACGGTTCCGGTGGCCGCAAGAGATTGATCTACAGGTAGCAACCGGAAATTCGTGCGCGCCGAGGCCCGCCGATCCGGGTTCTATCCGTCAACCTGTTGGTGAATCCCGAACAAGGCGACCTGGGACCGGCCCAGTCCGGCGGCGCGCTGGCCCTTCGAGGTCTGAACGGTCAGCCGCGGTGCTTGGTCCGCGCGATCAGGTGATCCTGCAGGGGCCGGTCGAGCAGGCGGAACATCTGGGAGAATCCGGCGACCCGCACCGGCAGGTTGCCGAAATGCTCGGGATCCTGCTGGGCCTGGATCATGCGTTCGCGCGTGGCCACGTTCCATTGCAGCTGGCCGACCCCCATCGCGAAGGCCGCAGTGATGAGATCCGTGAGCAGGTCGATGCCGGCCTCGCCGGCCACCAGGGAGGGGTCGAGGTCGATGATCGCGGCGCTGCCGCCGGCGGCGCGATGGTGCGGCAGGCCGGCGAGCGAACGCAGCATCGCGGTGACGCCGGCCTGGTCGCGGCCCTGGTGCGCCGACAGCGAATAGGCAAGCGGTTCGCCGGGTTTGCGCCCATCCGGCAGGGCGCCCACGCAGCGGCCGAAGCCGACGTTGCACAGGAACGAGAACAGATGCACGGCGTAGCGGCCGCCAAGCGGACTGCGCGCCCGGTCCATGCGGTCGATGAAGCGGTTCGCCAGGTCGGCTGCGAGCGTGTCGACCTCGGCGCGATCGTTGCCGTACTTGGCGCAGCGGCCGAGCAGGCGTTGGCGCAGCGGTTCGTGGCCTTGCCATCCGGCGCGCAGCGCGGCGAGCAGGTCGGCGGCCGGCACCTCGCGGCGATCATGGACCAGTTCCCGCACCGCCTGCAACGCGTCGGCGGCATCGGGCACGCCGAGCAGGCAGATCGAGTGCCAGAAGTACCGCGCACCACCGTCCGTCAGGTCGCGTCCGCGTTCGATGCACGCGTCGGTCAGCAGCGACCACGCCGGCAGCGGCCCGAGCTCGCGCTGGCGCAGCTCGCCGCGATTGCAGTGGTAGACCATGCGTTCGGCCTGATGCCCGACCTGGACCTCGACCGCGGCGAGCAGTGCCGCGAAATCGGCATGCGCGGCGAGATCGCCGGTGTCGGGGCCGAGCCGCTTCCCGGTCGCCGGGTCGACGCCGCCATGCAGGGCCAGCTCCACGCATTTCGCCAGGTTGAACCAGCCCGACACCGCGTGCGGGTTGGCCTTGCCCGGGATGGTGAGCTCGACGCAGCCGATCGGCGCGTAATCGCGGGCGTCGGCTGGAGCGATGCCCAGCCCGGTCAGCGCCGGCACGAAGCAGTCGTCGTTGAAGAGGAACGGGATCCCGCCGCCGCGCACGATCAGTTCGGCGCAGCGGCGGACCAGGCTGCGTGGGCTGGCGCGGTGCAGGCGCACCGACAGGTCGCGGATGAAGCCGACCTGTCCGCTCGCATCGAGGACGATCCCGGTCATGGCGCAGGTCGCGTCGCGGCCCTCGGCATCGAGCCCGCCGAGGGTGATCGCCTGCACATCATAGTCGAGGTAGAGCTTGCATGCCAGTTCGGCCATGAGTTCGACCGCGTCCTCGCGTGCGATCCGCCCGGCCGCCAGATCGGCCTGGTAGTACGGTTCCAGGATGCGGTCGATGCGGCCGAGCGAATTCGCATTGATGCCGTCCTCGCCGCAGGCCAGCACGTGGCCCAGCCACAGCGACTGGACCGCCTCGCGCAAGGTGCGGGCGCCGTACGCAGGGACGCGCCGGCAGGTCGCGGCCATGGTCTGCAGGCGCAGACGATCATCCGGATCCTCCGCCGCCCGGGCGGCCTGCTCCGCCGCCGCGGCCCAGCGTTCGCCGAGCCGGATCCCGGCGCGGCAGATGTCGAGGAAGGCGCGCCAGGCGTTCTCGCGGCCCGGGAAATCCGGGTCATCCAGACGCCCTGCGGCCAATCGGCGTTCGAGGTCCTGGCGCAGGCCGGCGAATCCCGTCCTGATCATC
The DNA here is from genome assembly GCA_964654285.1 of uncultured Candidatus Kuenenia sp. Classification (GTDB taxonomy): domain Bacteria; phylum Planctomycetota; class UBA11346; order UBA11346; family UBA11346; genus BJHQ01. The sequence goes on from CAZZJC010000049.1 coordinate 9,184, forward strand.
AGGGCATAGTCGCGGATGCTGTGGTTCTCCATCCAGCCATGCGCCCAGAAGACGGTATCGGTGCGGCCGTCGTTCCAGGACCCGAGCCCGGTGCGCTCGGCGGCGACGCCGACCCCGGCGGTGCGTGCGGCGCCGTGACCGGTATGCCAGGCGCGGACCGACTTTTCCGCCGCAGCGGGATCGGCGATCCCGAGCGCTGCCAGGCGCGGTGCGGCGTCGGGTCTGCCGGACATGATGCCGCTGCCGTGCGGCAGATGCTCGCCGGCGATGGTCCAATCGTCCGGGAACGAGGTCGGACAGCGTTCGACCAGCTCGGCCAGGAAGGCAGCCCGCTGCTGCACCCGCGAGCGCTCCGGCGCCGCCGCCGCGACCAGGGCCGCATCGGTCAGGAAGGGATCGCTGCCGGTGATGAACGATCCCTTGCGCGCCATCACCTGCCGGCGCAGGCGATCGATGCGGTCGGACCCTGGGGAGGGGGTTCCGATGGCGGTTCCAACCGGGGGAGGGGTGGCGGTCTGCATGGCCGCGAGCCTGGGTCCGGGGACGGCGGCCGCGTCCGGCGTCCTTGTCCGTTCGTCCGCGCCGACACCATGCCGGCATGGCCGATCCGATCGCCGGTTGCGCCCCGTTCGTGCGGCTCGTCCACGATTTCCAGTCCGGCCAGGACTTCCGCCTGCCCGCACGGCGCATCAATGATCATGCCCTGCTCTACATCCATCGCGGGGAGGGCGTCCTGCACGCCGATGGCCGGGAACAGGTCCTGGAGCCGGGCACGGTGCTGGTCGTCCCGCCCGATCACGAGCATGCGTTTGCGCTCTCGGATCGCAGCGGGGTGAACCTGCTCAACGTCCACTACGACCCGATCCGGCGCCCGGATTCGACGGCGGTGCATTGGCATCAGGACGCCCGCGATCCCCGGCCGGCGGGCGAGCCGGGGCCTCTGCCGGCCGGGCAGGTCCACGCGCTGCCGGTGCATCCCTCCGCCGCGTACGTGGCCGCCTTCCGCCGCCTGGCGCGGACGTGGCCGGCGGCGCGCGGCGCCGAGGCGCTCCTCCAGCGTGCGGCGATGCTGGAACTGCTCGCCCTGGTGCTGCGTCGATTCAGCGCCGGCGGACCGGTTCCCGCGCCCGATCCGCATCTCGAACGCGCCCGTCACCATCTTGAGGACGCGCATGGCACCATCCGCCTGGAAGACGTCGCCGCGCTCGCCCACCTCGGCCGCAGCGCCTTCGCCGCCGCCTTCACCCGGCACTACGGCCTCGCCCCGATGGCCTACCGGCGGCGGGCGCGCATCGAACGCGCCAAGGCCGACCTGCAATGGGGCGGGATGACCGTCAAGGCGGTGGCGCGCCAGGCCGGATTCGCCAGCGTCCAGCATTTCACCCGGGTTTTCGCCCGCATCGTGGGCGAACCGCCGGCGGCCTTCGCGGCCCGCACCCGGCCCCGCAGTTACTGAGGATTCACCAGCAGGTTGACGAACCCAGGCACGGTTCCGGTGGCCGCGGGTGGTGTCCGTTTCTCCGCTCCGTCGCGCCCGGCCAGGGCTGGTGCCGGCCGGATGAGGACCAAGACTGCCGGGGAAAAAGGGCCGACCATGGAAACCCTGCGACGCACACTATTCGGAACGCGCTGGCTGCTGGTCGCCGGGGCCATCCTCGCGGCCGTCACCGTGATCTCGATCTCGATCCAGCACCGGACGATCGCCACGGTCATCGACGCGGGCTTCGACCTGCAGATCCAGGCCGAGGCCGACATGGTGGCGGAGCTGGTGCAGCGCCTCGGGCCGGCGGAACGGGTCGACCTGAGCCGGACCCGGCTCGGGCGCGACCGCCGCCTGACCCTGATCGCCGCCGATGGCCACGTCATCGCCGACAGCCAGGCCGATGTCGCGACCCTGGATGACCACGGTAAACGGCCGGAGGTGATCGCCGCGCGCGCGCATGGATCCGGGCTCGAGCACCGCCGCAGCGCCACCCTCAACCACGAGCTGGTCTACGCCGCGCGCCGGCTCGATGACGGCACGGTGGTGCGCGTCTCCGCCCCGATCGAGGTGCAGCACGGCCGCATCCATGAAGCGTGGTGGCCGATGGCGGTCGCCTCGGCGGCGGTGATCGTCACCGCCGGGATCCTGGTCACCCTCCAGCTCTGGCGCGACCGCTTCCGCTTCGGCCAGCTCATCGGGGTGTCGCGCGCCTACATGGCGGGCGAATACAGCCGCCGGTCCGCGCTGGTGGGCGACGATGCGCTGTCGCGCCTGGGCCGCGAGCTGAACCGGCTCGGCGAGAACCTCCAGGCCAGCCGGGCGGAACTGGCGCGCCAGCGCGAACTGCTCGACACCGCGCTCGGCACCCTGGGCGAGGGCGTCGCCTGCGTCGACCGCCTCGGCCGGGTGGTCTACGCCAATCCGGCCTACCGCCAGTTCGCGGCCGGCGGGGCGGAAGTGGTGAATCTGCCGTATTTCCAGCATCTTCCCGACGCCGGTGTGGCGGCCCAGCTCGACCGCCTGCGCCAGGGCCAGGCGGTCGAGGCGGCCGGCGTGCTGTGCGAGCACCGCCGCCGGCATCTGCGCATCGCGGTCGCCCCGGCCGGCGAGGTCGCGGTGCTGATCATCCACGACCTCACCGAGGTCCGCCGGCTGGAAAACAGCCGCCGCGACTTCGTCGCCTCGGTCAGCCATGAACTGAAGACGCCGCTCACCGCCATCGTCGGCTTCGCCGACACGATCCTGCAGGAGGGCGTGGTCGAGGACGACCCGGCCCAGGTGCGCGCCTTCGTCAGCCGCATCTCGGCCCATGCCCAGCGCCTGACCACCCTGGTCACCGACGTGCTGACCCTGTCGCGGCTGGAACAGGGTTCCTGGGAGGTCAAACCCGTCGCGATCGACCTGCCCCGGCTCGCCCGCACCATCCTCGACGAGCACAACGAGCACGCCCGCAGCCGCGACGTGCGCCTGGCCTGCACCGGGCCGGAGGCGCTCGAACTCGTCACCGATCCCGAACTCGTGCGCCAGATGGTCGGCAACCTGGTCTCGAACGCGATCCGCTACAACCGCCCGCAGGGCCGGGTCGAGGTCGCGATCAGCGACCTCGACGGCCGCATCCGCATCGCGATCAGCGACACCGGCATCGGCATCCCGCCCGAGCACCGCGAACGCATCTTCGAACGCTTCTACCGCATCGACGCCCATCGCAGCCGGCAGACCGGCGGCACCGGCCTGGGCCTGGCGATCGTCAAGCAGCTGGCCGAGGTGCTGGGCGGCACGGTCGCGGTGGAATCCGGCCCTGAAGGCAGTCGTTTCACGGTCGAGTTGCCACGCGCCTGGGCCGGTCTGTCCTGACCCGGGCGCCTCAAAAGTCGCATGGCGGCGTGCTGCGCACGCGCATTTCCCATGCGGACTGGACGTCCGCGATCCGGGTGGCGACTTTTGAGGCGCCTCGCTGTCCTGACCTGCCGGGCGGTTGTCGCCCCCGCCCGCGCCCGTAGGTTGCCGCGGACATGCCCCCGCTGAACTGGCCCCAGACCATCCTCGGCTATCCGGAGCACACCCGCAGCGGTGCGCGCGTGGTCGGGGTGGCGCACATGAGCACCTTCGCCGCCATGCGTTTCGCCGAGGAGCTCGGCATCCGCACCGGCTGGCTCGTCGCCGACGGCGCCCTGCCGCAGCTGGAGAACGTGCGCCAGGGCGCCCCGACGTCGGTGTCGCTCGCGGCGATGATCGCCGACCGCCGGGTGGTGATGACCGAGGGCGTCGCCCAGGGCACCCTGGTCTTCGCCGGCGCCTCCGGCGATGGATCGCGCCCGGGCGCCGAACCGCTCAAGCATTGGGCCGAGGCGCACCGCCAGGTCTGGGTCGAGGTGATCGACAACGAGATCAGCTTCTGGGGCGGCCTGTCGGATCTCCAGGTCGGCCGCCTGCTGACGTGGTTCCTCTGCCAGCACCCGTTCGAGGTCGACTGGACGAAGGCCCGGATCGAGAAGCGCACCCTCGCCCGCCTGCGCGCCGGCCTGTTCGACCACGGCTGGATCCGCAACCTCTCGCTCGTCCGCAATGAACGCAAGCTGTGCGACCTGTGGGGTGGCGTGCACGCCAGCAGCGTGCTCGAGCACGCCAACCGCCCGCAGCCGAACCAGGTCCAGGCCGGCCTGCGCCTGACCCTCGACTTCGGCGAATTCACCTCGACCGAGCTCGCCGAGCGCTGCCCGCTGTCGGACGACACCGGCAAGGTCGTCTCGGGCCGCACCAGCGGCATCTGGTCGGCGTAGCCGCCCACCGCCAGCAGGCCGCCCGCATGCTGGATGTTCTCCTGGTCGACGATGACGCCTTCCTGCGCGGTTCGCTGGGCGAACTCATCGCTGCGGCCGGTCATCGCGTGACCACCGCCGAAGGCGGCCAGCAGGCCCTGGCGCTGATCGGCGGCTGCGACGTGATGGTGACCGACCTGCGCATGCCCGGCATGGATGGCCTCGCCCTGGTGCGCGCCGCGCGCCAGCGCCGGGCCGACCTGGAAGTGCTGGTGATGACCGGCGAGGGCACGATCTCGAGCGCGGTCGAGGCCATGCGCCTGGGCGCGCGCGGCTACCTCGCCAAGCCCTTCGAGCCGGAAGAGCTCATCCTGCATCTGCGCGAGGTGGCGGAACTGAAGCACCTGCGCGAGCAGGCCCGCACCGGCGGACGCGGCCGGCTGGTCGGCGGCGGCGCGGCGATGCGCCGGGTCTACCAGGACATCGACCTCGCGGCCCAATCCGACGTGCCGGTGCTGATCAGCGGCGAGACCGGCACCGGCAAGGAGCTCGTCGCCGAGGCCATCCACCAGGCGTCGGCGCGGCGCGAACGCCCCTGGGTCGCGGTGAACTGCGGCGCCCTGCCGCGCGACCTCATCGAGAGCGAGCTGTTCGGCCACGAGGCGGGCGCGTTCACCGGCGCCGGCGCGAAACGCCGCGGCCGCTTCGCCCTCGCCGGCGACGGCACCCTGTTCCTCGACGAGGTCGACTCGCTCCCGCTCGATCTCCAGCCGAAACTCCTGCGCGTGCTCGAAACCCGCGAATACTGGTCCCTTGGCGCCGAGAAGCCGGATCAATCGCGCGCCCGCGTGGTCGCGGCGGCGAACCGGCCGCTGGCGCAGCTGGTCGCCTCCGGCCAGTTCCGCCAGGATCTCTACTACCGCCTGAACGTCCTGCCGCTGGCGATCCCGCCGCTGCGCGAACGGCCGGAGGACATCCCGCTCATCGTGCGCGCGCGCCTGGATGCGGTGCCTGGCGAGACCTGGACGATCACCCCCACCGCGCTGTCGCGCCTGGTCGCCGGATCGTGGCCGGGCAACGTGCGCGAGCTGGTCAACGCGGTCGAGCGCGCCCGTGCCCGCGCCGGCGCGGATCCGCGCAACCGCGAACGGCGCGAACGGAAGATCGACGTGCAGCATCTCGATTCCGACCAGGTCTCGCTGCCGCTCCTGCCCTTCCGCCAGGCCCGCGCCGCCGCCGCCGACGAATGGGCTGAACGCACCATCCGCCTCGCGCTGGAGACCACCCAGGGCAACGCGAGCCAGGCCGCGCGCATCCTGCACATGAGCCGCACCGCGCTTCTACGTCTGGTCGCCAAGTACGGCATCCGCTGACTTAAAAATCGCAATTGCACCCCATCTGTAGCGTTGGTCATCGGTCATTGGGCGCTGCCCAACTCCCTTTTCCGCCTCGCATCTGGGGTACACGTGCGATTTTTCTGAAATTTAACCGGCATCAGGAAAGCGTTGGGTGCCCAACGGGTCAGAACGGGAATTCATCCCTTGATACCCGGTCGGTTCATGAGCGGCAGCACCGCGACCGCGTTGCGCGGGGCGGGGCAGACGTGCTGGCAGATGCCGCAGCCGGTGCAGGCCGAGACGTTCACCTGCGGCCGGCCTCCGGCGACGTGGATCGCGCCCGGTACCGGGCAGCGTTCGTGGCAGGCGGAACAGGTCGTGCCCTGCCAGGCGAGGCAGTCCTGGGTCAGGATGCGGGCGAGGCCGATCTTCGGCACCGGGGCGCCTTCGGCCCGGCGCAGCACGTTCGGGGTGCAGGCCGAGATGCACGGCGTATCGGCGCACATCAGGCAGGGCTGGCCGAAGACATCGATCATCGGCGTGCCGGCCGCGGCGCGGTAGCGTTGCGGCGCGTTGAGGATCGCCCGATGCGGGCACGCCGAGATGCATTCGCCGCAGCGGGTGCAGCCGGCCAGGAAGTCGGCCTCGGCCACCGCTCCGGGCGGGCGGATGATGGGCGGTGGCGGCGGCACCGGGGCGGACGCCTGGGCCCGGCGTTCGACCTCGGCGGTCGCGTCCACGACCTGCTCCATCGCCCGCATCGGCGCGAAAAGCCCGGCCAATCCCTCGCGCAGATGCTTGCCGGACAGCAGTTCGCGCCGGCTGACCTGCTGGTGCGCCGGCGGGATCGCGTTGCGCAGGCGCGCACCGGCGCGGCCGAAGAGGCCGCGCAGCACGCTGCCCAGGCTCTGCCGACGTGATGGCGGGTCGGGATCGGGCATGGCGCGGGGCGGAATCAGCCTCGGGCCATGCGATCCAGGCGCACCGGCACGGCGCGGCCGCGATGGTGCAGCGGATGCGCGAGGACCCGCTGCACCGCCTCGCCGCGCACCTCGATCAGGCTGTGGCGCGGGAAGAGGCGGACGCGGCCGAGGTCGCTGCCGTTCAGGCCGCACTGGTGGCAGAGCAGCGCGATGATCGAGCCGGCCTGGATGCCATCGTCGAGGCCGAGGCCGAGGAACATCGGGGTGGCGCCGCCGCGCACCTGCCCGCCCGGACCGGATCGCACCGGACGCGCCGCCGGGGTCGGCGCGCGTTCGACCGGCGCGTCCGGCACCAGGCGGTGGACGATGGCGGCAAGCACGGCCTCGGCGCCGAATTCGGCTACCAAGGGCTTGAAGCTCTCGGGCAGGACGCGCTTCTCGCCCAGCGACTCCTGCACCCGCTTGGCCAGGCGCTCGCGCTTGGCCTCGGTGATGCGCGCGGCGCTCGGCAGCGGCACCTCCTCGGGCCGGCACTTGGCGATCGCGGTGATGCGCTGGAATTTCCCGCGCTCCATCGGGCTGATGACGGTCCAGGCCTCGCCCGCCGCGCCGGCGCGCGCGGTGCGCCCGATGCGGTGCGAATAGGATTCGGAATTGATCGGCGATCCCAGGTTGAACACGTGCGTGACGCCGGGCACGTCGATGCCGCGCGCCGCCACGTCGGTGCCGACCAGCACCGCCAGGCGGCCGCTGCGGAAGCGCTCCAGCACCCGTTCGCGCGCCTCCTGCGGCAGGTCGCCGCTGATCCCGGCGGCCTCGATGCCTTCCGACGAGACGGAGCGCACGATCACCTCGACATCCTCGCGGGTGCGCACGAACACCAGCGCCCGCGCCGGTTCGAGGATGTGGAGGAGACGCACCAGGGCGGCGACCTCCTCGCCCCGGCGCGCGACCACGAAGCGTTGCGGCACATGGCCCGAGGCCGCCTTGGTGTCGAGGCGCACCTCGCGCGGCTGGTCGAGCCAGCGGCCGACCGCCGCCTGGACCTGGGCCGGGAAGGTGGCGCTGAACAGCCAGCGCGCGACCGATTCGCCGAGGTCCTTGACCAGGCGTTCCAGCTCTTCGCTGAAGCCCATGTCCATCATCTGGTCGGCTTCGTCGAGGACGACGATCTCGGCATCCGGCTTGAGGTTGCCCTGGGCGAGATGGTCGCACATGCGGCCGGGCGTGCCGATGACCAGGCGCGGGCCGCGGCGCAGCTCCTGGATCTGCGGCCACTGCGGCAGGCCGCCGACCAGCACCGCCGTCTTGCCCTCGCCCAGGATGGTCGCCGCCTCGCGCGCCGCCTGCTGCGCCAGTTCGCGCGTCGGGCAGACGATCCACACCCGGGTGATCTCGCCGGCCGCGATGCGGGCGGTGAGCGGCAGCAGGAACGCCAGGGTCTTCCCCGATCCCGTGCGCGCCTGCGCGAGCAGATCGCCGCCGGTCAGGGCGAGCGGGATGATCGCCGCCTGGATCGGCGTCGGCACCGTGATCCCGCGTTTGGCGAGCAGGTCGACCAGGCTGGCCGGAAGCCCCAGTTCACCGAAGGTCGGCCCGGCCGGGGCGGCGACAGCGGTCGGCGCTGCTGGCGTGGCAGGTGTGGCAGGAGCGCGGACCGCGGCCGGAGGAGCCGCCGGACCGGTCGGACGATGGGAAGATGGGGGCATGGCCGCAGCCTACCGATCGGGATGGAACCGACAGGCGCAAACGCCCGCCGATCCGCATCAGCCCGGTAGGCCGTCGTCCGCCGCGATTTCCGTGATCTTACCCGCCGGGTGGAGTTCCCCCTGCCCCATGCCGGGGCAGTCCTCGGATTCCTGCCGCCAGCTGCCGGGGGTGGCGACGACCCGGCGCCAGAACGGCCAGGTCCGGCATTGGCGCGGGCGGTCGGCATAGACCGTGCAGCCGGCGCCGGTCTGCCAGAACACGCAGTCGCCGCCGCGTTTTTCCTTCAGCGAGGTCAGCACTTCCCCGTCGCGATGCACGTCGCGGGTGTAGCGGCGGCGGAAGGACGCCTCATCCAGGCCCAGCCGGCGCGCCAGGGCCAGCACCTCGGCGTCATCGACCCAGGTGAAGCCGGCCGAACCGGTGCAGCACTTCCCGCAGCGGGTGCAGGTGAAGCGCAGGCCGTCGGCGTACCACGGCGCGGCTGGGGCTGGATCAGCCAAGCGCGAGCGGCCCGGCCCCGGCGGCCGCGCGGGTGACGTAGACCGCCGACACCAGGTCGGGATGGCGGGCCTTGTACGCTTTTTCCAGCGCGGGGACGAAGGCGGCGACGGCGTCGTCGCGCACCAGGCTGACCGTGCAGCCGCCGAAACCGGCCCCGGTCATGCGGCTGCCGAGCACGCCGGGCAGGTCGCGCGCGATCGCCACCATATCGTCGAGTTCGCGGCAGGTGACCTCGAACTTGTCGCGCAGGTCGGCGTGCGACTGGTCCATGAGCAGGCCGAAGGCCACCGCGTCGCCGGCGCGCAGGGCCGCGTAAGCGGCAAGAGTTCGGCCATTTTCCGCCACCACGTGTTCGCAGCGGCGGCGGGCCTGCGCGGTGAGTTTTCCATCCCGTTCGGCAGCCCACAGTCCGGCGAGGCTGACATCGCGCAGGTGGCTGACGCCGAGCGCCTTGGCGCCGGCCTCGCATTGGGCCCGGCGTTCATTGTAGAGGCTGTCGACCAGGCCGCGCCGTTTGCCGGTGTCGGCGATGACCACGCTGACGCCCGTCGGCAGCGGCGCGGGCGGCAGGGCCAGCGTGCGGCAGTCCATGAGCATCGCCTCGCCCGCGCGGGCGCACGACGACGACAGCTGGTCGAGGATGCCGCAGTTGGTGCCGACGTAGGAGTTCTCCGCGCGTTGCGCGAGTTTCGCGATGCGGGTCGCGTCCAGCGTCTGCCCGGCGGCGGTGAGCAGCGCGTGCATGGTGGCGACCTCCAGCGCGGCCGAACTCGACAGGCCGGAGCCCAGCGGCACGTCGCCGGTCAGGGCCAGATCGGCCCCGCGCAGGGGGATTTTCTCCTCGCGCAGGATCTGGGCGCAGCCCTTCACGTAGTCGGCCCAGCGGTCGTCCTTGGCCGTCGCCCTGGGGATGACGGCGCCGGCCGAGGGGCCGAGATCGAACGTGAGCACCGCCGGCCTGCCGTCCTTCTGCTGTTCCAGCGACAGCACCCGCACGGTGGTGTCGCCACGCGGCTTCAGCGCGATGCGGACATCGCGTTCGATCGCCATCGGCAGGCAGAAACCGTCATTATAGTCGGTATGCTCGCCGATCAGGTTGACCCGGCCCGGCGCCCGCACGGCAGCGGTCGGTTCGGCCTGATAGGCGTGGCGGAAGGCGGCGACGAGGGCGGCGTTGGATGCGGGCATGGTCGATCGGTCAGGTGGTGGTGAGAACGGGAAGGTCGGCGCGGTCAGCGCTTCGCGGTCAACGCGCCGCCGGGTTCGCCCGGCTCGTCGCTGGCGCTCAAGGCCCAGTTCGACAGGTCGCGGCCGAGGATCTGCTGCACCGTGGTGGCGAAGGTCTCGCGGATCTGCCCGGTCGAGGTCAGGCTGAGGGCGCGCGTGGCCAGGTTCTGCGCGCCGGTGAGATTCACCGAACGGATGATCTTCTTCACCAGCGGCACCTGCGGCGCGGCCATCGACAGGTTGGTGGCGCCGATGCCGAGCAGGAACATGGTGTAGAACGGATCGCCGGCCATGTCACCGCAGATGGTCAGCTCGGCGTTGTGGGCCTTGGCCGAATCGACCACCATCTTGATCAGCGACAGCACGCCCGGGTTGTGGCTCTTGTACCAGGGCGCCACGTCGGGGTTGCCGCGATCGGCGGCGCAGACGTACTGGGTCAGGTCGTTGGTGCCGACCGAGAAGAACGACACCTCGCGCATGAACTTGTCGAGCGACAGCGCGGCGGCGGGGACTTCGACCATCATCCCGATCGGCAGGTCGGCGTTGTAGCGACGGCGCGCCAGGTCGAGCCCGCGCCGGGCGGATCGCACAAGGCGCTTGGCGAGGCGGATGTCCTCCAGCGAGGTGATGAAGGGGAACATCAGCCGGATCGGGCCGTGCGCGCTCGCCCGCAGGATGGCGCGCAGCTGGATGAGGTGGAACTCCTCGAGTTCGCTCACCAGGCGGATGGCGCGCCGGCCGAGGGCGTGGTGGTCCTGGTCGTTCAGCTTGACGTAGGGCAGGCGCTTGTCGGCGCCGATGTCCATGGTGCGGATGGTGACCGGGCGGCCGTCCATCTTCTGCACCGCCTCGCGGTAGATCCAGTACTGCTCCTCCTCGTCCGGGTAGTTCGCCGCCATCATCAGGTTGAACTCGGAGCGGTAGAGCCCGATGCCGTCGACCTTGTAGAGCTTGGCGAGGTCGATCTCGGAATGCTTGCTGACGTTGGCGAGCAGCCGCACCTCCTGGCCGTCGGTGGTCACCGCCGGCAGGTCGACCTCGGCCTTGAGCATGCTCTCGTAGTGGCGGAACTGCTGCTTGGTCGTGGTGTAGCTGTCGATGATGCTGCGCGGCGGATTGAGCAGCACGGTGCCGTTCGAACCGTCGACGACGATGAAGTCGCCGTCCTCGATCTGATCGGCGATGCCGGCCACGCCCATCACCGCCGGCACGTTCATGGCGCGCAGCATCACCGCCGCGTGGCCGCGGTCGCTGCCGGTCTCGCACACCACCGCCTGGCAGTGCTGGCGTTCGAGCTGCGCCAGGTCGGACGGCAGCACCTCGCGCGCGAAGATGATGTCGCCTTCGTCGCCGGGTTCGAGTTCGGCCTCGGTTTCAGCGTCGCTGCCCGGCTTGATCAGCCGGGCCAGGTTGTCGAGCAGCCGGCGGCCGACATCGCGGATGTCGGCGGCGCGTTCGCGGATGTTGGCGTCCGGCAGATCCTTGAAGACGCGGTAGTAGCCCTCGACGATGGTCGCGACCACGACCTCGACCGGCTTCAGGTCGCGCGCGACCTGGTCGCGCATCTTCTGCAAGGTCTTCTGGTCTTCCAGGATGGCGATGTGGGCGTCGAAGATGGTGGCTTCGACCTCGCCGACATCGCGCGCGACCTTGGCGCGGTCCTCGAGAAGCTGCGCCTTGGACAGGCGCACCGCCTCGGCCAGGCGGTCGCATTCGCGCGCTACCTCGCCCGCCTCGATGGTGCGGTCGGACAGCACCTGGGTGCGGCGGAACTTGAGGCGCACCACTCCGAGGGCGATGCCGGGCACCACCGGGATGCCACGGAACTGCCCACGTTTGCGCTTGTGGAACTGGTCGGTTCCTTCTCTGTCTGCGCGCCTGGTTGCCACGGTACCCCGCCGTCGTTGGCCGGCAGGCTAGCGGCCGACCATGGTCCGCGCCACTGGCTTCCCCGCCCAAGCGGCGTGTGTCGGCTGGCGCATCACCCGACGATCGCTGGATGAATGGCCACAGAGAGCACAAAGGACAAAAAACGGGGTTTATTCGGTTCCTGCCTGGTTGAATTTCGCGCACTCAACCTTGGGCGCCGCCCTTTGTGTTCTCTGTGGCCATCCTGCCTCGCCGGTCTATCCCCCGGTCGCCTTGACCACCCAGGCGCGGGCCTGGTCGAGCGCGGCGGGGATGCCGGCGGGATCGCGGCCGGATCCCTGGGCGAGTTCCGGCCGGCCACCGCCCCGGCCGCCGACCGCAGGCGCGACGGCGTTGAGCAGGTCGCCGGCCTTGAGTCCGCGCGCGGCCAGGGCCGGATCGGCGGCGGCGAGCAGGTTCACCTTGCCATCGAGTTCCGACGCGAGGAGCAGGATCAGGCCGGGGCGCTGCTGGCGCACGGCGTCAGCGAGCTGCCCCAGCGCCTTGCCATCCAGCCCGTCGACGCGGCCGGCGAGGAACGGCACGCCGGCGATCGCCACCACCTGCGCCACCAGTCCGGCCACGGCCTCGTGGGCGGCCTTGGCGGCCTGGGATTCGCCAAGCTTCTTCAGCCGTTTCAGCTCGGTCTGGAACTGCTCGACGCGCTCCAGCAGTTCGCCGCTCGCCATCACCAGGGTGGTGTTGAGGCGCACCGCGAGGCGGTTGACCTCGTCGACGAGCTGGCCGACGCGTTCAGGCAGATCCTTGGCGGGGGCCTTGAACAGGCGCGACAGGTCGGCGACCGCATGCGGCTGGTGCGTCGCGTCCAGGCCCAGCTTCCTGGCGCAGGCGGTGGCGATCGCCGCCTCTTCGCGATCGAGCTTCGCCGCGGCCGCGCCGGCGACGGCGGTGATGCGGCGGATGCCGGCCGACGACGCCTCCTCCTTCAGGATGCGCAGGCTGCCGATGTCGCGGGTGTTGCCGACGTGGCAGCCGCCGCAGAACTCGGTCGAGATGGACTGGCTCGTGCCGAAGCGGACCACCCGCACCTGATCGCCGTACTTCTCGCCGAACTGCGCCTTGGCGCCGAGCGCCTTGGCCTCGGCGATCGGCAGTTCGCGGATGTCGGCCGGGTGGGCGGCGCGGATCTGCTCGTTCACCCAGCCGGTGATCGCGGCGAGCTGGGCCGGCTCGACGCTCTTGGGATGGTTGAAGTCGAAGCGCAGTTCGTCGGGCGACACCTTCGAGCCCTGCTGTTCGACGTGGTCGCCCAGGGTCCGGCAGAGCGCGGCATGCAGCAGGTGCGTCGCGCTGTGGTGTGCGGTGGTGGCGGCGCGGCGCTCGCGGTCGACCTCGGCGGTGACCGGGCCCGGCATCGCCACGCCCTTGACCACCTTGCCCTGGTGCACGACCAGGCCCTCGTCCTTCTGCGTGTCGGTGACCGCGATCGCGAAGCCGTCGCCGACCACCAGGCCCTGGTCCCCGACCTGGCCGCCGGATTCGGCGTAGAACGGCGTCTTCGCCAGGGCGAAGCGCACCATGGTGCCGACCCCGGCGGCGTTGGATTCCTGGCCGGCGACCTCGAGCAGGACGAGATCGGTCTTGAGCCTCGTGTCCTGGTAGCCGGTGAACGGCGTCGCGCCCAGGCGCGGCTTGGCGTCCTGCAGGGCGCTGGCCTTGAACACCACCGCCATCTTCGAGGTCGACACGCGCTGGTGCTCGGTGAAGCGCAGGCGGAAGCGCGAGTCGTCGAAGGTCAGCCCTTCGTTGCCGGCGAGTTCCGCGATGACCTCCTTGGGGAAGCCGTGCGTGGTGACGAGCTCGAAGGCGTCGTCGCCCGAGAACACCCCGGTGCCCTTCTGGCGGTCGAGGGCGCGCTGGAAGAGGTCAAGGCCCTTGCGCAGGGTGCGGCGGAAGAGCTCCTCCTCGGCCTTCAGGGTCTGCCGCGCGAGCTCTTCGCGCTTCGCGATCTCGGGGTAGGCCGCGCCCATCGCCCCGACCACCGCCGGCACGATCTCGTGCAGGCGGGCCACGTCGACGCCGAGCTTGTCGATGTCGAGCGTCGCGCGGCGGATCAGGCGGCGCACGATGTAGCCGCGATCGGTGTTGCCGGGCAGGGCGCCGTCGGCGATGCAGAAGCTCACCGCGCGCACGTGGTCGGCGATCCGGCGGATGAGGACATTCGCCTCGGCGGCGGCGGACTTCTCGCCCAGTTTCGCGCTCGGATCGTAGGCCCGGCCCGACACCGCGCACACCTGCCGGATGATGGTCTGGAAGAGGTCGATGTCGAAGTTGTTGTAGACGCCCTGCATCACCGCCGCGACGCGCTCCAGGCCGGAACCGGTGTCGATGTTGGTGCGGCCGAGGTTTTCCAGGTTGGGCGAACCGTCGGGGTGCGGCGCGCGCACGTTGAACTCGGGGAAGACCAGGTTCCAGATCTCGACGAACCGGCCGGTCGAACTCGCCAGGTTGTCGTTCGGATCGTCATTGGTGCGGTGATCCCAGAAGATCTCGGAACAGCATCCGCCGGGGCCTTCCGGACCTTCCTTGGGCGCATTCGCGGGCCAGAAGTTGTCGTTGTCGCCCAGACGGAAGATGCGCGCGGTCGGGATGCCGATCTCCTTCGCCCAGATGTCGTAGGCCGCGTCGTCGATGGTGTGCACCGACACCGACAGGCGATCCGGCGGCAGGCCGAGGGTGACGGTGAGGAACTCCCACGCCCAGTGGATGGTCTCGCGCTTGAAGTAGTCGTTGAACGAGAAGTTGCCCAGCATCTCGAAGAAGGTGTGGTGCCGGGCGGTGCGGCCGACATTGAGGATGTCGTTGGTCCGGATGCACTTCTGGCAGGTCGTCGCGCGCGAGAACGGATGCGTGCCGCGTCCGAGGAACATGTCCTTGAACTGGGACATGCCGGCGACCGTGAACAGCGTGGTCGGATCGTTCTCCGGCACCAGGCTGGCGCTGCCGTAGCGCACGCAGCCCTTGGCGGCGAAGAACGACAGGTAGGCCTCGCGGATCTCGGCGGTGGTGAACGGCTTGCTCATGAAAACCTCACGGGGGACGCGGAAACCCCGCCCTCGGCGGGGCCGGGCAGGCTAGAGCCGTGGCCCCGTCCGGCAAGCGCGGCGGAGCGCAGTGGGTATCACCCCAGTTCCTTCCCCCGCCGCTCGGCCGCCTGCAACGCCCGCGACCAGATGCCGCTGAAATCCGCCTTTTCCAGTTCTGCCAGGGCAGCCGCCGTGGTGCCGCCCGGACTCGTGACCTGCTGCCGCAACCGCGCCGCATCGAAGCCCGAACGCAGCAGGTATTCCCACGCGCCCGTCCCCGTGCGCCCGACCAGCAGCACCGCCTCGTCGCGGGTGAATCCCAGCGCCATGGCTGCGTCGACCAGGGCCTCCGCGAAGCGGAAGAAGTAGGCCGGGCCGCTGCCCGAGACGGCGGTGATCGCATCCATGCGGCTCTCGTCCGCGACCTTCAGCACGGTGCCGCAGGGCGCGAACAGGGCTTCCGCCGTCGCCAGATCGGCTTCCGTGGCGGCGGATCCCCGGCAGATCCCGACCATGCCCAGGCCGATCGCCAGCGGCGTGTTGGGCATCGCCCGCACCACCCGGGCGCCGGTGGGCAACCACCCTTCCAGCTTGCGGGTCGAGGCTCCGGCCAGGATCGACACCAGCAGATGATCCTGGCGCCAACCTGCCGCCAGGGCCGGCACCACCTGTGCCGCCAGCTGCGGCTTGATCGCCAGCACCACGACCGTGCCGGCGGCCAAGGCGGCATGGTTATCGGTCGTCGTGACCGCACCTTGGGCTGATATGGCAGCATGCTTGCCGGAATCGGGTTCCGAAACCGTGATCATCGGACGATTCGGAAGGGTTTTCAGGCCAGCGACCATGGCCGAGGCCATGTTGCCGCCGCCGATGAAGGCGATGGAGGGCAGGGCAGGAGTGGTGGGGGGATTGGACATGGTCGCAGTCTGGAAGGGTTTTCCCGTCCGGAAAGGTCGTGGAACGGCGCGATGGATTCGGCGAACCCATTCAGGCGTTGCAAAGGATCAGCTGGGCAGCCCCGGTGTGTGTCACACGTGGGAGGCCGGTGAACCAGGCCGAATGTCCGCCGGGCCCCGTGCGGAGGCATCATTACTCTATGAGCCCAACCAGATTATGCCCTGATGGCCACCGTGGCTCCGCCCTGCTTTCAAGGCGGGTCTGCAGGCGGGGATTCACCCTGATCGAGATCCTGATCGTCATCACGGTGATCCTGATCATCGCGGGTCTCACCGTTCCGGCGGTGAATGCGATCAGGACGAGGATGGATCGTACCGCGACCAATCATCTGTGCCTGGCCTTGGCGAATGCGATCAAGACCTACGGTAGCGATACCATCAATGTGCCGCCCAAGAAATCCGGCGATCCCTGGGTGGTGCGCCGGCTCTGGGATTTCAATGGCGATGGTTTTCTCGATGGAAACCCTCAGGCCGTACGTTCGGTCAAGCATCTCGGACCGCTGGCGATCAACAAGACAAATGAAGAGATCATATTCACTGCCGATCAGAAGGACGAAGCCGCCCGCTGTGGTTATCTCGGGCCGGCGGCGATGTTCGAGACCTTGTTCCCCAATCGGGCCAGCGACGGCGCCATCCGCGATCGTTGGGGAACCATCCTCCGTATCTCCTACGGCATGGTCTACGGGGGGATCGGAATCTGGTCCGAGGGGCCAGACGGCGTTCCCGGCACCGACGATGACATCTGCAGTTGGAAGGACGCGCCATGAATCAAAGCATTTCTCATCCCAACCGCGTCGGTTCGAGCACGACCCAGCGTGACGGGCACTCCCTTCGGGCCGGTTTCACCGCCCTGGAGATGGTCATCGTGGTCGGCGTCATGATCCTGCTCGCCAGCCTCGCCATGCCCAGTTTCATCCGGGCGCAGCGCAACGCCGTTCTGACCCAGGCCGAGGCCGCGATCCGGGAGGTCAGCGAGATGAGCCATGGGATGGCGATGCGCACCACCACCGATCTCCAGGGGCACCGCTTCGGGGTCGGTCTGGTGCCGTTGCCGAACGGTTCCACCGAAGTCCGGGTCCTGTGGGCGACTCCCACGGACAAGAATCCCACCGACAGCATCTACATTTCCGAAAACCAGAAGATCAAACGCCTGATCCCGGCGTCCGTCCTGGTCAACGTCTGCGGAACGGAACTGTCCAAGGTGACTTCGAGCCAGACCAAGGTCGTGGGCAGCAACCTGCACTGGTTCTTCGAGAACACCACCGGCATGACCATCGCCTATCCGGATGGCTCCACGATCCGTTCGACCCAGGTCGGCGTGACCCCGCCGAACCTCGATGCCTCCGACGGCAACCCCAACTATTTCGCCGTGCCTCAGAAGTCGGC
This sequence comes from uncultured Candidatus Kuenenia sp., assembly GCA_964654285.1. Classification (GTDB taxonomy): domain Bacteria; phylum Planctomycetota; class UBA11346; order UBA11346; family UBA11346; genus BJHQ01. The sequence continues at coordinate 26,421 of CAZZJC010000049.1, forward strand.
CAGAAACGCGGCGATCGAACCGCACACCACCGCCCCCAGCGCGACCGGCGTTCCCGGACTCAGCCTGCGCATCCGCGGCGACCAGGTCGGTCGGGCGATGAGCATCTATGCCACTGGGCAGTTCCATGGGGTTCCCTATGCGTTCTGAGGCGTTCACCGCCGCAGAACGTCTATATGCGCCGCCATCGGCCCAGAGGCCGGCGTTCACCCTGATCGAGGTCGCATTCTCGCTCGTCATCCTCGCCTCGGCGGTGACCTTCACCATCCTCATCCTGGGCGGCGCCCTGCGCGACCAGCAGATCAACCGCTACCGCATCCTGGCGGCGGCGAAGGCGACGACGCTGATCGAGCGATTCAGCCAACGGCAGGAGGACTTCCAAGGTGGGAAGGACAATGCCTGGCGGGTTCCGGGGGCCCCATGGAACAACAAATATACGGCTTCAGCGAATTTCACGAACCCTTTCTGGACCATTCCGACCATGATCGGCATGATGGGGTCGCGGATGCAAGGCGATATTCCGACGATGGGTCCGCCAGGCCGGTTTGACCTGGAAAGGGTGATCTGCTCCAGTACAGGGGGATGTTATCCGGTCCCCAGTCCGATCGCCCGCAGGCTTGATTCGAACAATGATGAGATCCAGGGGATCTATGATCGCGGAGGTCGGATCTTTTATTTCGATCCCACGGAAAGTTCAGGCACCAACCTGGCCGCGACGGCGAACCTGGGCACGAATCGCAATGCGGCCACCGATGACCTGCAGCGTCTGGTCTTTTCCATCATCGGACCACCGCAGCAGAATATCCTGCCGAACCATCCCTGGATGGTGCCGGTGACCAAGCTCTACCCCTATCCCCCCTCGCATCGGGAATCCAACTGCAACCCCGGCAGTCTGCGCATCTGGGACAAGCCTCTCGGCGTCAATTATCAAGGAGGCAGGGGTAGTCCGGAAGGCTATGGCATGCACGGCTCCTATCTGGCCATTCCGCCAACGCAGATGGGTTTTCTCCAAGGTGGTGATCAATTCATGTTCCAGCAGCATAATTACCGATCCTCGACCATGGATACCAAATCCGGTACCGGCAATCATGTATTCGGCGAACAGACGGATTCATCCAATTGGGAATGGTCGGCCTTCGTCGATTTGTCGAGTGAGTCCGATGTGAAGACGCGGGACCGCATCTTGAGCGGCAGCCTGGATGATGGAACGCCCATCAACCCGAACAGCAGTCCGATGTTCCTGCCCGCCATCCCGACGACCTGGAAGAAAGGGGATAAATGGTCGCCCTGGGTTGCCGGTGCTCCGGAATTCCGGCGTCTTCTCCATTGGCATTGGAACCGCATCCGGGCCCAGATGGACTTCACCTCCTGGACCGTCCCGCCACCGCCCACAACAGGAGGGCAATGGGAGCCGGACCTTAAGTGGGAATTCGTCACGCCGTGGCCCACAGAGACCATTCGTTGGACGGATGCCACTGGCCATACTCAGACCGCCACGCAGCAAATTCATCCGCGACCGGGACGATTGGTTCAAAAGGGAATGTACTGGAAGTCAAATACTGGTTCGGCTGTAACCTCGAAAATCGATGCGGGTTTACCGACTCCTCCGAATGGTCTGGGCAAGGCGGTCGGATTGCGCGGCACCGATATCCTCTATGAGGACCACGAGCCATTTCCCGGCAATCGCCTGGAGCAGCTTCGCCTGGGCATGCCCAGCCTGGAACGTCGGGTCATGTACCGGACCGCCGCGTTGGCGTTGTGGGCCAAGACGAGAAGGGGCGCATCCATCCATGTGGCCGAGGCCCGATTGCTCGGAACTTCAGCGGATACGGGCAGTGTGCTGGATCACGATCCGAATGTGGCAGACGATGTAAACCTGGCCAAGACGGTGTTGCCGTCGAGTTCCGATCCACAAGTCAACCAGAATCCCTTGCTGGGCTTTGTCGCCCCCCCAGATGATCCCGCGGACATCCATCCGGCCCAGGTGTTGGCGCTGAACTACCTCGCCCACGCCGCCATGCTGGTCACCGGGTATCGGCCGCCATTCATCGATAACGGCAATGCAGCGGATCCGGCCCAGCATGTCAACCTGCATGCTTCGGCGGCAAATTCAACGATAAGCGTGCGTAATCGATATTACCGCAAATTTGGCCAGGAGACGTTCTATCTGGCGAACCCGATGTATTGTCTCAAGGATCAGAATTTCGATTCCGCAAATCCAGCCCGAAATGGCTGCGCTGCCAATATCAATACGAACACGTGGGTTGAAACAACGAATCCGTCGGTGGTTCCTGCCGGTTTACCGGTATCCACGCCTGAATCATACAGCAAGGCAAGGATATGGAGTTTCTTGACGGACAACTTCGATCGGAATCCAGACCCGGCGACGGAAGGTACATTCGTCCTGACTCCAGGAGACATTGCGGTTGCCATCGACCCCCCTGACGCCAATCGTCTTTGTGTGGCCAATTCGTCCAAGGGAATGATGAAAGTACGCAGGTTTTTCGAGGGTGGATCGTTCTATCGGGACTGGAGAAACCGTGGACGACCAAACGCCATTTATTCAGGCGGTGCAATGGCATGGGAACCGATTCCCAACGAGCCAACGGCTCCAGCTGTACCATCGAACAACGGCTTTGCGTGTGCCGGGACCCCCGACAACGGCGTATGGCGACCGAGCAAATGGGGTCCCGAAGGCTATGTGCAGGATCTGGACCCATCCATAACCGCAACGGCTTCGCCAGATGGGTTGAATGACGATGCTGTTGTAAATCCATGTCCGCCTCCATTTGCGCAGGAGGGCGCTTTCGATTGCTGGGGGAACAAGAAATTTTCGTGGCGGGTAATAGCGCCGGTCGGAAGCCTGTCCAAGCCCAAATCCACTGACTTCCTCCAGATAAGATCCTTTGCAATTCGCACCCTGGAAGACATTGCCTATAACGATTCTGCTCATTGGGGCGGAGATCAGGGTCAGCCTGGATGGACGAACGACGATGTCCTGTGTGGGCCCATTGAGGCGATATACGTCCCCAATCCCCAGTTGGGCTCGCTTCCCGCCGACTGCGATGATCTTGCGATGGCCAATAATGCGCTTCGCACCTGCATGGCCTGGGTGATGAAGTACACGGCGAACAATCCCGGTGATTTCATGGTGCCCAAGCCGGCGAACTGCATGACTGCCTGGCATCGGCCGATGTTCTATTCCGACTTGTTCACTCCGGGTCTCCTGGGCACGGCGATCAGACCGGCAAATCCGGTAAGCTGGAAGGATTTCAACCGGATTGGCTGGACCGGGGATGTGCGGTTCCCGGCGTTGTTCGTGCGGGAAACCAACCTTGCTACCGTGGACAGTCTTTATGGAACCTATAATTATTTCGTCGGAAAGGGGAAATGCTTCGCTGCGAGCGCCGTTCGCGATGGCGGTGGCAGCCGCAGCGAACCGCCGTATGCGAAGCTGTCCCAGGCTACCGCAGCCGATTGGATCGAGAAGAACAAGGATTCTCCTTACAAGGACATCCTCCGGGTCGGTCCGCCCCTGCTCGACGGTGTCTCGAATCTGCCGCCAGGAATGCTGGAGCCGTACCAATCGGCCCTGATCCTGGCCTATCTCCATGGTGATGCCACGGATTTGCCCACGGCTCAATATGGATTTGGGGTCGCGGCGCCAAACTCTGATTACAATGCCAGCTGGTATCCGCCGTCGTTCGGAAATACGGCCCAGATCCCGTCGAGCCCGACCATGCAGCGCAAGATGCGCACTGTATCGAATCCATCGGTCTTGCATTATCCGCTGGGATCACCCGCCACATCAGCTCCGATTGGGGTCGGGGAATCCCACGCTTGGCAGTACCAGCCGTTCGAGGTCGCTGATCGCTGCCGGCAACTGGTCTTCTGGGTGGTGGATTGGAAATCCTATGAGGACAGCGAGACGACGCCTTCGGATCCGGTTGATCTGTCCTTGGCGCCTATGCGGCTCGTTGGGGACAATGGGAAGATGTCCGCACGTCCGACCGCAAATCCCCTGCGCGGGCAGTTCAATCCAGAACGAAATCTCTGCTGGCTGAGCCAGGCTCGTGATCGGACGGTGGCCCGCCCTATGGCGGACAGGGCGACGCAGGTCGTCACCGATTCTAATGGGTTCTGGTGGCAATTCGACGCCCGGCAGGGAGAGGGGTTGCAGTGCATGCCGGTGTCGGGCTTCTCGGCGAATACGCGAGGGTCGGCATTGGCTGGACTCTCCCCGACGTCCAATGACGATTCCGGTGATTGCGGCGGGGCCTGGTTCTATGCCAATATGGGCAGGTTTGGCGCTGATCGCGATGGCAGCGGGGGACTGACCCGTAACACCTTTCCGGCGAGTCAACGGATGCGCGCCAGGGAGGTTGCCCGTTTCGTGTATTATGATCCGGTCATGCCCCTCTCAACCAGACGGTGAACCCCATGCGCCTGCTCTCGTGGAGCCATGCTGTCGCTAGGCCAGGTGCGTGCGCCGCATCGGGTTTGACCTTGGTGGAATTGGTGGTCGCCGTCCCGCTGGCGGCCGGAATCGCCATGATGGCGTTTTTCGCGGTCAGAAGCGTCATGCAATCAGCCAGGATCCTCCAGGATTCGACCGAGGACAATGCAGCGCTGCGGGCTGGATGGCTGGCGGCGATGAATGATGCCGACTACTGGTATGCGCACGCCAATCCCGATTATCCCTATCTGCGTGGTTACAATGCGGCCGAGGTCACCGACAATTACGGATCCATGGCGAATGCGATGAACAAGCGGCTGTTCCGGCCGATGGCGGTCACGCATGCGATCTACCGCTCCAATGGTACGGATGTGTTGCCGCATGATGAACGCGCCTGGTATTATGGCCCGATCATGGCGGGGGTGCATCTCCATTCCTGGTCCTTGGTCAACGGATATTGGCAGCAGACCACGCCGATCCACTATAATTCTGATCCGTTCATATCGATGGATCCGGCCGGGGGGCGACTAAATACCACGGCTTCGAAATGGGTGCCCTCCCTTCCCGCAGGATGGGAGGGTTGGCATCTTCATGGGGATTTTGCCGCTCTCGCCAATGTTGACAAGACGATCACCGCATTCAGCGCCGAAGGGGTCCAGCAGGCCATTCTGCGCATTTATGCCAAAGTCGGGCATCTAGGTGTGGCCGCCTATGCATCGCCGGGTGTCATTCCGTTTCCCCTGACCAATCCCGTCAACCGCCCGGATTTCCATCCGGGCGACTCGACCAGGTCTACAGACGCGTATTTTTCGCGATCGTCAGCTGACCGTAGGGCATTGCGGTGGGGTTGGGGGGAATTGCCGTGGTCAATGGTCCCTGATGCCGGCGAACTCGGGCGACATGCCGGTGTTCCTGCAAGCACCGATACGCCGAACTTGCCGCTCGGGGTGGATCCGAACCTCACCAATTTCGTCCTGGGCCTGCCGTCCACCCAGATCGGATTCATGGGGGAACGGGGCAGCTGGGGCTATAACGCCACGAACAAGGGCTCAAGCGTCGAGGTCCCATCCGGGACGGGGAGGTGGGATGCGTCCATCAGTACCTCCTATACCAACGAGATGACCAAGCTTGCGCCATTCTATCCCTGCGATTACCAGATGGCGCTGAACCGAGGTGATGATCTTGCGGTCAATGACGGGATCTATCCTGCCCGGACCTTCTATAGCCGCCAGGGGGTTTTGCGCCGTGATTCAGGCGGGAAGATACTCGACGACAATGGAAACGCTTGCGAGACGAGCGGAAGAGCGCCTGGATACCAGCCAGCCTGGGATGCCCAGACGTATTTGGATTCGGTCATCGTCTATCCTTTCCGGCTGATGAACGATCCCGCGCTCGAGAAGTCGATGACGCTATTCATGGCAAACAATCCGACGCCCGGTCGTATGGCCTTCGGCGATCTCAGTCGCCAGGAATCGAACCATGCGGTGACGACTTCCGTTGCGCCGGCGCTTCCCGGCGATCCACGCGAACAGCCCGTCGACGAGGCTCCCATCACCGTGCGTTTGACCACGTTGCGCACCTTGCGCATGGGTTATGATCGCATGGTGTCGCGGATCGTTGTATCTCGGTCGGAGAACGGCAAGGCCTACGAATTGGAGGTTTCACCCCTGGGCAGCAGTTTCCGGGGCGCCCGCTGGCATTGGGGCCTCCGTTCGAATGGAACCATGGGAGACAGCCATTGCTGTCCAACTATAAGTCCAGAAATGACAACTGCTTGCCGATCTGAGGCT
>CAZZJC010000050.1:0-31989 GCA_964654285.1 uncultured Candidatus Kuenenia sp.
GCTGGCCGACGAGATCAACCGCGCTCCGGCGAAGGTGCAGGCGGCGCTGCTCGACGCGATGCAGGAACGCCAGGTGACGATCGGCGACCAGACCTTCGCCCTGCCGCGCCCGTTCATGGTGCTCGCGACCCAGAACCCGATCGAACAGGAAGGCACCTACCCGCTGCCGGAAGCCCAGACCGACCGCTTCCTGATGAAGGTGCGGGTCGGCTATCCATCGCAGGCGGAGGAGCGCACCATCCTCGACCGCCATCTCGCGCACAACTGGCCGAGGATCGACGCGGTGCTCAACCCGGACTCGTTGGCCAAGGCCCAGGTGGCGGCGGATCAGGTCCACATGGATGAACGGCTGAAGGACTACATCGTCGCGCTGATCCGCGCCACCCGCGATCCCAAGGAGGCCGGCGTCAGCAACCTCGTCGGCCTGATCGAGGTCGGCGCCAGCCCGCGCGCGGTGATCGGCCTCGCCCAGGCCGCGCGCGCCAACGCGTTCCTCGACGGCCGCGCCTTCACCACCCCGCAGGACATCAAGAGCGTCGCGCCCGACATCCTGCGCCACCGCATCATCCCGAGCTACGAGGCCGAGGCCGAATCGCTCGATCCCGACCGTTTGGTGGCGCGGCTGCTCGAGCACGTCCCGGTGCCATGACCGACCTCGCCGAGCTCCTGCGCCAGATCAAGCGCATCGAGATCCGCACCCAGCGCGTGGTATCGTCCCTCGCGTCGGGGGCGTACCGCTCGGCGTTCAAGGGTTCCGGCCTGGAGTTCGACGAGGTGCGCGAGTATTCGCCCGGCGACGACGTGCGCGTCATCGACTGGAACGTCACCGCGCGGGCCGGGAAGCCCTACATCAAGGTCTTCCGCGAAGAGCGCGAACTCTCGATCATGCTGCTGGTGGACACCTCGGGCTCGATGCGCTTCGGCGCCATCCCGGGCGTGTCGCCGCGCGCGAAGCTGGCCCTCGCGGCCGAGGCCGCCGCCGTGGTCGCGGTGACCGCGCTGCGCAACCGCGACCGCATCGGCCTGGTGCGCTTCGCCGACACGACGCAGCTCCACCTGCCCGCCCGCAAGGGGCGCGGCCACGCCCTGCGCGTGGTGCGCGAGGTGCTGTCCGCCCCGGAAACGTGCGCGACGACCGCGCTCGCGCATGCCCTCGATGAACTGATGCTGGTCGCGCACCGGCGCACGGTGTGCTTCGTGGTCTCCGACTTCCTGCTGCCTGACGCCGCGGCGGCGCAGCGCTTCGCCCGCGCCCTCGCCCGCGCTGGCGGCAAGCACGACGTGGTCGGCCTGCGCGTCGCGGATCCGGCCGAGACCGATCTGCCGGCGGGCCGGGCCCCGCTGGTGCTCGCCGATCCCGAGGGTGGCGGCGAGGCGGTGCTGGCGAACTCGCCGGCGGCGCGGCAACGCTACCGCGCCGCCTGGGCCGACGCGCGCGCCAAGGTGCAGGCGAACTTCCGCGCCGCCGGCTGCGATCTGGTCGAGCTGTCCACCGACCAGGGGGCAACGACCGCCCTCCAACGCTTCTTCCGCGAACGCCGGAGACGCGTGCGATGAATCGGCGGTCCCGCACGGTCTGCGCGCTGACGTTGGCATGGCTGGCCTGCCTGCTGTCCGCCGGCGAACCCGCCAGTGATCCCCGGGTCAGCGTCGGCATCGCCGCCGCGCCGGCCCAGGTCGATGTCGGCAACGCGGTGACGGTCACCGTGACCTACCGCTGGCCGCTCGGCCTGCGTCCGGCGACCGAGCCGGACCCGGGGCCGGACTTCGCCGGCTGCTTCGTCACCAGCGTGGCCCCGGTCGAGCGCATCGAAGGCGGCGATGAGCACCGCCGCGTGCACAAGCTCACCGTGATGGCGATGCAGAGCGGCGCCTGGGCGCTGCCGCGGCCGTCGTTCGCGGTGGCCGCGACCGGGATCAAGGACGCGCCCACGATCACCGCCCAGGCCCCGGCGGTCATCGTCCAGGTCGGCGCCAAGGCGGCGGCGGTGCGGCTGCCCGCCGCGCGTCCCGCCTGGACGCGGCCGCCGGCCCCGCCCGAGGAGAAGCGCCGTTGGATCTGGATCGCCGGCGCAGCGCTGCTCGTCGCCGGCCTCGGCCTCGGTGCCTGGTTCCTCCTGCGCAAACGCCCGCCGCCGCCGACCCCGTTCGAGATCTTCGAACGCGATCTCGCCCACACCGAGACCGCCAGCGAGGGCAAGGAACTCGGCGCGCGCCTCAGCCTCGCCCTGCGCCGCTGCGCCGGCACGGTCTACGGATTCGACGGCGTCGGTTCGACCACGCGCGAGGCCGCCGCGTGGCTGCGTGCGGCCGGCAACGTGCCGGTCGACGAAGGCCGCAGCCTGATCCGCCTGCTCGAGCGCCTGGACGAGCATCGCTGGTCGCCGGGCGACCTGCCGGCCGACGTGGTCCGCCCGGTCATCCGCGAATCGCGCGACTGGGCCACCGGCGTCGACCGCCGGCTCGCCGCCGAGGCCGCCGCCAGGACGAGGCCGGCAGCGGGGGCGAAGCCATGATCTTCCGCTTCGCCGATCCCTGGCTGCTGCTCGCCCTGGTGCTGCCGCTCGCGGTGCTGCTCATCCGCGTCCGGCGCGGCGGTGCGGCGTTCGGGGCCTATGGCATCGCGGCGGCCGCGCTGCGGCCCAGCCGGGGGCCGTTCGTCTGGCGCGCGCTCATCGCCGCCGGGCTGGCGCTGCTGATCATCGCGGCGGCCCGGCCGCAGTACGGCCGCAAGGTGCTGGAGCGCGAGCAGGCCGGGCGCGATCTCATGCTGGTGATCGACCTGTCGGGATCGATGCGCATCGACGACATCCTCGGTGCCGACGGCAAGCGCGGCGACCGCCTGGGCGCGGTGTTCTCGGCGGCCAAGGATTTCACCAGGCGCCGCCCCGATGACCGGATCGGCCTGGTGCTGTTCTCGACCGAGGCGGTGACCGCCTGCCCGCTCACCTACGACCATGGCACGGTGGCGGAGTTCCTCGACCGCATCGAGACCCAGCAGCGCGCCCTGTGGGCCAGATCGCGCGGCGAGGAGGCCGGCCTGCTCGGCGCGGCGACCAACATGGGCCTGGGCCTGGGCACCGCGATCCGCCAGATGAAGCAGACCAACGCGCTCGGCCGGGCGGTGATCCTGATCACCGATGGCGTCGACACCAGGCGCCTGGCGAACTGGGTCGATCCGCTCATCGCCGCCGCCAAGGCGCGGGCCGAGGAGATCGTCATCTACGGCATCGGCGTCGGCGATCCGCAGGGCACCATGGAGGTGCGCGACCTCTTCGGCCGCGTCCGCCGGCAGCACCTGACCGGCGACGCCCTGCCCGACATGGGCCGGTTGTCGGCGATCTGCCGCGCGGCCAACGGCACCGCCTTCGCCGCCTCCGACCGCGCCGGACTCGACGACGTGCTCAAGCAGATCGACGTCCTGCAACCGACCCCGCGCCAGGTGAAGGAGGCCGACGACTTCAGCGACCGTTTCGCCTGGCCGCTCGCGGCCGGGCTGATCCTGATCGCGCTCGCGCTGCTGGCGGAACCGCGCCTGCGGGGTGCGGCATGAGCTGGGCCGAACCGTGGCTGCTGTGGGTGCTGGCGGCGGTGCCGTTCGCCGCCGTGTTGATGTGGTGGCTGCGCGGCCGGTTGCGGCGCCGCCAGGCGTCGGTGGGCGCGGGCCAGGACCATCTGACCGGCAGCGTGTCGCGACCGCTCGTCCGGCTGCGCGCGATCCTGCTCTGGAGCGGGCTCGCGGTCGCCATCCTCGCCGCTGCCGGGCCGCGCTGGGGCGCCGAGAACAGCCTGCGCAAGCGCAGCGGCGCCGACATCCTGGTCGTGCTGGACTGCTCGCGATCGATGCAGGCCGACGACCTCAGTCCGACCCGCATGGCGGCGGCGCGCCGCAAGGCCCTCCAGCTCCTCGACCGCCTGCCGCAGTCGCGCCTGGCGGTGATGCCCTTCGCCAACATCGCCACCCTGCGCTGCCCGTTCACCGGCGACCACCAGGCGCTGGGCGGCATCCTGGAGGACTGCTCGCCCGAGCTGTTCCCCGCCGAGATGGGCCTGCAGGGCACCGCGATCGGCCGCGCGGTGCAGGAGGCGCTGCGCTATCTCGGTTCCGCGCGCGAACGCGGTCAGGCGATCCTGGTGATCAGCGACGGCGCCGACCCGGATGAGAAGGCGGTCGAATCCGCCGCCACCGCCGTCAAGGACGCCGGCATCCCGGTCTTCGGCTGGTACGTCGCCGACGACTCGCGCAAGGTCAGCCTGATGATCGACGGCAAGCTGGAGGAGATGACCTCGTCGCGCACGACCCTCGAACGCCTGGCCGAGGTCACCGGCGCGGTCAGCGTCAACTGCACCACCGGCCCGGAGGACGTCGAGTTCCTTGCCAAGGAATTGGAGGCCCGCCTCGCGGCCCGCCCGTGGGAGGAGCGCCGCCGCACGGTGGCGAGCGAGCGTTACCGCTTCCCGCTGCTCATCGCCATCGGCCTCATCGCGGCCGGGGCGCTGCTGCCGACCCGGCGGAGGCGACCGCTCCTGGGGAAGGAGACCTGATGCGCCGGTTCGCCCTGCTGTTCACCCTGGCCACCGCGACCGCCGGCGCCGCCGATCCGTGGGACCAGATCGCCCTCGCCGCCAGGCAGCCGCCGGCCGAGGCGCGCACGACGCTGGAAAAGCTCCTCGCCGACCGGCCCGGCTTCCTGCCGGCGCATTTCAACCTGGGCAGCCTGCTGCTCGAGACCGACGCCGCGAAGGCGGCGAGCCACCTGGAAAAGGCCTCGGCGGCGGATGACCCGAAACTCGCCGCCGACGCCTGGCACAACCTGGCCCTGGCACGCTGGAAGCAGGGCCAGCTCGAACTCGCCGTGCTCGCGATGACGCGGGCTGCCGACTACGATCCGCAGTTCGGCCCCGCGCGCGACGAGCTGCGCCGGGCCGCGATCGCCCTGCTCGATGAGGCGCGGGTGAAGGCCGAGGCCGAGGCGAAGAAGCTGCACCTGACCGACGTCCGCCTGCCTGATGGCCGGGTCGGCGAAGCCTTCACCGCCGCCATCGCGGCGCGCGGCGGCACCCCGCCCTACCGCTACGCCCCCGCCGAGGGGACCAGGCTGCCGCCCGGCCTCGAACTCGCCTCGGATGGCAAGCTCAGCGGCACGCCCGCGGCGGCCGGCCTGCACCAGCTCAAGATCACGGTGCAGGACGGTGCGAAAGCCGCCGCCAACGGCACCGTGACCCTGGCCGTCCTGCCCCAGCCGGCGATCACCACCGAACGCCTGAGCGAAGCCATCGTCAACCAGCCCTACACCGCGGCCCTGGCCTGCGTCGGGCTCGACCGCCCGCGCTGGACCGCGACGCCGGCGCTGCCCGCCGGGCTCGCTCTCGCCGAGGCCGAAGGCGGCGGCGCCACGATCAGCGGCACCCCGACCGCGATCGGCAGCACCGAACTGACCCTGCAGGCCATCGGCCTGGGCGACGGCCGCACGGCCGAGCGCAAGCTGACCCTGGTGGTCAGCGACGGCTTCGCGCCCGACGCGGCCGAGATCCCCGCCGCGACCGCGTGGACGAAGTACCAGCACCGCCTGGGCGTGCGCGGCCCGGCCCAGCGTTATCGCTGGGAAGGCAAGGCGGAGCAGGGCCTGGCGATCGCCGACGACGGCACCATCGCGGGATCGCCGGAAAAGGCCGGCGACCTCAAGCTGACCGCGACGATCAGGGCCGACGATGGGCGCACGCGCGGGGTCGAGATCGCGATGAAGGTCAACCCGCCGCCGGTGATCGAGGAATCCGATCCGATCCGGCTCGAACAGGGCAAGCCGGCGAACCGGCCGCTGAAGCTGTCCGGCGGCACCGCGCCGTTCACCTGGCGCCTGAGCGATGGCGTGCCGCCCAAGGGCCTGCGCCTGGATCCCGACGGCTGCCTGCGCGGGGCGCCGGGCGAGGTCGGCGAGTTCACCCTCGGCGTCGTCGCCGCCGACCGCTGGCAGGCCGAGGCGCGGCACAAGGTCACGGTCACGGTCGAACCGGCGAAAGAGGCCCCACCCGACCAGGCCAAGCAGGATCCCAAGGACGAACAGAACAAGGACGGGCAGAACAAGGACGGCCAGAAGGACGAACAGGCCAAGAAGGATCAGCAGGACAAGGACGGCAAGAAGGACGAGAAGCGGGACGGCAAGGATCAGCAGGCGAAGCAGGATCAGGGCAGGGACGGCAGGAACGAGAAGGACGAGCGCAAGGAGCGCGAACAGCAGCAGGCCGCCGCGCTCGACCGCGCCGCCGCTGAACGCTGGCTGGATCAGCTTCCGCCCGAGGATAAAAAAGCGGTGCGCGGCTTGCTGCTGGATCCCAAGGAGGATCGGCCCAGGCCCGGGGACAAACCGTGGTAGCACGCTGGTCGCCATCGCTCGTCGCCATCCTGCTCGGCCTCCTCGCTTCCGCGCTCGTCGGCGGCGAGGCCGTGCTGAGCCTGCCGGATCCGCTCGTGCCCGGGGTGCGCCTCAACGCCACCATCACCGTGCACGACCCGCCGGCCCAGGTGCGCCGGGTCGAGATGCCCGCGGTCGACGGCCTGACCTGGGGCGAGCCGCGCAGCGCGGGATACCAGCAGACGATCATCAACGGCGTGTCGAGCAGCACCCAGCGCATCCTCATCGAGGTCCAGGCCGAGCGCGAGGGCCGCTATACCGTGCCGGCCATCACCCTGCACCTCGCCAACAAGGCCACCATGACCACCGCGCCGGTCACGGTCACCGCCGCGCCGGGCGACACCCGCCTGACCGGCGTCGGTTTCGCCGAAGCGCGGTTCGAACCGGAAGCGGTGGTGCCCGGCGAACCCGCCGCGCTGGTGCTCAAGGTCGCGACGCGCGACCGCCAGCAGGTCGAGCCGGGGGTGAAACCGCCCGAGGGCAGTCTTGCCCTGGGCGAGATGACGCGCACCGAAGGTACCTCCACCTCCGCCGATGGCCAGGAATGGAACACCACCACCTTCCGCTGGCCGCTCGCCTTCAGCAAGCCGGGCGCCTACCAGGCCGGCGGGCAGCAGCAGGTCTACACCAACATCCGCGAGAACATCTTCGGCCAGCGTTTCGGCGATCCGCGCCAGATCCCGGTCAAGCCGGCCCGCATCATCGTGGCCGAACTGCCGGAGCAGGGCCGCCCCGACGACTTCGCCGGCCTGGTCGGCGCGATCGCCACCGACGCGAAGCTGGAACGCGACCGCATCGCCCTGGGCGAGGGGGTCGGCCTGGAACTCGTCGTCTCCGGCCGCCAGACCGACCTCGCGCGCCAGCCCCGGCTCGACCTGCCGAAGGGGCTTACCGGCCAGGCGAAGCAGGGCGGCGAGGTCACCGAACCGGGCCGCCGCATCTTCCGCTGGCAGTTGTGGGCCGAGGCGCCGGGCACGTACCAGCTGCCGGTGTTCTCCTTCAGCTGGTTCGATCCCGCGAGCCGCACCTACCGCCGCAGCCAGACCGCTCCCCTGACCCTGACCGTGCTGCCAGGGCGCAGCATCGGCCTGAACGTGGCGGGCAAGCAGATGAGCGGCACCGCGACGCCGACGGCCGCGCTGCCAGCGGGCGGTCCGCAGCTGCCGCTGCCCTGGCGCGGCACCGCCCCGTCGCGTCCCGGCGACGGCTGGGCCCTGATCGCCGGGGCCGCCGCCGCCGGCCTCGCCGTGATCATCGGAACGTGCATGCGTTTCGCCGGTCGAGCGCGGACCCGCCCGCATCGTGGCCGGGCGCTCAAGGCCGCCGTCGCCGCCGGCGGCCTCGACGCCATCGCCACTGCCGCCGCCGCCTTCGGAGACGCCCGGCTCGATCCCGCCCAGCGCGCCGCGCTGGACCGGCTGATCGCCGCGGTCGATGGCGCGCGCTTCGGCGGTGCGGCGCTTCCGGCCGAGGCCGCCGCCTGGGCCGCGCACCTGGAGGCGGTTCCGTGACCATGCGCACCCTGCTGCTGCTTGCGGCGATCGTCGGCTGCCTGGGCGCGGAAACCGCGGATCCCTATGCCGCCTGGGCCCAGGGCCGGCCGCAGGAGGCCCTAGCCGCGCTGACCGCCGCCGCGCGCGCGAGCGACCGCTGGGACGCCTGGATGGATCTCGGCCTCGCGCACGCGAACGCCGGCGAGACCGGCAAGGCCGCGGCCGCCTTCATCGTCGCCCATCGCGCCGCCGCAGAACGCCCCGAACCCCTGGCCGCCCTGCGCACCATTGGCGCGAACCCGCCCGTCACCTGGTGCGAACGCCTGGGGCCGGCCGCGTGGCCCGGCGTCGGCTGGCCCGGCGTCGGCCTGGGCATCCTCGCCGGATGCGGCCTGGGCTGGGCCGCGCTCGGCACCCGTCGACGCGGGGCCGCCGCCGTCCTCGGCACCGCCGCCCTGATCGGCATCCTGCCCGGCCAGATCGCCCTGCGTCTGGATGCCGCCGCCCCCTGGGCGGCTACGCTCAACGAGTGCCGACTCTACGATTCCGCAGGGAATCCCGGCAATCCCCTGCCGGCCGCGACACTCGTCCTGCGCCGGGGCGAAGCCTGGTCGGGCCGCATCCCGGTCGAGCTGGGCGACGGCCGGCGCGGCTTCGTGCCGGCGGGCGACCTCGGCCCCTGACCCCGACGCAGTCCTGCGGGGGCGCGCTTTCCGGGGTATACTCGCCGGCACATGACCACCGGCACCCATTCCGTTCTCGAAGCTCCAACCCCTGGCCCTACCGCGAGCAGTCCATCCGCGAGCGCTGCCGCCCTCGCCAGCTCCCCGCCCGCGCTCGACGTGGCGAGCCTCAGCGCCGAACTTGCCCGCCTGCGCCCGCTCGCCGAGATGGGCCGGATGGCGGCCACGGTGGCGCATGAGATCCGCAATCCCCTCGCCGGCATCAGCGCCAACGCCGAACTGCTGCGCGAAGGCCTCGCCGACCCCCTCGATGTCGAATCGGTCGACATCATCCTCGCCGAGGTCGACCGCCTCGGCCACCTCGTCACCGACCTGCTCTACTACAGCCGCGAACGTGCCGCCGAACGCCAGGCGATCGACCTCGCCTGGCTGGTCCGCACCACCTGCGACCTGTCCCAGGCCCTGGCCCAGAAGATCGGCGTCACCCTGACCTGGGAAGGCGGCGGCCGCGCCTTCGGCGACCAGGACCTCGCGCGCCAGGCGCTGCTCAACGTCGTGCGCAACGCCATCCAGGCCTGCGACACCGGCGGCCGGGTGCGGCTGGTCGCCAGCCCCGCCCTGATCGAGGTCCACGACACCGGCCACGGCGTACCGGAAGCCCTGCGCGAACGGCTGTTCGAACCCTTCGTCACCGGCCGCACCCGCGGCCTCGGCCTGGGCGCCACCGTCGCCCGCCGCTGCCAGCAGCGCCAGTCCGGCGACCTCCGCCTGACCTCCACCGGCCCCACCGGCAGCATCTTCGCCCTCACCTGGCCGGCCGAATGACCAACCGGACGCTGCGTTTCCAGCCGATCCTCGCGGATTGACAATCCCGGCACCCCCACAATCATCCGCGCCCGTCCAGCCGCCGGCATTTCCCGCTCCCATCGTCTAGTGGCCTAGGACAACGGATTCTCAGTCCGTGAACCAGGGTTCAAATCCCTGTGGGAGTATACGCGAAAACCCTTGGTGAAAGCCAAGGGTTTTTCATTTATAGCCAGCGACGGCTTAGGTGGTCCGGTCCAACTTCGGTCCAACTAATCTGCGGATAACAGCCAGTAACGTTTCCCAAGATGCCCCGGGTAATGGCTGAAAGGGCAGGGCCAGTAGCAACTCGATCCTGCGCTCTGCGACTACCACCAAATGAAATCCCCCCAGTGTTGCCACCAGGGGGATTTCGCCGTCATTGACGCGTTTACAGTCTACTCCTTCAGCTTAGGCCGCCGCTTAGGGGGTTTCCTTCGGCGGCGTCTTGGGCTTTTGTTTCGGCTCGACCAGGGCGCGGACTTTCTCCACAAACTTCACCAGCTCGGGCTTTTTGGCCCTCGCTGGATCAGAGCCGAGCTTCTTGAGCGCGCTTTGCAGCTTGCTCGTGATGTCCGGCGGAGACGAGACGGATTTCGCTGCGACAGAAGGTTCAGGTTTCACCCCTGCCTTCTGCACAGCACCCGTCTCGCTCTTCGTGGATGCCTTGGCTCCTGGGTCCTCATCGGGGAATAGGTTTGTGTACGCCTCGTGAAGATGGGCCGAGTCCCGAAGCACCTTTTCGATCTTGGACTTTCTCTTGGGATTAGCCAAGAGCTCTAAGATTTTCTCGTACTTCTGGACTTGGCCCTCGCTGGCGCCCGTCGTCCAACCCCAGGTCTCACGGAGGGTCTTTGAGAGGTTCACTCTCATTTTCCCTGGTTTATCCTGTTGTTTGAGCTCAGAGCGAACCCATTCCACGAACCGAACCCGGTCGAGTACGGTGTGGTATCGCAGCAATTGACGTGACTTCGATTGCAGCTCGGCGTCCTTGGTCGAGATCCGGTGAACCCGGAGTGCAACTTTGGCAGCCTTGCAGGCCAGGTATCGGGAGCGACCAACGAAGATCATCCCGTTCTGGTCAGCGATGATGGGTTCGAGCAGCCCATTTACCTTGATGTCAGCAATCAGTGACTTCAGAGAATCGCCGGAGCGAACCTCTGGCATCCAGGGCTTTTGGGCGAGGTTGAACTTGCCGTAGGCCTTCGTCGTCTCAATCTTGATTCGAGACTTGTCTGACTGATTCATGCAAACCGTATCGTTTTGCTAACGGTGGAGATACGCATTTTGATATCCTTGCGGGATATTCACCCCGGCTCGAAAGCTGGGGTGAGTTGGTGTAGCCTTACATTCACATGACGCCGCAGCAGGGTTGCTGCGGGAATATTCGTCTGGGATGGCCCAGACGACTCAGGAACACTCAACATTTCAACCTGACATCAGGCATCCGCGCCTATAGATTTGTCAATGACGGCACCCTTGCGGGCAATGATGAGGATAACACGGATTCGCTCCCGATCCAGTTCCGGGTTGAAGGCCGTCTGTTCAAGCCATGGAATTGGCTAGGGCGAGGGGTCCCCGCTAGGATTTTATCAACACTTTACATCAAAATAGGCCTATGAACTGAGCTTAATCCAGGCCGGCATCATCAGCTCAGAACGACCAAGTCGGGTGGTCCCAGGAGGTGTTCACCTAGCGTACGCCTTGGCCACCGACGCATGGGACAACGGGTGTCACTTCCTCGTCACCTTCCCGGCGGCAGGGAACGCCTGTGCGCATCCATCCCTAAATGGCCCGCCCAGTCAGCCTCCCTGGTCAACATCGCTCCGTCCCTAAGGTTTCTCCATGCGCAAGGTGCTCATCCTCGTCACCCTCGTCCTCCTGTTCGCAGCAATCGCCTTTGCGGTATGGTGGCTGCTTGAACGCCGTGGCCATGAGGTCGAACCGAGCATCCCTCCGACCTCCCAGACCACGGCGCCGGTCAGCCAACAGCATGTCGCGAACCAGATACCGAAACCGCACCAGGGGCCGGTCCGTTTCCGACCCGTGCTCCGGACCCGTGAACTCCAATTCCTCGACAGCCCCTACTTCAGCATCGGCTACGACAACCAGCGCAAGAACCCGGCCTGGGTCAGCTATGATCTCGATGGGCCGATCACCCATCCCGGCCAGGAGCCCACTCGGCCGGCGACCTTCGCAACCGACTTCAGGACCAGCGCCCACGTCGCCCATCGCGACTACAGCGGCTCTGGCTTCGACCGTGGGCATATGTGCCCCGCTTACGCCATGTACAGCCGGCATGGCCGCGAGGGCTTCCTGGCCACCTTCACCTGCTCCAACATCATCCCGCAGCCACATCAAGTGAACGCGGGCATCTGGGAAGAGCTTGAGGTCCAGATCGCTGGACGAGCCGGGCGTGGTGGCGGCTGGGCGGAGAGACTCGGACGGGTTACGGTCATCAACGGGCCCGTCTATGATCGTGATCCCGGGCATCTGCGAACCGGGGTGACGATACCGTCGGCCTGCTTCTCCATCGTCCTGCGCCTGCAGCCAGCTGGATATGAGGCCATCGCCTTTGAGATCCCAAATGTCGAGGGGACCCGGGGGCCGCTGACGCGGTGGATCACGACCATCAAGAAGATTGAGGATGATACCGGGTTGGATGTCTTCGCTGGGGAGGCTAAAGGGGAGCGAGCGAAGTTGGAAATGGTGCGGTCGGATCGGGTGTGGTGACCTGGCTGTCATCAAATCTCATGAGATAGCCGTGCCTGAAACTCTACAAGAATACAATGATTACCCATAAGTAAGTAGACCGACGCTATGAGTATAAAGGTTACACAAATGACGAAAACTGACGCAGGACAACATGCTATGCGAGCGGCTTCCGCAGGTAGTCGTCATCTCCGCCTTAGCGATTACCCTGAGTCTGAGGTAAACCGTCCTGATTTCTCTCTGATCACGTTGACCTTGGGTGATGATCCGACAGCAGAACAAAACCATGCGTGGTCAGAATGGCAGCTTGGTAATATCGACGCTGTTATGCTTTTACTTGGCCAGCACGACTACCTTGAGTTCTTGGTCCGAAATCGGAAACAACTCAAGAATGCTAAAATGTACGAGCGGGCGTTTTTCAATGCGTTCATCTGCGGGCCCACGGGCGCGCTTACCATCGGAGATGTTCTGGCCCTCCTTGCGCTTGCCGACCGCGAGAAACTGCGTGCCATCGGAACTGCCTTTACGGCCACCAAGCCCATAACATTATATCGTGGAGTTGCCATGCCCACGAGAAGACTCGCTCTCCGCACTTCCTGGACGAAATCCATCGCGGTTGCCAAGATATTTGCCGACCGTGAGGCAGGGCGAAATAAATCGAGCCAACCAACGATTTTCCAATTGACGGTTCCACCGGATCGTCTCGTCTTCTTCACCAATGAGAGACAGGAGGAAGAGTTCTTTGTGGACATCTGGCCAGAAGCAAGGCCGATGAAGATTAGCAAGCCGTGAAACTCCGGATAATTAATTAAATGGTCCCTGGAGGTGTTCACCCAGCGTACGCCTTGGCCACCGACGCTGGGACAACGGGTGTCACTTTCCCGTCACCTTACCGGCGGTCTGAGACCCTGCGCGCATCCCAGGTTTCGATCAAGAACTTGGCAAGGGTGTGAGCCGCTCCCACTGCAAGATGGGCATGTCGAGCCTCAACTCGGTAGGTCGTCAAGCCGCGGCCATGAGCAGATCCAGTGTGCGTTCGTAGGTGCGCGATACCCACAGCTGCGCTCGCGAGTCCTTGCAGGATCTTCTTGAGGTCGTCGTCCTCCTTGCTCGCCGGATCAAGGCCAAGGGCCTTTTGTACGACCGGCCACAGGTTCTGAAGCGTCTGTGTGCCTGGCATCTCCAGGCGCTCGGTTTCAATGTAGATCTTGCACAGCGACTCAAGGATAGCGCAGGCGGCCGTGACGGCCTGTGGCGGGTCGTCCTTGATGCCCTCGAAGGCACGCTGGTATTCCTTTTCAAGCGAAGCCCAGTTGCGATCCCTGATCACCTGCTCCAGAGTAGCGGCGGTGGGCGCTACCTGCTGGCTGCCGATCTTCCCACCGACGATATAGCGCAGGCCGTTGGCCGAAAGAACCTGAGAAACCTGCACTTGCCCATTGTTCTCGGATTGGATGGGGGTCTCTGTCTCCATCAAATCCGCAATGATGATGCCAAGGGCATCCAGAGCGCGGTGCCCCTGAAGCGCGTTCAACGCATCCAGTGCGTTCCGGACTTTTTGTTCCTTGTTGCCACCCGACGAAATCCCTTCCGGGGTCTCCGCCAACTGCAACCACCGGTCTATTTTGGTATGAGTTCCCCACTCGGCCAATGCCTGTGAGACGACGGCAACAACCCGAAGGGGGATCTTGCGATCAGTCATGTGAGGCCCAGGCCAAGGTGTGACGCCATGGTGCCATCAAGTCCCTTTCGTCGAGTAGTCCTGAAGCTTGTTGAGCACCTTGCTCGTCTCCAGCTCCGCCCGTTTCTTCGTGATCCCATCAGCCACGGCGCAGGCGTGATCCAGCGCGACGCAGAGTAGGAAGTTGGGGGCGGTAACTCGGGCGGTGTCGTCGAGCTTGGGGACGGTGATGTCGTCCTGACACAGGAGATGCCGCTGAATGCGGTTGACCGCACTGATCGGCTTGAGGTGGCAGGTGATTTCGGGCCTGTTCTCGATGAGGGCGTCGAGGTCCTTCACCAGCGGCCACCACTTGTCGCCG
Organism: uncultured Candidatus Kuenenia sp.; assembly: GCA_964654285.1. Classification (GTDB taxonomy): domain Bacteria; phylum Planctomycetota; class UBA11346; order UBA11346; family UBA11346; genus BJHQ01. The sequence continues at coordinate 14,187 of CAZZJC010000050.1, forward strand.
TCCTTGGCCTTCTCCCGACGCTCGTCGGCGAGGTAGCCGGCCACCATGCAGTTCAGGGACAACTGGGCGTGGGCGGCAGCGACATTGAGGCGCTCGATGGCCTTCGTTGCCAGGCAAGGGTCGAACTCTGCGCGGGCAAGGTGTCCTAGTTCGATGCGCAGCGGGGCGATGTCGGCGTCGGACAACTCTGCGTTGGCGTTGATCACCAGCCCGTCGAGGTCCTTGTAGCGCGTGATCAGGCGCAAGGCGGTCCCGCCGCAGGGGGTCAGCGTGGCGACGGCGTAGCCGACCAGCTCGGCGTGATAGCCGTCCACCTGGATGCTGATCCTGCGCATGCAGGGCGGCAGCTCGAAGCCGGCGGTCCGCTCCAGGATCCGGTCGAAGACCGGGTTGCCGAAGCTGGCGAAGTGGATTGGTCCATGGTGTCCAGGGATCCCGTCCTCCAAGATCTTTCGACTGGTCGTCAGGATGGTCCGGTCGCTGTCGTCATCCAGCCCATGGACGGTAAAGTGGCTGACCTCGGCATCGCTCGACGGCACGAAACCGATGTCGCGCAGCCAGACGCTGTCCACCAAGGCGCCCTGGATGTCGGCAAGGTCCAGCGGCTGCGGCTCGCGGGCAGCCTGCTCGGCAAGGTTCACATAGATATGATAGAGGTCGTCCGGTGGAATCTCGACGCTCTCCTCCTGCCGGCGGTGGGCCAACATGCGCTGCTTGGCCTCGGCTTCGAGTTCGGATTCGCTGATCTCGCCCAGGGCCAGCTTACGGAACTCGTCGCTGGTGACAGGCAGCAGACTGAACGCCTGGGATCCCATCCAGGTCCCGGCTTGGCGAAGGCGCTCCAGCAGCTTGCCGTAGACCTTCTCCTCGACGCTCCCGGTGTAGCATAGGTTCAGGACATAAATGTTGGCGTGACGTTGGCCAATACGATCGATGCGTCCGATGCGCTGCTCGACCTTCATGGGGTTCCACGGTAGGTCGAAGTTGATCAGCAGGTCGGCGGTCTGCAGGTTCAGGCCTTCGGCCGCGGCGTCGGTACACACCAGGACATCGATCTCACCTGCCACGAAGCGCTGCTTGACCTCGTCGCGGTCGACGCCGGCAAGTTCCCAGATGCGGGGATCTGTGTACTGGCCACCCAGGCCCGAGTAGGTCCCGATGAGCATCCGACGATCCTTGGACCGCAGCACCTCGACGATGTTCCGCATGGTGTCGGCAAAGCGGGTGAACACGACCACCTGCTTGACGCGACCGCCGGCGCTGCGGCGGCCTTCCAGGACGCGCAGAAGTTCCTTGAGTTTGCTAGGTGTCTCCTGGATCTGTCCCAGGGTCTCCAGCATTTCGTCCAGCGTCTTGCGCTCCCAGTCTAGATCTGCAGGGGTGCGGGTGTTGAGCAGGTTGAGGATGATCTCCTCGTCGATGTCTTCATCGTCGCCGTCGACCGCATCGCTGAGGTTGAGATCCTGGATCTCCAAGTCGCCACTGCCGACGCCATCAAGGTCCGCATGGGCCAAGGCGGCTGCCACCTTGGCCCGCCGCCGACGAAGGGTCTGGTGGATGGCGAACAGGGATGAGGCAAAGCGCAGGCGCAGCAGGCACAGCAGGAAGCCCGTGGCGTTCTGCAGCTTCTTGTTGCCGGACTGCTTCATGCGCCGGCTGAGTTCCTTGCAGTAGGCCTCCAGTTGGTCGTAGCAGAGCTGTTCCTGGGCGTTGAAGGCCAACGGCCGCAGCGGCTCGATGTGGCGATCGGCGAGGTTGGCCTTCAGGCGCCCCTTGGCGTGGTAGACCTTGAGCAGGCTGCGCGTGTGCCGTTGCATGACCCGTGACATCGGGGCGCAGGCAAAGATGAGGCGTAGCAGTTTTCGTTTGTTGGCCTCACTGGTGGGAACGCGTCCGGTTTCCATCCAGGCCTTGGCGGGCACCTCGATGGCACCGACCATCACGGCCTGGGTCACGCGCTGCCAGAGGTGCGGGTCCTGGTCCTTGACCGACAGCACGGCGTTGCGAAGCAGGTCCCATTCAGGCGAGTTCGGGCTGTCGTTGCGAACCAGCTTGCCCAGCGCCTCGTAAAAGGCCTGGGTCAGTGACGGATCGTACTGGAAGACGCCGACGCGATCGGTGAAACGGAGCATGTCCGCCGCCTCGATCGGGTGAATCTGCATGGGCGTGGCGGTCGCCAGCCACAGGGCGTCCGTGCGCTTGGACACCACCTGGTCGATGGTCCGGAACAGCAGGTTGAAGTCGGCACCTTCCCGATAACCCTTGGCGCTGTTGCTGCGTCGGGCGTAGTGCGCCTCGTCCACCAGCACGACATCGTAGGCGGACGATGACTGCAACTCCGCCTTACGCTCGTCACGGATCAGGAGGCCGGTCGAGACGATCGCCAGGTCGTGGTTGAACAGCGAGCCTCCAGCGGCCTCATCGGCCACCGGCAGCAGGCGTTGGCTGCGATCGCTGTCCGCCAGCACGAAGGGAAGCAGGAACTTGTGGCTGAGCTCGCGGAGCCACTGCTTGCACAAGCTGCGCGGCGCGGCGATCAGCGCCCGACGGACCAGCCCGCTCAGGATCAGGGATCGCAGGGCCAGGCCCGCCTCGATGGTCTTGCCGAGACCGACTTCATCGCACAGCAGGTAGTGAAAGGGGAAGCCCTTGGTCAGAGCGCGGGCGACCACTTCTTGGTGCGGCCAGGCGGCGACCGGGGCGGTGACGATGCCGACCGAGCGCCCATTGGGCATCCGGGCAGCATCGCGGACCACGGCCCAGCGCAGGAGTTCGATCGGCTTGGGCGGCGGCACTTGGCGGACCGCGGCGGTGCTGCCGTCGATCTCCATGAGCTTGCCCAAGGAAGCCCCGCCCAACGCGACCAAGCGCTCGCGCACGGCCTGCGGCAAGGGCATGACGGCGAAGTTTGGATGCTGGTTGTTCCACAGCAGCTCGAAGGATTGCTGCTTGCCGGCGATACGCTTGCGACTGCGTTCATCCCACCACGAGCAATGGACCTCGATAGACTCGGCGTTTAGGACCAAGGCCGTCCGAGATTCATTGAGAGACCCATTGATGGCCATCGCGTTGGCGTGCTCATCCTGAAAGATCGCCCACTTCTCGTGGACATAGCCGTCCTCGGTGCTGGTGGACGGGATCGGCTTCCGGGTTGCCATGTGCATGCGGAATGCCACGCGCAGATCCAACCGCTTGTTGGCGATCATCCAGCCCAGCAGGGCGACACCGCGCTGCACACCGGCCGGCCACGACTCCGATGCCTCGATTTCCTTGCCGAGGGCCTGCGCCAACGGCGCTTCGTCGTTGCGCTGGGACAGAGACGTCAGCACGGTTTCGATGTCCTGAGGATCCAGATCGCAGCCTACGATCAGCCGCATGGTGCCGCCGGATTCTACGAAAGCGGAGAAGCCTTGGGATGCAGCCGCCAGCGAGCTGCTGCGGAAGTAGCCGGCGACGCGGTCGTAGCGCCGTGAACGACGCAGGACAGGGATGTAGAAGTCGTGCAGGATGTCCACCGGCCGACCATCGTCACCCATGCCGCTCGTGCTGTAGTCGAGTGCCCAGGACTTGGAGCGGAGGCCGGTGAGTTCGTCCATGGGTCAGGCCTTCGTATAGGTCTGCATCGGCTTGGCGCCTGGGCGACCGGGAATCGGGGCGCCCAGGGTGATGCCGGGAAATGTCCCTGCGTTCACAGCGTCAACGGTGGCCTTCTCAAACTCGTCGCGCCGATCGCAGAGGCGACGCGTATGGTCGCCCAGCCACTTGGTCAGGGTGTAGGTCCCGGGGGCCATGGTCTTCAACGATCGCACAAGGACATCCTTCACTTCTTCGTAGTCGTTGAACGGCAACTCCAGAACGCTGCCCTCGTCGTCGAAGATGTAGAGGGACCGAAGAGCGTGTTCGATGATGTCGAGTGCCAGGAGGACAGTCTCTGCTTTGGCGGTCTTTATTTCATGGGCAGCATCGTTGCCGAGGAACCGAATTCCATGTAGACGGTCGACATCCTTTTTACCTAATATCCCAGAGATGCGCAGTTTGGAGATCCGCTTGGCGAGATCATTGCCCTTGATGCCTTGGTGGTTGCAAATCGCCTCGACGGTGGCGCGAAGGCCCATGCCCGACAAGGTGAAGTTGCCGCCTGCAACCGCGCTGTAAGTTTCCACATAGATTTTCCGTACAGCATCTGGAAGGCAGTGCGTATTTGATATCTGCCTTCGTCCCAGCAGCACGGGGGGATATACATGGCTGGCCTCGTCTGCGATGATGTTGCCCTCCCAATCGGTATTCATCGCCTCCCAGTCGTGGTACTCCTCTCGATATGATCGCGTCCCGCACCCACGGCACTTCACAAACATGAAATATGTTGTGGCATTGTAATGCTCGGGGGATTCAGACTCCTTATAGCAGATCGTGTGTTCTGTTTTCCTCGCACACAGGATGCACTCCGACCACACGGTTTCAAGTTTGTCCGTCATTTACCGCCCCGCAGACCGAAGAGGATCGTCTGCGCTTCCCGCTGCATGGCTTGGTCGCCGACTTCGGTGGCCCAGACCTGGAGGAGGTCAGTGACCAGGCCCTGTTTACCGTTGGCGTGGGCATCAAGATACGCGCGGACGGCAACGATCTCGCCCTTCTGGTGCTCCAGCAGCACGCCGTGAAGGAGGTCCCATTCGGTTTGGGGTTTGGCAAGCCTCAGCGGATCACGCTCTTGTGCGATGGCCAATCGCAACTTGCTGCCGCCCTTGATCAAAGGCGCATGGTATTGATCGAAGTTATCAGCCTTGATTCTATCTGCCAACTTGAACCTGCCTGACGGGGCTGCAGCGATGCCTATGAAGGGGCCGTCGGCGTGGTAGCCGCCGCCCTTGGTTTCCAGGCGGATGGTCAGGGCCTTCGAGAGGCCCAGGGCCTCGTCGTAGGCGAAGTCACCAAGGCCCCAGATGCCGAAGCAGGTCAGGGCCATGGCAGCTTCGGGGTGCAGGTCGGCGACCGAGAGGCGGCCTTTGGTGATCTTGGTGATCTGGTGATGGGCGACAACGCCGCTGGCCTCGGTCATGGCGCGCACCGGGCTGACCTCGGCGTCGCCATCGACGACCGGCCAGTGTTCGGACAGCACCTTCAGGGCGCGGCCGTAGCTGGCGATCATCTCGTCCACCGGGTTGAGTTGGAGGACGGCAAACTCCTTCAGTCCCTCCACGACGGCGGCGCGGACCTGGTGCTGGACGCCAACCCCGCCGAAGCCCGACCAGATGGCCGGCGGGCCAGTGCGGTGGGGGCGCTTGCGGCAGGTCAGGAAGATGGAACTGGCTGCTGCCGCCTGGTTCATCTGGTGCATTGAGTAGGCAAACTCGCTATCCACCGGCATGGTCGCCGTGATCGCCAACCCGGCATCAATGATTGCCCTGGTCAAAGTCTCCCACGCATCTTGGCTCTTGTGCGTGAACATGATGGAGAAGACGCCGTCATCCTTCATCACACGGCGGGATTCCCGGAAGATCTCCCCCATGCGAAGCTCATAGGCTGCCTTGGCGGCCTTGCTGCTTCCGTCGCGAATCGGGTTTGCGACTGCCTCAGCCTGCTTATCTGTCATCTGCCGATTGTAGAGTTCGGGATACAAATCGAACAGCGTCCGCTTCTGCCACACATAGAAGTAGTCTGACAGCTCTGCGTATTGCACATTGTCGTAGTACGGGGGATCCATGGCTACCACATCCACCGTCTGATCGGGGATAAACGCCATGTTTGCAGCGGACCCGTTCCTGATAGTCAGCGGCAACTGTCCGCCGGTCCGGTCATGCAACGGCTTCACGAACTCCGCCAGCTCAGTAAAGGCCTTGGCTGCTTGTTCCATGCCCCAGGCGGCCCCGCCGTGTTCGTTGACGAAGAACATCTCGCCAAAGGTCCACTTGAGACTGAAGTCGTGGCGTCCGAAGGTGCCGGAAATGGTGCCCCTCTGGGTAATCCATCGGGTCTGACGGCTGTTGTAATCAAAGCACTTGTCGATGCCGAACTGCAAATAGGTGATGATCGCTCTGCCGCGCTCAGGGCCGTGCTCCTTGAGGATCGTCGGCTTCCGCCGCAGCAGTTCCTCCACCATGATCAAGTGGCCCAGCAACTGGCGGGGCGTGAAGAGATCGCACCAGCGCCTCATGCCGAAGGTCACCGGACGTATGTCGTTGCCTTCGGGGAACTTCTCGGTCGGGATCATGTCCCGCCGCTCCCAATCATCCCATCGCTTCTGCAACTCGGTTTCCGCCGCCGCCAGGGCTTGCAGGTCCCGCGCGTTGGGCGAGCGGAAGTAACGGATGGTCTCGGTCTTGATCTGCCCGGCGTTCTCGCCGGTCTTGTAGCGGTCGGGTTGCCCCTTGGCGTTCAGCTTGGGCTGCTCGCGGGTGGCGACGACGGCGTACAGGACATCGCGCCAGGCGCCGTGCTTGGATTCGCCGCGGGCCTGGGCCTTGATCTCGTCGCCGTCGATGGCCTGCTTGCAATGGACGCATTGGCCCAGGCCGTCGCTGACGGTGCCGGCCTCGATGGCTTCCAACTCGGCCGGCGTCGGCTTGGTGAGACGCACCGCCCGGAACTGGACGCGGCCCGAGCGCTGACGGCCGTCGGTCACGACCTCGACGGCCCACTGGTCGCCGGCTTCCTTGGACAGCCAGCGGGTGTTCAGCAGCGGAGCTTCGCCGAGGCAGTGGGGGCAGGTGACCGTGCGGACATGGAGGTAGCCATCGAGGGTCTCGGCACGGTAGGGCTCGACCAGATCCGGGTGAGCTTTGAGGTGCGCCTTGAGGGCGGCCAGTTCTTCACCGTCCACCGGACTGGCCGGGAATAGGTGCTTGATCTGGCTGACCATGGCCTGACGGATCGACTCACCGTTGACGCGGATGTCGGCCGCCAGGCCGACGCCGTATCGGGCCGGGTAGTCGCAGGTGGCATACAGGATCACGGTGGCCACGGGGTTCAGCTCGTTAGCAATCACCGTGTGGCCGAGGCGCAGGGCCTCGAACGGGATCGAGCCACCACCCGAGGTGGGGTCGAGCACCACCTTCTGCTGGCTGGCGGTCAGGCATCCGGCGTTGTTATACGCGCGGTCGTAGCCGTACTTGTCGTCGGCCGTACGCAGCTTGTGCGCCTTCTCGAACTCGATGCGGGCATTGCCGTAGGCGGGGTCGGCGGCCTCGGTGATGACCTGCAACCGCTCGCCCAGATCGGGGATGGGGGCGGGGATCGGCTGCGAGTTCGCCTTCCACTTCAGGAAGACGGGGTCGTTGGCAGCACCGGGATCATCGACCAGGACCTTGGCCAGGATCTCGCGGTTCTCGGCCCGGGTCTCCTGCTCGTCACGCAGGGCCTTCACCACGGCGCGGTCCACGACCAGGACACCGTTTTTGAGCAGCTCATGTAGCGCCTTGGGAACGATCCAGTGGGTGCCGTTGATGTCGACCGCGTGGCGCAGGATGCCCAGGGCCTTCAGGAACTCGTCGGGGTCGTAGCCCGCCGGCAGCAGCGATCCCAGCACCGCCGCCCGGCTGGGCGTCAGCGGCCGGCGCGCCCACCACACATGCAGGTAGTAGGTAGGCGGCAGCATGTTGCTGGCGCTGCGCTCGCGCCGGGTTTCCGCCCCGACCTGATGGCAGGGGAAGCCCTTCTCGATGAGGCGGAGGTCGCTGGTCATGATGTCTTCTCAGTATCGGCCGATGGGCCAAAGGGATTCTTGTGGTTGCGCCAGAACTTCAGTTGAAGTCGTTCTTCGTCGTGCAAGAGACCAGCAAATCCCTTCAGACCTTCAAGGTCTGGGATGTTGTGCGGGCTGTGTTCTGGGACGGGGTTGCACTGAAGCGATGCCATCGCAAACGCATCGCAGGATCGCCTGAAGTGTCGATAGATCTGGCTGTGGGTGATGTCGGGGAAGACCCCGTAGTGATGCTCAAAAAAGAAATCTTCCCAAGTGCGCTCGATGTCCGCCCGGTCACGGATGTCGATGATCTCGACTTCAGCAAACTCACGCGAGGGATTCGTGCGAAAGGCGTTGATAAAGCGCGACCGCGCTTCCACATCTGTGACCGGCGCGGAGTATCCGAATATCGTAATAAAATAGGCGCTTCCAATATAATCGGCTAGGGCCTTCCACTCGTTCTGCAGAAGTGCGTTGGCGGCATAGTTCTTCTGCTTGACGGGATACAGGAGGTCAACATCGGAAAGCGGTTGGCCGCACTTCTGGCACGAACAGCCGGCATTGCCTTTGATCTTGCATGTCTCGCACACGCCGATGCCGACATTGCCATGTAAGAAGTAGATATTTGGCAGTTTGGCTGTGCCTGAGCAGCGGAAGTAGGCCTGCAGCAGGAAGGGATCCCAGTTGAATGTGAAAATGGCATCCTTCTCACGGAGTCCTAGGATCAGGTAGTCATATGCTGTCAGGTGTTCAGGTAGCTGTAGTTTGGCGAAATATGCTCGAACAGCCTGATCGATCTGATTCACTTCACGCTGCGCCTTGCCGCAGGAAATCAGGTTCGAGTAGATCTCCTCGAATCCTGATCCGAGTGGCCCATACGCTGATTGGCACTGCGTGATCAGATCGGTGATGCCAATGATGTCGGCCACATTCTGAAGCGACGGCAGACGCAGGCCATGCTTGTCGCCATGTGGCGCAGCCGCCATGCTGGCTCCTGCACCGAGGATGACGACATGCGGATTGTGGCACACGTTCTTGTCGACATCGAATGCAGGAAGAGTTGGCATGATCAGGGTGCGTCGGCTGCCAGCGGTAGGATGGCTGCCGTGTCGTTGGAACGGTAGTCGCGGTCGAACCGCAAGTAGCAGCGCAGGTCGTGGAGGGTGAAGTCGGTTTCGGGGATGGCCTTGCCGTCGTCCATCTCGATGCCGTCCACCAGGTCAATCAAGGTATCAAAGGTTTCAAGCAACCGTTCGGCACTGGCCTTGGTTTCCGGGGCCACGACGAACCCTTGGGTCGTCGGGTCGATCGCCACGGGATAGGTGACGCGGACCACGATGTGGTACGTCTCGTCAGGGTTGGTCAGTTCACGGTCGGCCGACCGGTCATCCTGGGCGACGAAGCGGATGTAGATCCCGCTGGTGGCCTGGGCATCGATGCCAGCCCACAGGCCGTCCAGTTTGTCGCGGATCTTGCGCGAGGCGTTGAGGCGGTTGTTGAAGGCATCGGGGAAGGCCGCCCGCGTGTAGCGACGGCCTAACCAGCGCCGCAGACAGGTGGCGTCGTCCACCGCGATCTGGCCCTGGGGCTGGTGGGCCAGGACCAGGCGCTTGGGGATGCGCAGACGGTGCCACTGCTCGGCCGCCATCGGACCGCGGCCGGGGGTGTCCAGGACCAAGCGCCGCGGGTTGCGTCCGCCCCGGCATTGGGCGTCCTGGTTGGCACGGCTGGGATCGAGCGGCACGAAAGGCAGCGCATCGACATAGGGTTCCACCGCCTCGGATGCGCAGATGTCGCAGTCCTGGGATACGATGACGATAATGACCTGGGACCAGTCGAGGTCCGTCAGGTGGGCACGCTCCTCCTGGCCGATGGCGTCGCGCACGGCATCACCGGCCAGCGATCCTTGTCGCCAGTCGGTGAGATCGCCGCGTGGTGCCACTGCCAGACTGGTCATGGTCAGGCGTTGCCGAGGTCGATGAGGTGGTCGGCCAGCATGCCGTCGCCGCGCTGCTTGCCGATCGGCCCAGACTGGGCCAGCAGTCGGCGTCCGCGCTCGTCGGTGAGACGACGGGCGTCCACCAGCAGGCGCTGGAGTGTGGGCAGGTCCCACTCGGCCTGGCGCAGATGTTCCAGGAGGCTGGTGGTCTCGCCGGGCAAGGCGTGTTCGACAAAGCGGTCGTACAGGGGCGCCTGATTCGGCTTGCTGGCTGCGGCCACCAGGTCGCCGAGTTGGCGCACGCGTTCGGCCTGGCGGCCTTCCTTGGGCTCGGTCTCGCCCTTGATCCACGAATACAGGGTTGGCCGGGAAATGTCGAAAATGCGGGCGATGTCGCTCTTGCCGAGGCCCAGATCGGAACTGATGCGGGCGATATGTTCACGTAGCGGGACAGCAACCGACGCCGCGAGAGCATCATTGGGCTGCGACAGGATCAGAGACGGCTGGGTGATGACGATGCTGTTGGCAGGCTCGGAATCTTGGTCGTTCGCATGCTTCGACTGCTGGCTGATGCCGAGCACTGCTGCTACCGTCAAGGTGACGGTGAGGGCGGCGGATTTCATGATGTTCTGGATGAACAGTCGAGAACCCGTCGCCCCCGAGGCTACCCCAGGGGTGAAGAGCAGGGTGCCGAGGCTTGGGAGGCTCGGCGCCTTCGTATGGTCAGTTCGCAGCATGGTCTTCGGCCTTCCAGACGGTGGTGGCGTGCTTGGTGATGACATCGCGGAAGAACACGGTGTTGATGCTCTTGTGGAGGTGATCCACGGTTTCGATGATGGCCTTCAGGTCGAAGGGCCACTCGCCTTCCACGAAATGATCGCTGTCGATCAGGGTGAGCAGTTGGCCGGGCCTTGTGACCTGCTTATGGCGCAGGGGCTTCAGGGCGATGTCCGGCGGCACCAGAATGCCCTGATCATTTTGGGTGATACGCAGGATCATGGTACCCAGTTCGGTTCGGCCGGCGGCTTCAAGATGTACCAGCGGCCCCTGGGTGAACACGGCGGACTGTGGGCCGTGCAGGTTGGCCTTGAGGTAGTCGCGGTGGGTTTCGCCATCCTGGGGCTGGACTACATCGATGTAGCGCAACCCGATCCGGGTGATCTGGCCGTGGCGGAGTTCGGCCGCGGCATCGACCGTTTCGATGGCCATCCGCAACTTAGCGGCAAAACCCTCGAAGCGGTCGTAGTTCGAGGTGATGAGGACCAGGGTGTCCTCGCCGACGATGATGCTCCAGGTGTTATCCGCCGAACGGAACTCATCCTGCTTGGTCTGGATGGACTGCGGCCCAGCGGCCGTGATGAGCACTTGCTGCAGGATGCCGCTGACATCCGAAGGGAAGCCATTGCGACGCAGGCTATCCTGGATCGAGGAGATATAGCCCCCCATCTTCCGAACACGGCTGAAGCGAATCTGGCATAACACCAGGGACAAAGGGTCGTTATGGAGCTTGGGCGTGGTGGGCATGCCCCTACCTTACAGGGCGGTTTACGCTTTACAACTGGACTTACAGTCTGGCTAGGCCCCGAGCCGGTGCTTCTCCAGCAGGGAGGCGATGTCCGGATCCTGTGCCTGGCCGCCCAGCATGATCCGCATACCCGCTAAGGCCCAGCGGTTGGAAGGCTCACCAAAGTTCGCGGTGCGCGAGAACCAGTAGCCGGCCTCCTCGGCGGTGAACTTGAGCAGCCGCCAGGCCATCAACTCAACGCGGTCGAGGTCAAGCACATGCTCGTGGAGCTTGAAGATGAGCGCCAGCTTGCAGCCGGCAGCCTCGTCGAGCGGCAGGTTCCGGGGCAGATCCTTGGCCGTCGGTTCCAGGTACTGGTCGATGAGTAGGGGCACACCCTGGGCGTCGAGGACGCCTTGGGTCATGCGGCGGAGGACCGGCAGGACACGACGCAGCGGTTCGCCACAGATGCCACCGCGCTCACGCAGCGGGTTGGGGCGCAGCGATTTGCCCTTTTGGAAGGCGATGGCCAGGTCGTCTTTGGTCACCGGCGGAAAACGCTGGAGAGCGACGAAATAGGGCGCCGGCTTGCCGGCATGGGCCGTCTGCCGCAGGACCCATGACGACCGGCGCCACGAAGTGGCCAGATGCTCGTCGTAGTGCTGGGCGAGATCGATGGTCGGCTTTTCACGCCTTGCCATGAGTCGCACTGCCCTTCAGTTCCTTGAGGAATACGCAGGCATCGTCGGGTTCGTCAATGGTGATGTAGGAGGTCGTCTTGGCATCGGCCTCGACCAGCCGCACCAGGGTGCTGAGGAGTTCCCCTAGGGCCTTCATGGTCTGCGGTGAGGCGTTAGTCAGGGTCATGTCGAGCCGGGCATCGCCGGGCAGGCGGAGTTGCTCTAGCTGGCAGGTGTTGAGGGTCGTGGTGGCGCCACGACCGTAGAGGGTCTCAACCCGCCGTAGGGCGGCGAGCAACGGCTTGACCTCGTCCGGGCCGCTGCCGTCGAGGCTCAGACGCTTGTCGGCCTCGGCCAACCAGCCGCGTTCGGCGGCTTCCTTTTTGGTGATGAGGACATCGCCCCTCTGCGGGTGGTAGAACTGCGCCTGGTTGCCGGTCTGCAGGTTCGCGGGCTTCTCTTTCTGCTCCTTGGTGCCGCTGAAGACGAACAGGCGGCCCTCCTTGACCTGCTGGGCCACCGCGTCGAGGAGGTCAGGCTCCGGCATCTTGCCGTGCTGCTGGGTGACGGTGGAGACGACATCGTCCACCGTGCCGGCGCTGAAGGAGGACGCAGCTTCACGGACCCAGGTGCGGACCTGCTCTGGCTCCGGCTTGTCTGCACCCACCCAACCACGCTTTTTGGCACCGGCGGGCGTGACCAGCGACCAGTCCTTCGCCGCTATGTCCACGCCGAAGGGCACGGCGCCGGTTTCCCGACTGTACATCTCGCTGGGCTTGGTGTCGCTGTCGCTGGTGATGCGGTAGAGGCACCACTGACCGCGCTCCACACCAGCGCGAATCAGGGTTTCAAGCACGGCGGGGGCGTCGAGGATCGGCCACTTGCGGCGGGTCGTGAAGTGGGAGCGCAGGTGGGCGAGGCTGATCGAGTCGCCGTCGATGAAGAACAACGCGGCCAGGCTGCCCAGACGATCCGCGGTGGTGTGCTCGGCGGTGACGAGCTCGCCCTCGTCCAGCAGGACCTTACGCAGCAGCTCAAAGGTCGAGGCGCCACCTTCGCCGCCAGCCGTCTTGATCTCCTTATGGGCGATGGCACCGGTGCAGCTTGGGAACCATAGGCTGTTGTAGGCCTGGGTCACGGTGCTCTGCAGCGCCAGTTCGCGCTCGCGGAAGCGGGTGTCGAAGTCCGATTCGGCCAACTTGGTCGGGGTGATGCCGTAGGCCTTGGGATTTTCCTTTAGCTTCCGCATGGCGAGCACGAGACGCGCGAGGTCCTTAACTTGGCGGCGGGCGTCATCGGCACGTTGATCCGCGGTAGCAAGGAATGTGTCCTGTTCGCCAGGGCTGTGCGCGACCACCGTGTTGGGCACCAGGATGAAGACGATGTTCTGCTCCATGCGCGGCACACCGGGGCCGCAGGTGGTGATGAAAGCCTCGGGGCGGATGGGCGGCGAGTCGAGCGCGATGAGCGCCAGCATCGGCCTGCCCTTGTTGTCCGGCAGTTCGCTGGGTTGCGTAATGTTATTCAGAACGGTGAAGGGCGGGTTGTCCTTGCCGATCACCTTGCCGGCGGTGCGCCCAAGGACCTCGTTCAGTTCGCCGTCCGTGAGGCCGCGCCGGATCTGAGCGAGTGCGATGTTGACGGAGGGATCGAGACTAGCGTAGAAGCGGCCGTCTTGGTGGCGCAGGTAGAACGCACTGTTCTCGATCTCCTTCAGCGCGGTCTGAAGCTGCGGAGGCGTCAGGCCGGGGAAGGCGGCCTCGAAGCAGCAGTCGCGTTCGTTGATCCCGAACACACTGGAGCCAACGCCCTGCTCGCGACCTACAAGGCTGTGCAGGAATACCGTCTTCCAGGCGTATTCGTGCAGCGGGTGGCCTTCGGGATGCGGGTTGCGCAGGTCGCAGACCTCGGCGTTGCTCCGACCGCCTTCAATGGTGTTGGTGTCGGCACCGCCAATATCGGCGTCAACGACGGCACGCAGATCAGCGGTGCCGGTGCGTCCCAGGATCTCGCCCACCGTGCGCGGATCGCGCAAATCCAGATGACAGGTGTGGATCATCGGCACGGCGAGCTTGGTGCTCCACAGATTCCGCACCGCCAGCGCGAGCACACGGAGGACGCCGCGGGTGCCCTGGAAGGTTTCCACCGTCGCCAGCTTCTTGTTCAGGAAGTCGATGAACGTCGGGTGGAATGGGTAGTGGGCGGTAAGGCGATCAGCGAAATCCGCACGCACAGCGACATCGGGCAGCAGGCTCTGCGAACGCGCGTAGAGCTGGCCGTAGGCTTTCGCGGCTTCAGAGCCGGCCGTCGGGTCAATGGTGTTGAACAGGCGCTTGGCCAGCACGCGGCTGATTTCGCTGGGTTGGACTGGGGTTATCGGGTTGTCGTCGCGGGCGATGACGCTGCGCAGCTCGTTGATGCCGCTTTCGGCGATGGCCAGGGCAGCGTCATCGGTCAACTGCTCGCCGCGGACCTTGGAGAGCAGATCCTTTAGCAGCGTTGTCTGGCGAGCGAACGCGTCCCGGGACCCAGCCAGGGTGACGATGATGCTGACGCCCGAGCGCTTCTTGGCGTAACCGAACAGGCCCATCAGGAAGGCGGCTAGCTGCTGGCTGCCGCCAGGCCGAGCGGCCTCAAGACGGGCGGAATACTGGGCCAGCTCGTCCAGCATGATGAGTACTTTGCGGTCGCCCAGCACGGCGTCGAAGAACGCCGAGCCAGGAGCACCCAGGCTGTTGGCTTCTTCCTCGACCTGACGGTAAAGTTTTTCACCGCCGACCTGGAGCGCGATCTCTCCCCAGAGGGTGAAGGGAACCAGCTTCTTGCCCTTGGGCTGGTGGACAGGTACCTCGTCGCCTGCGATGCCGACGACATCGACGCTCCCGGCTGCCGGCAGCACCTTGGCATCAAGCAAGCCGTTCACCGCGGCGGCGATGTCCTTGCCGCGTTTCGCAATGTGGGTGCATGCGATCAGGCTGTGGGTCTTACCGCCGCCGAAGCCGGTTTCGAGGCGATGGATGGCCGGCAGGCTGGGATCACCAGCGATGCGGCCGAACACCTCGGCTAGCACCTGCTTGAGACCGGCCGTTGCGAAGGTCGCTTCGCCGAAGAAAGCCTTGGGATCAGTGTAAAGCGGTGAAACCGCGCTGGTCTTGTTCGAGTAATGGTCCATCACCGCCGAAAGCTGCGCAGTGAACACCTCGGGATTGAAGGTGCCTGCGATCAGGTCGGGACGGGGGACACAGGTGTCGAGGATCGACTTCATGAGGGCTTTCCTGGGTGTTTACTGATTTTAGATGCGCTGGGATGGTTTAGCTTTGAGCGATGGCGTTGAGCGGTCTGATGGCGCCCCACTGCCGTTGCACATCCACTCATCCACCTCGCTGATCTTGAGTCGCCACTCGCCCAGCCCGGTGCGTCGGGAACGCTTTATGCCGAATCCAGCGAAGGATGGTGCCTTCTCCAACTTGCAGATGGGCAGCGACTTCTGCGATTGTCGACCAGTGTTCTAGGATCACGTCGCGGGACTCCGATCGCCAGTCAGGCCTGTCGGCAAGTCGCCAAGGCTCGCCTGGGGTCGGAGAATAGAAGGGTGGCCGAAGTCGCTGCAAGCCCCGGGGTTGTCGGCATGGCGAGACTACGGCTGTGATCGCAGTCCCTAGCTGGTGATTTTTACCTGCCTGCCGCGTCGCTTGGCAAGGACGGCGGCCCATAAGCGGGCCATAGCTACCAGCAGCTGCGCAGGGCGCGTCCAGCAGCTTCGCGAACATCCGCCACGGCCTTATATGGCACATTTGCCGGATGGTGTTCCGCCCAAAGAGAAGTGACCCGGAGGCGGTCTTGAAGCCCTAGAGAATCGCCCCACCACGAGGAGCCCGCTGGGCCTTCTCGATGTTCTTGGCTCGGTCCGGTTGCTTATGGGCGATGACCTTGACGTAATAGCCCGATTTGGTCTCCGTCAGGTAGGCGGTCACGTCATAGACGATGCCACCCAGGAGCATCGTGCCCGCACCTTCCCGCGTCGGATTGCCTTTCTGCGATGGTTTAGCCCCACCTAGCGCCACTAGGGCTCCGTTGACCTTGAGGAAGCTGTTGAGCCCATCTGGCAGGGGGACTCCGTTCTGGCTGTACTCGTAGTAAACGTTGCCTGCCTTTGATGTCTTGGCCTCAATGCCAACTCGAAAAGGCCGGCCGGCATTGGCGGGGTCGATCTTTTGCGCCGACAGGAAGTCAGCGCCGAGATCGATCAGGTTGACCGGATCGCCATCACTGCGGAAGAACTCGAGGACGACGGACATGGGTTGATCCTGGATGAGTGGCGATCTCGCCGGTCGGAAGATCCAGGCTACCTGCTATGGACCGCTTGCCAACCAGACAGCGCACTGGTGCATGGATTCCAGATGTTGGTACCCGGAAGGTTCCCTACGCGCAGCGACAATTGCACGCAGGACCTTGTGTCGTGGTCAGCCCTCACGACATGTGTCAGTATACACCCAAAGGCGATCCAGGTCATAGGCCCGTCGTCTCCGTGCCGCTCGCCGACGATACGGTCCACGCTGGCTTCCCTTCCCCCCGGCCGAGGACCACACCGTACGCCGTCTCCTCGATCACCGATCACCAGCGAGGTTGGGCGCTGGAACAACCAGACCGGCGCTGAGACTAGGGCACCATGACCAGCAACGTAGAAGCAGACGACAGCAACTCGCTCTGCGCCGACCTCGACAGCCAGCAGGTCGAGATCCTCGGCCGCAACCTCGTCAAAGGCGCGATCATTGAGGCCAACCTGGAGGTCGCCACGCCGGAGCGAGACAACGGCATCGACCTGATCATGTTCCGCTGGAGCCACGCAGGCGAGTTCCGTGCTCGACCCATCCAGATCAAGGCAGCCAGCAAGTTCTCCTTCGGCATGGATCGCAAGTACGAGAAGATCCCCGGATTGATCATGGTGTTCGTGTTCGCCTGCCGAAGCACAAGTCGCGAGATCTATGCTATGTCCTACGAGCAGATGGTCGGCGTGGGCGAAGCGATGGGCTGGACGAAGACAGAATCCTGGCAGCAGCGAGACGGCTACTCGACGCGGCATCCATCGCCCAAGTTGCAGACACTGCTTTTGCCGTACCGAATGGACCAGCCACAGAAGTGGCGCGATCTGATGGCATAAAATCTACCCGACGCGTTATCCGGTCTCACCTTTCTTCTTGAACCTGATTAAAAACCTCGGCTCCATCACGCTTCACGTCGCTAATTCCCCGTCCAACCGGCCAGCTCTGCCACTCCCCACCCCCGCTCGGTACGATGCTCGCCTGGATCGCATCCTGCTCCGTCCCCGCGTTCAGCCAGGCGCCAATCCCCTCCATCCCAATCACCAGTGGCATCCGATCATGCACCGGAGCGACGACCTCATTGGCGGGCACCGTCATCAGGATCACCGAGCCGACACCGCCAGTCGCCTCCCAGAGCCCGCCGATGGCGAACAGCCCGGCCTCGCGCGGCACGAAGGCAAACGGCTGGGCGCGTTCCTTTTTGGTCGCTGGAGGGCGCCACTCGTAGAAGGCGGTCGCCAGGATCAGGCAGCGCCGGCGGGCCAGCGGCTCCTGGAACATCCGCTTGGCATGGGCTTCCTCGCCTCGGCAGTTGATGAGAAGACGGCCGCCAAGTGCAGGCGGGTTCCAGCCCCAGCGCATGAGCCCCAGACGGCGGGAGGAGCGGTCACCAAGGAGCACCGGGATCTGGCGCGTCGGGCAGACGTTCCAGGATGGCGACCAATCGACCTCGGGGCCGGTGGCGCCGTAGTGCTGGCGCATGACTGGGATGGTTTCGGAATTGGCAAACCGACCGCACATGGTCAGGCCGCCTGGATCACGCTGGGACGGTCCATGCCTTCAGCGTTGGCGCGACTTACGCCGTTCAACCGGTCCTGCCTCCGGCCCTATCTCGACGGCGGCGACCTGGGTCACGGTGAGCGTCGCCACGCCGAAGGAGACCTCGACCGTGCCGGTCAG
>CAZZJC010000051.1:0-28008 GCA_964654285.1 uncultured Candidatus Kuenenia sp.
GCCCGTACGGTTCGGAGGGAGGGGCGGCCCGAAAGGGCCGTCCCTACCCCAATCAAGATCCCTTCGTCAACCTGTTGGTGAATCCTGAATAGGCGTCCGGTCGGGTCGTCTTATTCCGGCGCCTCGATCTGGAGCGCCACCGGCAGATGGAGGTCCCCCGCCGGGCCCGCGAGGTTCAGGACCAGGGTGTATTCGCCCGGCAGCAGTTCCGGCAGCGGGAAGGAGCGCAGGTAGCGGTTGTTGACGTACACGCTGTTGCTGGATTCCAGGCGAACGCTGGCACCGTCCGGCGCGCTCAGGCTGTGGCGGACCGGGTTCTGGCTCACGCTCGGCGAGAACAGCAGGCAGGGCGACGACGGCAGGCCGAGGTCCTCGGCCTGCGCCGCGGTGAGCAGCGCCGCGGACACCGGCAGCCCGGCGAGATCCCGGGTCGTCCAGGCTCCGGCGTTCAGCCGCATCTCGACCCGCGCCTGCCGCCGCAGCGCCACCGTCGCCTGGCCGTTCAGCCGCAGCACCTGCCGCCCTGGCGGCAGGCGGTCGACACGCATCAGGGCCACATCGGGGTGGCCGTCGGCGTCCTCGTCCGTCTGGACGAACACCGGTTGGACGCGATTCCTGCGCGAGGACGCGACCGGCGTCGCCGGCCCGTTGGCGGAGATGGGCAGGATGCCGCCATCGGGCAGGGTCGCATCGGCCCAGGTCAGGGCGACCTCGCCGAGGCGCTCCGGGTCGATGCGCGGTTCCGCCCGTAGGAGACATCCGACCAGCAGGCTGCGCCCGCCGCCGTCCGGCCCGCGCCGGACCTCGATCGCCGTCTGCGTCACTTCGAGCAGCAGCGGTCCGCAGGCGAAGACGGGGGCCGTCGCCGGCCGGTTGCTGCCGGCGGGGGCCAGGGAGGTGGCGGCGGTCAGATGGCCGGCGGCGGCCAGGTGCACCGGCCCGCTCACCACCTTGTTCACGGCGCCGCCCTCCGGCGGGCTGGCAGGCAGCACCCGCAGGTCGAAGACCCGGCAGAGGGCGAGCGCCGCTTCCCACCAGGTGCCGTCGAATGCGGCCAGGGTCGCCCGGCGCTGGCCGTCGAGACCGAACGAGAGCAGCACCGCCTGGCCGTCGGCGGCGAGCCGGCCGACCGCCTCGGCCAGGGTGGCCTCGCCGGCGGCCCAGCGCACCCGGGTCGGTTCCAGGGGCGTCCGGTTCGCCGGCACGGCTGGGGCGGCGAGATCCAGCTGGAAGCGCAGCGGCAGGCTGGCGCTGGCGCAGGCGACGAAGCCCTTCACCCGGGCGACATGGGCGCCGTCCAGCACCGCGCCGAACATCCGGGTCAGGGACCGCTGGCCCTTCCCGGCCTCGTGCCCACGCGACATGCCACGATTCGGCAACGCCGCGCCCTCGCGCAGCAGGACGAGCACCGGATCGCCGGCCAGGGCGGTCTTCGGCCAGGTCAGGCTGAGCGCGAGCTTGCCGCCCTGGTCGGCGAGCTTGAGCAGCAGGCGCTCATCGCCCGCCGCCGCCTGGATGGCGCCCAGGGCGAGCCTGGCCTGGTCGCCCACCGCGAGCGGCACGTCGGCCGACCAGGGTTCGATCGCCGCCACCTGGAGTTCGCCGGCGAGGTCGGCCCCGGCGGGCGTGGCGCCTGCGGCCTCGGCGGTCTCGATCCGCAAGGAGTTGGTCCCGCCCACCGGATCGCTGGAACGCCCGGCGATGCGCAGGGCGACGCCCTGCGCATCGGTGATCGCCGCCCAGGTCACGCGGCAGGTGCCCAGGCGGGCGAGGTCGGTGCGCGGTTCGAGCCGGAGCGAGAAGCGGCCCTGGATCCACGGCCTGGGCGCACCGGCGCCGCCGATCAGCGGACGCGGCCGGTGCAGGCTGGCTTCGCGCACCGCCACCAGCACGGCGCCGCACGGGACGAGACGCTCCGGCGTCAGCGCGTCGGCCGGCGCGAGTTCGACCTGCCCGACCCGGATCTGCACCGCGTCCTTGTCGGAGGAGTCCGGCCGCACCAGCGGCAGATGGACCATGCCGGGCAGCGGTGCGAGGCCGAAGCGTTCCCCCACCCAGGCCACCGCCTGCCAGTAGGTGCCCTGGAAGCCGGCGGTCTCAGCGCGTCGACCGCCGTCCACGCCGGGTGCGAGCCGGGTCGGATTCCCGTTGGAGGCGAGCGCCGCGACGGCCTCGGCCAGGGTGAGCGGCCCGGCCGGGATGACCACCGCCGAGGGGGCGAAGGCCTGTTCCGTCAGGCGCTGCCGCTCGGTCGCCGGCACGGCCAGCGCCGGGCGATCCACCACCACGTCGATCTCCTTCGCCGCCACCGCACCGGTGAGCACGACCAGGAATCCGGTGCAGAGCGCGGGTCGCCGCATGCGGGCCGAGTCTGCGCCCACGCACCGCCAGGGTCAACGCGCCGGGCGGTCGACCCGGGCCGGGTGTTCCCCGGGCGCTGCCGGCGTTGCCTCGCGCACAGCCGGCCGGAGCATCCCGCCATGCGCGTCCCCTTCACCAAGATGCACGGCTGCGGCAACGATTACGTCTACCTCGACGCGATCGGCGGCAGGATTCCGCCGCCGCGCGCCTGGTCGGCGCTGGCGCGCGCGATGAGCGATCGCCACACCGGCATCGGCGCCGACGGCCTGATCGTGCTCGCGCCCTCGCGCCGCGCCGACGTGCGCATGGCGATGTTCAATGCGGACGGAAGTTCCAGCGAGATGTGCGGCAACGGCATCCGCTGCCTGGCGAAGCTCGCCGCCGACCACGGCCACGTGCGCGGCGGGACGCTCACGGTCGAGACCGGCGCCGGCGTGCTGGGGGTCGAGCTCGTCCGCCGTGGCCGCGCCGTCGTCGGCGCGAGCGTGGCGATGGGCCGGCCGCGCCTGGCCCCCGCCGGGATCCCGGCGAAGCATCCCGGTCCGGGGCCGGTGCTGCGCCTCTCCCTGCCGGCCGGTGGACGCGATTGGCCCCTGATCCTGGTCGGCATGGGCAACCCGCACGCGGTGGCGTTCGTGCCCGATCCCGACCGCTGCCCGGTCACGACCATCGGCCCGGTGCTTGAGCGCCATCGCGCCTTTCCGCGCCGCACCAACGTCGAGTTCGCCGCCGTGATCGATCGCACGCAACCGATCATCCGGCAACGAACGTGGGAACGCGGCAGCGGCGAGACCCTGGCCTGCGGCACCGGCGCCTGCGCCGTCACCGTGGCGGCCGTCCTGACCGGCCGCATCCCCGGCCGGCGCGCCACCGTGCGCCTGAGCGGCGGCGATCTGGACATCGCCTGGCCGACCGACGACGCCGAGGTGCGGATGACCGGCCCGGCGGTGACGGTGTACGAAGGCGTGTGGCCGGGATGACCCTCGCCGCCCTCACCACCGTCCTCATCACCGCCATCGGCCTGTCGATGGATGCCGTCGCGGTGTCGATCGCCGCCGGCCTGTCCGCGACCCGCGTCGGCTGGCGTCAGGCCGCGCTGATGGCGGCGACCTTCGGATTCTTCCAGGCCGTCATGCCGGCGATCGGCTGGGCCCTGGGCAGTCTCGGCCGGCAGTGGATCGCCGCCTGGGACCACTGGATCGCCTTCGCGCTGCTCGCGGCCATCGGCGGCAAGATGGTCTGGGACGCGCTGCATCCCGATGCCGACGACGATGCGCCCGGCAGCGATCCGTTCGCGCTGCGGCGGCTGCTCCTGCTCGGCGTGGCGACCTCGATCGACGCGCTGGCGGTCGGCGTCGGCTTCTCGCTCGTCGAGATCCCGCTGCTGGCCACCGTCACGATCATCGGCGTGACCACCGCCGCGCTCTGCCTGCCGGCGGTGCTGCTCGGCCGCCGCCTGGGCGAGCGCTTCGCCCATCGCGCGGGACTGATCGGCGGCCTCGTCCTCATCGCGATCGGCGTGAAACTGCTGCTCGACGGCCTGCTGGCCTGACCGGCCTCAGCCGCCGGCCAGCACGCCCTCCGCCTTCGCGATCCACCGCCGCGCCGCCTCGGCCGGATCGCCACCGCAGGATTGCAGCAGGTGCAGGGCAAGACGCAGGCAGATCGTGGAGGCCTCGGCCAGCCGCTGCGCGTCGCCGCCGTGGCCGAACTCGTCCTGCAACCGCGTCTGCAGCAGCTCACGGTGCTGGGCGGCGAACGCGGTCCCGCCCAGGGCCGGATCCAGGCCCGGATCGAGGAGCAGCCGGAAGAGCCGGGTCGGGATGGCGGCGCTGCGGGCGGCCGGATCCTCGTTGACCGTTTCGCGCCAACGCGCCAGGAATCCCTGGTCGCGCGCCGCCAAGCCGCTGTCGAAGGCGAGCACGAACGCGGCCTCGGCGAGATCCTGCGCGACCTCCAGATAGGCGTCCTGCGCCTCGGCCGCCGCCGCGACGCCCTGCGCCGCGAGGTAGTCGCCCACCCTGACCTGCGGCAGGGACTTCACCTCGGGACATTCCGCCAGGCAGGGGAACTTCCGGCCTTCATGGACGAAGCGGATCGTGCTCTTGTTCCCCGCCCCGCCCTGCCGCACCCGCCCGAGCGGATACAGCCGGCACGCCAGCGGACGCCCGGCATGGGCGCGGCAGCCGCGCGTGGCCGGATCGAACTGCGAGCACGCCGGCAGTCCCTGCGCGTCCGGACCGCCATCGAAGCGCATACGGATCCCGCCGCCGGTCGCGTGCTGCGCGATGAAGGCCGTGACCGGCATCCCCCGCGCCGCCGCCAACCCCGCCGATTCCCAGGGATTCAGCCACACCACCTTGCCGAAGCAGCACGTCCCCGCCCGGGTGCAGGTCAACGGCAGGCGGTCGGTGGAGGCGAGGGTGGTGAGCACGGACACGGAGGCTGCCAGGAAAATGACGGGGGCAAAGCGAGTGTACGAGCATCGGCCTTGTGGGTTGATCCGACGAGACGGTCACGCCTTGACCGGTTGTCGATCATCCCCGAGCCTGCCGAGCAACATGGGCATCTCATTCAGCATCCTCATCGACGAAAAAAGGCTGGAACATCCCCGAAGACGCTGCGATGGGAAATCGCTCACCCAGTATTTCATGGCGTATGCCATCGAATCGGAATTTGGTTTGAACGGGATTGCGAATCCCACTCCACCGCGCGCGACCGCGGAGGACAAGATCATCCGCCATGATTTCAGGAAGGGCGTAGCGTCCGCCGATGACGAACCGATCGGCGCCGGACAGGGCGACACAAGCCCATGGATCGCCCTGGGCCGTTATTTCATCGATAACGACGAGTATGACTCCGGGACCACCTCGAACGCAAAGCTCGAGGCCATCGTGCACCGGCTGATCGAGATCCTGGAATCGGAAGAGCGCAAGCGGGTCGGCCTCATGGGAGTCGACCTGGAGGATTATAGGACCGGCGCGCTCCAGGACTGCGATGACATCCTTACCGCGATCAGGTTGGCGAAGAAGAAACGGGTCACGCTCTCGATGGACGTGTGATGGGTCGGGTTCGAGCCGGCTACGTCCACCCATCCCCCCACTCCGCCCGCCGCGCCGCCGCGAAGCGCGGATCGCTGCGGCGGATGCGTTCGCCGCCGGCCGTCCCATCCGTCCGGCAGAGGACGAGGTCGATGCCGGGATTCCCGCGCTGCGGCGGGGCGAGGATCCGCGCGGGTGCGCGCGCGACCGCTCGCCGGGTGACCACGAGGCAGCAATAGGTCTCGTCCTCGTAGCCGAGCTTCCCATCCTTGATCATCCGGTGCAGGCGCGAGCGCGGCAGCCGCACCGACAGATGGCACCAGCCGGGCAGCCCCGGCCCGGCTGCGATCGGGCCTGACCCCGCCAGCGGACACGCCAGGGCGTGCGGGCATGGGGCGGCGATCGGCGCACCGGCGGCGATCAGGCGCGTCCGCACGGCGGCGATCGTCGCCGCGCCGCGCGGCGTACCGGGTTCGACGATGGCGAACCAGCCCGCGCAGCGGGCCCAGGCCGCGTCCACCACCGCGTCGCGCACCTCAGGGGCGAGTTCGCCCAGGCAATAGCCGGCGGTGATGAGGTCGTGGCTCTGCGGTGCTGCACCCTGCGCCCAGACGGCGAGATCGCAGGCAGTCCATGCAGCCGCTTCCAGATCCGTGCCGGCGGCCAGGCGCCGGGCCAGGTCGACCAGACCGGCATCGCGCTCGACGGCCGCGAACCTGGTCCCGGCGCGGCAACGCTCCCGCGCCGCCCACAGCGCCGCGCCGGTGCCGGCTCCGAGGTCGAGCACGTCGGTCACGTCGGCGATGCCCGCCGCGCGCAGCACCGCCGCCATCGCGGCGGCCGTCGCCGGCATGCGGGTCAAGGCATAGGCCAGGCGGTCGCGCGCCTGTGGGAACACGCTCCCCGCCGCGCCGCCGTCGACGCGGTAGCGTGCCGACATGCGCGCGGCGGCCTCGGCGAGGCCGGGCGGAGGATCGATGGCGGCGAGGACTTCAGCGAGGCCGGCGGGAAGCACGACGGGACGATGGCCCAACCGCCTTTCCGGCAAGGGCCGGTTGCTGCGCCGGGCCGCGTTGACCCCGATCAAGGCGGATGATCGGATGCACGCCAACCTGCGGCACCGAGGAGCACGCCATGCTGCGCACCATCATCACCATCGACGAGGCGGCCTGCGACGGTTGCGGCGAGTGCGTGGGCGGCTGCCACGAGGGCGCCATCGCCATCGTCGATGGCAAGGCGAAGCTGGTGTCCGCGACCTACTGCGACGGCCTGGGCGCATGCCTGGCGACCTGCCCGCGCGGGGCCATCACGACGCACCAGCGCGAGGCCGATGCCTACGACCCGCGCGCCACCGCCGCGCACCTGCGACGCCTCGGCCGTCCGCTGCCCGCGGAACTTGCCGCGCATGCGGTGACGCCGTTCGCGCCACCGCCGCGCCAACTCCGGTTCGAGGCGGTCCGCCCGCCCGCGCCTGCTGGTCACGGCAATCCAGGTCACGGCCATGCCGGCTGCGGCTGCCCCGGCGCGAGCGAACGCGTTCTTGCTCCGCCCCAGTCGTCGGCGCAGCCGGTCCCGACCGGGCCGGCCGACCAACCCAGCCAGCTGCGCTCCTGGCCGGTCCAGCTCGCCCTGGTCAATCCCGCCGCGCCCTTCCTGCGCGGCGCCCACCTGCTGATCTGCGCCGACTGCGTCCCCTTCGCCGTGCCAGGCTTCCACCGCGACCACCTGGCCGGCAAGGTCGTGCTGATCGGCTGCCCCAAGCTCGACAACCTGCCGGCGTACACGGAAAAGCTCGCTGCGATCTTCGCCCAGGCGCGACCGGCCTCGGTGACCGTGATGCGGATGGAGGTCCCCTGCTGCGGCGGCCTCGCCCACGCCGTGCAGCAGGCCGCCGCCAGCGTGGACCCCGATCTGCCGGTCACGGTGCTGATCGCCGCGATCGGCGGCCAGGTGATGTCGTCGTAGGGATCCGTCAGGGCGGATGCGCCTGACGCGCCGGCCCCAGCCCTGCACGCCTTGCCTTGAGTCGCGCGGCTGGCCGATTGACTCCCCCCGTGCCGGGACTAGCCTTCGCACACTCTCTGTCTTCTTTCCCCGGCACCCACCGGTCTTCTTTTATGACATACGACGCACAGCCTGTATTAGCCCCGGGGCAAGGCCCTGTCCGGATGGTTCCGGACCAATGGCAGCGTCGCATCCGCCGTGCATCCGGGTTCACGTTGATGGAAGTGATGATCGCGATGGCGATATTGGCTATTGGCGCCAGTGCGGTCACGGCGGCTTTTTCCTCATTGGTTGGATTCAGACACGAATCCAATGACCTGAATACGGTCAACTCTCTGCTGGCCGGAATCGACAACCGCATCCAGGGGACCTCGCCGGAAGATCTGCTGAGTGGATTCACCTGGTTGCGACCCAGGCCCGTATTGAAGTCAGGCAACACCATTACGAATGTGGACGGCAGCAATGGTCCGTTGCTTGCCGCAGATCTGCAGGCCCTGGGGCTGTTGAACCAGACGACGTCGCTCCCCGGTTTGCGCGTGTACATCGAATACTATCGCGGCATGCGGACGGTAAGCGATGCGGTTTCTGGCATTGAAACCCTGGATGCAAATCCCGGCAACACCGATCCTACCCTGCGACGACATCTGCTGTCCGACCCGCCTCTCACCAATTGGACGGGATGCTTTCGCGATCCCCGGAAATCCCTGATGTCGGGGACAGGCGTGGCACCAGCATTGGCCGATGCCTTCCTGGTTCCACGCAACGGGGGGGAATTCCCCACCCTCGCCAGCCTCAATCGCGATTCCGACTGGCATCTTGTCATCCGGATCATCGTCGCGTGGCGTCCCCAGGGGGGCGACATGACGACTGCGAGCACGATACCGGGCGCCCCCGAGTGGTACCAGTACCGGGAGATCATCACCGGCCGTCGCATTCCCAGGGTGGACTGAAGCCATGCTACCTGCGCGAAACATCCAGGGTCATACGTTGATCGAGATTGCGATCGTGACGGTGATTCTCACGGTCGTCATGGTGGGGATCACTGAAGCCGCCCTCTCTTCCACCCGTCAGGCGGCCTTGGGATCGACTGAGGATACGTTGAGCGACGACGGACACCGGGTTCTGCGGATCATCGCAGACGATCTTGCCGCCAGCGCCTGGCAATTTGCCGACGAACGGACCACCTATGATCTTTCTGCCGGCTGGAGACGGACCGCCGCAGTTTCAGGCCAGGACTCCAATCTCCCGAAGGACGTCGATTTCTCTACGGATCGCGGCCTCAGGTACTACCCCTTTGTTGTGCAGCAGACCAGTGACGGAAGTATGAATTCCCAGGGCGTTCCTCAAAGCGTCAGTGCGAATCAGAATCCGATGTCCTGGTTCAATCGTGCCGCAGGCATGCTGCCCGATCCAAGAGGATGGCCAGGCAATGTTCCAGGGAAGATTACTGACCACAAAACGATATTCGGGTCTGATCGCACCGGCTACCTTTCGAGTTTCCGTGCGCGATCGCAGGAACTCGTGTTTCTCAAATCCACGGCCGCCGGATGGTTTCCTCCGGCTGTCCAGGTGGATAAACGCCTAACCCTGACGCCAACCATTCCCAGTACGGGTATCCGGGGAAGCGTTCAGGATTGGCGCACCACGGTTAATAGTTTCGTTTCCACTGGCAATGATACCCTGGCGAATCGCAGCCGGATAGGCGTCAATTATCCATCGCCTTGGCAACGGAACGCGCAGGATTTCTCCCTCATCGATCCGACTGGGCAGGGAGAATTGTATGGCGTTGAACTGAGAGCCGCACGCCTGAACATCGACACGGCAGTCGGGGGCGATATCTTTCTTACCGTCAATTGGGAAACCATGTGTGATCCGGCCCCGGCCGTGACGGTTCCGATCACCCCTAAATTCCAGACTCCATTATCCCAGGGACCAGCCAACCATCTGCGCGAATACACCTATGCCGTCGTGCCGAGTCCGACGGCCGTTGGCCAGCTTGGACGTCTGGTGCGGGCGTATCGTGACTGTTCAGCATTACCGGCGCCGTCCGGATCCAACGTTGGAGAGGCCATTTCCAGTGGTAGGGCAAGCATCACCACTGGTTCGGGAACGTCGGTCAACCAAAACGTGCAGATCATCGTCGACCGGGTCCTCTCCGATTCGGTGGTGCGAGTGGTGTTCGATACCAGACGACATGATGCCACCCTGGCCATCAACCAGATCCGTGTCCGCATCTACCTGTCCCGTCGCGTTGAGGGCACCGACATGGCGGTAAGCCGCATCGTGGAATCGGTGGTCACGCTTGGGGCCCGGGTCAGCAACGCCGATATGCAGAATGACATCGCCGCCTTGGGAACCGCTCCTTTCATCTACTAGTCGTCCCCCACGCTCTTTCGGAGTCCGACATGAAGAATCGCATACGCTCAATCCCGTCCAGAAGACCAGCGCAGGGCGGAAATGCCCTACTCTTGACGCTTGGCGTCCTGGTCATGGCATTCTCAATCGTCGCGACCAGTACCACCGTCTCGATGGGCACATTCAAAGAAACGGTGAGCCAGTCGGATAAACAGGCCGCGCTCGCGGCGGTGAACATGGTGATTGCACGGAGGGAACTCCGACTGGTGCAACTCGGTCTGACCGGGGATCCCCAAAGATTCGTGGATTTCACCGACAATTTCGGAGTGGATCAGGTCGGTGGAACCACCGTACGCTGGAAGGTCAGCCCTGCCCACACGGCAGTCAAGGATCAAGCCGGGAGAGACCAGGATTACATCGTCAATCCCCCACCGGTCGACAGCACTCTGGGCAGCAACGCACATCAATTGTCGAATGATGTCATCTTCCTTTATGAAGTTGCGGCCACCGGTGAGGTGGTTCAGGGCGGAGAAATCGTCGCCAAGGCCGAGGGTGTTCGTTACACAGGCATCAACAAGACACCCCTGTTCCGTTATGTGATCTTCTACGCCCAGCGCGGGCCGAGGGGCGATCTTGAACTCAGCCACAGCAACTCGATCGATATCAAGGGCAGTGTGCATACCAATGGAGCCCTGTACATCGGTTCGGCGACCAAGGTCAACGACTGGGCGACCCTGGCCGGACCCCCCGGTTACACCCATATCGGTCCTGCAACGGTGGGCACCGACAATACTGTGCCAGTGCGTGTCATCGGGGTTGATGGAATATTCTGCCTGTCGAAACCTCTGCTTTATGGCGTGATGAACAATGTGCCGCTCGCGACCACGGTGCTGGCCCAAACCGGGATGCCAGCCGACTTCTATGACACCGACGCCACGGTTCGCTACCCCCGAGATGCCGAGGCCATCCAATCCTTCTATCGCTTGATCAACGATCCGGTTGTACTGGGAAACACCAACCCGCTGCTGGTGCAGAACCTGGCCGGCATCTCCTCCAACACCCAGGTCGATTACGTCAATCCCTACCGGGTCCGGAATTACGGCACCGCCAGCTTGGCGACCCGCAACACCTCCTACAGTGGTTCGGCCAGTGGTCAGGTTACGGCGCGTACCATCAACCAGGTGGCGCCTGGCGGGGCTGGTGTGCCCATCCTGGGGATCGATACCGGAACCTGTCTGGCGAACGACTCACGAGATGGCTCCTATGCCAATGCAACCGGTCGCTGGCAGCAGTATTCCACGGGCAGTGGAGCGTTCAACACTGGTAAACCCCAGGGGTTCAATGGACAGGCACGGACATCCATCACCGGTGGTTCGGTGAAGCAGTTACCGGCCAATCTGATCGGGGTCGAGGGCGCCGCTCTCCGTCCGTTGGAAAGCCAAGCGCTCCGGTACCTCAGTCACAGTCCGACCCAGACGACCGGACATCCCTATGACGACGACCCCAATAGCGACGACCATGAATGGGCGACCCCCTTGTTCCGAATTGGTTCAGCACCTGATGCGACGACGACGGATCCGGCATCGTTCTGGACCGCAAAGCACATTCTGGTGGAAGAACCTGGGAAATACATGCGGCATGCCCTGGGCGAGGGTCGTTACCTGGCGCGTCGTTCGGAAACCAGCACGGATCTTCTTGCCAGCCCGCCCACCCCCAATGCGGGTACAGGTTGGGATGTCGTCGCCTTCAACGGTGACACTCCGGCGCCCATCAATACCTTGGCCACGACCCTTGGCAAAGTCGGACTGGTCATCCGCGAACGCCCAGTGCCCGCAACCGATATCTGGCCCGGTAACGCCAGCTGCCCCCCCCTACCCATGTCCGACCCGAACGCGTTGCCGTTCGCCTATGGCAAGGCCTTCCGGCCCAGCAAACCCAAGATAACTCCAATTGATGTGGATTCGGGAACGTGGCCAGCGGCGCTATACGGTGCCTGGTGGGGCGCCTTTGGCATCGGTAACAACAGTGTGAACAACAACATGATCAATGAGGCCAGTGGGGGGCCTGCGGCCCCCAGTCGATCCTTCTCGCTCGACCTCGACGGAACCCTGACGGTCACCTCCCAGGCCATCCCCGGCGCTTATTTTCCCAAGGGGACAAACTTGAGCGAACAGGTGGACTCGCAAGGGAATCCACTTCCGGGAAGAGACGTCATGCGTGAAGGTAACCGGGAACGTTATACCTATTTCTACAATGACAGTTGGCGCTTTTTCCATCTCAAACAGCCGAAACCCACCTTGGCAAATGGGTCGTTCACCAACGGTGGAATCACCTGGCGCACCTTCGACGATGGTGTTCCAAGGTCGACCGAAATGCAGAAGCGGTATTGGTTTGATAACGGAGTGGGTTGGAACAACGTCAACAACAAATCAGTTTGGGACATCGTCAGCAGCGCGGCCGTCCTGACGGGCAAACCATGGAGCGTCACAACGAACGGTGCCTGGCCAACCGTCCCCAACTCAGGCCAGTATTTCAGTTGGCGTCTGGAAGGATTCCTCGTTCCGCAGTTCAGCGAAAGCTATTTCATCGGGGCCAAGCATGACGATGGCCTGCGCGTCTGGTTCGATGGGAAATTGCTGTCGGATGTTTCCCGATTCACCAATGCCGGAGTGTCAGTTCCCTATGGTGGTTACACCGAACGCCTGAGCGCCGGCAAGGCCTATCCGGTGGTGATGGAACTCTACCAGGGCGTTGGCGGATACGGTATCGAATCCTGGTGGTCGAGTCCCTCGTGCCCTGCGCAGGTCATTCCGGCAGCGACTGCCGGCAGTCCCATCGGATGGCACCGGACCGATCCCAACTACGGATTCAAGAAGCCTGGCGGGGCGGTCAATGCAACGACCGGATTCAAGGCCATCCAGGGGCGCATCTCGGTCGCGTCGTTGGCGTCCGTCAGCGATCGGAATGTTCCCGCCAATTCCCTGCACAAGGTCGGTCTCATGCTGCGCGATGGCGCGGCTGGCTTGTCGCCGTGGCTGAGCGGACGCGATGCCTACGTCATGATCGGCTACAACCGGATCCGCGGGGTCTTCGTCCAATACCGCACGGCGGCTGCGGAAACCTGGTATGGGGAGGCCAAGACGCCACGATGGTTCGTTGGTGCCAAGACCGACTCCGCGAATAGTGCCGGGTTTGTGGAACGAAATGCCACAACCAATGCCCTTACGAGAACGAACATCCCATACGGAAGTGACGGACGACAGAACAGTTTCGACCATTTTTCCCCACCAGGTCTCACGCCGGCTTTAGTCAAAGGTGAAATCGATTCGCTTATTATTCCGGCGGTCGGGGCGCAGGGGCCTCTGAGCATCAATGGTACTAACTATAAATATGAAAACTTCACCCTCACCTCAACCCTTGAATTCGTATCCAATAATCCGACCGATCCGTGGATCGGCAATTATTACAATTATTGGGATCGGCCGCGCCAAGACTTGCTTGCGGTCCAGGTCGAATCCTGGTCGGCTGGTGATGGTACGGCCCGGTCGGTCAAGGTCGCGAAAAATGGGGGCACGCTCACGACCACCGTGCGGCCGCGAAAAGCCGATATCACCTATGTGAGCAATAGCGTCACCTTGAAACTGACCAATTGCGATACCGACGCAAGGCTGGTGTCGCAAGACAGCGGAAGACCCTTGTACCTCAATAATTCCTTAACGCCTACCACCTTCACGTCCGTGGATGAGACTAACCAAACGATCACGATTGGAGCGAATCCCAACAATTCCGGTTGGCAATATAATCCAGTCAACGTTGCTAATGACATCTCGCGGACGATCACCATCCCCGACCATGTCGTCTTCATCGCCAACAACCAGATCCCAGGCATGACCGCCGCCCAGGTCGTCAACGAGATGAATGCTTCCGCCGTCGATGGAATTACGGACTGGCAGGTCATTCCAACTGGTATTTCCTATAACTGGAACTGGAACAGCACCTACGTGTACGCCAATGATCCTGATACGTCCACCTTCAATTGGTCCGTGATTGACTATCCGCCGTTGGCCAATCCTCTGCCCGCCAAGCCCGTCAATATCGGGCCGGGAGCCTACGTATTTGCCATCGATCGCAGTCCCATTCGCTATGATGTCTACCAGGATTTCAACAACTGGGTCAGCCGGACGGGGCAGTGGAGCGATAATCTGATCAAACAGGTGGTGCCGTGGAATAAGAACTGGACGAGTCAGACCTTTAACCCCGCCCAAGCCGCCTTGAAACTGCTTACCCACAGCCATCGACCCGATCTCTTCGGTGCGAGTGAAACGCTTGCGGATTATCCGCCACTGACGGTATTCAATGGCACTCAGGCCGTGACCCCTTACCCCACTCCGGCTTCCCCTCCATTGCTCAATCCCTTGATCCCCGCCGGTCTCACCGGTTCTCTCGGAACCAATGTGGCGAATTATTGGCAACTTACCGATGACATCCCCTCAAAGACGGAAGTCCAGAATTATGACAACGCGCCCTTGGGTACCCCGATGCCGGATCCGGTGAAACTCGTCAGAGCCCCTGACCTGCAGAGCGTCTGGTTGCGTATCGAACAGGACCCCAAATTTCCGACCAAAATCCGCTTCGCTTGGTCGCCCAGGGAAAACGAACCTGGGTCAGGGGATTGGTATTACGTCAAGAAAAACAACAGCCCCACTTCGCTTTATCCGCATTCGGTCCAAAACACCTCTACGAATATCATCGATGGGTCACCGCCATACGATGACATTCTTCGAGTCGACCTCAGCGACATCACCAACGCCGATCCGAAACAGAACTGGGGCGGCCAGACCGACCCAAGTCTGCCCAAGGATCAGATCCTGGCCGGACCATGCTTCCAGAATTCGGGAATCGACGGTTCGTCGGTTCCGTTCACCGCTGTCATGGATCAAATGAAAGTGCTGCTTAATGCGGGCGAGGTCGATTCAGCCGACCTCAATCCTACGGCGGCAGGCGACAAGGTCATCGACAAGGATGACTGGTTCTCAGATGACAGTAGCGGCGGTGGTGCCATGGCGTCGCGCTACCTGGCGAGCCAGTACCAGGTTCTCTGGGGTCCGTACGACATCACCGAAGATTTCTTCACCTGGAACGAAGCCAAGGGCAATGCCGGACGGACCGCCTGGGAGGACATGATGTTCAGCCCGCGCGAGTTCTGGAGCCAGTCACGGCGCTGGTTCGATGCCCCGAAACGAGTCGACAACAAATACGAGAAGGATAAAAACTCGTCAGGCGCATATGCACATGACAACATCGCCAACCGTCTGTCGCTGGCAAAGACCACCATGCTCACTCTCAATCTGGGCAAATTCTCCGCCACCGATCCGCTCGGCACTGGCATTCAGGGTTACCTGCGCAATCGCCGTCTGGTGGATGCGGTACAACCGAGGATCACCAACCCGGGTTTGGCGAATAGCCAAACGGGCGTTTCGCCCCAGACCAGCAATCCGTACACCAATCGGATCGCACCCAGTGACCGGTCTTTGTTGCTCAAAGATTCCTTCAACGGGCTGATTTACGCCGCCCGCACGAATCGTTACCCGTGGAATCCCACCCCCCGATCATCGTCGGGCGGGGTCTACGCTGGCAGGAACCTTGCCGCCGCCTGGGATCTCGACAGTGCCGAATCCACCTTCCCCAACACCAATCCTGATTTGTCCGGTTCCAATGCCCTATTGGATGCGATGGATGCGAATCTCAGGAGGCTGGGTACGGGAACCATTCCCAATTCACTCAAGAAGGTCATCAAGGGCATAACCTACCATAAACTCCAGTCATATACGACGAGTGAGATGCCCGTGGCCCCCGCCATCCGGCCCCAGGACTTCCACCATGGGGTGCGGATCGTCAACGCATCTGACATCCATTGGGGGTTCGCAAATCCAGGTGCCACGGGCCAGAATCCGGCCGGGAACTTCGGCGAGAGCAAGTTGTCGGTCGTCACCCCGAACCAACTCTACGTGTGCGGCGACACCAACACCAAGACCTACAACCTGACGGTACGCAATACTGCTGGCACGACGGCCAAGTACGCCCCGATGGCGGTGATGGCCGATGTCATCCACCTCCTGTCCAACAATTTCTCGGCCTATAATGCACAGCAACCCGGCAAGTCCTATGCCATTCCCGGTGTCTATGACATCAAGAACAAGGACCTCACCGTCACGGCCAGTGGAACCTCGGCCAGCGTGAGCGGGACCAACATCCTGGTCCAACCGACGCAATCCCTGGCGACCGATACCACCTACAACACCTGCGTTCTCACGCACAACCTTCCGACCACCCGGAAAAGCGTTCTGGAAGGTCAAGGAGCCTCGTTCGTCGATACGCTGCTGCTCATGGAGGGCTGGGACCAGAGAACCATGAAATTCATGGGCAGCCTCGTGGTGATGGATACGCGTCGCTACACCCAGGCGTTCCTACTCGATAATGACAAGAAGTATGGCAGAACGGTCTTCGGGACCACCATCGCGACTGGGGATCAGGTGCAAAAGAGCGCGGGCATGTCGCGCGAACAACTACCATATCTGTCTGGAGACGCGGTGGCAAAATGGCAAACCATCTATTCGGGTTTGGGCCTGACCATCGAATGGAACGGATTCATTCCGACGGGATATGCCTCGCCCACCCGCATCTATTCCTTCAACAACGATCTGCTGACCCCGGAAGGCACCCCGCCGTTCACGCCCTTCGGTGTGACCACCAGCGGCGTCGGTGGTTGGCTCCGCTGACCCGTTCGTTGAACTGGCGGCGCTGAACTCACGGCCGCCGCCTCCTTGAGTCCGCAACGCACGATCTAGCGTCGCGCCCATGAAGCTCGCCGACTATGACGCGCTGATCGGGCGGCTGGAGCGGCTGGCGCAGGAATCGCCGGCCGCCTACCGGTCGCGGGTGTACCTGTTCACGGCCCTGGGTTACGGCGTGGTGGGGCTGACCTTGCTTGCCGGCGGGGCGATGCTGCTGGCGGGTGCGGCGGTGGTCTGGTTCGGCGTCGGCAGCAATGCTGGCGCCGGGGCGGTGAAGCTCGGGCTGGTGATTGCGGGCGCGGGCGGCTGGCTGGTGTGGGCGGTGCTGCGCGGGGTGTGGGTGCGCTTCCCGCCGCCCGACGGCGTGCGCCTGGCCCGCGCGGAGGCGCCGGAACTGCACGATGAGATCGATCGCACCTGCCAGGCCCTGGGCATCGCGCCCATCCATGCGATCGTGATCGACCAGTCCTACAACGCGGCGCTGGCGCAATTGCCCCGCCTGGGCGTGTTCGGGTGGTACCGCAACGTGCTGATCCTCGGCCTGCCGTTGCTGCGGCACCTGACGCCGGAGCAGGCGCGCGGGGTGATCGCGCATGAGCTCGGCCACCTGCAGGGGCATCACGGCCGGGTCGGTACCTGGATCGTGCGCCTGCGCGCGACCTGGGCCGCGATCGCGTCGCGCCCGGCCAACGCCTTCGCGCGCACCTTCCTGCGCTGGTATGCGCCGCGCTTCGACGCCTACACCTTCGTCCTGGCACGCGCGCATGAGCGCGAGGCCGACCGCGCCTCGATGCAGCTCGTCGGCGGCGAATGCGCCGGCATCGCCCTCGCGCGTACCGCGGTGGGCGGGCGCCAGGCGGGCCGCTTCCTGGCCGGACTCGATCGGCTGGCGGCACGCCAGGCGGAGCCTCCTGCCGACCTGTCCGACCGCCTCGCGCGCGAACTCGCGGTTCCCGCGCCGGAATCCCCGCGCTGGCTCGATGAAGAGCTGCATCGCGCCAACAACCGCTCGGATCCGCATCCCTGCCTGCGCGAACGTCTGGAACTGATGGCCGCCGCCCCGGCCGCGCGCTCGCCGATGGTCCTCGGCGTGGTGCCGGCGACCGCCAGCGCCGCAGCGCTGTGGTTGCGCGGCCAGGAGCGGATCTGCGCCGAGCGCCTGGGGGCGGAGTGGGCCGCTGCGGTCGCGCCGCGCTGGCACGATCGCCATCGTCACGCCCAGGAGCTGCGCCGCCGCCTGGAGGAGCTGGAAATCGAAGCCGCCACCGGCGCCGCCGACGATAAGCAGCTTTGGGAACGCGCCGCGATCCGGCACGACCTCGATGGCGCCGCTGCCGCCCGCCCGGCGCTGGAGGACGTGCTGCGGCGCAACCCGCACCACGCCATGGCGCTCTTCCGCCTCGGCCAGGATCTGCTCGAGGTGTCGGATCCGCGCGGGGTGCCGCTCATCGAGCGGGCGATGGAGCTCGACGACGACGCCACCGGACCGGGTTGCGACCTCCTGCGCGATTTCGCCGACCGCCAGGGCCGGCCGGAACTCATCGCCCGCGCCGAGAGCCGGGGCGAGGCCCGCGCCGAACTGGAGGCGAAAGCCGCCGAGGAGCGCAACCGCCTGCCGCGCCCGCGCGATCTGCTGCCGCACGGTCTCAGCGACGCCGAACTCAAGCCGCTGCGCGCGGTGCTGGCTGGGCAGCCCGATCTCGCCAGTGCCGACCTCGCGCGGGTCGCGGTCAAGCACCTGCCGGAGCGGCCGTTCTTCATCCTCGTCGTCCGCATCAAGCGGCCCTGGTGGAAGTTATCCTCGGCCGAGAAGGACCAGCCGGTGCTGGAGGCGGTCGCCCGCGCCAACGTCCTGCCGGGGACGTACCTGGTGATCAACGGCCTGGAAAAGACCGCCGCCCTGGCCAAGGCGGTGGCGAAGCAGTCCGGCGCCCGCATCCATCCCTGAGGTTTCGGACAGGACACCGCCACGCGGGTGCCGTCTGCGGACCGGGCTTGCTACTGGTGGCAGGGGATCGGGAGCGTAGATCCAGGGCTCATGCTCAGCGCCCTGCATCCGCTGCTGCTCTGGGGCCTAGGCGCCGTGGCGGTGCCGATCCTCATCCACCTGCTCCTGCGCCAGCGGCCGCGCCCGCGGCCGTGGGCGGCGATGCGCTGGCTGCTCGCGGCGGCGCAGGCGGCGCAGCGGCGCTACCGCCTGACCAACCTGCTCCTGCTCCTGCTGCGCTGCCTGATCCTGGCGCTCATCGCGCTCGCCCTGACCCGGCCCGGCCTGGCCGGGTTCGGCGGCGGCGACCGCCTGGTGGTGGTGCTCGACCTGAGCGCCTCGATGGGCGCGCGCGGCGACGATCCGGGCCCGCTCGCCCAGGCGAAGGCCGCGTTCGCCCAGGCCCAGCCGCACTGGCGGCGGGTGACCGTGGTCGCGGTCGCGGGGGCGACGGTGAACGTGCTCGCCGAAGGCGATACCGCAGCGGCGCGGCGGGCGATCAGCGCGGCCGAGGCGGGCGAACTGCCGGGCGGGTTCGACGACGCGGCCCAGAGCGGCGCGGTCGACGCGCTGCTGGCCGCGGTGGGCGACGGCGCCGATGCGGTGCTGGTGTCGGACTTCCAGCAGGATGACGGGGCGCGCATCGTCGCGGCCTTGCAGCCGCGCTGCCGCCAGGTCGCGCGCTGGGCGGTGGGCCGGCCGGCCGGAAACGCCCTGGTGACCGGGGTCGTGCACCTGGGCGATCTTGTGCCCGGCCAGCCCGGCGAACTGGTCGTCGCGGTCGCGGGCACGCCCTCCGGGGCCACCCTGGCGATCGACGACGGCCCGGCCCTCGCCGCCCAGACCACGGTCTCGGCCACCGCCAGCGCCAGCGGCAGCCTGCGCGTGCTGCTGCCGCCCCTCGCGGCCGGCGCGCACCGCCTGCGCCTGCGCCTGGAGGACCGCGGCCTGGCCTACGACAACGTCCTCGACCTGCCGGTGCAGGTGCGCGGCGCGGTGCCGGCGCTGACCATCGACGATCGCGTCGGCTGGCTGGATGCCGCCTGGCGCGCGGCCGGCACCGAGCTGGAATCCATCCGCGTCTCGCCCACCGCCGCCGCTGCCAGCCTGCCTGGCCGCAGGCTGGTCGCACTGCGCCGTCCGATCGCCGACGGCGCCGCGCTGGCCGACTGGGTGCGCGCCGGCGGCGTGCTCTGGGCCCCGCTGCCGGTGCTGCAGAACGATCCCGCGCTGCGCGGGCTGGTGGCGGGGATCAGCGTCGGCGACGCGGTCACCGGCGGAGCGTTGACGACCGGCGCAGGCGAGCCCGGCCGCAGCGACGACCAGGAGGACCTCGACGCCGGCCTGCGCCTGGTCGCGATCGACCGCCTGCCCCGGCTCGGCGTCGCGCCGGGATCCGAGGTCCTGCTGCGCGCCGGCCGGGAACCGGCCGTGCTGGCGTTCGCCGTCGGCAACGGCCAGGTCGTGCTCGAGGCCGTCGATCTGGGCGAGGTCGCGAACTTCGCCGCGATCCCGACCCTGCCGCTGTGGGCGGTGCGCAGCGCGCGCCGGATCAGCGCGCTCAGCGACCGCACGCGGCTGCTTACCGCCGGCCGGCCGGCGGGCCTGGATGGAACCCTCAGCCGGGGCGCGGCGAGCGTGCGTCTGGGCAAGGGCGCGACGATCCTCGCTGCACCGGGCGCGTGGCAGCTCGATACCGGCGATGGCCGGCCGCGTCCGGTGGTGGTGCTGCCCTCGCCCGAGGAGGGCCGCGCCGATCGCGCCGCACCGGCCGGGGTGGCCACCACGCTCGATGCCGCCCTGCCGGTGCGTACCGGCACCGATCTCGCCCTGCCGCTGCTGATCGCCGCGCTGCTGGTCGCGCTCGGCGAAGGTCTGCTCGCGGCCTGGGCCGGGAGGGCCTATGGCCGCTGACGCCTGGATCCGCTGCGCGGCCGCCGCGCTGCTCGCCGCTTCCGCCGGCGCGGCGGACATCGAGGTCGTCGACCGTTTCGCCTGGGAGCACGTCGGCGCGCCGTGGCACCTGCTGCTGTGGGCCGCTGCCGCCGTGGCCGCCGGCTGGTGGGCGTGGAACCGGTATGGCCCGACCCCACCCGGCTGGCGCGGCCCGATCGCGCGCACCGCCCGCGTGCTCGGCCTGATCCTGCTCATCGCCGCCATCGCCGGGCCGAGCTGGCAGCGCACCACCACCACCTGGCTGCCCGGCCGCCTGGTGATCGCGGTCGACCGGTCGTCATCGATGGCGCGCGATGACGGCGATGGCGGTGCCCGCCGCATCGCTGCGGCGTCGGCCCTGGCGCGCATCCTCGCCAAGCCCGAATACGCCGGTCTGCATCCGGAATGGCGGGCGATCGGCGTGGGAAGCGGCGCGGGCACAGGTAACGGTCCGATCGCTGTGCAGGATCTCCTCGCCGCCGATGCGCGCCAAGGCATCGCCGCCGAGGGCGCGAGCAGTCCGCTCGCCGAGGATCTCGACCGCCTGGTCGGTGCGACCCGTCCTGACCTGCTGGTGGTGGTGAGCGATTTCCGGGTCACCGACGGGCCGGAACTCGCCGCCCTGGCGCAGACCTGGACCAGTGAGCGCCGCCACCGCGACCTGCCGGTGCACCTGCTGCCGGTCGGCGGCGAACGCATCGATCCGGAACTGTGGATCGACGAGGTCGCGGTGAATCCCGAGGCGGCGGTGGGCGAACGCGAACCGGTGCGGATCCGCGCCACCCTGCGTGCGCCGCCCCAGGGCGAGGTGCGCTTCCAGCTGGAGGCCGATGGCCAGCCGGCCGGCGACAAGACCGTCGCGATCGAACGCCCGGGCAAGGATGATGCCCGCCTGGTCGCGGCCGAGGCGACGCTCGAGGCCGTCGCCCAGCGCGAGGGGCAGCTCAGACTGGTCGCGGTGGTGCGCTGCGGCGATCTGGTCCAGCGGCGCGAACTCGCGCTCAGCGCGCGCGAACGCAAACTCCAGGTGCTGATGCTGGAATCGCGGCCGCGCTACGACAGCCGCTACCTCCAGGTCGCGCTCAAGCGCGACCGCACCGTGACCGTGCACGCCTACCTGGGCGAGGGCCGCTGGCGCCGCTGGAGCGACGCCGGCCCGGCGCAGCTGCCGCTGACCCCGGCCGAGCTCGCGGCCTACGACGCGATCATCCTCGGCGACCTCGGCCCGGAATCCTTCAAGACCGCCGAGATCGAGGCGTTCGCCCGCGCCGTGCGCAAGAACGGCACCGGGCTGGTGTGGATCCCGGGCGAGACCGGCGCCCTCGCGGGCTGGGCCGGCACGCCGCTCGAAAGCCTGCTCCCGGTCACGGTCGGCGATGCCGCCACCATCCGCGCCGGCTACCTCGACAACCTGCCGCGTGCGCTGGCGCGCACCGCCCTGGCGGCGAACCTCGGCCTGCTCGACAGCGGCGCCGAGGATGGCGGACTCGACTGGGGCCAGCTGCCGCCGCTT
The DNA here is from genome assembly GCA_964654285.1 of uncultured Candidatus Kuenenia sp. GTDB lineage: Bacteria > Planctomycetota > UBA11346 > UBA11346 > UBA11346 > BJHQ01. Next base: position 21,991 of record CAZZJC010000051.1, read on the forward strand.
CTGGGCGCCTGTCCGGTCACCGGCGTGCGCGCCGGCGCGCAGGTGCTGGCCGAAGACCAGGACCGTCGTCCGCTGGTCGCGGTGGCGCGCCACGGCGCCGGCACCGTGGCCTTCATCGGCACCGACACGACCTACCTCTGGCGGCGCAACGTCGGCGACCGCTATCTGCACCGCTTCCACAGCCAGATCCTGCGCCACGTCGCCCAGGGCCGCCGGCGCGGGCAGATCGCCTGGCGCCTCTTCGCCGCCCCGCGCCGCGCGGTGCCGGGCGAGACCATCGCCCTCCACCTCGCGCCCCTGGGCGAAGGCGAGGCGCCGGCCGATGCGGTGGCGGTGCGCCTGACCGGCCAGGCGGCGAACGGCCAGCCGGCGACCGAGCAGCTCGTCCGCCTCGCGCGCGAAGGCGCGGGTTTCTCCGCCCGCCTCAACGCCCCGGCGGCGGGGGTGTGGAAGCTCGATGTCGCCGCCGGCCTCGATCCGCGCAACGTCGACACCGGCGAACTGCTCGTCCTGCCGCCGACCAGCGAACTGCGCGACCCGCGCGTCGACCGCGCCGGGGCGGAAGCCTTCGCCCGCGCCTGCGGCGGCCAGGTCCACCCTGACGCCGCCGCGCTCGCCGCCCGCCTGCCCAAGGATCTGCGCAACGCCGAGATCGTCACCGTGCCGATCGGCCTATGGGACGCCTGGTGGACGCTGGTGCTGGCGATCCTGTTCTTCGGCGTCGATTGGGCCCTGCGCCGGCTGTCGCGGCTGCCGTGAACGAAAAAGCAGGTTTTCCCCTATAGATCAATTACTTGCGGTCGCTGGAAGCGTACCTGGGTTCGTCAACCTGTTGGTGAATCCTCAGTCGGTTGAAAGGGAAACGGGGACTGGTGCCCGCAGCGGAACCTCCGCAGGGTCGGCACCAGCCCTCGTTTGCGTTCACCGCATCGGCGGCAGGTACGATCCGTGCGCGGCGAACAGCTCGTCGCACATCGCCTTGATCTGGTCCAGGGTCAGCTCGGCGCTGGTGTGCGGGTCGAGCATGGCGGCCTGGTAGACGAGATCCTTCCTGCCGCTGAGCACCGCGTCGACGGTGAGGATCTGCGGATTGATGTTGGTGCGGTTGAGCGCGGCGAGCTGTTCCGGCAGGTCGCCGACGATGGTCGGCTGGACGCCGTTCTTGTCGATCAGGCACGCGACCTCGACGCAGGCCTTGGCCGGCAGGTTGGTGATGAGGTTCTTGTTCATCACGCTGCCATGCACGCGGTAGGGCTTGTCGGTGACCACGGCCTCCATGATGCCGGCGCCGAATTCGTGGCTGTGGCAGTGGGTCAGGGCCTTGTCCCCGACCAGGCTGTCGCGCTGCTTCTTCCAGTCGCCGATCTGTTTGACGCAGCGACGGGGATACTCGTCGAGCGGGATGTGGTACTCGTCGATCAGCTGCGGCGCGGTGGTCTTGATGTAGTAGGGGCAGTACTCCGAGAAATGCTCGCTCGATTCGGTGATGTAGTGCCCGAAGCGCAGCATCATGTCGAGCCGCACCATGTCCCAGGCGCAGCGGAACAGGGCGGTCTCGCGCGCCCAGGTGCCGGCGTCGTGCGCCGCCCTGGTCGAGGCGTCGAGGATGTCGCCGACCGTCCTGCCTTCGGCCTTCGCCTTGGCCTCGATCGACTTGACGTAGGCGCGCCCGCCGCGCCGGCGCAGTTCGGCGATGACATCGGCGGCGCGCCGCTTGATCTCGGGATAGAGATCGGTCTGGCCGTCGCGGACCGACAGCAGCCAGGCCTGGTGGTTGATGCCGGCGATCTCCCACTTCAGGTCCTTCACCCCGTCCCACAGGTCGAGGTTCCTGAGCAGGCCCTTGGCGCAGCCCTGCACGCTGTGGCAGAGGCCGATCGCCTTGATGCGCGACCCCTGCAGGATGCCGCCGGTGATCATCGCCATGGGATTGACGTAGTTGAGGAAGATCGCCTCGGGGCAGACCTCCTCCATGTCGCGGCAGAAGTCGAGCACGACCGGGATGGTGCGCAGCGACCGGAAGATGCCGCCGATGCCCAGGGTGTCGGCGATGGTCTGGCGCAGGCCGAACTTCTTGGGGATCTCGAAATCGATGACGGTGGACGGCTCATAGCCGCCGACCTGGATCGCGTTGACCACGAACGCGGCGCCGCGCAGGGATTCCTTGCGGTGCTCGACCCCGAGGTGCGCGGTGATCGTGGCGCGGCCCTGGTTGATGTTGCGGTTGAGGTTCTCCATCATCAGACGCGAGTCCTCCAGGCGCTCGGCGTCGATATCGTAGAGGGCGATGTGGGCATCGTGGAGGCACGGGGTGAGCAGCGCATCGCCCAGGATGTTCTTGGCGAAGACGGTGCTGCCGGCGCCCATGAAGGTGATCTTGGTCATCGGGTCCTTTCCGCGCCTGCCGGTTCCGGAGGCGCAGGGGGTGGGGTTGCTGGTGGCGGATCCTGCCGGCTTGCACCCGTCCGACCATTGCCGACCCTGCCGTTGTATTGCCTGGATGTGACCAACAAGGCTGACCCATGAGCGACTGGACCGTTGATGTGCAGACCCTCCACGCCCTGGCGGCCTTCCCTCGCCTGATGCAGGTCGCATTCCAGGTCCGCGACCAGAAATCCCGCTACCAGCACTGCGGGCGCGATCGCCAGCAGGAAAAGCACTGCCTGCTGAAGATCAGCCTGGAAGGCGAGGGCATCTTCCGCGATGCCGCCGGCGACCACCGCCTGCCCGCCGGGCGCTGCTTCCTCTGTCACATCTGTGATCCGGCGACGGAATATTTCTATCCGCCCGGCGGGCGCCAGCCGTGGGCCTTCGTCTACGTCTGCTTCATCGGCGATCCGGCCATCGCCATGCTGCGCGATTTCGTCGCCCGCTATGGCCCGGTCCACGACCTGCCGCTCGATCGCGGCCTGGTGCCGGAACTGCTCGCCTGGAAGCGCCACGCCGGCAAGGTCCAGGTGATGAGCCCGGGCGAGGGCGCCCGCGTCGTGGCCTCCATCTTCGCCTCGCTCTTCGAGGCGGCGCAGGTCGCTGATCCGGGCCAGGGCGAGCTGATCCGTCGCGCCATCCACATGGCCGGCGCCAACGTCGAGCGCAGCCTGACGGTAGGCGATCTCGCCCGCCTGCTCGGCGTCGGGCGCGAGCACCTGACCCGATCCTTCCTGCGCGCTGGCCTGCCGCCGCCGCACCGCTACCTGGAACGCAAACGCATGGTCGAAGCCTGCCGCCGCCTGAAGTCGGGCACCGAACCGGTGTACGCCATCGCGGCCGGCCTCGGCTACACCCAGGCGCCGCATTTCTGCCGCACGTTCCAGCGCATCATCGGCCTGACGCCGAAGCGGTTCCGCATCGAGGGCGTGGTGCCGGTGGAATGACCTTCAGGTTGGCACCTGGAGATCCGCCTGCAGGTACACCACATCCAACCAGCGGCCGAACTTGAAGCCGACCTGGCGCATGTAGGCAGCGTCGGTGAAGCCGAAGCGGCGGTGCAGGGCGAGGCTGGCCTGCTGCTCGGCGGTGATGCTCGCCATCACGCAGCGGAAGCCGCCCTGGCGCGCGCAGGCCATCAATTCGGCGAGCAGACGCACCCCCAGTCCCCGGCCGCGCCGGTCGTCGCGCAGGTAGATGGAGTCCTCGACGGTGAAGCGGTAGGCCGAGCGTTCGTGGAAGCGCGACAGCGAGGCCCACCCCGCGATCGTGCCGTCGGGCTCCTCGGCCACGAGGACTACATGGGTCCCGGTGTGCTCGCCCAGCCAGCGTTCGCGTTCGGCCAGGGTTTCGGGCTCTTCGCGGAAGGTGCAGGTGCTGGTCAGGACGTAGTGGTTGTAGATCGCGCTGATCGCAGCCGCGTCAGCCGGTTGTGCCGGGCGGATGCACGCGGACGTGTCCATGCCGGGAAGCATGCGGACCATGGCGCACCTGGCCATGATGCGGCAGCGGACGGCGGTGCCGGGATCCGGGTGCCGCAAAAGCCGGGTGGTGGCGTGCTGCGCCTGCGTTTTTCCCATGCGGACGGGTCATCCGCGGTTCCAGGAGGCCGGTTTTCGAGGCACCGTGCCCGGGATCGCCGCCCCGCGACCCCATTCAAGACGGCTGATGCGACCTGGGTTCGAGCGCGCCCATGGCCGGGGTGTCCGCGCGGGCGGCGAGATGCCAGGCGCCGGCGGCGATCTCCAGGGTCGAATGGTTGGCTCCCAGGGTGGCGACGGCGGCAGCGAGCACGTTGGCGATCTGCTGTTCCGTGGCTTTGCTGGGCAATTCGCCCATTTTCTCCGCGTTTCCCCCGCCGGTCCAGACCAGGATGGATTCCGGTTCGTCGACTTCCCGTCGGCGATCGACGACCAGGACGGGTCCGAGGTCATGGTTGGCGATCATGAAGGCCTTGCGGGCGCGTCGGTAGGCGGCGGTGCTCATGCGATGATTGAATGACATCGGAAGCGCGGCCTGTCAACGCCTTGGCGGACGGTGCCAAGGGCACCGGTCGGAATCCTGCCGCCATCGTCGACAGGGGCGAAGCGGACTGCTCACCCGATCGGCATCCGGCGCCCCCACGGAGCGGGTTTTCCGGCCCGGCGATTGCTGACCGGGTGACCACCGGCACCATCGCCCTGCCCGACCCAGCCGAAAACCGCAGCGCCGCCTGCCGCGGACGCATCCGCCATCCTTCCGGAGAACTCCCCATGCCCTCCCCGCTCCGCTCCCTCGCCCTCGTCTCGGTGGCCCTGCTGGCCCCGGCGGTGCATGCCGCCGACTCGCCCACCAAGGCGGACGTCGAGGCGCTGATCGTCCAGGGGCAGGCCTTCCTGCTCGCGCAGCAGCAGCCGTCCGGCTCATTCGTTCCCGGCGACAAGTTCGCCCTCGGGATCACCCAGCTCGCGCTCCAGGCGCTCGCCACCCCGCCGGCGGCGCTGCCGGCCAGCGATGCGAAGATCGCATCCGGGCTCGCCTTCCAGGCCAGGTTCCGCCAGGCCGATGGTTCGTTCACCGAGCCCAAGGGCTCGGCCAACTACACCACCTCGCTCGCCCTGATGGTCTTCGCCGCGACCGGGACCGGCACCCGCGAGGAGATCTCCGGGGCGCAGAACTTCCTCTTCGGCATCCAGAACACCGACGAGAAGTCGCTCAGCAAAGGCGGTCTCGGCTACGGCTCGCGCGGCGCCGGCAGCGAGGACCTGTCCAACACCACCTTCGCCGTCCAGGCGCTGAAGGGATCCGGCATCCCGGCCAGCGATCCGCGCATGCAGGAGGCGCTCAAGTTCATCGAGCGCTGCCAGGACCTCTCATCGGTCAACAAGGCCCCCTGGGTCAGGAACACCGGCGGCGCCGTGTACGCCCCCGATGAATCGAAGGCGGGCGGCAGCTGGGACGGCAAGCCGCCGGCGCCGGGCGAGAAGGTCGAGCTGCTGCCCTACGGTTCCATGACCTACGCGCTGATCTCGAGCTACATCGCCCTGGATGTGAAGCCGGGCGACCCCCGCCTCGACGCCGCCCTGGGCTGGGTGAAGCGGAACTACCGTTTCGACGCCAACCCCGGCATGCGCGCCGGCAAGGAGAAGGAAGGCCTGTTCTACTACTACGGCATGATGGCGAAGTCCTTCGGCCTCGTCGGCGCGACCACCGTCGAGATCCCGCGCGATGGCGCCAAGGCCACCGTGGACTGGCGCGCGGACCTGTTCCGGGCGCTCAAGGACCAGGCCATCGCCGCGCCCGACGGCAAGGGCGTCTACTGGCAGAACAAGGCCGACCGCTGGGGCGAGGGCCTGCCGGCGCTCACCACCTCGTACGTCGTCCTGGCGCTCAAGCGCGTCCACGCCGCGCTGAAGTAGCCGCTCGGGGGACGCCGCTCGGATCAGGCACGAACGTCTCGTCCGGGTTGAGCGGTTGATCAGGTCGGAACGGTGAGATTTGGACCGATCCCTGTCCTGAAATCTAAACCGTGCCTACTTGCCTAGATGAAGGAAAATCCTAGTGTCCTGTAACTGAAAAGTCTTAAACAAATATGGTTTCCGGCCGTATATG
>CAZZJC010000052.1:0-27965 GCA_964654285.1 uncultured Candidatus Kuenenia sp.
AACAGGGCGTTCCACCGACATGGACGGGGTTCGGGAATCCGATCATGTAGAATTACTTTCTGCCGAACAACGGGCCAACGTCGAATCAGCAATCGCTCGTATCAACAAGGCGTTTTCCCTGCAATTGACAGAATTCCTGATTGATAAGCGGAATCCGATTGATCCCTGCCCCGATATCATCGACCCGGGAAGAGAAAGATTGGCAATTCGGGCATGGCGACTTGTTGGTCAGATCAGGATGGAGGGGCCTGTCCTGGCCAAGGCATTGGCAGAAGACGTACCTCAGATTTTGACTATGACCGGAGGCGGTGCTGACATTTGTGCAGTGGTCTTGAGTCAGTTGATTGACCTTTCCTGGCCTGCTGAAGGCGCAGATACAGATACCAAGATCGCCATTGTCCTTGCCGCTGCCGCAACCATCGACCGTCCTCGTCCCGCTATGCAAACCATCCAGGCCATTGCAGATCAGCGCCTTGATGGGTTGGCGGGTCACCTGCTGAAAACCCACGCCTCTCCTGAAATCCTGCTGGGCGCGGCCAAGAAATTTGCTCCTGCGTCCCCACTCGTAATAGTCCCCCCAAAAGACAGCCTTGGGTCAATAACGCTGGCGAATTGCCTGGCTGCCAGAGCCATGGAGTGCGCTCGTAGTTCCGACCAAACAGGGGTCGAACAATCTCTGCGTGGGTTGATGCTTCTGACCGACGGCACTTCTAGGACAGCAGAAAAGGCGCGATCGTTGCTGCGTACGATTTGTCCAGGTGCCCTTGCCGTGCATTTAGCAGGACGCCTCGAAAAAGGAGATCTGCTCGTTGGACTGTCGGTGATGCCGAAGGTTATTTCGATGGAATCGAAACCAATCGAACCCGGTCTCTTGCCCCTTCCGTCCTCCCTGAAACAGGCCCATGAGGCTTCCGGCGAGGCCTTGTCTAGCGGTGTGATCGACCACCGTTGGGGGCTAGGGATCGTGTCGGTCCAGGTGTTCCGAGACGCATTCGCCAATCAATTGGGTGTAGTAATGGCTCGCGAAGACGGCGAGCGCGCCATCATGCTAGCCGCCACTATGCTCCCTGATGATTTGTGCCGAGGGATGAGCTTGCTGCTCAATGATGCCAACGTCCAAAGTGAAATGCGCGACCATGCGCTGCTGTGTTGTGTGAATATTTCATCCGACGTGGCTTTGGCGCAGAGACTCGAAATCGGGGCGTTAGCAGCATTACCGCGGATCATGACCAGCACCAAACCCCAAATCGCAGCATCACGTCTGGCCAAATTGTTGCTTCCGAAGCATGCTGCGTCCGTTCGAGTACGCTGCGCCGACCTGGGTAAAGTTGATCCTCGCAATTCGCACGATTTGAATGAAAGCCAGTGTGCAGCAGTCGCGATGTTGGCCCTGCAAGCTGGCATGGCGGGCCAGGTTTCCGACCTCAGCAACTTGATGAACTTACCAGGTGCATGGCCAATTTTGTTGGCAAGCGAGGATGTGCCCTTGACTGAACGCCTGCAGGCTCTGGCAACGGCGTTCCCCGGCAACGCCTGTCGTAATCCTGCCCTAGTCCTTGCTGCATCAGCTTTGGTGCGACGTGCCGGATCCGCAGGCAGTTCCCAGGCAGTGCTCGATTGCATGGCAAGTTGGATTTCCAGCCCAGACGATGAGGTTAGCTTATGTGCCTCGGCAGTCTGTGTCGAGGTTTGCCAATCCAACCCGACTCTCATGTCGTCCATCGCGGACCGTATTCGGGCGCGTTGGCCAAACCTGCTAGGAGGCGATTGATTATGCGTATGTGCGCCTTGCTGCTTCTGGTCTATTGCTTGGCTTACATGCACGCGGCTGACCCGAAATCATTTTCCCTGCCAATCTCGCCCCATTCAGCGCCACTACCGCCGACTCCGGGCGTCCTCCCGCTGGAATTGCCGGCGGAGCCTGTCCTCGCAGAACCAGCGCCCTTGTCGAGGCCAACTTGGCGAACCGAACCCATTGAGATGCCAACTGCGACCGATGTGGTGCGGATCATCATCCTTCCCAGCACAACTACGACAGCCAATGTTTATAGCAAGGGTACGATCCAGCCTATACAACGAATCGTCTTGTTGACCACGAAAGGCAGACTGCTGACCACGGCAGACTTCACCTCATCCACAGATCAACCGTGGCATATACCAAAGTCCAAATTGAGCTTTTCAAGCCCTGATGCCGGCGTCGCTATTGCCCCTGATGGTCGGGTGAGTTGGCAGGCTGGGCAATTGCGCGAACGAGCGAAGCAAGGAATCCCGATCGATATCCGATATTTGGATGGTGCTCTGGTATCGCGAACGATTTTGGCCCCCGACTACAGTCTTCCCGATGCGCTTATCGATGGTGATGCCCCGTCCGGATCACCTGGCAGAGCCGGTGTCTCTGGGCGTGCTGGTGCTCGCGGAATGTCTGGAAATGACGGCAATGCTGGATCGCATGGTCAAAAAGGTGGTCGAGGCGGCGATGGCGAAACCGGCGGCAACGGTAGCGCGGGAAGTCCCGGTGGGGACGGTGGCAATGGCAGCGATGGCGCTCGTGGTCAAGATGGCGGCGAAATCATCGTCGAGGCGGTACCGTTGTCCTCACCGTTTGCCAATAACGGCCTGGTGCTGGTCACATGGAAACAACCGGGTAAATCCGGTGAATTAGTTCTCCCCCGAGGCAATCCCCTGGTTGTCCGCGCGCGGGGTGGTGCCGGAGGTGCGGGCGGTGCCGGCGGCGCGGGCGGTGCCGGCGGCGCAGGCGGTGCCGGAGGTGCGGGTGGCGCCGGCGGCTCGGGCGGTACGGGAGAATCCGGTCAAGACGGGTCTCCAGGCGCCCCTGGGCGCGATGCGACCGCGTCGAGGGAAGCCGATTGCGGCGAGGCTGGCTCTCGTGGTGGCGACGGTGCTCCTGGTGGGCCCGGCGGCAGTGGCGGGCTGGGTGGGAATGGCGGCATCGGCTCGGTCGGTGGTCGGGGTGGAAATGGCGCCATCGGTGGCGATGGCGGAAAGGGCGGCCTGATCACCATCGTCGTCGGCGGCGACACCGACTTTGTGAAGGAGTTTCGCGCCGCAACCAAAGTCGATGTCTCGGGTGGAGCTGCCGGAGCGGCTGGGGAGGCCGGAGCGGCTGGAGAAGCTGGAGCCGGTGGTTCCGCTGGCCAAGGTGGTTCGGCCGGCAAAGGCGGTACGGGCGGTCGGGGTGGTCAAGGGGGAAGTGGCGGTCGTGGAGGTAACGGATGCAGTTATTCATACAATGACCCTGTTTTAGGTAAAATGCATAGCATCAGAGTCGCTGGTTTTGAGGGCAAGGGCGGACGCGATGGAAATGCAGGATCAGACGGTCAATGGGGATCGACGGGCAACAGGGGTATACACGGCATGGATGGGAAAGCTGGTGTACCCGGCGTCGCCGGAGCCCCAGGAAACGCTGGCAATGAAGGGAAAGTCATATGGTCAACCCCCTGATTCCTCTCATCCTGTTTGCCTCGTGCCTAGCGGGGGAGGAGAAGACCCTGGTCAACACCAATATCCCGAACGGTGTTTCCTTACAGTCTATTGAACCCGGTTACTCAGGGTCTTGGGACCACCATGCCGTTAATTTGCCCCTCGGTAACGAAACCGTGGCCCATTGCCGACTCTTTTGGGGATTTACTTCCGTTTTGGATTCAATCATTCTGAATGCGCGTGTGGTATGGATGCCAGGTTCCTGTAAGGGGACGCCGTTCGGAATCCGCGTCCACCTTCGTTTTGAGGATGGCACCCAAGCGTCACTGCAGTTGACGCCAGTGTTCCCACGCGGCGGTGGGGAAGGCGCTCAGTGGTCTGGCGGCTCACGCTGGTCAACACTGCTTGCTTCTCCAAACGGCGAAAACCTGTCAGCTGAGAAAGCCAAACGTCTCATGCTGACCATGTCCAAGAGCATAACAGGTATTGAATTAATACCGGGGCTTAAGGAACATGTGGTGACCAGCGCCGCGACAACTCCTGATCAGGGGGCCGTTGCACAGCAACAATGGGAGGCCGAACGTCAGATGGAATTGCTCGCCGCCCAAAGGCGGCGAGAATCGGCAGCTGCTGAACTCGCCAACCGTGATCAACAGCAGGAATCGGCACAAGCCAAGACTCTGCGCGAGAGTGATGAGATCGCCCAAAAACAGGATCGGATAGCTTCCGCCCATGCCGAGGCAGAGCGGCGCCGTCAGAATCGACTTCGCTCTGAGCAAGATGAGGAATCATCGAAGGCTCGTGAAAAATTCGATGCCGCCGAGTCCCAACGCCAACGTAAAGCAGAGAACGACCGTCGGAGTCGAGCCGATCAACAACAAGCCCAGGACGATTGGGCGCGATTGACGAAGGAAATCCGCGATCGAAGCCTGGCTGATCAGACCGCCTTGCGCAAATCCACCAGTGACCTCTATGCGCACGAGGCCGATGCCAAGCGTCAAAAAAACGATTCCGCCAAGAATACCCGAGAACACGGGCGATCTGATCAAGCGCTACGTCAAGACGCAGAGAAGCAACGGAATGATGAGCAACGTCAACGTCAGATCGAGGCCGAGCGTCAAGCTGAAGTTGACCGCCAGCGCCAAGCTGCGGCCAGGCAACGCGAGGAAGACGCGGCACGACGTGCGGCCGAGGCCCGGGCAAAAGCCGAAGAGGCCGCCAGACTGGTCAGGGCCAACATACTGGAGAATGCCGCCAAATTGCGCACTGAAATCCTTGCCTCCGGTTACATAGAGCACGGCACCAGCAACGGCGTCACCTTGTTCATCAGAAAGGACAAATCGGGAGTCAACTTCAAGGCCGTCAACGAAAACGAATACTCTTGCCGTGTGGTTATTTCGCAGGTGACGGGCGAATGGACCGACAAGAAGATCCGGGTAAATGATTTGCCGATCACCTACTTGAAACCAGGATCGGCCAACAACCCCGGCATTGAAGGACGCTATCATCAATCAGACAATTACTCGGATCTGGTAAGTTACACCTTTAAATCATGGTCGGTGGAGAAACAAAAATGATGGCTCCTGGGATAAAAGGAGCTGTACAGCTTGCTAGACGCGGGTGTTCGTTGATCCCCAGGCTGCGACAACAATTTCATAGGTCTGGTTTTGTCTCGTTTCGTCCTGACTTTGGACATGATTCACGGCACCATGAATCCGCCCACAGTTCCAGACCGTCCACGCCCAATCGAAACACATCAACAAATCCCCTATTGAGAGGCTAAACGCAATGAATTCACCGCTTCTTTTATTGCTCGCTTCCTGCCTATCGCTCTGTGGATGTAGTCGGTATGTCAACAATCCTGTCCTATATATCCCTGTGAAAGGCTTCGAAGAAACGCAACGTACCGGCGCCTCAATAACCGTCGGGGTTTTGCCCGTTAAAGATGAGCGTATTGAATTTTCTTCGGAGTATGGTGCGTGGGCATGTTTACCATTCATCCCGTTCGTCGACAATACGGATGATGGTTGGCGACCTTTACTCGACCGATATTCATTCCCTGATGGGAATGTTTCGGGCACCTGGCAGTCAGTCGTGATTCACGAACTGAATGCCCTTGGATCGCTTCGTGCGATCCCCGGAAATTACATTGCGACCGACTGCGATATACTTGTACAACCTATTGTCGTTAGCTCCAAAACGACAGAGCGTATTCAAGGTTTTTTTATTTGGTCATGTCTTCATTTTTTTGGATTTCCCCACACCACTCTCAATTCTAAATGGCAATTGGCTATGGAATACCGCATATGTAAAACGGGGGACAAGACACGTTTGTATGGAGAGGGGGAATCTGACATGTGGGTTAACGACATTTGGTATTATAGAGGCCATCGGAACGAATTTGTCTATCATGGTATGTACGAAGCATCCCGAAATCTTTTGGCCGAATTCCGCAAAGAAATCCCTGCCATCCTGGACTCGGCGCGAGCGAACCAACAACATGTGTCTTTTAAAGTGTGGTGATCGGCGCAGAGATCAACGCGGGGTTTGTCGGTCGACTCCATATCCAGCCAACCACAGACGGCATTACAGCAGGTTGCGCGCCTTGATCTCCAGGTAGCGGCTGACCAGGTCGGGGGTCAGGCGGGCCGGGTCGGCGTCGAGAACCAGGGCGCCGGTGCTGCGCATGCGGTCGATGACCTGGCGGCGCCAGGTGATGATGCCGGCGGCGGCGCCCGCGCGCCACAGCGTGTGTGGATCGGCGGACAGCGCCTCTCCAAGCTGGTGCCGGGCCGGCAGGCGGCCGTGCAGGGCGGGGTCGCGCAGGAGCACGGCCAGGGGCAGGTGGCGGCCGGACAGGCGGCGGCAATGGCGTTCGAGGTGCTCGGCGTTGACCTCGTCGATGAGGTTGCTGAGCACCACGACCAGGCTGCGCTTGCGCTCGTGGCGGTCGAGATGCAGGAACGCCTCCTCGTGGCGGCTTTCGACGCGTTCGGCGTCCAGGTCGTGGAGCGCGTGCACCAGGCGGGCGACCTGGCCGCGTCCGCCGCCCGGCGGCACCCAGCGCTGCACCCCGTCGGCGTAGGCGAGCAGGCCGACGCGGTCGCCCTGGCGCACCGCGACCCAGGCGAGGAGCAGGGCGGCGTCGACGGCGGCGTCGAGCATGGTGCGCCCGCCGTCGCCGGCCTCGGCGGCCATCATGCGGCCGGCGTCGACCAGGATGGTGATGCGCTGGGCCTGGCTGGTGCGGTAGTCGCGCACGGTGAAGGCCTCGCGTCGCGCGGTCGCCTTCCAGTCCATGCGCGCCAGGGGATCGCCGCCGCGCCAGTCGCGCAGGCGGTCGAACTCGGTGTCGCCGCCGGAGCGCCGGCCGCGCCGCACGCCGATCCACTCCAGCCGGTCGAGGCGGGCGAGCATCTCATAGTCGGACACCTGGCGCAGATCGGGGTAGACGCGCAGGTCGCGAGGTGCGGGCAGCAGGGCGAGGCGGCGCACCAGGCCGAGCGGCCCGGCGACCGACACCCGCACGCCGGCGCTGGTGAAGCCGCCGCGCCGCGGGGCGGTGCAGCGGAATTCGAGGTCGCCGCGGCTGCGTGCGGGCAGACGCAGGTCCACGGCGCCGCCGTCGATGCGCACGGCCGCCGGCAGATCGGGCAGCGCGGACAGGCCGACCGGCAGGCGGCCGGGGTTGCGCAGGCTGACCCCCAGGCGCTCGGCCCGGCCGACCGACCACGTCGTCGCTCCGGTCTGCTCGGCCTGCAGGCGCCGCGCCGCCGCCAGGGCGAGCACGGTGTCGGCGAGGATCAGCGCGACGACCAGCGCGTCGGCGGCCAGGAGCGGCACCACCGCCGCCGGCCACGCCACCGCGGCGACCGCGCAGGCGGCCGGCACGGCGGCGAGCAGCAGCAGACGGCGGGTCGGGTGGATCACGTTCAGCCCGTGACCGCCGTGCCGCGCGGCACCGGCTCGCTCGCGAGCAGCTCGCGCAGCAGCTCGTCCGCGCTGCGGCCCTCGACCTCGGCCTCGGGGGCGAGGGCGACGCGGTGACGCAGGCAGGGCAGCCAGGCGTCGGCGATGTCGTCGGGGACGACGAAGCCGCGCCCGCGCATCGCCGCGAGGGCGCGCGCGGTCGCGAGCACGGCGACGCCGGCGCGCGGGCTGGCGCCGAGGTGCAGGCCGGGATAGCCGCGGGTGCGCCGGACCAGGCGCGCGACGTAGGCGACCACCGCCGGATCGACCAGGATGCCCGCCACCGCCGCCTGCAGCGCCAGGACGCCGGCCACGTCGGTGACCGGCTGCAGGCCGGCGAGGGCGCGGTCGGGCGAGCCGCCGTCGAGGTGCAGGCCGTAGATCCGGCGTTCCTCGGCCTCGTCGGGATAGCCGATGGTCAACTTGATGAGGAAACGGTCGAGCGCGGCCTCGGGCAGGGCGTAGGTGCCTTCGCTCTCGATCGGGTTCTGGGTCGCGACGACCAGGAATGGCGCCTCGATCGGATAGCGGTTGCCGTCGAGGGTGACCTGACGCTCCTGCATGGCCTCCAGCAGGGCGGCGTGGGTCTTGGCCGGAGCGCGGTTGAGCTCGTCGGCGAGCACGAAGCGCGCGAAGACCGGGCCGGGCCGGAACACGAAGCGGCGTTCGGCCAGGTCGAAGACGTGGCTGCCGGTGATGTCCGACGGCATCAGGTCGGGGGTGAACTGGATGCGGCTGCTGGCGAGGCCGAGCACCTTCGCGACCGCCTTCACCAGCAGGGTCTTGCCGAGGCCGGGCACGCTCTCGACCAGGACGTGGCCGCCGGCGAGGACCGCCGCCAGGACGCCGTCGACCAGGGCCTGCTGGCCGACGAAGATGGCGCCGAGGCGTGCGCGGATGGCGTCGAGCTGGCTCGTGACCAGGGCGGGTTCGGGGGGGATGCTCATCGGTTCTCCTCGGGTGCGTCGGCAGAGCGGGCGGTCAGCCAGGCACGCGCCGCGTCGGCGTCGCGCAGGTGCGGTGGCGCGGGCAGGCCGTGGGCGCGCGCGATGGCGCGGGCGGCGGCCTGGTGCTGGCGTTCGCCGGCGAGCTGGTCCGCCAGGGCGTCGACGTGGGCGCCGAACGAGGCGTTGCGGCCATCGTGCGGGGTCTCGCGGCGGCCCAGCCACCAGGCGCGCGCCAGCAGCCACAGGACGACCAGGGCGAGCAGGTGCCAGCTCGCCAGGGCCAGCGGCCAGCGGGTGAACGCCATCGTCAGCGGGTTGGTGGCCTCGGGTTCGCCTGCGCGCACGCGCAGGGAGCCCAGCCAGACCGCGGCCGGGGGCTCCTTGCGTTCCGGCCAGCCCGCCACCGCATCGATCAGCCCGCCCAGCAGGACGCGCGCCTGCGCGTCGGGCAGGGCGCCATCGAGCAGCGGCGAGGCGTTGACCGCGACGATCAGGCGGCTCGACCCGAACGTGACAGCGACCGCCCACGGCACGACGCGGCCATCGGCCAGGGTGGTGCGGATGAGCGGAACCGCGTCCAGCGCCTCGATGCGCGGCCCGGCGCGCAGGGTGTACGGCGCCCTGGCCATCGGTTCCGGCCCGAACGCGAACCCGGTCGCCGCCTGGCCGGGCGCCGGGAGCAGGCTGAACAGCGGACAGGTCAGCCGGCCGTCCTTGCCGGGCGCCGGCCAGACCGGCGGATCCGCCGCGCTGGCCGCGCGATCGAGGCGCCCGGCGAGACCGGTCAGATCCGCGCCGACCGGTCCGCCGAGGCGTGCCGCCTCGGCGCGCGCCTCGGCGGCCCAGCGCCGGCACAGCAGCGGGGCCGGCGACTCGCCGCGCAGGATGAGCACCGCCTGGCGGCCGTCGGCGGCCTCCAGCCAGTCGCGGATCCAGGTGCAGGCCTCGGCGGAGGGCAGCGCGGGTGCGTCGGCCAGATGCACGATCAGCTCGCAGCCCTCGGCCAGGCGCGGGTGGAGCTGGCTCGCCTGGCGCAGCCGGGTGCGCTGGGCGAGCCGGCTGAACAGCACGCTGGCGCCGTCGACGCTGCCTGGTTTTTCCGCCGCATAGGTGGTGTCGAGCTGGCCGCCGCAGCCCGTCAGGGCGATGGCCACGACGAACGCGACGACGGCGAAGCGGATCATGCGCCCTCCGCCGCGAGCGCTCGCTCGGCCGAGGCGGTGGCGGCGAGCAGCCGGTCGACCAGGGCGCGGTCGGCGGTGGCGTGGCCGAAATACACGGCGGCGAAGGCGGCACCGGTGCGCTCCAGCGCCTCGGCGGCCGGGCGCCGGGCCGGCTTCTGCTGCGCCCACGCATACGCCGCCGCCAGCAGGTGGCGTTCGGTCGCGCCGCGTTCCAGCCGCACCGCCCCGGCGGCATCGAGGCGGGTGAGCAGCTGCGCGTGCGCCCACACCACCGCGCGGCGCCAGTCGCCGGCCGCAAGGGCGCGGCGCAGGCCTTCGCCAGGCGGCAGGCCGGCATCGGGCAGCGGCAGCTGGGACAGGTCGGGCGCGGGGCGCGCAGCGGCCGCCGCGTCGGGGTTGCCCGCCGATGGCGTCGCCGGGGTGCGCAGCCGGATCAGCTGCCACACCACCCACGCGACCGCGACGAGCAGGCCGGCGAGCAGCAGGGCGACGACCACCTGCGCGCCGGGCAGGGGGCCGCCGGGAAGGTCCGGCAGCTTGGGCGGATCGGGTTCGCGCACCTCGACCCGCCGCCAGCCATCGGCGACCGGGTCGTACCAGGGCGGCCTGCCCTCGCCCAGGGCGCCGCGCACCGCCTCGGCCTCGCCGGCGGCCAGGGTGACCGGCGGCAGCAGGACCAGCAGCACGACGACGGCCCGCCTCATGGCCGGGCCTCCAGCCGGCGCGCGGCCTCGCGCAGCTCGAGATCGACATCCCAGCCCTCGCTGCGGGTGCGCAGATCGATGTACCAGAGGAAGCGCACCACGCTCAGCCAGCCGGCCGCCAGCCACAACGCGACATGGGGCAGCAGCGACCGGTCCGGGACGTAAAGGTGCCACACCTCGAAGCTCCACGCATCGGCGTGCAGCAGCAGGCCGCCGAGGGCGCTGAGCGTGCCGACCAGGCACCAGAGCGCGGCCACGGCGACCGGCGCCGCGACCAGCAGATGGAGCACGCCCGCGCCTGAGGCGGCCCCGCGCAAGGAGGAGGCCCGGCGCCAAGCCGGGGCGAAACGCTGGCGTTCGAGCACCAGCACTTCGGGCAGGTGGGCCGGCCAGAGCACCAGGAGCAGCGGGAACAGGGCGAGCAGGCCGCGCACCAGACCACCCGTCAGCAGGCCGAACCACGGGCGCAGGCCGTCGCGCAGGGCGGTCACGAGCGACGGCCTGGCGTCGAACATCGCCGCGCCGAGCCAGGCGGTGAGCGGGGCGAAGGCGAGCGGCCCCTGGACCGCGACCAGCAGCAGCAGGGGATACCACGTGGCCCACGAGGCGTCGTCGGATCCGCGCCCGAGCAGCAGCCAGGCGTCCAGGGCGAGCCAGGGGCCGGCGCCGATGAGGACCAGCAGCAATGGCTGCCAGGGCTGGCGGCGCACCAGCAGCAGCGCGAGGTCGTAGAGCTCGGAGAGGGTGCGCTCGCGGATGGCGAGGGTGGCGCGATCGGGGCTCATGCCGCCTCCTGCCCGCGCGCGGCGAGGATGCGCCGCCCGTGCGCGCCGGCGACGCCCAGCCACAGCACGACGAGGACGAGGCACACCGCCATCACCAGGCGCTTGCCCCACAGCGGCAGGTCCGAGGGCGAGACGAAGGCCTCGATCGGAGCGGCCAGGGCGACGAGCAGCGCCGCCGCGCCGAGGATGGGCAGGGCGCGCCGCGCCGCCGCCGCGAGTCCGGCGACGCGGGTGAGCCCGCCGCTGTCGACCAGGCCGAGCCCCAGGCGCAGGCCGGCCGCCCCGGCGAGGGCGATGCCGCCGAGCTCGAAGGGCCCGTGCGCGCTCACGAACTCGAAGAAATGGCTGCGCGTCGCGGCGTCCACCGTGGCCATGTAGCCGAACACCAGGCCGAGGAAGCAGCCGTTGGCGGCGAGCCAGAGCAGCGAGCCGATGCCGGCGAAGATCCCGCTCGCGAAGCAGGCGAGCGCGATGCCGACGTTGTGGTGGACGTAGAATCCGGCCATCAGGCCGCCCTGGCCGAGATCGCGATCCTTCGGCGCCTTGGCGTACATCTCGCGCATGTCGTCGACCACGTCGCTGCCGAGCAGGGACGCGGCCTGCTCGGGCCGGAACATGCCCCACAGGGCGCAGAGCAGGAAGACGCCGAAGAAGGCCGCGACGGCGATGCGCAGGCACGGGTCGCCGTAGAGCCGGCCGGGCACCTCGATGAGGAGCAGGTCGCGCAGGCGACGGCCGGCCAGCGCGGTGCGGCGGTAGAACCGCAGGTGGGCGCGCGCCACCAGACGCTGGAGATACACCACGATGGATTCGGGCAGGTGGTAGGCGTCGGCGAGGGCGAGATCGGCGCAGGCGCCGCGATAGAGCGCGGCGACCCGCGCGGCCGCGGGCTCGTCGGCGGCCTCGCCGGGGCCGGCCCGCGTCGCGCCGCCGCCTCCGGCCAGGATCTGCTCCAGCCGTTGCCAGCGCGGCCGGCGCCGGGCCAGCAGCGTGGCGGCGCGAGCCCCGGCGGAACGCGACTCGGCCTGGGCGCCGCCGCCCGAGGTGCCCAGGCGCAGATGCACCGCCCGCAGGAGCAGGTCGGCATCCTTCGCCGGCGGCAGTCCGAGCCGCCTGGCCAGCGCGGCGGCCAGGGGCGCGGCGATCTCCTGGCGGCGCGGCCGCGACAATCCGGCGCGCCGGCCGTGGTACCGCGCCAGCGCGCGCAGGGCCGGACCGTCCACCGCAGCGACCACCTCGGGCGGCAGGGCGGCGGCGGCCGTCTGCACCGCCTGGTCGTCGGTGCCCGGGCGCGGCGGCGGCGCATCCGCATCGTCGTAGACCACCAGGGTGGCGGCGGCGAGATCGCCCAGGCGCTGGAAGCGGCCGCTGAGCAGCATCGCCAGCAGGGCCGTGGCGGCGGTGGGCAGGCCATCGGCGTAGCGCAGCAGGTTGCGTAGCAGGCAGGCGTGCAGCGGCGCCGGCAGGCCGTCGGTTCCGACCACCCGGATGCCCAGGCAGCGCTTGCCGGGCGTGCGGCCCTCGAAGCGCCATTCGAGCCAGCCGCCGACCAGCCAGTCGAGGACGAACCACACCAGCAGGATGGCGCCGATCCCGACGTTTCCGAGCACCAGGAGCGGCAGTCCGAGCACGATCACCGCCACCACCCGCAACGCCACGTCGATCACCCACGCCAGCAGCCGCGCCAGCGGCCCCGCCACGCGGAAGGCGACGTCGGCGTGTTCCGGCGTGGGCAGGCGGACGATGGTATCGAGGGCGATGGCCACGGGTGCCGCATGGTCGGCAGGCGGACCGGCTCCGGCAAGCGTGCGGCGTGCCGCAGGGACGGGTTGGCGTGGGATCCGCAGGTCAGGACAGGCGGCGACGGCGGCGGACCTGAGTCAGGTGCTCATCGACGGAAATCCGGGACTGAGGCGGCCGGCGAGACGCCAGCGCTCCCAGGGAGGCCGACTGGCGCCCCAGCTTACGCAGTTCCTTACGCTGGCATTCCCGCCCTCGCCCGCATCGGCGGGCTGAAGCCCGCCGTCCATGCCGGCTGAAGCCGGCGCTACGGACACCGCACCATACCATTCCCGCCACCGATGACGGCAGCAACGCCGATTCGTAGCGCCGGCTTTAGCCGGCTCGGAGCGTGGGCTTCAGCCCACGCAGCAGGCAGCCGCAAAAGTCGGTTGGTGACATCCAGCGGATGCCGCTTTTTCGGCCGGCGAGACGCCAGCGCTCCCAGGGAGGCCGACTGGCGCCCCAGCTTACGCAGTTCCTTACGCTGGCATTCCCGCCCTCGCCCGCATCGGCGGGCTGAAGCCCGCCGTCCATGCCGGCTGAAGCCGGCGCTACGGACACCGCACCATACCCGAAGGCGCGTTACGGGGGCGGGCAGCCCCCGGACAAACAAGAACTTGGGTCGGCGAAACCGACTCTTCCGGCGCAGCCGGAACCCCGCGCAGCGGGGAAGTTCTTTGGAAGGCACCGGGGGGATCACCCCGATCTCGCCGCTTCCGACTGGATGGACCCCGCCTAGGGTACCCGCCCCACGGAAAACGCCCATGTCCGACCCCGCCGCCACGCCCTCCGCCCCTGTCCCCTCCGCCTCCGTCCCCGCCGCTGCCGGCCCCGCCCCGATCGCCGCCCGCCGCCGCGCGCGCGAGGTGCCCGAGGTGATGAAGAAGCTGGTCGCGCTGTGCAAGAACCGCGGCTTCGTCTTCCAGTCGTCCGAGATCTACGGCGGCCTGAAGAGCGCCTACGACTACGGTCCGCTCGGATGCGAACTGAAGAAGAACATCATGGACGAGTGGTGGCGCGACATGGTCACCATGCGCGAGAACGTGGTCGGCATCGACGCCTCGATCATCATGCACCCCGAGGTCTGGCGCGCCTCGGGCCATGCCGCCGGCTTCGCCGATCCGCTCGTCGACTGCAAGGTCTCGCAGGAACGCTTCCGCGCCGACAAGGCGCCGCGTCCGAATCCGGGCGACGCGCTGCCGATCACCTGCCCCGACAAGGGCGTGGCCAAGGACTGGGCCGACAAGATCCAGCGCCAGTTCGGGATCGAACTCGAACGCGACGGCAACGTGCTGCACGGCCTGAAGGCGATCAGCGCGACCGAGTTCGGCTTCTTCCCCAAGGGCGCGGCCGCACCCGCCAAGACCTTCCCGTACCGCGGCTACGTCTCGCCGACCTTCGGCAGCCCCTTCCTGACCGATGAGAAGCAGTTCAACCTGATGTTCCGCACCACGCTGGGCGCGGTGGATCCGATGCAGGAGGTCAGCACCGATCTCGCGGCGCTCACCGCCGAGGCCGATCTCGCCGCCGCGATCAAGGCGAAGTACGGCAAGGCGGCCGGCGAAGGCGTCCTGGGCAAGGCCCTGGCCGACTTCGCGACCACCGGCGACCGCGCCAAGCTGCTGCGTGCGGTGATCGAGCACCTCACGTCGCCGTCGCTGGCGTACCTGCGCCCCGAGACCGCGCAGGCGATGTTCGTCCAGTTCAAGAACGTGATGGACTCGTCGGGCATGAAGCCGCCCTTCGGCATCGCCCAGCGCGGCAAGTCGTTCCGCAACGAGGTGGTGGTCGAGCATTTCATCTTCCGCTCCTGCGAATTCGAGCAGATGGAGATGGAATTCTTCTGCGAACCCGGCACGCAGAAGGAATGGATGGGCTACTGGAAGCAGGCGCGCGAGAACTGGTGGTTCCGCTATGCCAACTACCGCGAGGACTTCCGCTTCCGCCAGCACGGCAAGGACGAGATGGCGTTCTATGCCGACGACTGCTACGACGTCGAATACCTGTATCCGTGGGGCTGGGGCGAACTCGAAGGCATCGCCAGCCGCACCGACTACGACCTGACCCAGCACGAGAACCGCTCCGGCCAGACCCTGCAGTACGTCGACCAGGAAAAGGCCGATCCCAAGACCGGCAAGAAGCCGTGGAAGTACAAGCCGTTCGTGATCGAACCGGCGGCCGGCGCGACCCGCGCGGTGCTGGTGTACCTGCTCGACGCCTACCACGAGGAGGACCGCCGCACCGCCGCCGGCGAACTCGAGACGCGCACGGTGCTGAAGCTGCACCCGCGCCTGGCCCCGATCAAATGCGCCGTGCTGCCCCTGGTGAAGAAGGACGGCATGCCGGAGAAGGCTCGCGAGATCCTCGCCGCCCTGCTGAAGGCCGGCATCAACGCCAAGTGCGACGAGAAGAACTCGATCGGCAAGCGCTACGCCAAGCACGATGAGATCGGCACGCCCTGGTGCCTGACCGTCGACGGCCAGACCCTGGTCGACGGCACCGTCACCATCCGCGACCGCGACACCACGGTGCAGGAACGCATCCCCGCCGCCGAGGCGGTGGCGCGGGTGAAGGCGCGGCTGGAACTCTGACATGGCGGTGCAGTTCGAGGTCTTCAAGGCGGGGTCGTTCACGTCCTGGGACGCCCTGATGTCCCGAGTCGCCGATTTCGCCACCGGGATCGGCCGGGATCGGCTGATCTCGATCTCCCATTCCGAGGACAATAACCTGGCCGTAGTCGTGGTGTGGTACTGGGAGTGACCCGCGAGCTGCCCGTCTATGCCCGGCAGACCGCCTGCGGCCTGGAGCTGCGCGTGAAGGTGGTGCCCGGTGCGAGTCGCAGCCAGGTCGCCGGCGTGCTGGGCGACCGCCTGAAGCTGCGCATCGCGGCCCCGCCCGAAGGCGGCAAGGCCAACGCCGCCGTGCTGGCGCTGCTGACGGAAGCGACCGGCTGCCGCCGCATTGATCTCGTCGCCGGCCATGGCAGCCCCGAGAAGATCCTGCTGCTGCGCGGAGCCGACGCCTCGGCGCTGGCGCGGCTGGGTTGACCCCGCCGGCCCAGCCTATTTCTTACGGCTCTTCTTCGGTTCCGGTCTGGCTTCCGCGGAGTCCGGCACATCCAGGCTGCCCGGCTCATCGACCGCATCCTGACCCTTGGGCGCCGACTGCTTCGTCTGCGGAGCCGAGGCGGTGTACAGGGTGGCGGTGATGCCCTTGCCGGCATCTCCTTCCAGGCCGAGTTCGCTGCCCGGGAAGGGGAAGGTGGCGGCCAGCGAGAACACCGGCAGCGAATCCAGGAAGGTGACCGTCGCCGTGCCCTGGAACGGGGCCGATCTGTCGGCGAGGTTCACCAGCCCGCCGCATTTCATCGCGAAGGGGATCATCTTTCCGCTCTTCGAGGTCGCCTCCGAGACATCGGACCACAGGCTGCCCTGGCCGATATGCCCCAGCTTGGGTTCGGTGAAACTGGTGAATGAGATCCGCATGTAGCCGTCGCTGCGCTGTTTCTTGTCCAGGGACAGGGCCTTGGTGATCCAGGCTCCGGCCGGCAACTGGTTGTACATGCCGGTCTTGCGTGCGGTGTGGGAGATGAGCAGGGTCATCTCGCCCGTCTGGGTGATCTCGAGGTTGTGGTCGAGGGGATCGACGCTGGCGAGGAACGAGATCCGACCCTTCTCGTTCCGTCCGCACCAGAAGCTTGGATAGGGGTTCCCGGCCTGATCCAGGATGAGCACTACCTGAAACGGCCGCATGTTGGCGGACAGGTCGAAGTGGCCGCCGATGTGCTTGACCAGCTTTTCCATCTCCGCCAGCGGGATCGGTTTGGGCGGCGCGGGCTCCCCCGCCCAGAGGGCTGATGCGACAAGGAGTGCGAACAGCGTCCAGAAACGGGTCCGTGGCATGATCACCGCCCCCTCTTCTTGCTCTTGTCCGGATCGCCCCAGGTCTTGACCGGGATGATTGGTGGGTTCGGCGGCGCGTTGGCGTCGATGAGCATCACATAGGCGTCGCTCGCACCTCCGTACTCCGGCTGGACCGCGTTGCGGATGATCGGGCGGAAGACCCGGGCCCAGCGTTTATCTTCGGCCGTTGCGGGAGGACTGGTGGCGCCGCCGTACAGCAGCAGCAGGTTCCCTTTGCCGGTCAGCTGACCGTTGCCGACGCCGGGGGTGCGGGTGCTCATGCGCGGCTTGCTGTAATCCTTGCTGAACAAGGTGAAGAACGTGCCACCCTTGGCCTGGGCGTGCTCGTCGGTGCGATGCTCGACATACCAGGACGGCACCCAGGCGTCGTGCGTCTCGATCAGGCCGACGGCGGACGAGCCGGTGATCGCCAGTTCGCCGTTGGGCAGGGGCTGCGAATCGTAGAAGTTCGTGATCATCGGGATGTCGCTGGTCGGGCTGTAGGCGACGAACCCGGTGCGATGATCGACCTCCATGGTCTCGGCATTCATATGGATGAGATGCCCGATGCGGACGGTCAGACCGGAGGCGCCCCAGGTGCTGGTCGCGAATCCGCTCAATGGGGCTTCGCGGCGCATGTCATACGGCTGCTTCGCCAGAACGGTATTGCCGCCATCGGACCAGGCCCGGAGGGCAAGCGATCCGTCCTCGGCGACCTTGACCGCGAGGACCGACGAATCCGACACCAGGCGGAACTGGTTCGTCCCGGCGATCGGGCCGGTCCAGCTGTAGCCCGTCCACACCTGCTTCCCGTTCTGGTCCACCTTGTAGATGAACGGGCAGACGTAGGGCTCGAGCCCCGTGGCGGATCGGTAACTGCCGCAGAAATACATGGCGCCATTGCGCGGATCGACCGACATCTTGCCGCCGGAGATGTCCAGCTTGGGGCCATTCGCCACCGTTCCGGCGGGATCGACGTGGAAGAGCCAATCGCCGCGCCGGACCACGATCCGGCCATCGGTGCGGCGGAAGGCGTTCACCGCGGACTGCTTGAACTGCACCAGCCATTCGACGCGCTGGCGGTCGGGGGAGATGCGCAGCGCGAAACCGTCCGGGCCGGGGGCGGCGCTCTTCGCGCCGGGTGGAACCTGCGGCGGATCGACCACCGAGCAGGTCTTCACCGACTTGGAGAACACCCCGAAATGGGGTCCGGTGATGCCGGTGAGATAGACCGCATCGTCCGGTCCGAAGAACAGGCCGTTGATCGTTCCGGTCCCCCAGGGCAGCCGGATGACCTCGATCAGCCGCGTCAGATCGGGGGTGTAATGCACGAGCACGGCCGTGGTCCGGGGATGCACCGTGGTCACGCCCCGGCGGGGATCCTTGCGTTCTTCGGGGGGGTAGGCATCGGCGGCCGGATCGGGGCCGAGGATCTTCATCAGCTTCGGATCGACGAACGAGAGGTCGCGGAAATTGCCACCCATCATGATGGAACCGTCGTTGATGAACTCGCCGTAGTCGAAGCGCTCGGATTCCTTGCCGCCGAAGAACGTGGCGGCCTTCACCTGGACCCGGCCCTCGTCGCCGGTGGCCTGGTTGCTGTATTCGATGAAACGACCGGTGTACATCTCCCGTTTGAGGCCATCGGACGCCGCCAGGAACGAGATGTGCACGAGATCCCGCACTGGAATGCTCTTGAGCGTGCCCGGATCCTCGAGGGCGAGGACCAGCGGCGGCGGCCCGGCCGATGCAGCCGCGCCGGCCTGCGCCTTGGCGCTGGACGGGCCGGTCGCCTTGCCGGGCGTGGCGGGTTTTCCGGTCGGCAGATCGTCGAGCGAGGTGTTGCTGTCATCCTCCAGGTTCAGTTGCGTCCGATCCGAACCGCCACCGGAGGAGCGTTCGGAACTGCTCATCCTGTCGACCCGGGCCTCCATCAGATTCTTGAGCTTCGCCTGGTCCGAAATGGTCACGGAGATCTCGTCGAAGGCGAGGGTGATCGGGCGCTCACCGTAATAGTCATGCAGGGTCACGGTGTGCGGATCCTCGCCGCCGTCGATGCGGCGGATCCAGATGTCGCCGGCTTTCAGCGGCACGAACCACTTGATGCCGGTGTAGTAGCCGATGCGCCCGAACCCGCGCACCCGGCCGCCCTCGCGGACCGGCAGGTCGGCGAACCAGAGCTCCCCCTTCACGGTGCGCTCCTTGCCGGCTTCCGCGTCCTTGAAGGTCACCTCCGCCTGGATGAAGCGCGGCACCGGCTTCTCATATGCCGGCACCGACCCGGCCAGGATGAACAGCACGGCGAGGAGAAGCCGATATCCGGAGCAAGCGCGGCGCGGGCCGATGGCACCGTTTCCGAACGCGATGAGCCCCGCCTTGTCGCCGTCGTGCATATCCGCCTTCCCTGAATGGAGCGTCTGACCGTCGAGAACGCTGAGATGGTACGTCTCCCAGGCTATTCTGTTGTCATCAATGGAGAATGGACGTTCCAGCCCTGAATCCACCCGGTCCGATGGGGTTGATACCGACCGGGGATCCGCGGGTGCCTGGGGAAGGAGGAAAGGCGCCATCGGCCGCACCCAGCTGCCGAAAAACCCCCGGATTTGGCCGGGGGTTCTTCGGATTCCTGGTTACGGAACCGATCTCAGCCGCGATCGTCGCGGCGCGGGCCACGCGGCGGGCCATCGCGGCGCGGGCCGCGATCGCCACGCGAACCGTAATCGCCGCGCGGCGGGCCGTCGCGGCGGGGGCCGCGATCGTGGCCGGAATCCTCGGGCGGGCCGCCGGCGGCAGCGCGGGCTTCACGCGCCACGCGGTGCGCCTCGGGTTCGGGCAGCAGGGCCTTGCGCGAGAGGCGGAACTTGCCGGTGCGCGGGTCGACCTCGATCAGCTTCACGTCGACCGCATCGCCGACCTTGGCGACGCTGTCGAGGTTGTCGATGCGCTGCCAATCCCATTCGCTGATGTGGACAAGACCGTCGGTCTCGGGGATGAACTGCACGAAGGCGCCGAACTCCTTGATCGAGGTGATCGTGCCCTTGTAGACCTTGCCGACCTCGGGCAGCTCGGTGAGGTCCTTGATGAAGCTCTTGGCCTTGTCGATCGAGATCATGTCCGGCGAGGCGATGGTGATGATGCCGTCGTCGTCGATGTCGAGGCTGGCACCCGTCTCCTGCTGGATGCGGCGGATGGTCTCGCCGCCCTTGCCGATGATCTTGCCGATCAGCTCGGGGTCGATCTGCAGCTGCACGATCTGCGGCGCGTACTGGCTGATCGTGCCGCGCGTCTGGCCGATCGCGGCGTTCATGTGGCCGAGGATGTGCAGGCGGCCCTGACGGGCCTGTTCCAGCGCCTGGCCCATGAGCGCCGGCGAGATGCCGGCGATCTTGATGTCCATCTGCAGGGCGGTGATGCCCTTGTCGGTGCCGCAGACCTTGAAATCCATGTCGCCGTAGTGGTCTTCATCGCCGAGGATGTCGGTGAGCACCGCATGGCGGTCGCCTTCCTTGACCAGGCCCATGGCGATGCCGGCCACCGGGGCGCGGATCGGCACGCCGGCCGCCATCAGCGCCATCGAACCGCTGCACACCGTCGCCATCGACGACGAGCCGTTCGATTCGGTGATCTCGCTGACCAGGCGCACGACGTAGGGGAACGCCTCGCCTTCGGGCATCAGGGACAGCAGGGCGCGGCGCGCGAGGGCGCCGTGGCCGATCTCGCGCCGGCCCGGGCTGCCACGGCCCTTTTCAACCTCGCCGACCGAGAAGCCGGGGAAGTTGTAGGTGAGCAGGAACTTCTCGAAGTGCTTGGGCTTGAGGCCGTCGACGATCATCTCGTCGTCGGAGGTGCCCAGGGTGCACGACATCAGGGCCTGGGTCTCGCCGCGGGTGAACAGCACACTGCCGTGCGCGCGGGGCAGGACATCCAGATCGATGACGATCGGACGCACCTGGTCGGTGGCGCGGCCGTCGACGCGCTTGCCGCGCAGGATGAGGTCGCGGAAGACCACGTCCTTGGCATCGCCGAAGGCGTCGCCGATCTCGGCGGTGGCGGCTTCAAGGGCGGCGGCGTCGGTGATGCCGGCGGTCAGCTTGGCGACCACCGCGGCCTTGCAGGCCTTGAGCGCGGCGTAGCGCTGGTGCTTGACCGGGGTGAGCAGCGCGGCTTCGATCTCGGCCCAGCAGGCGGTCTTGATCTTCTCGATCCACGGGCTGACCGGATCGTCGACGACCACGACCTTGGGCTTGCCGGCCTTGGCGCGCAGGGCGTTGATGCCCGCGACCACGAGGCGGATCTGGGCGTGGGCGAGGGTGAGCGCCTCGACCATCTTGGCTTCGGGGATCTCCTGGGCGCCGCATTCGACCATGGTGATCGCGTCATCGGTGCCGGCGACCACGAGGTCGAGGCTCGACACCTTGCGCTCCTCCACGGTCGGATTGACGACGAACGCGCCGTCGATCAGGGCGATGCGCACCGCGCCGATCGGGCCGGCGAAGGGGATCGGGCTGACCGTGATCGCGGCCGAGACGCCGACCATGCTCAGGACATCGGATTCGTTCACCTGGTCGAACGAGATGACCACGCTCTGGCACGAGGTGTCGCGCTTCCAGCCGGAGGGGAACAGCGGCCGCAGCGGGCGGTCGGTGAGGCGCGAGATCAGGGTCTCGTGCTCGCTCGGGCGCGCCTCGCGGCGGAAGAAGTTGCCCGGGATGCGGCCGGCGGCGTAGTGCTTCTCGCGGTAGTCGACGGTGAGGGGGAAGAAGTCGAGGCCGGGGCGGGGATCGCCGTCGCAGACGGTCGACAGGATCATGGTGTCGCCGGCGCGGACGATCACTGATCCCGCGGCCTGCTTGGCGATGTAGCCGGTCTCGATCGTGAAGGTGCGCGGCTTCTGGCCGGGCGCGCCGAGGGCGATCTCCACCGAGTGCTTGGTCATGTTCAGGGCCGCGAGGGCCTGTTCTCGGGTCAGCGGTGCTTGGGGCATGGGTCGATGGCTTTCTGCATTGCTGCATGGCTGCCGCGGGCCCGAGCCTGTCCGCAGGACGGTCGTGCGGACACGGCCGTCGTGGGGAGAGGCGCAGCGGGCGGGCGCGGCGGGGGTGGTGGTTCGGGTTGGGAAAGAAGACGGCGGCGGCAAAGAGCGGATTCCGGAAACGAACCGGCCGGCGCAGGGCGCCGGCCGGGGTGCGGGCATCAGGCCTTCTGGCGGATGCCGAGTTTTTCCGTGAGCTTGCGGTAGCTGTCGAGGTTGGTCTTGCTCAGGTATTTGAGCAGCCGCTGGCGCTGCGACACCATGATCAGGAGGCCGCGGCGGCTGTGCACATCCTTCTTGTGGCCCTTGAGATGCTCGGTCAGGTCGAGGATCCGGTTGGTCAGGAGGGCGATCTGGACCTCGGTCGAGCCGGTGTTGGTCTCAGTGCCGCCGAACTCCTTGACGAGCTCGGCTTTGCGTGCTTTGGCGAGTGGCATATGGGACGCGTCCCTTCGATGTGTTTGGCGTGTAGCCGGTTATGACCCAGGGAGCGGTCGCGTGCCCGCTTCCCCGCGTCGGGGTGGGGGAAACTACCGTCAGCCGGGGGGGCCGCAAGGGCGGGTGGAAGCCGCTCCGGCCTGCGGCCACCTCCCCCGACCCGGGCCAACGTGCCCGAGTCGGGAGGTGTCGCCCGGAGATCAGGCCATCGATTGCTGCCGTCCGGCGATCAGCCCGGCGCGGTTGACCGCGTCCAGCCAGGCCATCGCGCTGGCGTGGACGATGTCGGTCGACAGGCCCTTGCCGCCGACCGTGATCGGGGCCTGGCCGGGCAGGGTCAGCCTGGCGCGGATCGAGACCTCGCCCTGGGCGTCGCCGCCCTTGCTGACCGAACGCAGGCGGTAGTCCTCGACCTCGCCGACGATGCCGATGAGGCGGTTCATCGCCTGCACCACGGCGTCGACCGGGCCGTCGCCGGTGGCGGCGTCGGTCTTCACCGTGTCGCCCTTCGACAGGCGCACGGTGGCGGTGGCCAGCTGCGTTCCCGCCGCCGCGCCCGCGACCGCGCTGGTGTGGAGGTAGTCCAGCTTCCACACCGACACCGTGCGGCCGCGCACGACCTCTTCCACCAGGGCGATCAGGTCGCCGTCGTAGATCTCCTTCTTCTTGTCCGCGAGCTGCTTGAAGGCGGCGAAGACCTTGTCGATGTCCGCATCCGCCACCGCCACGCCCAGGGTGACCAGGCGCTGCTGCAAGGCGGCGCGGCCGGAATGCTTGCCCAGCACCATGTTGGTCGCGGGGACGCCCACCGACTTCGGGGTCATGATCTCGTAGGTCTCGGGATTCTTGATCACGCCGTGCTGGTGGATGCCGGATTCGTGCGCGAAGGCGTTGTCGCCGACGACCGCCTTGTTGCGTTGCAGCGGCAGGCCGGTGACCGACTGCACCAGGCGCGAAGCGCCGTACAGGCGTTCGGCCTCGATGCCGGTCCACAGGCGGCTGCCCGGCGTCGCCCCCGGGAACTGGTCCTTGCGCACCCGCATCGCCATTACGACCTCCTCCAACGCGCCGTTGCCGGCGCGCTCGCCGATGCCGTTGATGGTGCATTCGACCTGCCGCGCACCCGCGCGCACCGCCGCCAGCGAATTGGCGACCGCCAAACCGAGATCGTTGTGGCAGTGCACCGAGATGACCGCCTGGTCGATGCCACGCACGTTCGCCTTCAGGTAGCGGATCAGCCCGGCGTAGTCTTCCGGATAGGCGTAGCCGACGGTGTCGGGGATGTTGACGGTGCGCGCGCCGGCGCCGATCACGGCTTCGACCACCTCGGCGAGGAAATCCGGCTCGGTGCGCGAGGCGTCCTCGGGCGAGAACTCGATGTCGTCGCACAGGGTGCGGGCGTAGGCGACGGCCTCACGCGCCTGCTTGACGATCTCCTCCTTCGCCTTGTTGAGCTTGAATTCGCGGTGGATCGCGCTGGTCGCCAGAAAGATGTGGATGCGGGCGCGGCTGCCGGCGGGCTTGACCGCCTCGGCGCAGCGGTCGATGTCGCCCTTCAGGCTGCGCGCCAGGCCGGCGACGCGGGTGCGCGTCAGCCGCTCGGCGACCGAGCGCACCGCGGCGAAGTCGTCCGGCGAGGCGATCGGGAAGCCGGCCTCGATGATGTCGACGCCCAGCGCTTCGAGGGTGCGCGCGATCTCGACCTTCTCCTCCAGGTTCATGGAGGCGCCGGGCGACTGCTCGCCGTCGCGCAGGGTGGTGTCGAAGATCCAGACGCGGTCTTCGGCGGAGCCCGGAGCTGCGGCCACGCCGGCAGGGTGGTTGGTGGTGGGATTGGAAGCAGGGGAAACGGTCATGGGAATCGTCCTGGGCAGGCCCGGTGGGCCATGCGCGTGAAGCTCGGTTGGAAGTCAGGTGGTGCGCGGGAGGAAACCCGACGAAGGCACCGGTGCGGATCCCGTGGCGCTCAGGCCAGGAACCCCGCGATAAGTCGAGCACCAAGACGACGGACCACGATCGCCATGGGCTCGGATGGTTGGGCGACGGCACCGCATGTCAAGCCGTCGGCGGTAAATCCCGATGCGAATGATGGTCACAAAGAGCACAAAGGAGACGGAAAGACCAACGCAAGCCTGGTTTGGCCGTCGCGGAGTCAGTCCCGCTCGTCTCGACCATTGGTGACCTTTGTGCTCGTTACTGAGCAGCCTTCAGGCTGCTCACGGGGGAGCGCCGAAGGCGCGTTACGGGGGCGGGCAGCCCCCGGACAAGCAAGAACTTGGGACGGCGAAGCCGACTCGTCCGGCGCAGCCGGAACCCCGCGCAGCGGGGATGTTCTTTGGAAGGATTCACCAAAAGGTTGACGAACCCAGGTACGGTTCCGGTGGCCGCAAGAGATGGATCCACAGGTGACAACCGGAAATTCGTGCGGGCCGAGGCCCGCCGATCCAGGTTCTATCCGTCAACCTGTTGGTGAATCCTGCATAGTGGCCATCTTCTGCACCCCGATCCCGGACTTCCCGGGATTGGTTCTTTTCCCATCCGGCGACCGGCCCATCCTGCGCCGCGCCCATGCTGATGTTCCTTCTCAGTCTCGGCGTGCTGCTCCTGGCCGCGCGCATGGTCGGCGAGCTGGCGCGCCACCTGCGCCAGCCCGAGGTGCTGGGCGAGCTGCTCGCCGGCCTGCTGCTCGGCCCGACCATCTTCGGCCTGATCGCGCCCGAGGCCCAGGCCGCGCTGTTCCCGCAGAGCGGTGACGGCGCCAAGATGTTCGCCGGCTTCTCGCAGCTCGCGGTGGTGCTCTTCCTCTTCATCGTCGGGCTGGAGATCGAACTCGGCCAGGTGCGCCGCAATGGCCGACGCTCGCTGGCGGTCGGATTGCTGGGCATGGTCATCCCGGCCGCCCTGGGCTTCGCGGTCGCCTGGTGGTGGCCCGGACTGGTCGGCGGCGGCCACTGCACCGCCCTGCCGTTCGCCCTGTTCTTCGCCATCGCGATGGCGGTGTCGGCGCTGCCGGTGATCGCGCGGACGCTGACCGATCTCGGGCAGTTGCAGAGCGATGTCGGCGTGGTGGTGATCTCGGCCGCGGTGCTGTCGGACCTGGTCGGCTGGATCGCCTTCGCGGCGGTGCTGGGCATGACCGGCGGTTCGACCGGCCATGCCCTGCCCGCCGGCTGGGCCGCGACCTCGGCCGTGCTGTTCGCGGTGCTCATGCTCACCGCCGTGCGC
The DNA here is from genome assembly GCA_964654285.1 of uncultured Candidatus Kuenenia sp. GTDB lineage: Bacteria > Planctomycetota > UBA11346 > UBA11346 > UBA11346 > BJHQ01. The sequence continues at coordinate 25,410 of CAZZJC010000052.1, forward strand.
TGGGGCCTGGTCGGCCTGCTGCCGCTGATCAACGCGCGCTGGAGCTGGCCCGGCGGCATCCTGGGATTCTGCCTCGGTCTCGCCCTGCTCGCCGGCTCGCTCACCGAATGGCTGGGCCTGCATGCGATCTTCGGCGCATTCCTCGCCGGCGCCGCCCTGGCCGGCAATCCGCACCTGCGCGAACGCACCCGCGAGGTGCTGAACCAGTTCATCGGCTTCTTCTTCGCGCCCCTGTTCTTCGCCTCGATCGGCCTGCGCGTCGACCTGCGCAACGACCTCGACATCGGCCTCACCGCCATCGTCCTCGCCATCGCCTGCGCCGGCAAGCTGATCGGCGGCACCCTGGGCGCCCGCCTGGGCGGCATGCCCATGAACCAGAGCTGGGCCGTCGGGGTCGCGCTCAACTCGCGCGGCGTGATGGAGATCATCCTCGGCACCCTCGCCCTCGAGGCCGGCATCATCGGCAAGCCGCTGTTCATCGCCCTGGTCGTCACCGCGCTCGCGACCTCGCTCTTCGCCTCGCCGATGCTGCTGCGGCTGATCGGACGCGGGCCGGCGGTGCAACGAGGCTGATGCAGCAAGCGGCGTTGCGGTCCGCTTGCGGGCCGAAACCTCACGCGAGGATGCGCCAGCATGACAGGCAGGTCTAAAGCGACCCACCCCTGCTTTAATCCTCTGCGAATCCACCATTCATGAGTGCGGCAAATCCTCTGCCGATGCCTTCAGTTGGCACCCCAGTGGTTGTACCGCCGAGGTTGGGACCACCGCGCATGTGGCCATGGCTGGCGGCGTTTGCCGGGTTGGGACTGACCATCGGGTTCCTCGTTGCGATCTACCCAACCGATCTTTCCTTCCTCATTGGTCAACTGGCCCTGATTGCCTTCCTGCATTTTCACATGGTCAGTGACTGCATGGACAACCGCCGTGGTTGGGGGACTTTCATGGCGTTGGTGGCCGCGATGGGACCGCTCGGTTATGTCTTGTATGCTGGCCGAGCCTATGGTTTCGGATTCTGGCGCATGCTGTGGCGGCAAGGCGTGCTCTGGTTGGTGTATTTCGCTGGCATGCTGCTTGTCGTGGTTCCGGCTGAGATACTAGGCCGACATATTCCTTAGTTTCCAATATCACGACGGCATCCTAGTGGCGGGTAGTGGAGTTCAGCCTAATTTCCGCCCCGCATGCACCCCGCCCTCGACCGCTTCGATGCCGAATTGGCGGCCCTGCCCGATCGTCATCCGCGCCGGATCGGCCTCTGGCTGATGCGCGTCGGGGTCATGGCGCTGGTCGCCGGGATCCCGTTCTCGCTCGCGCTGATGAACATCGGCCTCGGCACTGCCCTGGCCGGCGCGGTGCTGGCGCGCGCGCCGCTGCACATCCTGCCCGGATTCTGGTTCGGGGTCGCCTTTGCGGGGTGGCAGGCGATCAGCCTCGGGGTGATGCTTGCCGCCGTCCCGGCAGATGCGGCGCGACCGCGGCTGATCGGGCTGGGCCTGATGTACACGTGGTTGACGCTCTACCCGGCGCTGGTCGTCCTGCGCGACGACCTGTGGCGGCGGCGCGCGTTCCGTGTCCTCGTGCCGATCCTGGTGGCGGTGGCGGCGCTCGCCCTCGCCCAGGCGGTGCTCGGGCGGCCGACCCCGACGGCGCCGCTCGCCTCCCTGCCCGCCGACGCGTCCTGGCTGGACAGAATCTGGGCCAAGGCGATCTGGCCCGGACCCTGGCGGATCCGGCCGGGCGGCGAGCACATCGGCAGCGGTTTCATGAGCGTGCACCTGACCTTCGGCTATGTCGCCGGTCTGCTGCTCTGCCTGCAGGTCCACGCCCGCGACCGCCTGGGACTCGGCCCACGGCTGGCCTGGACCGGCCGCCTCGCCGCCGCCGTCGCGGTGGCGGTGAGCGCCTCGCGCCTGGCGCTGCTCGCCGCCATCGCCGGACTGGCGGCCGGGTTCGCCGCACGCGGCCGGCGCTGGCTCGTGGCTGCGGCCGGCGTGGTCGTGGTCGGGATGATCCTGGCGGCAACCGTGATGTGGCTCTTCCAGCCCGGCAAGCTCGACAACCTGCTGCGCGGCGACGACGGCCGCTGGCCGATCTGGCGCAAGGCGGCGGTGATCGCGGCCGAGCACCCCTGGTTCGGGGTCGGTTCGAGCGACGCCTACCGCAAGGCCGACCTGGAACTGAACCAACGCCTGTTCCCTGGCAAGGAGATGGAATTCGGCGTGAAAGGCGCCCCGCACGCGCACCACACCGCACTCGGCATCGCGGCCGTCCACGGCATCCCCGCCGCCGTCCTGTATTGCGCCCTGCTGCTCGCCCTGCTGCTCGCCGCCTGGCGGCGCCGTTTGGCGGATCCGCTCGGCTGGCGCCTCGCCTGCGGTCTGATCGCCGCCACCGTGGTCGCCGGCCAGTTCGAACGCGTGGCCTCCGGTGGCGAGGGCATGATGGCCTTCGCCACCCTGCTGGCGGTGGCGTTGCTGGGGAACGCCAAAAAGACCGTTCCCGCCTTGTGAGCAGCCTTCAGGCTGCTCACGGGGGAGCGCCGAAGGCGCGTTACGGGGG
>CAZZJC010000053.1:0-26487 GCA_964654285.1 uncultured Candidatus Kuenenia sp.
CCCTCTGCGGGTTCGATTGGATAGTTATTATGGCTTTGAAAGTGGATTAGTATCACATGGTCGCCCAAACGCCGGCGGGGCAGCGCAGCGCCCCCCGCCCAGGGGCAAGCACGTTGAACTCACATGGTCGCCCAAACGCCGGCGGGGCAGCGCAGCGCCCCCCGCCCGAATGGGCAACTGGCTGTCCAACGGAAGAACGCGAGGTGAGCCCTTCCGGGCAATCCGGGTCCAGGGCAGAGCCCTGGCGGGGCGTGGCGGGGCAGCGCCCCGCGGTATCAATGCCCCTCGATCGCCCCCAGTTCGATCTTGAGATCCGAACGCAGGTCGACGCGCTCGACCGTGCCGTCGCGCACCCGCACCACGCGGTCGCTGATCGCCAGCATCTCGTGGTCGTGCGTCGAGCAGATGACGGTGACACCCTTCTTCACCTGGAGTTCCTTCATCAGGACGATGATCTCCAGGCCGGTCTTGGAATCGAGGTTGGCGGTGGGTTCGTCGGCGAGCAGGATCGCCGGGTCGTTGGCAAGGGCGCGCGCGATGGCGACGCGCTGCTGCTGGCCGCCCGACAGCTCGCTCGGCTTGTTGTCGAGGCGGTGGCCGATGCCGACCAGCTCGCACAGGCCCTTGGCCTTCAGGCGCGCCTCGTCGCTGGGGGTGCCGGCAAAGGTCATCGGCAGCATGATGTTCTCGATCGCGGTCATCACCGGGATCAGGTTGTAGCTCTGGAAGATGTAGCCGATCTTGCGGCAGCGCAGCCAGGCCAGCTCGCGTGCATCGAGCTGGCTGATGTCGACCTCATCAATGTAGACCTGGCCGCTGGTCGGGCGGTCGAGGCCGCCGATGGCGTTGAAGAAGGTCGACTTCCCCGAACCCGACGGCCCCATGATCGCGAGGTATTCGCCGGCGTAGATCTCCATCGTCACACCGCACAGGGCATGCACCGGGCTGGGGGTGTTGGCGCGGTAGACCTTCTTCACGTCGCGCGCGCGCACGATGACGTTGCGGCCCTCGGCATAGCCGGCGTGCTTGGGGTTGGCCTCGGGATCCCAGTACTTGTGGTAGACGCTCGCGGTTTCGCTCATGTGGCACCTGCTCAAGGCTAATAGGGGAGCTGGAAGACGGCGGCGGAAAGGAACTTCATGCCCACCGCGAGCATCATGATCAGACCCATGCCGCAGGCGAAGCCGGCCATCAGGACCGGGGCGTACTGGCGCCAGGTCGACTCGCCGAAGCGCGGGGCCATGACGAAACGGCCGAACAGGGCGCCGCAGAAGGTGGAGATGATGCCGAACGGGGCCTGCCCGAGGCCGCCGACCAGGCCATAGAACAGCAGGACCGGCGCACCGAAGGCGGAAAGGCCGCCGAAGATGAGCAGGCCGAGTCCGCCGCCGGCGGCGATGTACCAGGGATGGAGCGCGTCCAGGAACGGGCTGTAGCCGGACAGGGTCGAGCTGTAGACGAGGCAGGTGTTGCGGGCGTTCAGCTCCCAGAAGGTCATCGCGTAGGGATACGACTGGCTCGGGATCGGTCCGAGCGACCAGATGAACTGGGCGTAGAGCAGCGAGAGCAGGATGATGAGCGGGATCGAGATCGCAGTGGCCTTCCAGATCGAGCGGAACGAGCAGCCGATGAGCTCCGAGGTGCGGTACTGCACCATGTCGTGGGCGCCGTAGTTGTGCAGGGGCAGCGGCAGCAGCCAGACCTCGATCCCCTTGTAGCCGGACAGGATGAACGCCGCCTCCTTGATGAAGGGGATGTTCACCGCCTGGCCGGCAAGGCCCTCGAGGCGGGCGGTGACGTAGCTGATGAGCGGGGTGTAGACGAAGGCGAAGAAGATCAGCACCCAGAGGAGATGGCTGCCACGGAAATCCCAGTTGAGCAGCCAGCCGGACAGGAGGATGTAGAAGATCGAGCTGACGATGTAGGTGGCGATCACGATCCAGGTGCGGATGTCGCCCCGGCCGGTGCGGTTGACCTCGACGCGCTTCACCGCCACCGCCGCATCGATCGAGGCCCGCTTACGGTCGCGCAGCGACCGGTAGACCTGCCAGAAGCCGATCAGGGCCACGGCGATGGCCAGGCCGATGCCGAACGACAGGTAGAAGTCCATCTGGTTCGAGAACGTGGTGTTGATCGCGCCCATGCCGGGCGACCAGTTGGGCAGCAGGCCGAAATGCTGCAGGCCGCCATTGAGGAAGAGCGTGGCGACCACCCCGATGAACGAGCCCACGACGCCGAAGAACGGGATCGCCATGCCGGCGAAGAACCCGGACGGTTCGAAGCTGATCCCGGTCGGCCCGGCCGGGAAGAGGTGCTCGGTGTTGCTGGTCGTATCGAGGAACGGGATGGGGAAGATCTTGAACGGCTCGGTCATGCCGAGGGCGTTCGACATGATCGGCAGGGCGGCATACAGGAAGCCGCCGAGCAGGCCGAGCATCGCCCCGATCGAGAAGCAGCGCCAACGCCAGCCCTCCTTGCCGGACTGGTTCTCGCTCAGCGCGGTGACGCCGGCGACGCCGATGGGCGCCATCGGGAAGGGCAGCTTCTCGATGTCGGAGGTGATGCGGAACAGGCCGTAACCCAGCACCAGACTGTCGACGCGGGCGATGATCACGCTGACGCAGATCAGGGCGATCGGCACGAACCATTCCCACATGAAGAAGTTGCGCTGGTCGAGCACCGCCATGTTGGTCGGCGCGAACCACGACGGGAAGGCGTCGGAGAGGCCGAAGCTGCGCGCGGCTTCGGATTGGACCAGGAACTGGCGGAAGAACATGCCTTCCATCGGTCCGTTGGTCAGGGTGCCGACCAGGGCGAAGAGGATGAAGATCTCGGACGGCCGCAGCACCGAACGCGCGCGCTTGGCCATCTCGATGAAGAGCAGCACGGTCACCCACTTCGCAGCCGGGCCGATGCCTTCGCCGATCGCCAGCGACATGTACATCGCCGCCGGCAGCATCACCACTGAAACGAAGATCGACCCCATCAGGGCCTTCCAGCCGAAGCCGTCCTCGAAGGTCCCCGGCGCCTTGACCAGGTCGCGGTAGTTCTCCAGTTCCTTGTCGACGAGCATGCTCATGCGTGGGCTCCCGCCGGTACCGCCCCGGCAGCGGCGGCGCCGGTCGCCGCCGCCTCAGGCTTGGCATGGGTGCCGTCGGCGAGGCGCCGGGCTGCGTCCGCGTCGCCGCCCATGGCGCGGTAGCGGTCGGTGGTCTCGGGCGAGAGGGTGCGCCAGACCAGGAACTGCAGACGCAGAGCCTTCATGAAGGCGAGATTCGCTCGGCACCAGTTCGAACGCTGGCCGGAGAGCAGATCGATGCGTACCTTGAGCCCGTAGATCGCCTTCATGTCGGTGGGCGCGGCATCGAGGCGGAAGCGCTGGCTGATGCCCAGATCGAAGGGCGCGAGCCAGACCTTGGCCTCGACCGCATGGCGCGGCGCGCTGGCGTCGCCGCCATGCTCGGCCCGCGCCTCGGCGGCGGTGAAGCAGCCGGTCGAGGCCTCGGTGTTGGCGTCGAACCAGGCCTTGAGGAAGGCGGTCAGGCCGCGGATGTCGCGCTTGGCCACGGTGAAGGGGAACTCGATCGCGATGGTGTCGCCCTCGGGGTCGGGCAGGTTGAAGTCCGCCGTGCCCGGGTTCGCCGCGCGCGAGGCCACGATCGCCGGGTAGAGCGCCGAGAGCAGCACGGTGGCCATGACCATGAGGATGGTGGCGACCGCGGTGAAGCTGGAGTAATTGAGGTCGGGCTGCACACCCCAGCCCAGCCCCGCCGCGACGCCGAGACCGGAGACGATGAGCTGGGCCAGGATGTAGCCGCCCAGGCCGCCGAGGATGGCGTAGATGCCGGCCTCGACCAGGAAGAGGGCGGCGACATGGATCGGCGCCAGTCCGAGCGAGGCGTAGATGAAGATCTCGCGTCCGCGTTCGGCCACCGAGTTGAGCATGGTCGAGAAGATGATCAGGCCGCCGAGGATGAGCGGCACCAGCACCCCGCCTAGCCCGGCCACCGACAGGCTGCCGATCGCGGTGTAGAGATAGCTGTCGCTGTTGTGGCCCACGCGCAGGGTCATCGCCATCTCCTGCGCGATCGCGTCGGCGCTGGCCGGCAGGTCGACCTCGGCGCGTCCTGGGGCCGGGCGGCGCGGCACCAGCGACAGGGCGCGCAGGGTGCCGCCCAGGCGCTGCGCCACGGCCTCCTGCACCACCGCGACCGAACCGGCGCCGAGATGGGTGACCGAGGTCTGCTCCGAGGTCGGGGTGCCGGTCGAGTCGAGCTGGCTCATCCGCCTGCCGAGATCCTCGTTCTTCTCTTCGAATCCTTCGAGCGCGAGCGGGGTGACGCTCTCGCCGCCGATTTGGACCGCGGCGTTGAGCGCCTTCGCATCGATCACTCCGGCGGTGAAGTCCATGCCGGCCATCCGCACCGGGTCGCCGGGTTGCAGCCGCAACCGCTGGAGCAGCTCCTCGGGCAGGAAGAGCCAGGTACCGGCCTCCGCCCCGACCGGGAATCCGCGTGGGCTGTCGGGATGGCTGAGCGGACCGCGCACCAGGGCCTGATCGACCCGGGTCGGATCGCCGGCCACGCAGCCGATGACGCCGGAGACGAAGCTGCTCGCGGTCTGGGCGGGATCCTTCCCGGCGGCGGCTCCACCGTCCTTAGCGCTGCCGGCGTAGACCGGGATCTTCGGCTGCTTCGGCTTGGTCTGCATCCAGCGCAGGGGCATGATGTCGAAATCCCCGGACCAGGCCTGGGCGCGCCGGGCGATCGACTCGTCCATGGGAGCCCAGCCGTTGTGGCGCAGGAGGATGCCCTGGTACGGCGGGGCCTCGTCGAGATTGATGCGGGTGGCGCTCAGGGACGGGGCGAAGCTCGCGAAGGTGAGCAGGATGAAGGTCATCAGCACCACCGTCGAGGTGGTCAGGGCGGTGCGCAGCTTGCGCCGGCGCATGTTGCTGATGCCCAGGCCGAGGGTGGCGACCAGCGTCCCGAGCCGGCTGACATCGGCGGTATGCTGGCCGAGCGAGGCCATGCGGACGTGCTGCATCTCGAGTTCGAAGCGGTTGGCGACGATGCCGATCACCGCCGCGGACAGGAGCAGGATGAGGAAGGCGAGGAAGATCACCATCGGGGTGGTGGCGAGCGCGAAGGCTGGATGGAAGAAGAAGAAGAACAGGAAGACGCCGACCATGAAGGCGGCGAAGCCGGCGACCTTGCGCGCGATGGTGGCGCCGGCGATGAACAGGCGTTCGCAGACGATCGCGAACGGGATGGCGAAGAGCAGCAGCACGACCAGGCCGCGCACCACATCGTTGGCGGTGGCGAGGACGCTCGGGTAGGCCCGGCCCGCATAGCCCCAGGCGGCCTGGGCCTCGCCCTGGGCGCGCGGCCAGTCCTTGGCCGCCAGGGCCTGCTGCGCGGTGGCCAGGTGGCGTTCCCCGCGCGACTGGAGCGAGACCAGGCTTTCCGAGTCGATGCCGTTGCGACGCAGGCGGGACAGCCGTTCGTCGTTGAGGGCGAGCATGTCGCGCGCCACGTCCAACGAGGTGAAGTGCGACAGGGTGTCGCCCGCGATGCCCTTCAGCATCGGCGCCCCCGGCGTGCGGCCCGGCTGGTCCTGGCCGGTCAGCACCAGCAGCTTGCTGTTCTTCGTCGCGCCACCGATGATCCGCAGCCGCACCTGGGGGTCGGTGAAGCAGACCGCATGGCCGCCGCCGACCTCGGTGCGGAAGAACTGGGGATCGGCATCGCTGGAGGCGGACAGCTGCCTGATGTCGTTCAGCGAGATGCCGACCCGCGGTTCCTGGATCTGGTAGAGCACGCGCGGGCGGCCCAGGAAGAGCTGCGCCTGCTGATCCGACAGGGTGTCGGCCGAGCTGACCGGAAGCTTGACCTCCTTGTTGATGAGCGCGGCGAAGATGCCGCCCGTCGGGGTGTAGTCGTAGCTCGACACCACCAGCTTGAAGCCCTGGTATTCCAGACCCGGATGCTTGACCGGCAGGAAGGGGATGCGGTCGATGCCGAAGAGATCGCCCCAGTGCGTCTCGCGGGTGGCGACATCGCCGGAATAGGAGCTGTTGAAGCCGAATTGGATGAAGATGTGGGGGAAGAGGTAGCCGCGGCTGCCGACCCGGGTGCCGATGGCGTTGATCTTGCACTCGATCCCGCCGTCGCGGAAGGTGCTCGGCTTGAGCTTGGGCGGACGGCCGACGAGGTCGCGGTGCGAGACATAGTCGCGCAGGAACGGCACCAGGCCGGGAAGCTGGCGTTCGAGATTGGCCCAGCGCAGCCGGCCAGGCCGGTCGCCGGGCGAGCCGAGATGGTTCCGCGGATCGGCGGTGGTCGACAGGGTGGCGGCATGGAGGTACATGCCGGCGGCGCCGGCCTCGTGGTGATAGCCGTTGAACCACCACGATTCGGCATCGCTGACCAGTTCGGTCGGGGCGGCGTCCCAGGCCAGGGCCGGCACCGCCTGCTGGACCTTCTCGGCCAGGCCGGCCAGGAGGGTGTTGGTGAGCCAGGCCAGATCGCCACCCCAGGTGACGAAGAAACCGCCGGTGTGGCCGGCGAAACGGTCATTCCCATCGCTGAGATCCACCCCGATCAGATGGACCGGCAGGGGAGCGCCAAACGCACGACGAAGATCGAGCAGGGACTGGAGATCCGCGATCCGTTCGCGCAGCAGACTGATCTGACGATCGAGGATGGCGCCGGTGGCGGGCACGACCATGCCGACCAGGGCGTTCTCGGCAGGGCTCAGCGGTTTGTTGGCATCGAGCTTCTGCTGCGTCGTGCGCCAACTGCGATAGGTCGGATCGAGGGTGGTGACCGCCGCCTTGGACTCCGCCACCTCGGCCTTGGCCGCGTCGAGATCGCGCTGGGTCTCCGACGCGGCGGTACCGGTGGCGGCTTCCGTTTTCTGCCCCCCGGCCGTCTTGATCTGCTTTTCGATCGCCGCCTGCCGCTTGATCGCCGCACCCAGCCGGGCCCGGGCCTGATCGAGCGGGATGAGCAGTTCGTCGGCCCGCGCTCCGGTGCAGATCGAGAAGACGCGACCAGGCAGGCGTTCGATGCCGAACTTGGATTCGCCGATCAGGGACTGCGCCGCCGGCCGGGTCGCTTCGCGCCGCTCGATCTCCGCCAGGAAGCGCTGGTTCACGGCGGTCTGGTCGAACGATCCGCCGGCGATCTCGGGCGCGAGGACCGCCTTGAGCGCCTCCATCTGCCAGGCCTGCCGCTGATGGAAGAGGAGCAGCGACTCCAGGCGGTTCTCGTCGGTCGGCTTGAAGGCGTCGTCGCGCCCGCGATCGGTGACCAGGGCGCCGGTGATCTCGCGCAGGCCGCGCATCAATTCGGCCCGGCCGCCATGGAAGACCACGATGACCTGGCGCTTCGCCGGCGCCCGCACGAGGGCGGCGGTGATCTCCAGCAGCGCCGCCGCATTCCACGCCCGCGTTGCGCCGGGATTCGCCACCGGCCCGTTGGCCTCGTAACCGGCGGCGAGGATCACCGCCTGACGCGACTGGCGCTCGGCCGCCGCATCGCCCTCGGCCACCGGCGCGGCCGGGATCAGGGCGCAGACGCTGAGCGCCGTGCGCCGCTCCCAGACCACGGTGGAACGCAGGTCGACCTCCTGGCCGTCAGCCCAGGAAGGCGGCAGTTCGCGCACGGCGAAACGCGGGAAGGGCAGGCTGATCGGCACCGCCAGCGGGTTGAGCCGAGGCCGGTCGAGATCGTCGAGTCCGCGCACCACGACCGCCTGGGCTCCGAGCATGGCGGCGTTGGTCCAACCGTCGCGGCAGTCGGCTTCGAGCACGACGATGGCGCCGGCCACCGTCTTGCCCTTGAGCTCCTCCAGGGTGCCGCGTCCACCGAACAGCAGCCGGCCGTGCAAGGTCCGGCCCTCGCTGCCGGCGGTGGCGGCGTGGTTGGCCGCGAGCGGGATCAACGGGATCTCGACCCCGCCGTCCGCGAGCACGCTGCCGCGATCCGCATCCACGCTGACCGATGTCCGCACGAGTTGCGGCTTCAGTCCGAGCGCCGTCAGCCGCTGCTCGATCAGATGCGCCGCCGCCTCTGCGCCGGGCTGCCCCTGGGCGCGCTGGGGGATGGCGCAGAGCGTCTCGGTGGTGGCGCGCACCGCCGCCGGATCGATGACCTCGGCCGTCGATTCGGCGGCAACCAGGTGGCTGGCCGCAATGAGGACGGACAACAGGGCCAGACTGAGCGGAAGGGGTACCATCGCCGTTTTCCGATTCATAGATCGACCCGCATGGCTTCGATGGGCGCCATCCGCGAGGCCTGCCAGGCGGGCAGGAGGGCGCCGAGGATGGCGAGGGCGAGACCGCAGGCGGCGGAGATCCCCAGCACGACCGCCAGATCACCGGTCGGGAAGGCGCTCCAGAAGGCGCCGCCGAAGCGCAGGCCGGCCTGGACCACGACCAGGAACAGGCCGAGGACGCTGCCGACGGCGGCGCCGACCACGCCCATCGCCGCCGATTCGATGATGAACGCCTTGAGGATGAACCCGTCCTGGGCGCCCAGGCACTTCATGGTCGCGATCTCGCGGAAGCGTTCGGTCACCGCCATCATCATGGTGTTGACGATGCCGACGACGCAGACCAGGAGGGACAGCACGACGAGCCAGAAGGTGCGGGTCTGCGACGCCTCGGGTTCGTAGCCCATGGTCGAGAAGGTGTTGGTCAGCACCGTCGCCTTGCGCCGGGCGGTGAGATCGGATCTGAGGTCCGTCAGCGCCCTGGCCCCGGCCGCCTGGTCGCCACCCGCGAGGGCCTGCACCAGCGCGGCCTTGACCTTCTCCGCCGCAGGATCGCTCAGCAGCGAACCGTCCTCCACCGCCGCGAGGGTCAGCAATCTGGCCGGGACCGGCGGACGCGGGCGGATGACGCCGGGGAAGGCCGCCTCGAGGAGGATGCGGTTGAGCCGGGTCAGCTTGCGTTCCGACAGCCGGTTCAGGTTCTGCTTCAGCAGCGGCACCGCATCCGGATCGAGCTCCATGGTGAAGACGGCCTTGTCGTAGAGCTGGACGCTGGCCAGGGCGCGGTTGAGCGGATCGAGAACCTGGGCGAGCGGCGGTACCGGCCCCGGTTCGGCGAGTTTCGCCAGACCCGGCTGCAATTTCGCCAGGCGCTTGCCGGCGGTCTTGCCCTCGGCCGCGAACTGCCGCGCGAACTCCTTGGCGAAACCGGGAAGATCGAGGTCTTCCGGCAGCAGCAGAGCCTGGTCGGTGCGGCGGAATCCCGCCAGGACCTGGTCGGCCGTCAGGCGAATGCGTTCGCGGCCGAGCTGCTCGGCCAGCGACCTGCGTTCGCTCGCGGACTGGCGCGGCAGGATCTGCCGGAGGGGAAGCCCGGCTGCGGTCAGGCGGGCTTCATCGGCGCCGGCGACGATCAGCTGCAGCACCGCCTCGGGGCCGCCGGCGCCCTTGATCTGCTCCAGGCGACGGGGTTCGGCCGCCGCCAGGCGCTCGACCGCCGCCCGCACCAGGGCGACCTTGCCGGCAAGGGCGGTCATGCGATCGGCGTCGAGCGGGAAGCGCACGCCCTTGAAGGTCTTGGCTGTCGCCAGGGCGCTCTTCACCGCATCCGGTTCGTCGAGGTGCAGCAGCCAGTCCGTGACCTCGTGGTTGCGGGTCAGCAGGTACACCTGGGTCGCCTTCAGGCTGTCGACCCAGCGGGCGAGCAGGCGCAGGTCGGCCGCCGCGCCGGGATCGGCGGCCGGGAACGGCGTCTTGGCGCCATCCGCCGGCAATCCGGTCTCCCACTGCGCCACGTCCGCGTACTGATCCGCGACCAGCCCGAGCAGATCCAACGGGGGTCGGGCCTTTTCCAGCACCGTGCGTACCGTTTGCGAGGCGCGTTCAGGCGCGGTCTGGGCGCGATGGTTCTGCCACACCGCCCGGATGCTGGTGCTTTCGCCCAGGACGACGAGGAGGAACGCGACCGCGAGCACCACCGAGGACACCGTGACGAGGCTGCGCGCCATGCGCACCCGGATCGAGGTCCAGGCGACCTGGAACGCGACCCTGAGCGGCAGGCGATGCGGGGCGCCGATGCCGCCCACCGTCCGCCGGGCGGGTGCGACCGGGCCGCTCATGCCGGCCTCCGCGCGTCGGCCGGGGCCGGCTCCAGCACCGCCAGCTTGCGGACCAGGAGCATGCGCAGGAAGTCGCCGAGCGCGGTCTCGGCCTCGCGTCGGCTCAATTTCAGGTGATTCGCCAGGGCCCAGGCGAGTTCGCCCAGGGAACGGCCGTCGAAGCGTTCGACCACCCAGGTGCCGATGTCGTCGAGTTCGACCTCGGCGCGATCCGCCAGACGCAGCAGCCGGGCCAGGAGCCGCATCACCGCTCCGCGCCGGTATGGCGCCGCGCGCAGGCGGATGACTCCGGGCACGGCGACGACGGATTCGACCCCGGGGGCGAGCCTGGGGATGGTCGAACCGGGATCGTGGGCGGGGCCGCTCGGCATGCGGAAGGGTCCTGAAGGCTCTGGTCTACGACCGGGAGGCGGCAGCGTTGTGGCCTTCCCCGGTCCAGCAAGGACCGATCCACGCTGCGGTGGATCGATGCGCCGGGCGCCGCATGGATGGCCGCCAGCACGGCTTCCGCCCGGTCCGGACGGGCCGGGCGGCGGATGGGCCGCGCCTGGACGCAGGATCCGCCTGGATCGGCTTCTTTCGCCCGGTCTGCGGCATACCGTCGCCGGCGATGGCCGATCCCGTCCTCTACATCGCCGGCGACGTGCACCTGGGCGAGCTCGGCGGCGGCTTCCCGGCCTGGCTCGACGCGCTCGTGGCGCGGCCTCCGGCGCGCCTGGTCATCCTCGGGGATCTGGTCGAGTTCTGGCTCGAATCCGCATCCTCGGTGGCGCGACATGCCGAGGTGCTGACGCGGATCCACGCCCTGGCCCGGCGCGGCTGGCGCATCGACCTGGTGCGTGGCAACCGCGAGCTCGCAGCCGGCCGGCAGCTGGAATGCGCGCTCGGCGGCCGCATGCACTGGCCGGCGCTCGACCTCGATCTCGGGCCGGTGCGCCTGCGCATCGTCCACGGCGACCGGCTCTGCCGCGATCCCGGCTACCACTTCTACGCCGCCTTCGTCCGAGCCTTCCCGTTCGCCTGGTGGCAGCGCCTGCATCCCGCCTGCATCCAGGCGGCGGTCGCGCTCTGGCTGCGCGGCCGCAGCAAGCACAAGCGCGCCCGGCGCCTCGCCGCGCCGCCGCGCCGGGTGCGCGTGTTCCTCGATCCGCGCCGCATCGTCGCTGCGGCCCGCGGCTGCGACCGCCTGATCGCCGGCCACATCCACGCCGCCTGGCGGCGCCGCATCCGTGGCGTCGACCTCACCCTGGTCGGCGACTGGCCCGGCCTGGCCGGCCACTGGCTCGAAGGCTTCGCTGACGGACGCCTGGAACCCCGCCACGAGGATTTCTCCAACCCGCCCGTCGCAGGACCGAACCCATGACGGCTGCCCGCACCTACCAGGTGAAATCCATCTTCGGCCCCACCGTGCAGGGCGAGGGCCTGCACGTCGGATCGCCCTGCGTGTTCCTGCGCCTGGCCGGCTGCAACGCCTGGGACGGCCGCGCTGAGACGCGCAGCGCCAGTGCCTGCCCCTACTGCGACACGGATTTCCGGGGCGGCGAGGCGCTCGACCTCGATGCGATCCTCGCCCGGCTGCATGCGCTCATCCCGCCGCGGGTCGCCCTCGGCTGCGTCCTCAGCGGCGGCGAACCGCTGCTCCAGGCCGACGCGGCGCTGCTGGCCGCCCTCGGCGCCGCCTTCGCCTGGGTCGACATCGAAACCAACGGCACCCGGCTCTGTCCCTCGCGCCCGGCCAATGTCTTCCTGTCGTGCAGCCCGAAGCGCATTCCGCACCAGCCCCTCGTCTGCGAACCCGACTGGTGGAAGGTGCTCATCCCGGACCAGGACACCTTTCTCGACCATGCGCTGGCGAGCGGCAAGCCGGTGTTCGTCCAGCCGACCTGCCCCGATGGCGGCCCGGATGGCCCGGCCTACCGCGCCCATGTCGCGCGCTGCCTGGAACTGTGCTACACCCGGGGCTGCCGGCTGAGCGTGCAGGTGCACAAGTATCTCGACATCCCGTGAACCTGGAAGGTCGCATTCCAACCACGGAATAGCCCGCTAATAGAGGCGGGGCCCAGCCCGAGGAAACCCGCGTGGTTCACCCGTTGGGTGAAGGGTGCGAAATCCCGGATACGGCTTTCGCCGTCTACTGGATCCATGCCTGGTCGACCAACCCAAAAAAAATACAAATTCTCTGGAAAAATCGCAAGAGTGCCCCAGATGCAAGGCGGGAGGAGGGAGTTGGGCAGCGCTCAATGACCGACGACCAACGCCGCAGGTGGGGCGCTATTGCGATTTTCAGGGTGAATCCTCAGCGGTGCACCGGCCACGAGGTCACCTCGATATAGCGCGGCACGCGGCCATCGACGCTGCGGCAGAGCGCCAGGCGGGCGAAGGTGCACGGCCCCCAGTCGGCGCCGGCGTGGGCCTCCACCAGGTGCGGCCAGTCGCGGTAGAGCGGCAGCTGCGCCAGCGCACGCGCGTCGAGCCGGCCCGGCCGGCACAAGGTGATATGCGGTCGGAACTGCGGATTCGCCGGCATTTCCAGGCAGTCGACGAGATCGTGGTGCAGGCTCGCGCATTGCCCGTCCGGATCCGCGATGGCGGCCCACAGCGCGCGCGGTTCGGTCGCGCCGCCCGTCGCACCGAGGCCGGCCAGACGCAGGCCGGTCACCCGCACGGCGGCGGCGACCTCGGCAACGGCGGCCGGGATCTGGGCCAGCTCCTCGTCGTCCGGCGTGCCCAGGTAGACGGCGGTCAGGTGCAGGTCGTCGAGGTGGCTCCACGTTGCCGGCAAATCCCACTGTTTCAGCCGGTCGGTCACCGCGCTGAGCCGCTCCAGCGTGGCATCATCGGGCATGAGGGCGAGGAAGGCGTTGTTCGGCGGTGTGGGCATGGGCGCAGCTTCGCTGCCAGCTCGATGGCCGCCAGCCTGGGCGGGTGCGGTGCTTGCGTCATCACCGGCACCGGAACCATGCCGGCATGCCGACGATCTGGGCGCTGTCCGACCTGCACCTGTCGACCTCCGGGTCGAAGCCGATGGATGTCTTCGGCGACCATTGGGACGACCACGCCGGCCGCATGGCCGCCGCCTGGGACGCGACCGTCGCGCCGGACGACATCGTGCTGTCGCCCGGCGATTTCAGCTGGGCCAACAAGCCGGCCGAGGCCGCCGGCGACCTCGCCTGGCTGGCGGCACGGCCGGGCCACAAGGTGATCACCAAGGGCAACCACGACCACTGGTGGCCGGGCAGCCACGCCAAGCTCAACGCGATGCTGCCACGCCACACCCACGCGGTGAAGAAGACCGCCGCCATCGTCCAGGGGGTGGGATTCTTCGGCGCGCGCGGCGGCGACTTCGCGCCGCTCAAGCGCTACGGCGACACCCGCAGCGACGCCGACATCGAGGCCTGGCTCGCGCGCGAAGAGGCCGAACTCGTCCAGTCGATCGCCGCGCTCGATAAACTTGAGGCCGATCGCGGCACGCCCTGCGCCCTGCGCATCTGCCTCTTCCACTACCCGCCGATCCCACCCGGCCGCAGCAGCAGCCGCTTCAGCACCCTGATCGCCGCCGCGCACGCACGCTGGTGCATCTACGGCCACCTGCACGGGACTGACGTCGGCGCGGCCAAGGTCGAAGGCGAGTTCGACGGCGTCGGCTACCGCTGCGCGAGCTGCGACCAGGTCGGGTTTACGCCGCTGCGGGTGTGCGACTTTGCCGGCGTTTAACGCGCCTTGGCCTCAAGTTCCGCCCAACGCGAATAGAGCTTTTCCACCTGCGCCTGCGCGGCGGCGAGTTCGGCGCAGGCCTTTTCCATCCGCACCGGATCGCCGGCGACGGCCGGGTCGCCGACCTGGGCCTCCAGCGTGGCGACGAGCTGTTCCGCGGTCTGGATCTTCTCCTCCATGCGCTCCAGTTCGCGGCGTTCGTTCTTGGCCAGGCCCGAGCCGGCGCTGCCGCCGAGTTGCTGCGGCGCGCCCCGGCTGGGCGCCGCTTTGGCCGGGGGTGGCGGGGCTGAGGTCTGGTTGCGCGCGGCATCCAGGCGCGCGGCGAGCGATTCCCACTGGCTGCAATCCGAGACGCGGTACGCGCCGCCGGTGCCATCCAGGGCGATGATGTCGGTCGAGACGCGGTCGAGCAGGTAGCGGTCGTGGGTGACCAGCGCGACCGCGCCGGGGAAGTCGATGAGGCTGGCCTCCAGCACCTCCAGCGAGGGGATGTCGAGGTCGTTGGTCGGTTCGTCGAGGATGAGCAGATCAGCCTCGCGCAGCATGAGGTTGGCGATGAGCACGCGGGCCTGTTCGCCACCGCTCAGTTTGCTGACCTCCAGGTCGAGCTGGTTCGCCGAGAACAAAAAGCGCTTGGCCCAGGCCGCGACGTGCGAGGCGCGCCCGCGATAGACGACGGTCTGCCCGGTCGGGCAGAGCGCCTTGCGCAGGAGCTGCTTCTGGTCGAGGCGCTCGCGCTTCTGGTCGAAGACCACGACTTTGAGATCGGTCGCGTGCTTCACCGTGCCCGTGTCGGGCGCGAGCTGCTTGGTCAGGATGCGCAGCAGCGTCGTCTTGCCGCTGCCGTTGAGCCCGAGCACGCCCAGGCGGGTGCCCGGCGACAGGGTCAGGCCGACGTCGCTGAACAGCGGCCGGCCGCCGAGCGACTTGCTGACACCGTCGAGCACCACCAGGTCGTTGGTGCGCCGGCCGGAGGCGCTGAACTCGATGTTCACCCGGCGCACCTGGGCGTTGCGGTACTTGAGCCCGGCGAGATCCGCCTGCAGGTCGCCGGCGCGGTCGACGCGGGCCTTCGACTTGCACGTCTGCGCGGCGGGGTTGCGCCGCAGCCACTCGATCTCGCGCCGCACCTGGTTGTCGAGCACGTCCTGCTGCTTGCGCTGGTTCGCCACGAATTCGGCGCGTTTTTCCAGGAAGGTCGCATAGCCGCCGGTCGAGCTGAAGCAGCCGCCGGGATACAGCCGGTTGAGTTCGACCACGCGCTGGCAGACGCGCTCCAGGAAGAAGCGGTCGTGGCTGACCACCAGGCAGGTCGCGCGCGTTTCCGCCAGCACGCCTTCCAGCCACCAGATCCCTTCCAGGTCGAGGTGGTTGGTCGGCTCGTCCATGAGCAGCAGGTCGGGATCGGCCGCGAGCGCACGTGCGATCGCGAGGCGCTTGCGCCAACCGCCGGATAACGCGGCGACATCCTGTTCATCGCGCGGCATCACCGCGTCGCGGAAGCCGGCGTCGGCGAGCGTGGTTTCGACGCGCAGGTTGCGCTGGTGGTCCTCTTCGTGCGGATGCTCGGCCTCGACCGCGGCGGTGATCACCGACCGCGCCGTCGCTCCGGCGGGAAACTCGTCGCGCTGCGGCAGGTACGTCAGGCGCACGCCGGACGAGATCACGCGTTCGCCCTCGTCGGGCTCCTCCATCCCGGCGAGGATGCGGATCAGGGTCGACTTGCCGGAACCGTTCGGCCCGATCAGGCCGACGCGCTCGCCCTCATGCAGGCCGAAGGCGAGTTCCTCGAAGAGGGGATGGGCGTCATAGGCCTTGGACAAGGCCCGGCAGGAAAGCAGCACAGCCATAGGTCGCGGCAGCGTGGGCCGGGGCCGGGGAACGAAAGGGGGAACGGCGCGTTCTCGGCGGGCCCGACCGATACCGCTCACTCCGCTGGTGCGACCCCCTGCCGACCTTGATCCCGGCCAGCGGTTTGCCATGGTTCGCCGCCAGCAGTCCCCGTTCAACCCTCCTGGAGCCTCGTTTTGATCGGACGTCGACGCAGCCGGATCCCCCTTCCTCCACCCGAGCACGCCAACCGGGCGCGCAGCAACGACAAGATCCGCGCGCCCTCGGTCCGGCTCATCGACCAGAACGGCCAGCAGGTCGGGGTGGTCACGATCGCCGATGCGCTCAGCCGCGCCGCCCAGGCCGGACTCGACCTGGTCGAGGTCGCCCCTGAGGCCAAACCTCCGGTCTGCCGCATCCAGGACTACAGCAAGCACATCTTCGAACAGCAGAAGAAGGAGCGCCAGGCGAAGTCGCACGCGCACCGCAGCGACACCAAGGAGGTCCGCCTGCGCCCCGGCACCGGCGACGGCGATCTCGAGATCAAGGCCCGCCACGCCCGCGAATTCCTGCTCGAGGGCCACAAGGTCGGCATCCTGCTCCAGTTCCGTGGGCGCGAGATGTCGCACCGCGAACTCGGCATCGAGATGATCCGCAAGTTCACCGGGCTGCTCGCCGATGTCGGCAAGCTCGAACAGGAGCCCCGGCAGGAGGGCAAGCGCATGCACGCCCTCATCTCGCCCACGGCGGCCGCGGCCGCCGCTGCCGCCGCGGCGCAGGCCAAGAAGCCCGCCGCGCCTGACGTTGCGGCCCCGGCGGTTGCGCCCCCCGCCGCTCAGGGTCCGGCCTCGCAGCCGTAGCACGAACGTCGGTCTTCAGGTATCCTGACCGGCGACGATCCGGTCGCGGGCTGGAATCCCCTTGGGCCGGCTCTAGTCTGGAAACGACCAGCGTCCGCCACTGGCGGCGGCAGGAGACCACATGATCGCATTCGGCCAATCCAAGACCATCGTCGGCCTCGATGTCGGCTCCTATGCGGTGAAGGCTGTCGCGCTGGTCACCAACAAGGACCGCCTGACCCTGCAAGGCTTCGCCCAGGCGCGGATCGAGCACCAGGATCCCGGCGAGGTCATCCGCAAGGTCATCTCGCAGCTGGGCGTGCGCACCAAGCGCGTGGTCACCAGCGTGTCGGGCCGGTCGGTGATCGTGCGCCAGATCGAGACCCCGAACCTGCAGGGCGAGGATCTGCGCCGCCACATCACCGCCGAGGCCGACAAGTTCATCCCCTTCGGCAGCGATGAGGTCATCATCGACGCCCAGCCGCTGCCGCCGCGCCCCGGCGCCCCGGCCACCAGCACCATCCAGGTCATGCTGGTGGCGGTGCGCAAGACGTTCGTGCTCGAGCACCTCGCCCAGCTCAAGGCCGCCGGGCTCACGCCCGAGGTCATCGACGTCGATGTCTTCGCCCTCGCCAACGCCTTCGAAGTGCTCGGCCCGCCCGCCCCGGCGGAGACGGAAAAGAAGGCCACCGCCCTGATCGACATCGGTGCGTCGAAGTCGAACATCGCCATCGTCCTCGGTTCACGCGTGCTGTTCACCCGCGAGGTCTACCTCGCCGGAAACGAGATCAGCGACGCGATCGCGCGCACCCTCAACGAGCCGGTCGAGGAGGTCGACCGCATCAAGCTCGCGCCGGGCGAGACGCTGGAGGCCATCATCGATGCGGCGATGCCGGCCTTCGAGGATCTCGCCAACGAGATCCGCCTCAGTTTCGACTACGTCGAAGGCCAGTTCGAGACCGAGGTCAGCGCGGTGGTGCTGTCGGGCGGATCCTCGCAGCTGCCGTCGATCGCCGACATCCTCGGCAACATCCTCGGCCGCCCGGTGCACGTCTTCGATCCGCTCGCCGGGCTCGACCTGGTGCCGTCGAAGTACGACATCCACGGCCTCGACGCCAACAGTCCCGGCCTGGCGGTCGCGCTCGGCCTCGCGGTGCACCAGCTCGGCTTCGGCAAGGCGGGGCTCGGCGGAGCGCAGAGCCAGGCCTGGCAGCCGCGCCAGCATCGCGGCGCCGAACCGGTGCCGCCGGTCCTGCCCGCCGGCCTGGGCGACCGCTCTGCCGCGACCCAGGCGACCATGCCGCCCGAACTCGCCGCCTCGACCATGGCGACCATCCCGCCCGGCATGGATCTGGCGCAGACCGAGGAGCTCGAAGTTCCGGTCGAAGCCGGCATCAACCTCGCTCCTCCGCCGATACCGGCGCCGTCGCTCACCCCGCCACCCTCCCCGATCCCGGTCGGCACGCTCCTCACCCCGCCGCCCGGCACCCTGACCCCGCCCGGCGCGGTCCCCGCGGCCGAGACCCTCGAAGACGCCCCGGTCGCGCCCTCGACCTCGACCATCCTGCACGAAGAGGGCCAGCGCAGCGGGCTGCTCGTCGTCCTCGACGACGACCAGGAGATCCCGCCGCAGATCCAGAGCGACCGCATCGAGAAGCGCCCGGCCCGCACCAGCACCGTGCTCAAGCTCGATGACTTCGACGATGACGAGATGAAGAAGAGCGACCCCAAGCTGCCGGAACTGCCCAAGCTGTAGCGGTTCTCCAGGGGATCCGGTCCCGCCCTGCCGGGCAAAGGGCGGCAGGGCCGTCGGTGGCCGCGCGGGATTGGGCGCGGATCCGCCCGCCCGCGTCAAACCACCTGCACGCCCGGACCCTGGGTTGCCGGCCAGATCCCCTGCGCCTCCAGGGCCGTGACGGTCAGGCCGTCCCAGCCCCGGTTGGCTGCCGGATTCGCCGGCGAGGGATGCGGGATGTCGGTGATGGCCGGGGCGTCCGCCAGGTCTGCGCAGGCTTCTGCCGCGCGCGTCGCGGCGAACTTGCCGATGCCGACCAGCCAGCGGGGTTTGAGCGCGGCGACCACGGCGCGCAGGTGCTCGTCGCAGATCGCGATCACGGCCTCGCGTTCGGCACGTGGCAGCTTGTCCGGGGTCAGGTTGGCGCCGGATTCCACGACGAAGGCGAGCGGACACCAGTTGGCGACGAAATGGTCGGCGAAGAAGGCCGGCGCCGAGCCGAAGCGTCGGGCGCACAGGCCCCAGAAGCGCCGGCCGCTGACCTCGCTGCGGCGGCAGGCGAGTCCGTCGACCGGACGCCTGGGATGGGTCGTGGCGGGCGCGGCGATCGGGGCGGACAACCGCATCCAGTCGCGCACGGCGGCGACCTCGCCGAACGGCACGCCGGTCTGCACCATGCCGAACGGGCCGGGATTCATGCCCAGGAAGACGACCCGCTTGCGGCCCGCTCCGGCCAGGCGCAGGTAGGCCTCGTGCATGGCCCAGGCGTAGTCGAGCGGGTGGTAGGTCACCGCCACCGGGGCGGAGAACCGCAGCCTGCGCAGGCGTCTCTCCATTTCCTGCGCGGCGGCGATGAGCGCGGCGGGCATCCGGCTATTCCTCGTCCTGGGTCAGCTGGTTCGCGGCCAGCTTGGCGAAGTGGCCGTCCTTCGCCATCAGGTCGGCGTAGGAGCCGTGCTCGACCAGGCGGCCGTGCTCCATCACCAGGATCTCATCGACATTGCGGATGGTGCTCAGGCGGTGCGCGATGATCACCACGGTGCGGGTGCTGCGCAGGCGGTCGACGACCTCCTGGATCGCGCGCTCGGTGACGGTGTCGAGCGCGGCGGTGGCTTCATCCAGGATGAGCAGGCGCGGATCGCGCATCAGCGCCCGCGCGATGGCGATGCGCTGGCGCTGGCCGCCGGAGAGGTTGACCCCGCGTTCGCCCAGGCGGGTGTTGTACCCCTGCGGGAGGGCGAGGATGAAGTCGTGCGCCTGGGCCGCGCGGGCAGCGGCCTCGACCTGGGCCTGGGTCGCGTTCTCCGTGGCGAAATCGATGTTGTCGCGCACCGAGGTCGAGAACATCACCGGGTCCTGCAGCACCACCGCGACGTGGCTGCGGTACCATTGCTGGCGGATGCGTCTGAGATCGTGCCCGTCCACCAGGATGCTGCCCGCACCGGGATCGTAGAAGCGCAGCATGAGCTGGCAGAGCGTGCTCTTGCCGCTGCCCGAGGTGCCGACCAGGGCGTAGGTGCGGCCGGCCGCGAAGGTGTGGCTGAAATCGCGGATCACCGGCTTGTCGCCATAGCCGAACGTGACCCGGTCGAACTCGATCCGGCCGCGGATCGGCGGCTCGATCGGGTCGGGATGTTCGGGCGGTGACGGCAGGACCTCCAGCATGTCGGCGATGCGGTCGAGCGCGGCGATGCCGTCCTGGAGGGCGACGATGCCTTCGATCATGCGCTGGATGGTGCCGTTGATGCTGCCGAGGTAGAGCAGGAAGGCGACCAGGTCGCCCTTGGTCAGCGCCGGAGGGATGCCGTGCGCGGCATCGCCGGGTTGGTTGATGATGAACCAGGCCCCGGCGCAGAGCACGACGGAAGTCGAGGCGGCGAGCAGAGCGAAGGAAAATCCCTGGAAGACGCCCTGGAAGTGCGCGTTGCCGACCTGGAGGTCGCGCATCAGCGCGGAACGCTCCATGAACTCCTGGCCGGATTCGCGCTCTCCGGCGTGCGCCTTGACCACGGTGATGCCGGCGAAGATCTCGGCCGCCTTGCCGGTGATCGAGCTCTGGCTCTCCTGCACCGCCTTCTGCTGCACCCGGATGCGCGGCACGTAGCGCCAGATCGCCCAGCCGTTGATCGCCAGCACGGCGTAGGAGATCAGGGTGAGCTGCCAGTTGAGCGTGAACAGGATCGCGCTCGCCCCCACGAAGAAGACGAGATCCATCGCGTACTGCACGATGCCACGGTCGAACAGGCTGCCGGCGTAGTTGATGTCCGACGCCACCCGCGCCCCCAGGGCGCCGGAATGATGGCGCTGGAAGAACGCCATGCTCAGGCGCTGGATGTGGTGGAACAGGCGCCGGCGCAGTTCGTGCTGGACCAGCGCGATGGTGCGCACCACCAGGGTGTGACGGAAGTAGGACGCCACTCCGACGCCGACCAGGGCCACCAGCAGCACGCCGGAGACGAACCACAATTCGCGGTTCTGCGCCGCCGCATCCAGGCCGGCGTCGCCGAGGATGCGATCGATGACCCGCCCGGTCGCCCAGGGCACGGCGAGGGGCAGGAAGAACTTGCCCCAACCGGCGACGATGGTGCCGACGAGCAGCCACTTCACCCGCTTGAGCGGGGCGCGCAGCGGACGCAGCAGCTCAGGCAGCGGACGCTGCCGTGGCGCGGTCGCGCTGGCGGTCGCGGTGCGTCCGCTGACGGTCGTCGGAATCGGGGAGACGGAGGAAGGAGGAGATCCCGGCCCATCACGGCGGTCGGGTAGCGGTCGGTCGGTTTTCGGGTCGTTCATCAGGGCCCGCCGACCGGAAGGGGCGGCGGACGCGCGCACCCTAACAGGGCCGCGTTGCGGTCAATCCAGGCGGATCGACAAGGCTAAGGTTTCGCTTCCTTTTTCGCTTCCGGGGCTTTGTCGCCCGGTTCCTTGGCATCAGGCGCCTCGGGTTTGCCGCTCTTCTTCGGATCGGCCTTGATCTCGGTCGGATTGGCGGCGGTCGTATCGGTGCTGAAGTCCAGTTCGAATCTGAACTCCAGGCGGCCCTTGGGGTACTGCCGCTTGAACTCGGCGGCGGCGGTGGGCCAGCCGGCCTTGAGCTCGGCCAGGGTGTTGGCGAGCTCTTGCAGGGTTTCGGCGACATCGCGTTTCCTCGCCCGCTCGGCCAGCTTGGCTTCCAGATCCCGGTTGCGTTCCTCGGCCTTGCGCAGCAGTTCCTTCAGCTCTTCGATCTGGCGCCAGAGCGACTTGGGCTGGTCGAGGGTACCAGCCAGGGCGTATTTCTTCTTCTCGGCCCCCTCCTGCCGCACGATGTCGAGGCTGATCTTGTCGCCGAGTTTCATCGCGCTGAGTTGGGCCTTGAGATCGTCGGTCTTGGCGACGGCCTTGCCGTTGACCGTGGCGATGCGGTCGCCGACCAGCAGCCCCATGGTCATGGCGGTGGTGCCCTGGGTGACCTGGGTGACATAGACGCCGGCGCCATCGAATCCCTTGTCGTCCTTCTCGTCCACCTTCACGCCAAGCTGCGGCGGCGGCACGTTGAGCGCGATCGGCGGCACGGTGGGCGCCGGAGGCATGGGCGGCGCGGGCGGCTTGGGCGCCTCGCCGGCAGCGAGCGTCGCGATCAGGACGAACGGCAGGATCAGCTTGATGGTGGGCATGGATGACCTCGGGCTTGGGACGCTAGGAGGCACGCCGATCCGCGCCAGCGAAGGGATGCGGAATGACCGGTGGTGGGATGGGAATCGTCAGTCCACGCTGATGCGGACGCGCAGGACGTACGCCGGGGCGCCGCCGGCGAGCATCGGTGCGGCCGCATCCGGATCCGGCGCGCCCGTTCCCGCTCGCCCCGCTCCGATGGCCTGGGCGATGGCCGGTGCCGGCCCGGTGGCGGGGGCGACACCCTTGCCCGCCTCGCCGCGATCGCGCAGCTGGTAGGCCGGGCGCGCATCCGCGGTGGCGTCGGCGGCCGCAGCGGTCTCGGCCGCAAGCGCGTCCGCCAGGGACTTCTCCTGCGCCGCCTGGCGCTTGGCCAGCGCCTCGGCCTGCTGCCGGACCTCGTTCACGCTGTTGGCCTGCTGCTTTTCCTTGCGCTCCTGGAACTCGCGGAAGCGCTTCTCGGCCTCGGCGTCGATCGGTTCGCGCGGCACGCCCTTGGGCCATTCGCGCAGGACGTTGGCGCGCGAAAGCTGTTCGCCGTTGCGCAGCACCACCACCTCGACCGGCTGCCCGACGCTCTGCGAGCCGACCTCGTTGCGCAGATCGGTCATCGACGAGATCGGCTGCCCGTTGACGTGGGTGATCACGTCGCCGCGCTGGAGGACCATGCCCGAGGCGGCGGTGTTGGGGAACACGTCCTGCACCATCACCCCGGTGTGGGAGTCGATGCCCAGGCGCTCCTGCACCGCCACCGGCACCGGGGTCATCTCGACCCCGAGCATCGGCTGGGTCGCATCCTGGCGGTAGCCGGTGTTGTCCGCCACGGGACGCCCGGAGGCATCGCCGGCAAGGCCCAGCGCGGCGGGAAGGATCAGGAGCAGGGCGCGGTGCGGCATGGAAACCTCCGGGGACGCTGGCGCATCCTGGCGCACGGGATCGATCGGCAACCCGGGCGGATCACACGCCTCAGCAGTGTGCCAGTTCGCGTTACCGGCGCGCCAGCATCGCCAGCATCAGCACCCAAAAGCACAGCACCAGGTTGAACAGCGGCACCTGCAAGGGCAGCGGCAGGCAGTAGATGATCGCCACCGCCGGCACCCACACCACCCAGGTGGAAAACAGCACGGTCGGGATGGTGCGCGTCCACACGCTGCGGTCCAACCCGGCGCGGAAGGCCGACCAGGAGCAGCGCGCATCCATCCAGCGGTAGCAGAGCACGCTCGTCCACGCCGCCCAGAGCGGATTGTAGATGAACTGGTCGACCACCACCTTGAACGCGATCGTCCCCGCATCGTGGCCGTTGCCGAACCATACCGCCTGCATGCGGTAGAGCAGGTCGACCTCGACGCCTTTCCAGGCCCAGAAGACGCTGAGCGCGATCAATCGCCGCCAGCGGCGATCGCCGGTCCAGCGACCGCGCACCGCCTCGATCGCAGTCGGGATCAGCGCCGCGAACAGCGCCGTGGCGATCGCTGCGTACCAGAACCCGCCGCCGGTCTTCAACCGCGCCAACGCATCCCACATCGGCCTCAGCGCAGGAATCAGGTAATACGACGCCACCAGTCCGATGGCCACCACCTGCAAAAGTAGACCAGGGGCAAGATTCGCCCGCGCGGCACGGAACAGTTCAGATCGCCAGGTTGCTGTCGCCATGGAAGGCGCGCACCGTGGTGGTCAGCGCGGAGGTGCAAGGTGCGGATCAGTTCTGCAAGCGACGCCGGCCCAACAGAAACAGTCCCAGCAAGCAGCACGCGAGACCGGAACCGAATCCGCAACCGCCACCGGAATTCCCGCTGTCGATGACATTGGGGGGCGGTGGAGGCGGCGGGTTCTGCGGTTGGTTGCTCGGAGGCGAAAAGGCCGAGGTGTTTCCCTGGGAATCGGTGTAGGTGCCAACGACGGTATCCGAAGCGGAAATTGATAGGGACCAGGTAGTTCCGGTCACCGTGGCCCGACCAAGAAATTGCCGTCCCTGACCATGCGCATTGGCGTATACTTCGACTACACCCGGACCGGCAGCGGTTCCCTGGAGCGTGTTGCCACCCGCCACCAATCGCGTGGTGCTGGTCGCCACCAGACTCACCGGCGGTTCAGCAATGGTCGGCGGCTGCACATTATGGTTCGAACCATCATACAGGGCGATCGCTCCCAGTTGGTTACCCCAGTACCTGTTCGCCAGAGCACGATTTCCTGAGGAGGCCAGAGAGCGCACCTCGATCCCGTTCGCCCCGTTGTTGGCGATGATGTTGCCCAGGGCATCGTCGCTGCCGTCGCCACTGGCGCCGATCCGGGTCTCGGTGCAGCCACGCGAGATGAACACCCCGGCCGCCCCGTTGCCCACTTCGTGGCGTTCACCCGTGCTGGATGACGGGTCGATCGAACCGACGCCGATGCCGTTGCCGATGATGACATTCCCGGTCGTTCCGGTTCCCGTCAACGTGATCCCCTCGAAGGTGTTCCCGGAGATCAGGTTCATCCCCCCGGCAAGATCGCTGCCGATCGTGTTGTAAGATGCGCCGGCCTCGATCAGGATCCCGGCGAGATTGGGTTCGGCCTGGCTTCCCGCGGCATTCAGGCCGATCCAGCATCCCAGCACCATGTTCTGGACCGCACTGGGCCCACTGATCTGGATCCCGTAGATGCCGTTGCCGGCCAGACGCAGGCCGCGCCCGTTCGGTCCGGTTCCTTCGCTGCGCAATCCGCCGATCACGTTGTCGTGGGCACCCTCGGCCAGAACGATGCCGGAACCGGTGAAGCCGATGAACGAGAGGCCGCTGATCACATTCCCCGCACTCGTGATGACCAGGCCATTGGCGCTGCCGGCGGCGGTGCCATTGATGGTCACCCGGCGATCCGAAGCGTCGATGGTCACCCCGCCATGGGTGAGATGCGGCAGTTGTTCATAGAGATTGATGACCGTCGCCGCGTTGCTGTTCACGAGATCGAAGACGTCCGGATCGAAGACGATGGTGTCGCTGCGGCGCGCCACCTGGATGGCGGCCCGCAGCGAACCGGGGCCATCGTTCGCCGTCGTCCCGACCACCATCCGGTCGGCGACCGGGGTCAGGGTGATCCGGCCGCTGACCAGGGCGGACAGGTCGCTGCCATCATATGCCGTACCACCCGAATCGCGGACCTGGATCCCCAGGTCGACCACGGTCGTCTCATCGATGTTGTTGGCCGGAGTGAACCGCAGCGTGCCATCCAGGTCGATATGCGGCAGGACCGTGAAGACCCCCGTGTTGCTCACCGAGACCAGATATTCGATGGGGTGCTGGTCGGATTCGTGGGCGATGCCCGGATCAAAGGCGACCCAGTTGGCTATGGCCTGCGGAATGCCTGTTTCTGGCACGGTCACCGTTCCCGCCGTCAGAATGGGCTGATGATTGACCGGCAGGATCTGGATGGTCGTGGACTGGGCGGGGGCGGTATCAACGCCACCGTTTTCAGTGCCCCCGTCGTCGCGCAGGACAACGGTGATCTGGGCGACGCCTCCGGCGGTGTCCGCTGGAGTGAAGGTCAGGGTGCCGGATGCATCCAGGGTCGGTTGGACCAGGAACAATTCCGGGTGATCCACGGTCACGGTGAAGGTGATCTGCTGTGCCGTTTCCAAAGGATTGTTGGGGCCGGCCGCTATCCCCGTGGCCCACCCGGAAAGCGACACCACTCCCTGATTGCGGGGAACGGTGAGCGGCCAACCGAGGGTGAAGCGCGGAGCCCGGTTGACATAGGACACCCGGATGGTCGCGGTCTGCGGAGCCGAGGAATCCACGCCGCCATTTGCCACCCCGCCGTTGTCACGGGCAATGATGGTCAGGGGCACCTCACCATACTGTTCGCCACTCAAGGTGAACGACAGGGTCCCATCCGCCGCGATGCTGGGCGGAACCAGGAACATGCCGGGGAAGTTGTAGTTCACCACGAAGGAGACGGTTTGCACACCAAGGGAAAGATCATCGGGACCGGCACTGATGTTCGTTGCCCATCCAGGAAAGACCTGGGCAACGGCATCCTGTGCCAGGGTCACGTCGGCACCGACGGTGAAGGTCGGAGCATGATTGACGGGCACGATCTGGATGGTGGCAGTCTGAAGCGGTGACGTGTCGACCCCGCCATTCAGCGTGCCGCCATCGTCGTGGAGAACGATACTGAGAGTGGCCGTACCGCCCACCGTGTCGGCAGGCTGGAATGTCAGCGTGCCTTGGGCGTCAATCGCTGGTTGCACCTGGAAGAGCTCGGGATGATTGGTGGTCACTTCGAAACGCAGCTGCTGGGCGGACTCAAGCGGATTCGCTGGTCCGGCGGCAATGCCGGTGATCCAACCCGGTCGGGAGACCGAACCGGCATTGCGCGGATAGGACACCGGACCACCGATGACAAAGCGCGGGGCCTGGTTGACGTAGGCCACCCGGATGGTGGCGGTTTGTGGGGCCGACGTATCTGTCCCTCCATTCGCCGTGCCGCCGTTGTCACGGGCGGTGATGGTCAGGTGCACGTCGCCATACTGTTCACCGCTGAGGGTGAACGACAGGGTCCCATCCGCCGCAAGGCCAATGGCATTCAGTTAAGATATAAGCATTTGTTTCACAAATATTTACGAGGC
>CAZZJC010000054.1:0-25767 GCA_964654285.1 uncultured Candidatus Kuenenia sp.
CGCGATCAAGCAGGTCGCCTCCGGCCGCTTCGGCGTCACCCCGCACTACCTGGTGAACGCCGACGAGATCCAGATCAAGATGGCGCAGGGCGCCAAACCCGGTGAGGGCGGCGCCCTCGCCGGCCTGAAGATCAGCGAATACATCGCCTGGCTGCGCTACAGCGTGCCCGGCGTGTCGCTGATCTCGCCGCCGCCGCACCACGACATCTATTCGATCGAAGACCTGGCCCAGCTCATCTTCGACCTCAAGAACGTGAACCCGCAGGCCGCGATCTCGGTCAAGCTGGTGTCCGAGGTCGGCGTCGGCACGGTCGCCGCCGGCGTGGCCAAGGCGCATGCCGACCTGGTCACCATCAGCGGCGGCGAAGGCGGCACCGGCAACAGCCCGCTGTCGTCGATCAAGCACGCCGGCATCCCGTGGGAGCTCGGCATCGCCGAGACGCACCAGACCCTGGTGCTGAACGACCTGCGCTCGCGCATCCGCGTCCAGGCCGACGGCATGCTGCGCACCGGCCGCGACGTGGTCATCGCGGCGATGCTCGGGGCCGAGGAATACGGCTTCGCGACCGTCGCCCTGGTCACGGTCGGCTGCATCATGATGCGCAAGTGCCACATCAACACCTGCCCGGTCGGCGTCGCGACCCAGGACGAGACCCTGCGCAAGAAGTTCACCGGCAAGCCCGAGCACGTCGTCAACTACTTCACCTTCCTCGCCGAAGAAGTGCGCGAGGTCATGGCGTCGCTGGGCGTGCGCAAGCTCGACGACATCATCGGGCGCAGCGACCTGGTGGAAAAGAACGAGGCCATCACCCACTGGAAGTCGAAGGGCCTCGACTATTCCAAGCTGCTCGCCCAGCCCAAGGCGGCCGCGGGCGTCAAGACCCGCTGCTGCATCCCGCAGGACCACGGCGTGGACAAGGTGCTCGACCGCGAGCTCATCGCCAAGGCGATGGCGGCGCTGGAACGCAAGGAGGCCGTGCGCTTCCCGCAGCGCATCCGCAACAGCGACCGCACCTGCGGCGCCATGCTGTCGGGCGAGATCGCCCGCCGCCATGGCCGCGAGGGCCTGCCCGCCGGCACCATCCGCATCGACTTCACCGGGGTCGCCGGGCAGTCGTTCGGCGCGTTCCTCGCCCCCGGCCTGGACTTCCAGCTCTCCGGCGATGCCAACGACTACGTCGGCAAGGGCATGGCCGGCGGCCGCATCGTGGTGCGTCCGCCCGCGGGTTCGGCGTTCAAGTGGGACGAGAACTCGATCGTCGGCAACACCGTCCTGTACGGTGCGACCGGCGGCGAGTGCTACTTCGCCGGCTGCGCCGGCGAACGCTTCGCGGTGCGCAACTCCGGCTGCAAGACGGTGGTCGAAGGCACCGGCGACCACGGCTGCGAATACATGACCGGCGGCCTGGTGGTGGTGCTCGGCAAGACCGGACGCAACTTCGCGGCCGGCATGTCGGGCGGCTTCGCCTTCGTGCTCGATGAAGACCGCAAGTTCTCGAGCCGCTGCAACACCGGCATGGTCGATCTGGAACAGGTCACGCCCGACACCGAGGGCATCGAGGACCTCAAGGCCCTCATTACCGCCCATGCCGAGCTCACCGGCTCGGCCAAGGCCACGGCGGTGCTCGCCAACTGGAAGAAGTCGCTCAAGTCCTTCGTCAAGGTCTTCCCGCACGAGTTCCGCCGCGTCCTGGCCGAACGCGCCGCCAAGGCGGCGACCGGCAAGATCGTCAAGGCCTGAGCGCAGTCATCTCACCCAAAACGCTATTCACGAAAGACCAGTCCCATGGGCGATCCCAAAGGCTTCATGAAGCACCAGCGCCAGGCGCCGCACTACCTGCCGGCGGAAGAGCGCCTGAAGAACCACGAGGAGCACATCGAGGTGCTGCCTGAAGAGACGGTGAAGATCCAGGCCAGCCGCTGCATGGACTGCGGCGTGCCGTTCTGCATGTCGGGCTGCCCGCTGGGCAACCTGATCCCGGAATGGAACGACCTCGCCTTCAAGGGCCGCTGGCAGGAGGCGCTGAAAGCCCTGCACGCGACCAACAACTTCCCCGAGTTCACCGGCCGCGTCTGCCCCGCGCCGTGCGAGAACTCGTGCGTCCTGGGCGTCACCGATCCGCCGGTGACGATCAAGCTGCACGAGGTGTCGATCGTCGACAAGGGCTTCGCCGCGGGCTGGATCAAGCCGGAAAAGCCGCTGCTGTCGACCGGCAAGAAGGTCGCCATCGTCGGCGGCGGCCCGGCCGGCCTCGCCTGCGCGCAGCAGCTCAACCGCGCCGGCCACGCCGTCACGGTGTTCGAGAAGAGCGACCGCTTCGGCGGCCTGCTCATGTACGGCATCCCGCACTACAAGCTGCGCAAAGAGAAGGTGCAGCGCCGCGTCGACCTGCTCGCCGCCGAAGGCATCAGCCTGCGTCCGAACGTGAACGTCGGCGTCGATGTGACCTGGGACAGCCTGAAGAAGGACTTCGACGCGGTGGTCATCGCCACCGGCGCCGAGGCCCCGCGCGACCTCAAGGTGCCCGGTCGTGAACTGGATGGCGTGCACTACGCCATGGAGTTCCTGCCCCAGTCGAACCGCGCCAACTGGAACGACCCCGACGTCGCCGCCCTGCATCCGCTCAAGAAGAAGATCTGGGCCGCCGGCAAGAAGGTCATCGTGATCGGCGGTGGCGACACCGGCAGCGACTGCATCGGCACCAGCCTGCGCCAGGGAGCAGTCAGCGTCGTCAACTTCGAACTCATGCCCGAACCCCCGGCCGAACGCGGCAAGGGCAACCCCTGGCCGCAGTACGCCCGCATCAAGCGCATCTCGTCGTCGGTCGAGGAGATGACCGAGCGCGGCGGCGCGGTGCACTATTCCATCGCCACCAAGTCGTTCAGCGGCAAGGACGGCAAGGTCACCGGGCTGACCACCATCCAGCTCGACTGGTCCACCGGCAAGCCGGTCGAGATCGCCGGCAGCGAACGCACCTGGGAGGCCGACCTCGTCCTGCTCGCGATGGGCTTCCTCGGCCCCCGCAAGGAGGGCTTCCTCGCCCAGACCGGCTGCCAGCTCGATGAGCGCGGCAACGTCAAGACCGACGCCAGGCGCATGAGCAGCGTCGATGGTCTTTTCGCCGCCGGCGACGCCCGCCGCGGCCAGTCCCTCATCGTCTGGGCCATCAGCGAAGGCCGCGAGGTCGCCCGCAGCGTCGACGAATGGCTGATGAAGAAGCCCTCGCTGCTGCCGGCGGTGCGGCTGGAGGCGTTCGCGTATTGAGCAGCCAATAGGCTGTTCACGGGGGAGCGCCGAAGGCGCGTTACGGGGGCGGGCAGCCCCCGGACAAACAAGAACTTGGGACGGCGCAGCCGACTCTTCCGGCGCAGCCGGAACCCCGCGCAGCGGGGAAGTTCTTTGGCAGCAGCCTTCAGGCTGCTCATGGGGGAGCGCCGAAGGCGCGTTACGGGGGCGGGCAGCCCCCGGACAAACAAGAACTTGGGACGGCGCAGCCGACTCTTCCGGCGCAGCCGGAACCCCGCGCAGCCGGAACCCCGCGCAGCGGGGAAGTTCTTTGGCAGCGGGGCGTCCCGGCACGGGCGCCCCGGCTTCGACCGGGTTGAAACTGCGGTCTTCACATCCAATAGCAGGGTGCTAGTTTCAGAGCCGGAGAAAATCCGGTGCTGGATCGAAGCGACAAGGAACTTCCTTACACCCTCGCAGAACTGGATGCGAGCCTGCTGGACGGCCTGTGGGTCTGGGATCTGTCCGCCGGCCGTTGCTGGTGTTCAGCCAGGTTGATGCAGCAGTGCGGGTTGGAAGGAGCGCCCAGATGGTTGGCCGGCGAGGCCTGGCACGCCTGGATCGAGCCTGAGGACCGAGCGCAGGTGGGGCGTTTCTGGGACTCGCTGCTGCATTCCGCCGACCTGCATGACGGCTGCCTGGCCGCGCTCGCCGTCCCGGGCGGAATCCGGTGGACGGCCCGCATCCATGGCCGCGTCGTCGAGCGCGATGCCGCCGGACGACCGTTGCGGCTGCTCGGCTTCTTCCGCGATGGCGGGGCCGAGCGGGCAGCGCATGCGACCACCGAACGGCAGACCCACCTGCTCGATCTCGCCCTGCGCAAGACGCCGATGGTGGTGCAGATCTTCTCCCAGTCGGGGTTGATCTACATCAGCCCCAACTGCGTCGACCTGTTCGGCCTCACTCCCACCGAGATGGCCGGCGTGGCCGATTTCGCCTTCGTCCACCCCGACGACCGTGAGGCGAGCCGGGCCGGGATCGCCCGCAGCCTGGCCCAGCCCGGTGCCGTCTTCAGCGACGAATGCCGCATCCTGCGCAAGGATGGTTCATCGCATTGGGTCCAGGTCGTCGGCTGCTTCTACCGCGAAGGTCCGCTGGCAGGCTGCTTCGTCAGCTGCATCAACACCATCCACGATCGGAAGCTGCTGGAGGACGAGGTCCGCCGGCATCGCGATCGGCTGGAAGAACTCGTCGCCGAACGGACCCGCGAGCTGGAGCAGGCGAACGTCCAGCTGCGCGAGGAGATCGCCCAGCACCAGCGCGCCCAGGCCTTGCTGCGGGAACGTGAATCGCAGCTGATCCGCGCCGGGAAGCTGAGCGCCCTCGGCACCCTGGTGGCTGGAGTCGCCCACGAGGTGCAGACCCCGGCCGCCACCATCGCCGCGGGATTGGATCTGCTGGCCGGCGGAGCGCTGCCCGCCCACGAGCAGCAGGCCCAGTTCGAACGCATGCGGCGGGCGGGCAGTCACATCATCGAAGTCGTCGAGAATCTCAAGAATTTCGCCCGCGATCAGGCCTTCAGCAGCATGGAGACGGTCTCCGCTGCCGAACTGGCAGAGGGGGCGCTCGCCCTGGTGCGCGATCTCGCCCGCCGTCATCGGGCGACGTTGTCCGTCACGGT
This sequence comes from uncultured Candidatus Kuenenia sp., assembly GCA_964654285.1. Lineage (GTDB taxonomy): Bacteria > Planctomycetota > UBA11346 > UBA11346 > UBA11346 > BJHQ01. The sequence continues at coordinate 4,908 of CAZZJC010000054.1, forward strand.
TTCACCGGATCTGCCGCCGCTGTTCGCTTCCCGTCGGCGGATGATCCAGGTGCTGGTCAACGTCCTGATCAATGCCTGCCAGGCCCTGCGGCCGGAAGGGGGGCAGGTGGTCCTGTCGGTGCTGCCGGTAGCGGATGGTATCGAGTTCCGGATCGAAGATGACGGCATCGGCATACCGGATGGACTGCGCGAGCGGTTGTGCGAACCGTTCTTCACCACCAAGGCCGAACGCGGAGGCCTGGGCCTCGGCCTCGCCGTCTCCTTCGAGATCCTGCGGGAGCACGGTGGGGACATCCAATTCGCACCACGTCCGGCCGCCGGCACGGTGGTCGCCATCCGCCTGCCCTGGGGTCCGAAGCCATGCCGATGATCCGTCCGCCGCACCGCCAGGTCGCCGTCATCGACGATGAGCCGGACTGGCTCGACACCATCCGCCTGGTGTTCATCCAGATCGGCCTGGCCGACCCGCTCCTGATCCAGGATCTGCCATCGGCCTGGGGACTGCTGGGCGAGGAATCCCCGCTGCTGGTGCTGGTCGATCTGCACATGCCGAGATGCGAACCAGTGGCCACCGTGAAACGCCTGCGCGACCTGCTGCCGGGCAGCCGGCTGGTGGTCCTGTCGGGGCAGGCCGACCCCGAGCTGGCGGCGAGCTGCCATCCGGCGGGAGCGGATGCCTACCTGGCCAAGAACGGCAAGCGACCGCTGGCCGATCGCCTGCGTGAGCAATGGCAGGAGGCGGTCGCCGCCCAGGAACGCGGTGACCCCAATCCGTTCCATCGTTGGGATCGTCTGCCAACCCTGGCGGAAAGCGCCGATCGCCTGGTTGCCGAGGCGTTGACCCGTACCCGGGGTCGCCAGGCCGCCGCCGCCCGTCTGCTGGGGGTCAGTCCCCAGGCGATCAATCAGCGCCTGCGCCGGGTCCGCAGCGAGGAACCCCAGGCGGAAACCGAAACGGTTCAGCCTGCGGCGCCGGCATCCCCGGCGACCATCAACCTGCGTTGATGGCGCCAATCCGGCGCTGACACAGCAAGTTGTTGTTCAGTAAGAGCTTGCCGAAATCCTTATCGGGTTGGCTGGAATCCGCCTGGTGCTGATCCAACCTGCGTGGCCTCACCCCGCACCCCACGCCAGGGAACCCTCATGCGCACACCATGCCTCGTCACCGCCCTGCTCGCGGCCTGCGCCGCGACGCTGCCTGCCGCCCAGGATGAGCAATATGCCATCCGTGCCTTCACCTATCCATCCGGTCAGGTGCCGACGGGGTATTCGGTCGATCGAATCAATGCCGAGGCCGTCTTCCCGATGCTGACCGGTGCAGGCGAGGCGCGCAGCCGGCATGCGATCGTCTATGTGAGGCTGAAGAACAGTGCAAACCAGTACATCTACCGGGTTCATACGGTTAGCACGGTGAATGGAACTTGGTCGGATTCGTTGCTGGAGTCGGCGGATTTGGCGGATGAACCCGGCATCATGGCGTTTTCGGACGGCACGGTCGGCATTCGCGGCGAAGGCGAGGATAACCAGCGGAAGTTCTGGCGCAGCCTTCCCGGCGAGACGACTGCCACGCTGTTCCGCCCGACGGTGCTCGGTGTTCAGGACAATCTAACCCACTATTGGGATGCCAATGACGTGCGCCTCGGGGGTCTCAGTGGTGTCATCGCAGACCCGCTCAGCGATAGCGTCAACCACGGCGTCGTCCTCGACATCCGCGATGGAAACGTGGTTTTTGATGCGCGGACCCATTGGCCCCAGACCGGAAACAACCTCAGTTATGCGATTCCGGTCCCCGGTGATCGGGTCGTGGTCCAGCAGCTTGCCCTCAGCGATGATACCTCGGCGATGGTCGCCCAGCGTTTGTACGCTCAAAATGGCTCGCTACTTCAGACCATGCCCGCCATTTCGCCACTGCCCAGCGGCTTCCCGACCACCGGTTATCCCGAACGTTGGTTGGATCGCTGCCTGAATGGGGGCCATGGTCGCGGCCAGGAAGCAGCTAATACCCTGCTCTTCACCTATAAGATCGGGGACTATGCCTGGACGGCTGACAAACAAGATGATCTGGAACGCCCCGGCATCTGGGACACCGCCGCCAACACCTGGACCTGGCTGCCCTCCCTGCAAGGTGCCGCAGACAATTCCGGGACCACGTCATCCGTCACCTGGCCCAGTTGGGAGATCCGGGCCCGATTGAGCACCGGGCAATACCTGGTCACGGCTCGTCGACTCAATGGCAGCAACACCAGCTGGGGCAATTTCCTCGCCACCTACGATCCCCTGACCGGCGAGGTTAGCGGTTCCTCGATGGCTGATTTAATTGGCGGATCAACGGCCTATGCGCCTGGTCATCCTTGGCCGTGGGGTTTCCAGCGGATCACTGATGAAGACCACTTGGTCGGCGATGGAGAATTGATGGACAGCAACCATTCGCCGACCGTCCAGGTCATGACCCGGTTGCCAACGCTCAGCCTGAGCGCCTCTGCCAGCACCCTGGAAGAGGGTGCCGGTTCAGTGAACCTCACCGCCACCCGCACCGGTTCGACCACGTACGAGCAGTATGCCTGGATCCGGGCCTCTGGCACCGCCGATTTCAACGATCTGGTCGCCACCGGCCTGACCATCGACTCCAGCAAGGGCCTGCGCATCACCATCCCGGCCGGCGAAACGTCGAGCACCATCAGCATTTCAGCCCAAAGCGATGCTCCCGAGGGCGGTTCGCAGTCCCTCGTTCTGTCCTTGCAGAGACCATCCTCTGGCACCTACGACGCTCGCGATCGCTTCAGGACGGGCAGTTCTTCCAGCGTCACCATCGCCATCACCGACCCAGTCCCGACCAATCCCCAACCGGTGATCACCCGCGGCGGCAGTGGCACCACCAAGGACCCGTTGACCATCACTGTGACCTTCAACGAGGCGGTCACCGGAGTCGCATCCGGCGACCTGACCGCTTCGGCTGGCGCTCTGAGTAATTTCCAGAGCGTCAGCAGCACGGTCGCCACCTGGACCTGGACCCCGCCGGCCGGTGCGACGGGATCAGCGACGTTCTCGGTCGCCGCATCAGCCGCCAATGCGACGGACGACAATGCCGCCAGCCAGGCTGCAACCGATCTGGCCGTGAACTACGACACCCAGGCTCCCAGCATCAGTGCGCCGACCCTGGCCTCGGGATCCGATTCCGGCGCAATCGATGGCATCACCAGATTCAACACCCCGGTCATCCAGGGCACCGCCGAAGCCGGCGCCACCGTGTGCCTGTTCGACGCGGCCAGCGCCGGCACCCTGCTCGGCAGCGCCACCGCCACCGGCGGGACTTGGTCGATCACCACCTCCGTCCTGGCGGACGGGGCCAGGACCATCTACGCCGAGGCCGTCGATGCGGTCGGCAATGTCAGTACCCGCAGCGGTCCGCTGAACCTCACGATCGACACCGTCGCGCCGGCCCTCAGCGTCACCACTCAGCCGGCGGCCACCGTGAACGTCACCGCGCCGGCCTGGGCCGGCACGGCCGAGGCCGGCTGCACGGTCAGCGCCCAGATTGTGAATGGCGCGACGACGACGAGCGCCAGCGCGACCCTGGTCGGCACGAACTGGAGCGCCAGCCCGACCCTGGCCGAGGGATCGAACGCCGTCACCTGGACGAGCACCGATGCCGCCGGCAACGCCACCTCGGCCACGACGGTCAATGTCCTGGTCGAGACCGTCGGCCCGGTCGTGACCCTGAGCGGCCCCGTGGCCGTGCGGGCCGGCGTCGATGCCGTCGTGACGGCGACCTATAGCGATGCCGGTTCGGGCGTGGCTGCGATATCGCTCAATGTGATCCAAGTGCAGATCGGCTTTTTCACGGGCACTGCCAGGTACAGCGCCGCTTCCGTGACCGGTTCAGGTCTGGTGCAGCGCACCATCACCCTGACCGGCCTCACCGGTGAAGGCTCGATCAGCATCAGCGTGCAGGCCGGCACCGGCAGCGACAACGCCTCCAACCTGGCCCAGGCCTCGAACACGCTGGTCGTCCAGGTGGACAACACCGCGCCGGCGGCCCCGACCATCAGCCTGGCCACCGCCAGCGACAGCGGGTCGTCAAACAGCGACCGCATCACCAACGTCCGCCGTCCGACGGTGCAGGGCACCGCCGAGGCGGGTTCGACCATCACCCTGACCGGTACCGGTGCCACCGCGGGTGCGCTGGGAAGCGCCACCGCCGGCAACACCGGGGCGTGGTCCGTGACCGTGACCCAGGACCTTGGCGAAGGGGACACCGTGTTTGCCGCGATCAGCACCGATCCGGCCGGGAATGCCTCGTCGGCCACCAACCTGACCGTGACCGTCGATGCGACGGCGCCCGCCGCGCCCACCATCGCTGCGGCCGGTCCCAGCACGAACACCACCCCGACGATCACCGGCACCAATGAGGCAGGCGCCACCGTGGCCGTGACCATCGGCAGCACCACCGCTGCCGCCGTGGTCAGCGGCACGACCTGGAGCTACACCCCGGTCAGCGCGCTGGCGGAAGGCACCACCAGCATCAGCGCGGTGCAGACCGACCTCGCCGGCAACGCCAGTGCGGCGGGCACCGGCCAGCGCACGGTCGACACCACCGCACCCACGGTGACCCTCGCGGCGCCGTCGGTCGCCAGCGTGAAGACCGGCGGCACCGTCACCGTGGTCGCGACCTACGCCGGTGCGGATACGGTCACCCTGGATGGCACCAGGGTGACGGTCGCCACGACCGGCACCGCGACCGCCACCGCAGCGGTCAGCGGCAGCGCCCCGACCTTCACCATCACCCTCACCGGCATCACCGGCGATGGCACGGTGCAGATCGGCATCCAGGCCGGCACGGCCAGCGATCTTGCGGGCAACAGCGCCCTGGCCTCGAACACCCAGACCGTCGTGATCGACAGCACCGCCCCCGCGGTGGCGGTCAACGGTGGCTCGGTGACGGTCGAATCCCAGCGCCCGGCGATCACCGGGACGGTCGAGGCTTCCGCCACCGTCGAAGTTCTCGATGGCGCCGTCGTCCTGGGTTCCGCCACCGTGACCGGGACGACGTGGACCTTCACCCCCGCTGCCGATCTCGCCCTGGGCGCCCACACCATCAGCGCCCGCGCCACCGACGCGGCCGGCAACCAGGCGACCTCATCCAGCGTGACCGTGACCCTGGTCGCGCCGCCGCCCAACGCGGGTTCCGATGGCAAGTGCGGACTCGGAGGTGGCCTGGGCCTCATCGGCCTCACGCTGCTGCTCGCCCTGCGCCAGCGCCGTCGGGACTGATGGTATCCGGGGATGCGGCTCAAATCCGGATTGCCATGAAAACCTGTTCGCAGGTTCAGACGAAATAGAGGAATGCACCACACCCCTCGGCACTTACCGAGGGGTGTGGCGCATCAAGGGCATCCCATTCATGTTCGAGGCTCAGTAGCGCCGGCTTCAGCCTGCCGATGCGACGCCAGCCCCAGGTGACGATAGCGCGAATACTCCAACGAGGGCAGCTGAAGCCGCCCCTCCAAGCCGGCTGAAGCCGGCGCTACCAGAGACGATCCGCCGCGCCCCCGTAGCGCCGGCTTCAGCCGGCATGGACGGCAGGCTTCAGCCTGCCGATGCGACGCCAGCCCCAGGTGACGATAGCGCGAATACTCCAACGAGGGCAGCTGAAGCCGCCCCTCCAAGCCGGCTGAAGCCGGCGCTACCAGAGACGATCCGCCGCGCCCCCGTAGCGCCGGCTTCAGCCTGCCGATGCGACGCCAGCCCCAGATGACGATAGCGCGAATACTCCAACGAGGGCGGCTGAAGCCGCCCCTCCAAGCCGGCTGAAGCCGGCGCTACCAGAGACTTCAGCCGGCGCTACCAGAGGCTTCAGCCTGCCGATGCGACGCCCGCCCCAGGCGACGATAGCGCGAACACTCCGACGAGGGCGGCTGAAGCCGGCGCTACCAGAGACGCTTCTCACCCTCCTGCGCGAGCGCGGCAGCCTCTCCAGCAGCGAGGCCCAAGCCGCCACCGGCCTCGACCCCGCCACCCTGCGCAACCTGTTCAAGATCCTGATCGACCAGGGCCTGGCCCGTACCGAAGGCCAGCGGCGCGGCATGCGCTATCTCCCCACCGCCAAGGCCGCCCATGCCGAATGACCTGACCGCTTCGCCAGCGTGGATTCAGAGCAGATTCTCGCCGTTTTCGCCCGCGACCTGGGAGAGTTCCTGGCGCATGCGGCGCAGGGCGTGGAACATCCGGCTGCGCAGGGTGCCCAGGCTGATGCCGCCGAGGATCACCGAGGCGTCCTCGTAGGTCAGGCCCTGGAAGACGATGAGTTCGATGATCTCGCGGTTGTTGAGCGGCAGGTTGGCGACCGCTTTCGCCAGAAGCTCGCTGGCTTCGCGCCGGGACAGGCGGTCTTCGATCGGTTCGTTGACGGCGCTCGTGTTCGAGGCGATCGAGTTGCCGGAATCGCCATGGTCGATGTCGGTGAAGTTGACCATCATCTTGCGCCGGTGCGATTGCAGGTAGTCGATCGCGGCGTTGCGGGCGATGGTGTAGAACCAGGTCGAGAAGCGGCGCTGGGTGTCGAAACGGTCGACGTGCTCGAAGACGCGCATGAACACGTCCTGGGCGATGCAGGCGCTCTGCTCGTAGTTGCGGGTGATCTGGTAGATGTAAGCCAGGATCGGCCGCTGGTAGCGCTGGTAGAGCTTCTCGAACGCCTCGTAGTCGCCGGTCTGGCAGCGGGCTGCCAGCTGCTCGTCGGACGCTTCACCTGCCGGCGGCAACATGGCGGGAACCTTAGGCCGCGCCCCGGGGCTTCCAAGCGCTCATGGAGCGCCGGCCCGGACCTTCACCTCGACCACGATGCCGTCGCCGGGACGCACCGGTTCGCGGAAGGCGATGCGGTTGCAGGCGGTGATGCGCGGCAGGCCGGCTTCTTCGGCGAGCTCGAGGCCGCGCACGTCGAGCACCGCGCCGCCATCGGGCCGGGTGATGCTGCCTTCGGCGACCACGGTGCCGGCCAGGCCGAACCGGCGCTTGGCGACCCAGGTCGCGTCGGCGACCGCCTGCCATTGGGTGACGCCCATCATCAGCGGGGCGTCCGGGAAATGGCCGGGCACGAAGGGGTGGTCGGTCGGGTAGGTGTAGGCGCAGCGCAGCGTGCCGGTCGCGGCGTCGGCGGAGAGCACCCGGTCGACGTAGCGCTGCGTCCGCGGCTTGAAGGCGAACCAGGCCGGATCGATCGCCTCGCCGCCCGGATCGGCGCCGAACGGGCGCACCGGGAAGGCGCAGATGTCGGCCATCTTCGCGGTGCCGGACATCACCTCGGCGCTGAAGACCTCGGCCCCGTCGACCGTGGCGTTGGTGGAAAACACCGTGAAATCACTGCGCTGGCGCGTGATCTTCGAATACCCCAGCAGCTCGCCGGTGAAGGGCGCGGGATGCTTCATGGTCAGGCGCGACATCATGCTGAAGACGGCGACGTGGCCCTGGGCGTTGAGCCTCTCGGTGAGCAGCGGGATGCCGGTGAGGGCCAGCAGCTCGGGGATGAACGGCTCGATCCAGATCCGGCCCCGCCGCCCATCGCCGTTGAGGGCGCCGTCGCGGGCGAAGATCCCCCGACCGCGCGGATCCTCGGTGCCGATGCGGGTGCGCGAGGTCGCGGTCACCCGGTCGTCGGCGAGTTCGATCACGTCCGGGATCAGGTTTGCGCCCCGGTGCGGAACCCAGGCGGCAAGAGCGTGATGGTCGAGGATGGTCGGCATGGGGGTCTTGGGGCTCCAGCGGTGGAAGGGGTCAAACCGGATCGGCGTGGAAGCGTTGCGCCAGGATGCGGGGGAAGAGGTCGCGTTCGGCCGCCTGCACCCGCTCGGCGAGGGTCGCGGGCGTGTCGCCCGGCAGCACCGGCACCCGCGCCTGGGCCAGGATCGGCCCGCTGTCGTAGTCGCCCGCCATCACGTGCACGGTGCAGCCGCTCTCGCGTTCGCCGGCGGCGAGCACGGCTTCGTGCACGTGGTGGCCGTACATGCCCTTGCCGCCGAACCTGGGCAGCAGGCTGGGATGGATATTGAACGCGCGGCCGGCGAAATCGGCTGGGGGATCCCAGTATTTCAGCCAGCCGCAGGCGGCGACCCAGCGTGCCCCGTGCTGCCGCAGTGCGGCGGTGACCGCCTCGGGCTGGCTCGCGACCAGATGGGGATGGCCGAATTCGGCCGCGCGCGCGAGTCCGAGGATCCCCGCCTTGCTGCCGATGACCACCGCGATCTCGGCCGGCAGGCTGCCGGCGCGGATATGCGCGACCAGGTTGGCGTAGGTGGTACCTGAACCGGACAGCAGGATGCCGAGGCGGGCAGGGGCGCGGGGACGGTCGGCCATGAGGGCGCGCAGGCCACCATGTCGGACGGCGGCGTCAAGCGGGCGTCCGGGAGCCGTCCAATCCGGCCAGGACCAGCCGCAGCAGCCGCCGGCGCTCCGGGGTGGCTGGGCCGGCGAGGATGAGCTTGTCGCTGCGCGCCAGGCGCTTGAGCCGGGCCTCCAGCCGGTGCGCGGCGCGCTTGTCGAGTCCGCGCGACGACCACGCGAGCGCCACCGGCAGGCGGGCGCGGGTGTAGCGCGCGCCGCGTCCGGCCTGGTGCGCGGCGACGCGGCGGGCGAGATCGTTGGTGACCCCGGCGTACAGGCTGGCATCCGCACAACGCAGCAGGTAGGCCCGCCATGGCGCCGGCACCGGATCCGCCATCCGGATCAGTCCCCGATCACGCGGTAGCGCGCGAGCAGTTCGAGCCAGGCGGCGCGTTCGCCGGCGCAGCGGTGCAGGCGCACCGGATCCTTGCGGTTCACCAGGGCGGTGAACTCCTGGGCCGGCGCGTTGGGCAGACCGGCGAGCTCGCGCGCGAGCTCATCCCAGTTCTGCACCGCGCGGCGCAGCAGGTGTTCATCCGCGACCAGGGCGGCATCGGCGGGGTCGAGGCGGAACCCGTTCGCGGCGGCTTCGCGGAAGGTCGTGTCGCAGCGCGCGGCGAGGGCGGTGAGTTCATCCGCCAGGCGCGCGACCCCGGCCAGGGTGCCTTCCCGCTTGTCGGCTTCGGCCCGGGTCAGCTCCTCGCCCAGGGCCTCGGCCAGCGAGGCGTGGTAGAGCGCGGTGCAGGCGTCGATGATCGGCAGCAGGTCGTTGGCGGCCGCCGCCGCCTTGCGCCGCTTGAGCAATTGCTGGAGATCCGCCGCGACGATCGCCGGCAGGGCGAGCACCCCGCCGCTGGCGTCGAGGCTGATCGACAGCGAGGCCGGCGGCGGATCGCCGAGCTTCTCCCGCCACTGCGCGACCAGCCCGACGAGTTCGCGGAACACCGCGCGCAGTTTCGGGACGTGCCGTGCGAGCACCGCCACGCCCAGGGCCCAGCGCGCCCGGTCGGCATAGGCGGCGGTGTCGCGCGCGGCGTCGCGGCACGCGGCGAGCATCCCCGGCAGCGTCTTGAACTCGTAGTCGGAACCGAACAGGCGCGGCCGGTAGCGCTTGGGATCGGGGCCGAGTTCGACCACCTGGCGCAGTTCGACCAGCGCCTTCGCGCCCTCGGAGAGATGCCGATCGCAGACCTTGACCCACTGCGTCTGATCCTTCGCCGCGAGCGGGATCACCCGTTCGAGCTTGCGCACGGCGGCGACGATGGGGGCCGGATCCTGTCCGGATTCCCACGCCGCGACCGCCTGGCGGTAGAGCGTTAGGCGGGCGTCGGGATCGGAATCGTCCTCGGCGAGCGCATCCAGGCGCTGCTGCGCCGCAGCGACCTCCTCCATCAATTGGCGCCGGTCGCCTTCCAGGCCGGCGATGCGCTGGTGCAGGACGCGCGCGGCGTCCTCCAGGGCGCGGCGGGATTCGTCGAGCTTGCCGACCTCCGCCAGGGCGGCCTGGGCCTCGGGCGGCAGCGGCGGGGGCTGGCCGCGCTGGGCGACCTGGCGGATGGCGGTGACGAAGGTGGCGAACACCTCGGTCATCTCGTCCGCGCGCCGGCCCCCATCCTGGGCCATGCTCCGGTAGCGCTTGAGCAGCCGCACGAGACGCTCGGCAAGCTGCTCGGACTTCTCCAGGGATTCGCCGATCTCACCCAGGGCGGCATCGACCACCGCCTGGGCGCGGGCGAGTTCGTCGCTGTGGGTCGCCGCCCCGAGCTGGGCCGTGCCGAGATCGCTCTGATGCCGGCCGAGGTCGGCGATGAGCTGGTCCAGGCGCTGGCTGATCGCCTCGTGGCGCTGCTCCCACAGTTCGTCGAGGGCGGTCAGCAGGTCATGGGTCAGGGCGCCATCCGGCGGCGTGCCCGGCGGCAGCGCGGCAAGGCGGCGGTTGAGCGCATCCGCCTGTTCGCGGAAGTGCTTGGCCTCATAGGCGGCCTCGTCGGTACGGAAGCACGAGAAGAAGGTCAGCCACAGGTCCGCCGCGTCGCGTCCGACCCGGAGCAGCGCCGGCGCATCGGCGCGCAGGCTGGCCACCGCCTGCAGGGGATCGCTGACCAGATGCCCGCGTTCGCGCGCTGCCGCCAACACGCTCGCGACCAGGCGTTCGTGCGCCTGGCGCAGGGCGATCAGCGCCTGGGCGTGCTCCTCGCGGATCTGCCGCTCCAGCCGCATCACCGTGGTCGAAGGTCCGGGCATGGACGCCAGCCGTACCCGAAAGTGCGGTGAAAGCCAGCGTAGGCGTGCTTGCCCCGGGGCGCCTCAAAAGTCGGCCTTCCTGGGAGCGCTGGCGTCTCGCCGGCCGAAAGAGCGGCATCCGCAGGATGCCACCAACCGACTTTTGCGGCACCGTGGCTTGCCCCCGGCGCAGGACGATCCGGTGGCACGGCTTGAGCGTCGCCGGGTCCTGACCACCCTGCCGGCATGCGGACCCTGCTCATCGACATGCCCAGCGGCGTCGCCGGCGACATGCTCCTGGCGGCGCTCATCGGTTGCGGCGCGAACCCGGACCGCCTGCGCGCCGATCTCGCCCGGATCCTGCCGGTCGAAGTGAAGGTGAAACGGATCAACAAGGGCGGCCTGGCCGCGGTGCGGGTCGAGGTCGAGGCGGACCAGGCGGCGACCTGGAACCAGCCGTCTCCGGTGGCGATCGATCTGCGCGCGGCGAAACCGAGCGACCTTCCGCCCCCGGCGACGGCCTCGCCCAGCCAGGCGCACCCGCTCGCCCAGGCGCATCCGCACCGGCCGTGGCGCGCGATCCGCGACCTGCTCGCCGCCGCCGACCTGCCGGCGCGGGTGAAGGACCGCGCCCAGCGCGTCTTCAGACTGCTGGCTGAAGCCGAAGGCGCGGTGCACGGCATCGCGGCGGATGACGTGGAATTCCACGAGGTCGGCGCGGTCGACGCCATCGCCGACGTGGTCGGCTGCTGCCTTGCGCTGGAGCAGCTGGGCATTGGCGCGGTCATCGCCGGGCCGTTCACGCCCGGCCAGGGCACGGTGTCGTGCGCCCACGGCCGCATGCCGGTGCCGGTGCCGGCGGTGGCGGAGATCCTCAAGCGTACCGGCGCGCCGTGCCGGATCCTCGGTTTCGAGACCGGCGAACTGACCACGCCCACCGGCGCCGCGCTGGTCGCCGCGCTCGCGACGCGGTTCATCGACGGCGAGTCTCCACCAGCGCGTTTCCACGTCCGCGCCAGCGGCTACGGCGCCGGCCAACGCGAGATCCCGCGCCTGGTCAACGTCGTGCGCTGCCTGGTGCTGGAGGATCTGGAGGGGGCCGCTCCGGCGAAGGCTTCGGCGACGGTCGCTGCCTCGTCAGGCGCAGCCACCGTGGTCGCCGTGCGCTACGATGACGACGAGGCCCAGGCTGATCCCGTGGCGCTTGCGCCGCATCCGGTGCCGGCTCCGGTTTCATCGTCGGTCACCCCGGATCTCCTCACCGACCGGGTGGTCGAGCTGCGCTGCCAGCTCGACGATGCGACCGGCGAACAGCTCGCGGATCTGCTCGACCGCGTGCTTGCTGCCGGGGCGCTCGACGCCTGGCACACGCCGGTGGTGATGAAGAAGGGCCGGCCCGGCGCGCTGTTCAGCCTGCTGGCGACCCTGCCCGACCGCGAACGCCTGGCCCGGCTGGTGCTGACGCATTCGCCCGCGATCGGCCTGCGCTGGCAGGAGCTCGACCGCTACGTCCTGCCGCGCCGGCAGGAGACCGTGCTCGTCGCCGGCCAGGCGATCCCGCTCAAGATCGTCCGCGTGCCCGGCGGCGGCGAACGCGCCAAGCCCGAGGCCGACGCGGTCGCGGCGGCGGCGCACCACCTGGGCTGGGACTTCGCCCGCGTCGCTGCGGCGGCGTTGGCCGCCTGGCGGCCGGCCGTGCCCGCCCCGGCCGACCGCAAGGCGTAGAGCCTTGCCGGCGGCGTGGTTTGCCCGCGCCGCAGCGGGCGAGACTGGCGCCAACCCCAACGGAGTCTCCCCATGGCTAAATTCCCAGCGTTTTCATTACCAGGCAGCGATGGCGCCACCTGGTCGCTGAAATCCCTCGCCGGCACGCCCTTCGTGCTCTACTTCTATCCCAAGGACATGACCCCCGGCTGCACCACCGAAAGCTGCAACTTCCGCGACCGTCAGCCCGATTTCACCAAGCTCGGGGTGAAGGTCTTCGGGGTCAGCCCCGATTCGCTCGACAGCCATGCCAAGTTCATCGCCAAGGAGAAGCTCAACTTCGTCCTGTTGGCCGACACCGAGAAGGAGCTGGCGCAGAAGCTGGGCGTCTGGGTCGAGAAGACCAACTACGGCAAGACCTACATGGGCATCGAGCGCTCGACCTTCCTGGTCGGGGCCGACGGCGCCCTGGTCAGGGAATGGCGCAAGGTGAAGGTCGACGGCCACGTCGACGAGGTCGCCGCCGCGGTGAAGGAACTGGTCTCGGCCAAGTCGGCCGCGAAGAAGTAGCGTTCAGCCGTCGATCTCGGCGATGAGCGCGGCGAGAGCGTCGACCAGCGCCTCGCTCTCGCCCGGCTTGCGGCCGATCGCTTTGGCAAAATCGATCTCGTAGATTCCTTCAGCAAACGACTGCCGCGTCGGCCAGTAGCCGGTCCAACCGTTGGCGTTGGTGGCGAGCAGCAGCGGCCGGCGGCAACGCCGGCGCAAGTCAGCGCCGAGGGCTGAGAACAACTCGATCGGCGCCGCCACCAACACCGCCGGCCCAATGCGCCACGCGGCGACATCGAGTTCGATCCCGCTCAGGTGGATGGTGCGGCCGACGGCGTTCAACGCCTGCGCCTGCCCCGGCCGCGCTGCGTGCGCAAGGCAGGCCGCCAGGCTGCCCGCTGCCGCGCCAACCGGCTCGATCCCGGCGGGATCGGCCTGGGTCGCGATCCACGGATGGGTGTCGCCGCAGGCACCGAGGACGAACATGCCCTGTGCCCCGCCCAGGTGGGTGTCGAGATGCCGCAGCGCAGCGCCGGGCCAGTCGGCGCTCACCACCCGGCTGGTCTTGCCGAGCACGACCGGATGCGCGCCATGGTTGAGCACCACGATCGGCGCGCCGCCGTGGGCCCGGCGCAGGCAGAGCACGGTCAGGGCGGGATCGGCCGCCGGCAACGGTGCCAACTCCGGTGTCTCGTGCGGATTCCAGCAATACCGCACGCCATCCGCCGAAACCACGCGTCGGTCATAGGCCAGACCCACCGCAGCGCTGGCGGCCGCGGCGGTCACCGGGGCGAGCGAACCCCAGGCGCGTTCGGCAGCCTCGATCGCCTGGGCGATGACGATGGCCGCGTGGCGCTGACCTGTGCCGTCCTTTCCCGCCGCGGTGATCCGCCTGGCGGTGTACGGCAGGGCGAGCGAGAGATCGGCGACCAGTTCGGGTTCATCCAGGTTCGGTCCGCTGTGGGTGTGGGTGCATGCCACGATCACGCGCTCGCTGACAATGCCGAGCCGCCGCGCGATCTCGGCGCGCAGCCGACGGGCGAAGGGAACCGAGATCAGCAACAGGTCGAGCGAGAGCAGGATCACGCCGCCGCCGGCCGCATTGCCATCGGCCGTCTGGTCGCCAGCGATCGCGAGCGCGCGTGCGAAGATCGGATCGTGGATGCCGTCGTTGCCAGGGGCGAGTCGCTCCTGGCGGAAGTCGTACCCGAATAGGTCGACGTCTGGTGGCGGAGTAATGTCGGTCTGGGCGAATCCGGCGCGCATGATTGCAGGCTGGCGTGGTCGCGACGGGGGGCAATCCATCGTCGACGGGTCGCGCAAATGGATAGCCACAGAGAGCGCAAAGAGCACAGAGTCGCAGAGATCCTGATCCGTGCAGACGACTGTCTACGGCCAAAGTGGGTTTTCACAGAAAAGACAGGACGTTTGATCATCGCAGAATTTCCAACTTACGTTCAACCGCCCTACCGTCGGGATCGACATTTGAAACTTTACCTCAACTTCAGTCGTCCCTACGGGACTGGCCATCTCCTTAATTACCCGTCCCGGGGTTGAAACCCCGGGCTAACCTCACAGCGTCCCTACGGGACGCGCTTTTCCTCAATATTCACTGTAATTTCCAGTGTATTTCCGTCCCGTAGGGACGAGGTGAAGGTAGCCCGGGGTTTCAACCCCGGGTTTCACGACCATCGAGTCGAACCAGTCCCGTAGGGACGGCTGAAGATCTTCTTGGGGCTCATGGCCGAATCCTACGGATCAGGATCTCTGAGTCTGTTATTTGTGACCGTTGTGCTCTCTGTGGCTACGCCCTTGCGACAAACAGGTGCGGCATGTTCTTGCCAGGCACCCTGGTTCTGCCTCGCCTGCCCGCCTCCATCCCGCTTCCGGCAGCGAGGGTGCGGTCTAGCATTCCCCCCAGCCGCATGATCCCCCTGCCCCGCCTGAACCATCCGCTGGTGGTGCCCGTCGTCCTCGGCGCGGTCGGGGCGTGCTGCTGGTGGGCGCTCACCCATCGCCCGCCGGGAACCCTGGAAAAGAACGCGCGCGGTTCGCCGCGCATGATCCTGGCCAGCCTCGCAGGCGAGGCCGGAACGGGTCAGGCCGCGACCTGCGCCTACTGGCGGATCTACGTCCGCTACGACGCCGGCGTGCGTCCTCCGGGTTCGGATTGGGTGGTGCACGAAGGCAGCGATACCGGCCAGGGCTATGAGCTGCACTGGCTGCCGCAGTCGCTCGCGCTCCAGCTCCATCGCGGCGGCACGCGGGCGCAGCTGCTGGGTGCGGTGCGCCTCGCCGGCATGCCGGCCGAGATCGCCTTCCAGCGGCGCGGCCAGCGCCTGGAGGTCCTGGCGGATGGCCGGCAGGTGCTGGCGGTGTTCGATGCCGCCCCGGCGATCGAGGCGCGCGATGGCGACGCCTACGCCGTGGCCGCGCCCTCGGCGTGGGGTTTCAGGACGCGCGCCTCGCGCGATGAGTGCACGGTGTCGCTCCACCTGGACCGCCACCTGGCGGCGGGTGCGGCGTCGACCGGCCGGACCGCCGCTGGGCAGGGGCTGGATGATCGCAGCCGGATCGCCACGGATCGCCTGCGCGCCGCGCTGGCGCTCGACGCCGAGACCGCCCTGGAGAGGAAGCTCGCCGCCATCGGTTCGGCCGGCATCGCGGTGCGCGCGCTGGGGTCCGGCCAGCCCGACCATCCGCGCTTCCGCCAGTGGCTCGCCCTGGCCGAGGCCCAGGCGGCGATCGCGCGCGCGGCGCAGCGGTCGGGTCCGGAGGGATCCGCCGCGGTGGCGCTGCAGCGTCGGGGCGAACGGGCGGCCCCCGGCCTGGCGGCCTTCGCGGTCGAGAGCCTGATCATCACCTGCCGCGCCGATCCGTTGCCGGAAAGTCCGGGCATCATCCTCGCGCTGCTCGACCCCTTGACCGAGCGCGCCACCGCCCGGCCCGACTGGCAGCGCGACCCCAAGAGCGTCCTCGCCACCCGGCGCGAATGGCTCGGGCTCGTCCTGCTGGTGGCGGAAGCCGCGCGCGATCTCCTGGCCGAGCCCGCCGCCGAAGGTCTGCACCGGCAGCTCGGACTCATCGCGCATGCCGTGCGCCAGGATCTGCGGCGCGAACCCATCGCCCTGCCCGCCGATGCCCCCGCCTGGCTGTCCACGCGCTGGCGCGCGTTCTCGGGCGGGAATCCCGGTGTCGAGAGCTTCCCCCCGATCCCGGCCGAACCGGTGTTCGTCGCGGATGCGGCCATCCGCGATCCCGCCGTCGCGGCCCTGGCCCGGCTGGTGCGCGCGGCCGACCTCGAACCGGCGGTGGCGGTCGCCATGTGCGCCCAGGTCCGCGCGATCATCGCGAGCGAAAGCAGCGAGCCTGCCGGGCTCAAGAAGGCCCTCGCCTGGCTCGACAACCCGGTGCTGACCGAACCGGGCCAGGCGGTCGAGACGCCGTTGAACCTCCCGCCTCGCCAGGCGCTCCTCACCCGCGCCCTCATCGTCCTGCGTGAACAGGCCGTCCTTTCCGCGATCGGCCTCAGCGAGAACCGGGTCCGGGTCGAGCAGCAGGCCATCGATGACCTGCTCAAGCTGAACATCCGCGCCGAAACCAATGCCGCCGCCGCCGCCAGCGTGTTCACCGACCTCATCCGCGACCGCAACGAGCCGCTCGCGTTCGCGCTCGCGGTCCAGCTCGCCCGGCGCTTCCCGAACCTGGTCGAGGACACCTCCGATCGGGTATCGGCCGCTGCGCCTCCCCGCCCCGGTCCGAGCCCGTCCGCCACCCGCCTGCCGGAACCGCCACCGCTGTACCAGGCCCTGCTCAACGGCGCACCGGAATCCATCGAGCTGATCTGGGACGGAAATTCCGCCCAGCTGCTGGCCGCCGCCCTGGCCATGCAGGGCGACCCCCTGCTGGCGGAGCGCGGCGGTTCCGCCCGCACGGCGATCTCGCGCTGGCTGGGCGAGAAGGGCGATGAGGCCGGCGACTCCCGGTCTGGTGCCGGTGCGCCCGCCGCGAAGCCGGAGGCGCAGACCCCGTGGCAGCTGCTCCTGGAGTTTCCGCGCTTCAGCCTGCCGCTCGACCTCCTGGTGCCGCCAGGCCCCGACGATCGGCGGGGCGGCGAGGATCGGGGCGGGATCCCGGTGCCGTAGGGCGTTTTCCGCCGCAACGGGGGCGGAATCGGTTGCGCTCTTGCCGGTGGCATGGCGCTGGCGCCACGGCATGCTCCGCCGCCCGCAAAGATCGGTAAAAACATGCGTCCCACCGTCGCCATCGTCGGCCGACCCAATGTCGGCAAGTCGTCCCTGTTCAACCGCCTGGTCGGACAGCCGATCGCCATCGTCGATCCTACCCCGGGGACGACCCGCGATCGCCTGCTGCACGAGGTGCGGCGCGACGGGGTGCGCTTCGACCTCATCGACACCGGCGGCATCGGCATCGTCGACGAGGCCAAGCTGGAGGCCGACGTCCACCGCCAGATCGAACGCGCCATCGCCACCGCCGACCGCATCCTCTTCCTGGTCGACGCGCGCGACGGCGTGGCGCACCTCGATCGCGAGATCGCCGAGCGCCTGCGCCCGATCCGCGAGCGCGTCATCCTGATCGCCAACAAGGTCGACCACGAGGGGCTGGAAGGAGACATCCACGTCTTCGCCAAGCTCGGCCTGGGCACGCCGCACGCGCTCTCGGCGGCGCAGGCGACCGGCATCCATGCGCTCATGGAGCTGCTCTGCGCATCCCTGCCGGCGATGCGCGAGGGCAGCGAGGCGGCCGAGGCCGACGGTGATGATGACCGCATCCGCCTCGCCCTGGTCGGCCGGCGCAACGTGGGGAAATCCTCGCTGACCAACGCCATCTGCGGCGAGGAGCGGGTCATCGTCGCCGACCTGCCCGGCACCACCCGCGATGCGATCGACGTCGAGATCGACCGCCCGGAAGGCAGGTTCACCCTCATCGACACCGCCGGGCTGCGCAAGCGCGCCAAGGTCGACGGCGACCTGGAATTCTACTCCGCCTGCCGCACCGAGCGCGCGATCAAGCGGGCCCAGGTGGTGCTGTTCGTCCTCGATGCCTCCGACGATCTCGGGATGATGGACAAGAAGATCGCGCATTTCTGCGAGTCCGAAGGCAAGCCGGTCATCATCGTGCTCAACAAGTGGGATCTCGCCGAAGCGGGCGGGGCCAAGCGGGCGCAGTACATCGAATGGCTGCACGACCGCCTGCCAGGACTGGCCTACGCGCCGGTCGTCACCACCTGCGCGCTGTCGGGGTTCAACCTCGACGACATCCTCACCCGCTCGGTCGAGATGGTGGCCGAGACGCGTTCGCGCGTCGCGACCTCGGAACTCAACCGCCTGATCGAGCTCGCGGTCGAGCGCCGCCGGCCGCGCAAGGTCGGGCCGCAGCCGACCCGCATCTATTACGCGACCCAGGCCGAGACCCAGCCGCCGACCTTCATCGTCTTCGTCAACCGCACCGACTGGATCGAGCCGGGCTACAGCCGCTTCCTGGAGGGCTTCCTGCGCGAACGCCTGCCGTTCAAGCAGGTGCCGCTGCGCATCCTCTTCAAGTCGCGCGACAGCCGGCTGCATGAGAACCAGGACGCGCACCGGGTCATCCGCGGCCGCAACCGGGCCGACCGCAGCCCGACCCTGGTCGTGCCGCCGTCGGCGCGGACCCGCAACCGCATCTACCACCGCGACGAGAAGCCGGATCCGGTGGCGGATGAACCCGATGTCGGCGGTGAACTCGCCGGAACCCCCGGTGCTCCTGCGGAATCGCCGAAGCCCGCCCGGCCCCGGGGGAGGCCGGGGGCGAAAGGCGGCGCCGCCCGGAAATTCCTGGCGGACAGCAAGCGGCGGGGCGGCAAGGGCGGTCACGGCGGAGGCTTCCGGCGATGAGTCCAGGCTGGTGGCTGCTGGTGCCGGCGACGTACCTGCTCGCCTCGGTGTCCTTCGCCTGGATCGTCGCGCGGCTGCACGGCGTCGACCTGCGCAAGGCCGGCTCCGGCAACCTCGGGGCGACCAATGCCGGACGCGTCCTCGGCGGGCGCTGGTTCGCGGTGGTCTTCAGCGCGGATCTGGTGAAGGGTCTGGTACCGGTGCTGATCGCCGTGCATCTGGTGCCGGGCGCGGGCGCCGACCCGCAGCGGCCGTGGCTCGATCTGGCGGTCGCGGCGGCGGCGATCCTCGGGCACAGCTTCACCTGCATCCACGGCTTCCGCGGCGGCAAGGCGGTGGCGACGACGCTCGGCGTGCTGATCGGCCTGGTCTGGCTCACCGCCGCCTGCGCCTTCGCGGTGTGGCTGCTGATCTGGGCCCTGGGCGCGTTCGTCTTCCGCATCGGCCGGGCCGATGCGGTGGGCCCGGCGAGCGTGGTCGCGGCGGTGGCGACTCCGGTCGCGCATCTGCTCGTCTTCAAGCAGCCGTGGGCCTGGGGCCATGTGCCGGTGACCGTCCTGGTCTTCGCGGCCGGGCTGCTCATCCTCGTGCGGCACCGCTCGAACATCGGGAAAATGCTGGCGCGGCGCCGTACCGCCGGGGACGGCTGATGTCCGCAACGGCGCCCGCTCCCACCTATGCCGCCGTCCTGCATCTGCACACCTGGCGCTGCAAGCACGCCCAGGGCGATGCGATCGACATGGTGGCCGCTGCGGTCGCGGGCGGCTGCACCCGGGTCGGCCTGTCGGATCACACCCCGCTTCCCGATGGTTCCTGGCCCGAAGTCCGCATGGGCCTGGACCAGCTCGACGACTACGTGGCGGCGGTGCGGCAGGCCGAGGCGGCATTTCCGCAGGCCACGGTGCTGCTCGGCATGGAATGCGACTGGCATCCCGAATACGAGCGGTTCTACCGCGATGAGCTGCGCGGCCGCATCGGTTGCGACTACCTCATCGCGGCCGCCCACGCGGTGCCCTGCGCCCAGGGTCGGTTGAGCCCGTTCTACGATCGCCTCGGCGCCGGCGGCCTGCGCGCCTACGCCGACATGCTGATCCGCGGCATGGAATCCGGCCTGGTCGCCTTCGTCGCCCATCCCGACGTGTTCGCCTGCGGCATGACCGCGTTCGATGCCGACTGCGCCGCCGTCGCCCGCGATCTCGCGCTGGCGTCGGTCGCCACCGGGGTGCCGCTGGAACTCAACGCCAACGGCCTGCGCCGCAGCGCGCCCGCTGATGGCCGGCCGGGGCCATATCCCTGGCGGCCGTTCTGGGAGATCGTCGCCGCGCATGGGGCGAAAGTCGTCCTATCCAGCGATGCCCACCGCCCGTCGGAAGTACTGCACGGTTTCGCTGAATTGGACGCGCTTCGCCAGGAACTCGGCCTGGTGGCCGTAGATCCCACCGGGGATTGATGCGCGCCGTCTTGGCGGGGCCTGCGGAAGGCGGCCCCGCGCGTTCGACTACTTCTTGGCGTTGGCGGCGGCCTGCTCCGCCTGCGCGGCGGCCTGCTCGGCGTTGGCGGGCGCGGTATCATCGGCCCCGGCCAGGAATTCGCGGACCTTGGTCGACTTGCCGACGCGGTCGCGGAGGTAGAAGAGCTTGGCGCGGCGGACGCGGCCGCGGCGGACGACCTCGACCTTGATCACGCGCGGGCTGTGCAGGGGGAAGATGCGTTCCACGCCTTCGCCCGACACCACGCGGCGCACGGTGAAGGTGGCGTTGATCTCGCCCTGGCCCTTGCAGCGCGAGATCACGGTGCCGTTGAACACCTGCACGCGCTCCTTGTCGCCTTCCTTGATGCGGGTGTGGACGTTGACGGTGTCGCCGACCTTGAAGTCGCCAGCGGGCGACTGGCGCAGGGACGACTTGGCGACGTGGGCGAGCAGATCCATGGCGACCTCGGGACTCCGCCTGCATGGCGGGGAGGCGCAGGGTAGCGGGAGGATTGCGGAGTCAATTGTGGGGGTGGCGGGTTTTTTTCAGCGGGACGCCGTCCCGCCACGCCCTGCCAGGGCCTAATACCAATCCACTTTCAAAGGCATAATAACCAGCATGCTGGCCGCCGGAGATCAG
>CAZZJC010000055.1:0-24143 GCA_964654285.1 uncultured Candidatus Kuenenia sp.
CCATCATGCCACGCAATAATGGCAGGAATATTTCGTGAACCCCAGGAGTCCACGATGTTTGGCCAAGGTATCCCGAAAGGCCTGCTCGCGAAGGCGGCGATACGATGGGACTACTTGGTCTTGGAAATACGTAATGCAGGCAAAACTCCGATAGCCGCGCTGCATCAGATACAAGGCCGCCGTTTCGCCGGTTGCCACATCGTCAAACCACAGGTTCAGATCGGTCTGGGACGGAACCTGCGGACAGCCCAGGCTGACCAGAACGGGTCGCCCCCGGTCGCTCGGCCAGGAGGGCTCTCCCTTGGTCACCAGGGCTGAAATGCGACTGGGCGGGATACGTTGCTCCAGTACGTGGGGATCGTTGACCACCAGAAAATCCCAATCCAAATGGTGACCGCGGGTGTAGCGTTGCAGGCCCCCCAGGACTTCCACCGCCTGGTGGGAATCCCACAGGATGACCACCTGACGTCGCTCGGAGCAAACATCCTGGCGACATTTCTTCATCATGATGGCGACAAATATTCATACATTTTCAGCCCCGAGCAACACCGAAAAATCGTTGGGTTTGAGGTTTATAGGGCCTTATATTTCATGGACTTCTGCATTCGCTCCCACAAAAGACCACGCTGCCATCCTTGATGGCTCGCCGCACCATGGTGATCCTGCATGCACTACGAGACAAGGCGAAACGTACCAGAAATCACCCTATCGCCCTTACTCAAAAAAGGAGTTTCGCATGCGCTTGACGCAACATCTTTGCCCCCTGGCTCTGGCTCTCGCGGGCCACTTTCCCCACGCAGTTGCTGCTGACGTACCTTCAGCAGCACCAACCGCCAGAACGGTGGTGCCTGAAGGGGCCTATTACGTCGGGCGCGTGCAATTCACCACCCCAGGCAAGCAGAACCTCGATCTGCTTGTCAATTTCCGGGGCGGCAAGGGGGTAAGCAGCATACTGTTTGTTGATGGCAAGTATTACAGTCCTTCAATTTCCGGTATGACGCCGTCGGTGGATCTGTGCCGAGTCAGCACCTTGCAATGCGATGGACAGACCATGAGTGGTGATTTCACCTGGCAGCCGCCCAAGGGGGCAGCCGAGACGATCCCCTTGAAGGGCACGATCGCCGCAGGCAAGGTCACTGGCCAGGCGGGAAGTGCTGGCTTAACAGGCACCTTGTCCAACGCGGCGCAAATGCAGACAACCAATGGATTTTCCCCCGGCAGGGATTGGACCACCTGGACCGGATCCAAAGGAGATTGGACCGGTGCTGACTCTGAACGCGCCTTGGTGGCCGATCCGAAAGACGCCCGTTTGGCCTGGTTTAGTGAGACGACTTTTGGTGCAGGACGCGAAGCTCGCGGTAATCCCATGTACTACATCAGCGGCTACGCTTCCCCGATCCTGGGCGAGGGCCGGGTGTTCACCGTACATCAGGAACCCGTCGGTGAACTCGTGGATACCCAGGTTGCTGCGGAAATGGACACGATCATTGCCAAGATCACGGGCGACCTGGATCCGCTGGCCGTGGCGACGCGGGAACGGGGCGGCAAATATATGGCCCGGGTCGAGGCCGAGGACGTGGCAATAGCGATCGACACCGCCAGCGGGGCGACCCTGTGGAAGACCACGCTGCCCGTCCCCAGCTTTATGCCAGCCCCGTATAACAAACATGCGGACGACAATCGGACCGGTTGTTACATGGACGGAAAATTCTTTGTGCTGGGCAGAACCTGTGTGCTCTACTGCCTGGAAGGTTCTACTGGCAAACTGCGGTGGCAGACCCCGGTGCCCAAGACCCATGAGGCCTGGGAGAAAAGACGGCAGGCAGGAATAGCAGCGAAAAAGATGGTCGGCATGAACAAGACGTATTATCCGTCACTCCACCATGCAGATGGAGTCATCTTCGGTTCCTTCCCTGAAATTGGCGTAGTGGTCGTAGATGCCGCGAACGGCAAGGTGCTGTGGCAACGGCCTTCCTCGTCCCCTGCCGCCGCCTGGGAGCATGATGGTCGGCGGGATATTGTCTTCATGACCGATAAAGGACTGACCTGCGTGGAAGCCAGGACCGGCACGGTGATCTGGGAGAAACCCATTGAAGGATCGCCGACGGGATCGTTGGAACTGTGCCTCGTCGGATCGCACCTGATCACCCGCAACGCCATCCGCTTCCGGGGGCCCGATGGCCAATGGGCCAGCCAACCGCAGGGCACCTTCGGCTATCTGCTGGAAAAGGACGGACCACGCAAATTGTGGATGATAACCGACGAGGAGAAATACTACGCCGTACCGATGCATGCGACGGCTGCCCGCAATGGCGTGGTGTATCTTCGTTACACCAGCGCCACCAACTGCCAAACACCGCAAAAGGTCATCGCGGTTGAACTGGCCACCGGCACGATCATCAGCCAGGCCAAATTCACCGGCGTATGGATCGGCATGACTCAGGTCGCCAACGGCTGGGTCCTGGTCCACGAAGACGGCTGCCACTGCGGCTCGGATTTCGCGGTCTACACCGAACGCGACCTGAAGAAAATCGGCATGTTCAAGCCGACCCACAACACCACCAGCAGCTACGACTCGCCCATGGCCTATCCCTTCGTCGATGGCCGCCTCATCCTGCGCGGGGATAACCGGATTTATTGCTACGACCTGCGGGCTGCAGCGAAGTAAAGGAGATCATCACCATGAGACACTTCTTCATTGTGACCGCACTCGTTGCCGGCAGTTTGTCAGCCGCAGAAACGGTCCCCCTCGGCCACCCGGACTTCTATCCATCGCCCGAACGCCCCATCGGCTGGCGTGGCGACGGCAGCGGCGCCTGGCCGGGGGCAAGTACCGTCACCACCTGGGATGCAGAAAAGAACATCAACATCGTCTGGAAAACGCCGATGCCGGGACGCGGGTTCTCCCAGCCGATCGTGATCGGGGAAAAGGTCATCTCCATGGCCGATCCGGACCTGTTGGTCTGCGTGAATGTCCACGACGGCAAGAACCTCTGGCAGACCCGGATCGAGAACACCCTGAACCTGCCGGCCGAACAGCGCGAGAAGGCCAGGATCGAACGCCAATGGATCCAGGACCTGCGCCGGCAGTATGGCCGCTGGTACGATCGCTATCTCAAACTGCTCGATACCGTGAAAGCCAAGGGGCTGGATCCCAAGGCCATCTGCATCGGCGGACCCGGTTCGCGCAACTATCCCGGCAAACCGGGTGAACTGGGCGAACCGGCTGACGCGGCCTTGGCCGAGGCCCATAAGACGGCCTTGGCCGATGGGGTGATCAAGGCCGAATATGACGCCCTGCGAGCCGAGGCGGCGGAGAACGCTTTTCTGATACCCGGCGACTACAAGCCGCCCGTCGATGAATCTCATGCCCACTGGAAACGGGCGCTCAAGGCCTGGCGCGATTTCGACCTGCCGTTCGTCTGCAAATGGGGCGAACCGGATGTGTCGCTGACCTTTTCCACGCCCTGCACCGATGGCCGGTTGATCTACGTGACCACCTCCGATAACGCCGTGGCGGCAGTGGACCTCAGCGGCAAGATCCAGTGGCTGGTCTGGGAGCGCATTCCCGAATCCTGGCGCGGCCAGTACGCCGGCCGGATCGGCACCCGGTTTGTCGCCTCACCGGTCCTGTACGGCGGCAAACTCATCGTCCACCAAAACGGCCTCTTGCGCGCCTATGAATCGACCACGGGCCGTAAACTCTGGCAGATCGACGCTCCCAACAAGGTGGAAAGGAGCAGCCAGTTCCCTTGGCGCCCAATTCCCGAGGCCACCAGTCCCATGACCACCGTCCTGCGCCTGCCGGACGGACGACCATTGGAAATTCTCAGCGATGGCGGGCCGAACCTGTATCGCCTGCACGATGGCAAGATCATTTCCACTGCTCTGCTGCCACCGGGCAGTGGAAGGACTTTTCTCACCGGTGATCTCTTCGTCGCCGCCCCAGCCGGTGACGGTCGTCCGGTAGGCCGGCAGGTCTTTCGGATCAAGGCGATATCGCCCGCCGAGGCCGCCGTCGAGAAACTGTGGAGCATGGATAAGGATGGCGGATCGAAAGGTGCCACCGACTGTTTTCTGGATGGAGTCGTCTACAATGGCAGTTTCGCGGCCAAAGCGCTGACGGGTGAGGTCATCCGGCTTCAAGGCCGTCACGGTGTCCCGGCCAACCAGCCGTCGTCGATCATCATCGGTCGGCACATCTACGGTGTCGATGGTCCTCCGCAAAAGACCATAGGAGGAGTCATGGCGCTGGAAGGCGGCCCGATCAGTCCCGGTCTGTTCGTGGATCGCCGGATTGAGACCGAGGAAGAATGGGCCTGGCGGTATCTCTGGGTTTCGACCAAGCATAACAACGCCTCGCCCAGCGCCCAGGCCAACCGCCTGTTCTGGCGCAGCCCGGGCTATCTGTGGTGCGTGGGTGATCCCAAGCAGAAGTTCCCCACACCCAAGGACTGCCCTCAAGCGGCGAAGGTGGCACCATAAGTTCATTCAAGCCTGCTCACACGACATCGCTCTTGCTTCTGGGCCTTATCGCCACCGTGGCTCTGAAACTTGGCGCCGCCGAACCCCTGAGCATCGGCTATCGCGGCGATACCTGTGGCCGCTTCCCGACCGCTACCGCGCCCATCAACTGGAAAGTGGAGGACGGACAAGGTCTGGTGTGGAAGGTCGAGATGGCGGCCAGGTCCGTAGGCGGCCTGATCGTGGTCGCCGATAAGGTTTTCACCCAGGCCGAACCGGACACCCTGATGTGCCTGAATGCCGTTGATGGCAAGGAGCTCTGGCGACAGACGGTGGATCGGTTTCTATTCTTTGGCGAGAACGGCCCCAAACTGCGTGAAATCTTTTTTTCCGCCAAGGACTACGATGTGCAGAAATTCGGGGCGTATGGACTCAATGGCAGTCCGCAGATGCAGGCCTGGCGGGAAGCGGCCAAGGGGGCGGGAATTGATTTCAAGCAGTTTGCCCCAAAAAATCCGGTGAGCGACGGCTTCCAATATACGTGCAGCACACCGTGCAGCGATGGCCAGCGGATCTATGTCATGATCGCGACGGGAGTTGTGGCGGCCTATGACCTCGAAGGCAAAGAAATCTGGAGCATCGTCCACGATCTCGCCCAGATGACGTCCTCCAATATGGTCCTGTGCCAAGGTCGGCTGTTTCTCGGCGGGGGAGATCGAAGCCGCCGTGACAAGGAATGGAAGGAGCATCTGATGCCCGGAACCATGGCCGCTCTCGACGCGGCCACCGGTAAAGAACTGTGGCGTAACAAGGACATCGCCAATGGCGGTGGCGGCTGGGGATCCCCCCTGGTCGCCACCCTGGCCGGGCGCACGGTGGTGGTGAGCGGCGGAGGGCAATTGGTGGATCCGGCCACTGGCGCCATCCTGGCCAGCACTGCCCATGCTGGCCAGCACAGTTCGCTGGCAGTGGCGGATGATCTGGTCATCGCCAACTCAGGAAATCATTATTCCAAGGGTACAGAGTTCATTCGCGCCTTTCGCATCACAGCATCAGGTCAAGGCCTGACCGCCACCAAGATCTGGGAACAACCTGAGGCCGGTGGCAACCATACACCCATCGTCGCATTGAGCGATCGGGTGGTGGTGCAATGCTCCCGAGGAATCCTGCGCAGTTACGCCTTGTCCGATGGCCGGGTACTGGGCGACACGCCCTTTCCCGGTTCCACGGTGGGCGCGCATTGCCCGGGACCGTCCCTTTTGGCAGTCGGCGACACTCTGGTCGCATGGGACATCAATGGTCATAACATCTGCCTGAAGCCCGAAGGAGACTCCCTGAAAACCATCTTCGCAGGCTTGCTGCCACACGATAATGCAGACGTACCACCAAAAAGCCGGCTTGGATTCGTCTATGCCGCCCCCTTCCTGGTCGGCGGCCGAGCGTATCTGCGCACCAACAAACACGTTTATTGCTTTGGTAAGTAAACCAGACAGCAAATCCGGAAAGAAACATGCCCATGCAATCCCACCGAATGATCAACGCGCTCCTGTTTGGAGCCAGCCTCTGCTTCCCCCCTGCCATTTCGGCAGCCGATCCGCTGCCCTTGGGTCATCCGGACTTCGTTCCCAGCACCGAACGGCCGGTCTATTACCGGCCCAACAATGCCTGGTACCCGGGCGCCACGCCGCCGACCGGATGGCACGACGCCCCGGCCGCCCCCGGTCAGACCGCCCCGCCCAGCACCAACATCCTGTGGAAGGCCCCTGTGCCAGGCTGGTCGTTATCGCATCCCATCGTGGTCAAAGGCCGGGTCTATGCGGTGGGCGAACCGGATTTTGTCACCTGCTGGGAGCTTGAGACCGGCAAGCAGCTCTGGCAGCGGCGGATGATGCCGCTCCTGTGCGAAGGTCTGCCCGAGGACAAGGCCGTTGCCGGGCAGAAGGTCCTCGACCTGGCCCGGGCGATGTATTACCTGAATGCCGCAATCATCCCGCACCCGAGTGTGAAAACGAATAGTGGGATGAGGGTACGCGAACTGACTCTGGAGAAACTGGCGGCAAGCACCTTGAAGGATATCCCGGCCCAGGCCGCCACGGTGTTGACGACATTCACCGAGCACCGTTCTGATTGCGTAGCGTTCGCAGATCCGGCATTGCTTGCCGCCCTGGATAAGGATCTCGCGGTGATCAAGCGCTTTCAGGAAGCCAAAGATCCGGAGATCTTATTAAAAATGCTGGTGGATCCTGACACTCGTCCCAGGCATCTGATCGGCGCCTGTCTGAGCCAGCTGGGCGTTGATATCGGTGGCAGTTGGTGGGGCTATGTCGGCAGCGCCGATTCGACCCTGGCCAGCGACGGCCAGCGCATCTACGGCGTGTTCGACCAGGGCCAGGTGTTCGCCCTGGATCTCGACGGCAGACGGATCTGGGCCAAACGCGAGAAAGGAAAGCATGATAACCGGGGCACCTTCCACAGTTCGCCCCTGCTGTGCAACGGCCTGCTGCTGGTTCGGGATCTCGCCCACCACCCCAGGACTGCTGTGGGCATTCTGCGCGCCTTGGATGGTGCCACCGGCAAACAGCGCTGGGAAATCCCGTTCAAGCGATCCAACTACGGCATACCACGCCTGATGCGCCTGGGCGACACCGATGTCCTGATCAGCGAGGCCTCCGAACACCGGGAGAACGGCGCACTGGAGATCGTGCGCGTCAACGACGGCAAGGTCCTGGGCGCATTCCCGCCGTGTTGGACCGACCGGGGTGCGTTGCTGAGCGTCAGTGGCGATGTCGTGGCCTGGGGTTCGGCCGGCGACACCGGTGGCGGTCCGAATTGCGGTTACCGCCTCAGTCTGGCTGGTCCCGACCGGGTGTCGGTCACCGAACTCTGGAAACAGGACAAGTCGGATCGCATCCTACCGGGTGTACAGGAATTCCCGACCCTGATGGGCAGCAAGGGCTTTTTTTCCGCGAGGAAGGAGAACCAGATATACGAAGCCCAGGCGGGCAAGATCGTCGCGTCCTTCCCCAGGAACCCGCAATGGGCGTATCAGGCCGCAGCCATTGCCGGCCAACATCTCATCATCCAGGTGGACGACGGCTACAACAACCCGTGGCTCATGAAGGACGGCATCGCGGCCTGCCGCTATGTGGTGGTTGACATCAAGGACCCGATCCAACCCAAGGTCGTGAGCGACGGCAATCGCCTGGGCTACCGGCAACCCCCCGCCGATCTCATCGTCAGCACCTATTTCAAGAATCTTGACCACTACAGCTTTGCCGGCTGCTACAAAAACTCGGCCAGCCACTTCGCACTCATGAGCGGCCCGGTCCCGCACGGCAGCAAACTGCTGATCCAAAGCAGCGCCTTCCTGTATTGCATCGGTACGAGATGATCCTGCACTAGGACAAATCAGGGCTCGAGCTTACAACGGTTCGCATCCTGGCCGCCTGTTCGCTCGCTAGCTCCGGTCAGGACGGTACCCGGATGGCATCCTGGCGGTTAGAATACATCTATGCAACGGTGATCGCAGCGAACCGCTTCACCTGTCGCTGATCGGGTCGTGCGGAACCGGCGAACCGCCAGCCTTCAGAGGCTGATGCGGTAGGCGCGGGTCGGCTTGACCGTCGCGCGGATCTGGTCGAAGACCTCGGCGGGGATCGGATCGTCGAGGGTCAGGATCACCAGCGCGTCGCCGCGGCCGTCGATGCGCGAGACCTCCATGCGGGCGATGTTGATCCGGTTCTCGCCCAGGATGGTGCCGTAGCGGCCGACCATGCCTGGCCGGTCCGGGTATTCCATGATCAGCAGGTTGCCGCCGATCGGCAGGTCGACCGGGTATTCGTTGTAGCGCACGACCTTGAGGCCGCCGTCGATCAGCCTGCCGGCGATGAGCTGTTCGCCGGTCGCGGTGCGGGCGCGGATGACGAGGCGGGTGCCGCCGTCGCCGGCGCCGTCCTTCGACGACGAGGTCAGCGAGATGCCGCGTTCGGCGGCGATGGTCTGGACGGTGACGAAGTTGACCACCTGGTCGCTGATGCGCGCCAGGGCGCCCTTGAGCGCCGCGGTGGCGAGCGGCTTGGTGTCGAACTTCGCGAGGTCGCCCTCGGCGATGACCTCCAGCCCCTTGAGCGGCTGGTCGAGGGTCTGGACGAGGGCCGCGCCGAGCGTCTCGGCGGCGGCCAGCCAGCCGTCGATCGCGGCATCGACGCGCAGCTGGACGTTGACCGCGTTGATGATCTTCCCGCTCGCGAAGAAGGCGTTGAACTGGTTCGCGATGTCCACCGACACCTTGACCTGCGCCTCCTCGGTGCTGGCGCCCAGGTGCGGGGTGAGGATCGCGGTGGGCAGGCCGAAGAGCGGGCTGCCGGCCGGCAGGGGCTCGGTCTCGAAGACGTCGAGCGCCGCGCCGGCGATGGTGCCGGCCTTGAGCGCCTGCGCGAGATCGGCCTCGTTGATGATGCCGCCGCGCGCGACGTTGATGATGCGCGCCGACTTCTTCATCAGGCGTAGACGGTCGGCGTTGATGAGGTTGCGGGTCTGCTCGGTCAGCGGGGTGTGGACGGTGACCACGTCGGCGCGGGCGAGCAGCTCCTCGACGGTGACCGAGTCGATGCGCAGCTCCTTCGCCACCTCGGCGCTGAGGAACGGGTCGTAGGCGATGACCGTCATGCCGGCCGCCTGCATGACCTGGGCCACGTGCTTGCCGATCTTGCCCAGGCCGAGGATGCCGAGGGTCTTGCCGTCGAGCTCGATGCCGGTGAACGACTTCTTGTCCCATTCGCCCTTGGCCAGCTTGGCGTGGGCCTGGGGGATCATGCGCGCGCTGGCGAAGATCATGCCGATGGTGTGCTCGGCCGCCGAGATGATGTTGCCCAGGGGGGCGTTCATCACGATCACGCCGGCCTTGGTCGCGGCGGGGACCTCGATGTTGTCGACGCCCACCCCGGCGCGGCCGACCAGGCGCAGGCGTGGCGAGCCGGCCTTGAGCACGGCCGCGGTGACCTGGGTCGCCGAGCGCACGACGAGCGCGTCGTAGTCGCCGATGATGCGCAGCAGATCATCGGCCGAGGTCTTCTTGAGTTCGACCACGTGTCCGGCCTGCTTGAGCAGGTCGACACCTTCGACGGCCATGCCATCGGTGACCAGGATGCGTGCCATGGGGACTCCTCTGCCGGTGACGCGGTCATGGGGCGCCGCCGGCATGGCAGCGCGGGATCGCCTTCGGCTGGGGGCGGACCATGGAAAACCGGGCTGGGGAAGTCAAAGGCTGTTCACCCCTTTCTGCATCGATCGGGGTCTGGCGCGCCGGCTCTGATGCAGGGCGAGAATGGATCGCAGATCGGCATCCGGGTGCGGTTTCGAGGGGATCCCCTCGTCGCCGCGCATGACGGTGCGCGCCGGTGCTGGCCGTTCCCCTCGCGCCAGGGCGCCCAGGATGCCCGCCCATGCGCGCGCAGACCGTCGTCATCTCCCGTCTGGAAGTCCCGCTCGCGGCGGCGGCGCGCCTGCCGGTGCATTCCCTCGACCATCATCTCGGGCCGTGGATCAGCCGGTACCTGCGCATCCCGGAAAGCGACGTCATCGGCTACGAGATCGACCGCCGCAGCCTCGATGCCAGGCGCAAGCCCGACCTGCGCTATGTCTACAGCCTGACCCTGCGGGTGCGCGAGGATGCGCCGGTGCACGAGAGCGAGGGCGTGCAGGTGCTGACCCGGCCGGCGAACGAGGACACCGGCCTGCACCAGCTCGACACGGTGTCGCCCCTGCCGCTGCATCCGATCGTCGTCGGCACCGGCCCGGCCGGATTGATGGCGGCGTACCTCTTCGCGCTGCATGGCTGCAAGCCGCTGGTGCTCGATCGCGGCCGCGACGCCGACCGCCGCACCGCCGACCTGGCGGTCTTCCATCGCACGCGCGAGCTCGATCCCGAATCGAACTACCTCTTCGGCGAGGGCGGCGCCGGCACCTATTCCGACGGCAAGCTGTACACCCGGGTGAAGGACCGGCGCATGCGCTTCCTGCTCGAAGCCTTCGTCGCCGCCCGCGCGCCGCGCCACATCCTCTACCGCCACCATCCGCACATCGGTTCCGACCTGCTGCCGCACATGTGCAAGCGGCTGCGGCGCTTCATCACCGAACGCGGCGGATCATTCCGCTGGGAGGCGAAAGTCGCCGATGTCCTGGTCGAAACCGACGCGGCGGGCAGGGAACGCTGCGGCGGCGTGGTGCTGGCGGACGGCGAACGCCTGCGCGCACCGATCACCCTGATCGCGCCCGGCCACAGCGCGCGCGACCTGATCGGCGCCCTGGTGCGGCGCGGCGTCAGCCACAAGGCCAAGGGCTTCCAGCTCGGCTGCCGCATCGAGCATGGCCAGGATCTCATCGATCGCGGCCAGCTCGGCTGCCTGCCCGGCGTCGACCTGCCGCGCCATCTGATCGGGGCCGCCGAGTACAACCTGGTCAGCCGGCCGCCGGCGCACGTGCGCGCCGCCAGCGTCACCACCTTCTGCATGTGCCCGGGCGGCGAGATCATCGCCGCGACCTCCGACCGCGGCCAGCTGTCCACCAACGGCATGAGCCGCTTCGCGCGCGCGTCGGCCTTCGCCAACGCGGGCCTGATCGTGAACCAGGAGGTCGACCGCGACGGCGACGGCATGGCCGGGTTCGACCTGATCGACCGCCTTGAGAAGGCCTGCTTCGCCGCCGGCGGGGGCGACTACTCCTGCCCGGCCCAGACGGCGATGGCGTTCCTGCGCGGCGAAGCCGGGCCGGCGCCAGGGGCGACCAGCTACCATTTCGGGCTCCGCCCCGCCCGCCTCGACCGCATCCTGCCCGAGGCCACGGTGCGCGGCCTGCGCCAGGCCCTGGCGTTCTTCGAACGGGTCATCCCCGGCTTCCTGCGCCAGGGCCAGCTCGTCGGCATCGAGGCGCGGGTGTCGAGCCCGATCCGCTTCGAACGCGATCCCGCCACCCTGGCGAGCAGCCTGCCCGGGCTCTGGCTGGCCGGCGAGGGGGCCGGCTATGCCGGCGGCATCGTCTCGGCCGGCCTCGACGGCCTGCGCCTGGCCGAGACCATCCTCACCGGCCGCCCGGCGAAGCGCGAGAAGCAGGCGGCGGATCCAGAGGGCGCGGAATCAGGCTGAAGATCCCGGGCCGGGCCGGGGCGCCGGCGCGCATTCGCGGCCGGCCTCGTCGAGGTGCCGGCGGCTGCGGCGGATGCGGCCGAGCAGCCCGTGGCGGGGCGCGAGGACGATCGAGACGAGGAAGGGCACGCCCAGGCACGAGGCGATGCAGGCGCCGCTGGGCAGATCGAGGTGCCAGCTCGCGATGATGCCGGCGACGGCCCCGACCGCGCCGGTGGCGGCGGACACCAGCAGCATGCTGCCGAAGCGTTCGCACCACAGGTAGGCCGTGGTGGCGGGCAGGATGAAGAGGGCGAGGCAGAGCACGATGCCGACCGACTGCAGGGCCGAGATCAGGTTGATCACGATCAGCACCAGGATCACCGCATGGGTCGTGGCCGAGGGGCCGCCCGAGGCGCGGAAGAAGGTGCGGTCGAGGCATTCCAGCACGATCCAGCGGTAGAACAGCGCCAGCGCGAGGATGGTGACCGAGCACGTCGCGGCGGCGAGGACGAGATCGGTGCGCGCCACCGCCAGCACGCTGCCGAAGAGGCAGTGCAGGAGATCCCCCGGCGCGGCCTTGCCGAGGATCGCGACCCCCAGCGCCATGAAGAGGGTGAAGATGGCGGCGAAGGCGGCGTCCTCGCCCAGGCGGGTCAGGCGCGAGGTCAGGCCGCCGGCGGCGGCGGTGAGCAGGCCCGCCCCGGCGGCCCCGACCAGCAGGCCGACCGGCGACGGCCCGGCGACGAGGTAGGCGATCCCGAGGCCGGGCAGCAGGGCATGGCTGAACGAATCCGCCACCAGCGCCATGCGCCGCAGCACCAGCACGGTGCCGACCAGGCCGCCGCTGATGCCGATCAGCACGCCCATGACCAGGGCCCGCTGCATCCACTGCGCCTGCATCGGTTCGCCGAGGAACGCCAGGAGATCAGCCATGCGCCGGCTCCGACGGGATGGCGCGCCGACCGTCGCGCGCCGCGTCCGGCAGGGCGCGGTGGAAGGCGCGCTGCAGCACGGGCTCGGCCAGGGCCTCGGCGGCCGGGCCGGCGGCGACGAGATGCCGGTCGAGCACCAGCGCATGGCTGCACCAGCGCCGGGCCGCCTCGAGGTCGTGCAGCACCGCGAGCACCAGGCGGTCGCGGCGCCGCCACGAGGCGAGGCGTTCCAGCAGGTCGTGTTGGCCGGGCTGGTCGAGGCCGGCGAGCGGCTCGTCGAGCAGGAAGACGTCGGCGCCCGAGGCGAGCGCGCGCGCCAGCAGCACGCGATGGCGCTGGCCGCCGGACAGCGCCGCCACCGGCCGGTCGGCGAGCTGGTCGATGCCCATCTCGCGCATCGCGCCGATCACCGCCTTGTGGTCGGCGACCCGGAAGCCGCGCCACCAGCCCAGGCGGGGGTAGCGTCCGGCCGCGACGACCTCGTGCACCGTGGCGGGGAAGCGCGCATCGAGCTGGTCCTGCTGGCTCAGGTAGGCGATGCGCTGCAGGCAGCGCGTGGCCGGGACGCCGCCGACCTCGATCACGCCGGTGGTGAGCGGCAGCCAGCCGACCACCGCCTTGAGGAAGGTGCTCTTGCCGGCGCCGTTGGGCCCCACCACGGCGACGAACTGGCCGCAGCCGAAATGGCAGTCGATGTGGTGCACCGCCGGCACCCGCCCGTGGCAGACGGTCACGTCGTGGCAGTGCAGGTGGGCGTGGTGGGCGTGCGTCATGGCGGGCACGCCGGCAGCAGGAATTCGCTCTGCACCACCGCCTCGCCCCAGGCGGTGCGGTCGAACCACGCGTTCTCGCTGTCGAGACGCACGCGCAGGGCGGTGGCCCCGGGACCATCAGCGGTCACCGCGATGGCGATCGCGGCGCGCCGGCGGGTGGCCGGGAACTCGGCGCTCCATGTCGTCGGGGTGGCGGTGCCGGCGATGGACCCGCCATCGACCGCGATCCTCCAAGCCGTGACGGGCCGGCTGGCGGTGAGATCCAGGCGCACGGTCCGGGTGGTCTGCGCGGCAGGCTTCGGACGCGCATCCGCCGCACGCGGGCGTTCGACGGCCCAGACCAGCGCCCATAGCGCGGTCACCGCGATCAGGGCGATGGCCAGGCGCTGGCCGGTGCCGGCGGTGAAGCCTGCTCTCACGGTGACCCTGGTCTGCCGCGCAGGCCGTTCACGATCGTCGAGACGTTGTGGCGCATGGTGGCGAGATATCCGGCCGGCGCGCCGGCGTCCTTTGCGGTCGCCGCCGGATCCGGCAGGCCGTCGACGTACAGGGTGCCGCCGATGCGCGCCCCGGATTCGGCCGCTATGCGTTCGATCAAGCGGGGATTGCGCAGCGATTCCAGGAAGAGCGCGCGGACCTCCTGGGCGCGCACCAGCGCGATCAGCGCCGCGACCGCCTTGGCGCCCGGTTCGGAATCGTCGAGCGCCCCCACCGGCGCGTGGACTTCGAAGCCATAGGCACGGGCGAAGTAGCGCAGGCCATCGTGGTCGGTGACCAGGATGCGCTTGGCGGCGGGCAGGGTGGCGACCTCGGTCCGGATCCAGACGTCGAGCGCTTCGCAGTCGCGCACCAGCTCGGCGGCGCGTTCGCGGTAGCCGGCGGCGCCGTCCGGATCGGCGGCGATCAGGCCGTCGCGGATGTTGGCGCAGTAGCGCGCGGCGTTGCGCGCGTCATGCCAGGCGTGCGGATCCGCTGCTCCGGCCGCATGCGCGTGGCCCGCGTGATGGTCATCGCTCTCGGCCAGGATGATGAGATCGATCCCCCGTGCGGCGGTGATGACGACCGGCGCGCCGCGGCTGTCGCGCAGCAGGCGGTCGAACCAGCCTTCGAAGCCCAGCCCGTTGACCACCGCGACCTTCGCCGCCGCCAGGGCGCGCACGTCGTCGGGACGCGGCTGATAGCTGTGCGAATCCTGGCCCGCCGGTACCAGGCAGGTGGCGCGGATGCGGTCGCCACCGATCCGCAGCGTGAATTCGTGCACCACCGAACTGCCGGTCACTACCGGGATCGGTTCGGCTCCGCTGACGACGGCGCAGATCAGGACGATGGGAATCCAGCAGCGTGGCATGGCCGGCATGGTCGGATGGAAGTCGGCGAATCAACCGCAGTCGGTTCAACGCTGCATGGAGAGCGCCGTCTTCCGCGACCAGTGATCCCAGGCTGCGGCGTCGGAGTGCTGGGGGCTCAGGCCGGCGGCACGTCCAGCGCTTCGCCGGGCCGGAGCAGCCGGGTCCGGGTCGACGGGGCCAGGGCGGCGCAGGCGTGCAGGAATCCGATCGGATCGGCCGTCCCCTGCTCGGCGAAGGTGTAGAAGTGGCAGGGGACCGCCAGGCGCGGTGCGGTCTGCTGGATGGCGCGGGCGGCGTCGAGATGGCCCATGTTGCCGAAGCCTCCGTTGATGCACGCGAAGACGACATCGCAGCGCGGTTCGGCCAGGGCGGCGAAATTACCGAGGTTCCAGGCGGTATCGCCGGTGAAGGCCAACCGCACGCCGGCACCGCTGAGGACCAGCATCAGCGCCTGCGGGGCGAGGTCGGCATGGTCGGCCTTGAACGCCTGCACCTGGCAGCCGCCGAGGTCGAGAAACTGCCCGGCGGCGAGGAGATGGCAGCGATCGTCAGCGATCCCGGCGGCCGTGAACCCGGCGCGGCAACTGGCTGGACCGACGAAACGGCACGACGGCCGCAGCCGGGCGATGGTGGCGACGGCGTCAGGATCGAGGTGGTCGGCGTGCTCATGGGTGCACAGCAGCCAGTCGGCGGGCAGATCCTCGGCGGCGATCGCGGGCAGGGACAGCCGCTTGAACCCGTGCAGGCGCTCCACCGCATCGGACAGGCACGGATCGACCGTCAGCAGCGGCCCACCGGCGAGGCGCACCGCGAAACCGGACTGGCCCAGCCACCAGATCCGGGCTCCGGTCGCGGGGCCGGATGCGGACAATGCCGCGGCAAGATTCATGGCTGCGCCTCGCGGGAGAGCGCCACGCGCGGCAGCACCTCGGGATTCACCGGATGGCGCGGCCAGCGGCCGGCGAGGACATCCGCCACGGCGGCGATGCTGCGGCGATGGCAGTCCTCCATCGACTCCTCGGAATGCGCCGCCACATGCGGCGTGAGCAGCGTGTTGGGGGCGTGGAAGATGGGATGGGAGGTGGCATAGCCGTCGGCGGCGAACACGTCGGTGTCGCCGAACACATCGATGGCCGCGTAGCCGATGCGGCCCTCATGCAGGGCCTGCGCCAACGCGGTCTCGTCGACGAGCTCGCCGCGGGCGGTGTTGACCAGGATCGCGCCGGGCCGCATCGCGCCGAGCCGCTTCGCGTCGATCATCCTGCGGGTCGTCGGCAGCAGCGGGCAGAGCAGGACGACGATGTCGGCTTCGCTCAGGGCCGCATCGAGACTCGCCAGCTCGACTCCGGCGGTCCGGGCGGCCGCCGCATCCAACCGGGGATCGACCGCGAGCAGGCGCGGGCCGAAACCGCTCAGGCGGCGGGCGACCGCCTTGCCGATGTTGCCGAAACCGACCAGGGCGACCGTCCGACTCGCCAGGCGGTGCAGGGTGCGTCCGTCGAGCTCGCGTCGTCCCCGGGTGACCGCGGCCGAAAAATGTGGAATCTGCCGCACCGCGCCCAGCAGCAGCGCCAGCGTGTGGTCGGCGACCTCCGCGGTCGAGAAATCGGGCACGTTGGTCACCACGATGCCGCGCCGGGTGGCCTCCTCGATGGCGATCTTGTCGGTGCCGGTGCCGATGCGCGCGATGTGGCGCAGGGCGGGCAAGCCGGCGATCACCGCCGCCGGCAGCCGCGCCGCGATGACCAGGATGGCGGTGGCTTCGCGGGCGAGGCCGAGGATCTCCTCGGGCGTACCGCCTTCACCGAGGCGCACCTCGGCGGGCAGGCCGGACCACAACCGGCGTTCACGATCCGTGGGGGGGAAGCTGACCGCGTTCAGGCGGACGACGATGGGGGTGGCAGGCATGGCGGTGGTCATACTCGGGTCTTTGAGTGAGGGTGATTTGACTCAGGAAAAGAAACTTTCGCACCGGTTGAGCCCGTGCCGGGTCCAGGGACGAGAGTCCCTGGCGGGCGTAGCGGGCAGAGCCCGCGAAGAACAATCCCCCGAATGAGCGAAGCGAGTGAGCGGGGACGGGATTGGCAGCGCCGCGCGCTGCGCAGCGGCGAAGCGGATGCCGCCACGGCCCGGAGAGTGCCGATAGGCACGACCGCGCGCAGCGCGGTTAGGGCTGGGGCGCAAGCCCCGCAAGCGCTTGGCGCAACGCGCTGATCTGGCGCTGGGCCGCGTCGAAGATCAGGGTGACATCGGACGCCGACCAGAAGAACCGCATGCCGCGATCGGCCCAGAACCGCAGCCACGCCGGATCACCGCAGGCGATGCCGGGCATCACCCCGTGCCGTAGGCAGGCGGCGATCACGGCTTCGACCGCCGCGATGTAGCGCGGATGGTCGAGCTGGCCGACGATGCCCATGCCCAGGGAAAGATCATCGTTGCCGACCACCGCGACATCGAGGCCCGGCACCGACAGGATGCCATCGAGGTCGTTCAGGGCCTCGGTGGTCTCGATCTGG
Organism: uncultured Candidatus Kuenenia sp.; assembly: GCA_964654285.1. Lineage (GTDB taxonomy): Bacteria > Planctomycetota > UBA11346 > UBA11346 > UBA11346 > BJHQ01. The sequence continues at coordinate 17,159 of CAZZJC010000055.1, forward strand.
ATGCCGACCACGATCTGCTGGTCATTGAACGCGACCTGTTCGCGTACGTGCGGCCAGCCGGTGAACTTCGCCGCCGGGCAGGTGTAGCCCCCCAGTCCGCGCACGCCGTGCGGCGGATGCTTCATCATCGCCACCACCCGTTCGGCCTCGGCCCGGTTGCGGATGCGTGGCACGAAGATGCCATCCGGCGCCTGGTCGAGGGTGCGGTTGATCTCGGCGTAGCTGTGGTCCGAGACCCGCACCATGACCGGGAATTCCAGCGCCCGGGCGAGCCGGATGTGTTCGAGGATGGTCTCGCTGCTCAGCAGCGAATGCTCGCGGTCGATCATCATCACGTCGTAGCCGTACTGGTGGTACATCTCGACCACCGAACCGGAACGCGCATCCATGACGCAGCCGGTGATGATGAGGTCGCGGTTGGCGACGCGACGTTTGAGGTGTCCGGTGCAGCCGCGCATGGGGAGTCCTTCGGGGAATCGGTGGGCAGAGGGGTGGAGGTGATCAGGCAGTTGGCAGGATGGAGGGGAAAGCCGGCCGTTTCAGCCCGGTGGGATCGCCGGGAACAAGCCCTCGACGAGCGTCAGGATGGTGTCGGCGTCACCGCTCCATCCCAGGACGCGGGAATGGTCGATTGAAGCCCGACCCCCGGCGACCGTCGCCGGGGTGTGGTGCTCCAGTTCGTTGAAGCGCCCGAGTCCGGGTTCGTCCACCAGGCAGGCCTGGCAGGCGAAGCCGCGGCGGGCCGGATCCTGCCACAGGGCATCGCGGTAGTCGCCCTCAGGGTCGATGGTGAATTCGCGCACCACCAGTTCGAACCGGCCGGCAGCGTCGCGATGGAGATGTCCGATGCGATTTCCGCAGTGCGATGCGAGCACGCCGAACTTCCGGGTCGGTCCCCGGTTCATTTCCCAGGTCAGGCGCTGCCGCCAGAACGCGGATTCGCCGTCCTGGAAGTCGCCAAAGACCGGCCAGGCCCGCGCCCCATCCCGCACCGCCAGCAGCATGGTGCCGGGAGCGGGAAGCTGCAGGAGCTGCCATGATCCCAGCGGTACCCGCGCCGGACCGGCCAGGGCCAGCGAGGTGGTCAGGGTGTATCCGGCGAACGCGAGTCCCCGTCCTGGAAAAGGATCCGCCAGCGGCATGCAACGCCGTGCGATGGTCGCGGACACCGCCACGCCATGCACGGCAAGTTCCAGGGATTGCTCCAGGATGATCGCGTCGGCCTTGCGGATGATGGCGTAGCCGCCCGGATCGAGGGCGCGCGGGACCGAATAGGCTTCCACCTTTCCCACCTGGCCGGGAGGAAAGAACAGGTCGACCTCGGGCGCCAGCCAGCACCGGTCTCCACCGCTGTTCGGCCATCGGTCCTGGTGCAGGAAATCCCGCACCAGCGCCGGGTCGCTCAACGCGGGATGGGTCCAGAACAGGTTGCCCCGGCCCTGCGGCCAGAGGCCGATCACCCGCCCGCCGTGGGGCAGGACTCCGAGCCGCCCGCCGTCCGGCAGGTCGAGGAATGCCAGGGGATGTCCCGCCTGGGCGCAGGACGCCGCCAGGGCGCCGCGATCAGAGTCCCGGGACATATCCTTTTCCGAAGGAAAAACCCAACGGTTGACGGAATCCATCACCGAACGGCATCCACGAGGTGGTGCCGCCATCGACGACCAGGGTCTGGCCCACGATGTAGCGCGCCCCGGGCCCGGCGAGGAACAGGGCCACCTCGGCGATGTCGTGCGGGCGCCCGATGAAACCGGCCGGAATCGAATTCCCGTAGGCGTCGGGGTTGAAACCGGGAATGGCATCGAACTGGTTCTCGACCGCCACCGAACCAGGCGCGATGCCGACCACGCGCACGCCCTGCGGCGCCAGCTCGATCGCCAGCTGCCGGGTGAAGCCGACCACCGCCGCCCGGGTGCCGGCATAGACGCTGTGCTCCTGCATCCCTTCGTAGGCATGGATGGAGCTGATGTTGATGACCACGCCGCGTGCCGCGATCAGCGCCGGAATCAGCGCCTGGGTGAGGAAGAAGCCAGCCCGGACGTTGACGTGGTACAAGGTGTCGAACTGTTCCGGGGTGACCTGGGCAAAGGGTCTGTTCATCGAGATGCCGGCATTGTTCACCAGCACGTCGAGGCCGCCGAGATAGTCCAGCGACTCGGCCGCCAATCTGCGGACCTCATCGATCCTGGTGAAGTCGGCACCGATCGCCTTGGCCTGGCCACCCGCCGCATTGATCCGGGCGACCTCGCCCCGCGCCCCCTCCGCGCTGCGCGAATGGTGGAAGACCACCTTCGCCCCGGCGGCGGCGAAATGGTTGGCGATGCCCTTGCCGATGCCGGTGCCGGCACCGGTGATCAGCACGCGTTTGTGCTGCCACGGGCTCATTTCGATCCTTTCAGTTCCTGGATCAGGAACAGCCGCGAGGTGAGCGGCGAATCGAGGCGGACCGTGATCCCGCGTTCCAGCAGGTCATGCCCGTCCGCCACCCAGCTGCGGTCGCCGGGCAGGCTGGTGATGCGGTAACGGCGATCGGCGGCGAGTCCGCGTGGGCGGAACAGGTGTTCATCCGCGGCAGGATTGGCGAGGCGGAAGACGCCCGCGACCGCCCTGGTGGCGTCGGGTGCGGCGAGTTCGAGCGCTGCCCAACCGCTGCCATCATTGCCGGGAATCACCGGGGTGTGGTGGAACACCCGCGACTGGCGATGGAAGGGCCGGATGAAATCCTTGTAGATGGACAGGTATTTCCTGACGGTGCCCAGCATGGCCGGGTTGGCCTGGGCCAGCGAGGGGCTCAGGCCGGACACCGAGGCGTGGCAGAGCACGATGACGTGCAGTTGGGTTTCAAGATTGCCGTAATGGGAACCCTCCATCACCACCCCGAACATGCGGTTGACCCGTTCCGGCGGCAGCGCCATCGACAGTCCGTTGAGGATGCGCACGGTGCGCGGCATCTTCATGTGATCGCTGGTCCAGTTGGTGGTGAAACGGGCGGCGATGCCGATGTCGGTGCGTCCGCCGCCGGACGAGCAGTTCTCCAATTGCAGGTTCGGGAAGCGCTTCTTCAGGCGTTCGAAGATGCCGTAGAGCACCTCGACGTGGCGCCAGGTGGTGTTCTCCATCCGCCCGTCGCGCGGATTGAAACCGCCTTCGTTGGCATCGCTGTTGTAATCGAGCCGGAACATGTCGAGCCGGTAGCGTTCGACCAGATCGATGCACACCGCCTCCAGGTGCGCGGCGACCTCGGGCTTGGCGAGGTCGAGCAGGCGTTCCACCGGCTTGCCGTAACGGGTCAGGAACCAGTCGGGATGCGCCTTGGCGAGCGCCGAGTTGGCGGAGTCGGCGGTCTCGAGTTCGACCCACAGCCCGACCTGCAAACCCTTTGCGCGGGCATGTTCGAAGACGGGGAACAGGTCGTTGGGCAGGCGGTCGCCGGCCTTCCAGTCGCCGACCGTTCTCGCCCAATGGCTGCCCCGGTTGCCGAACCACCCGGCATCGACCATGAAGAGCTCCGCACCGATCTCGGCCGCGATGTCGATCTCGGCATGCAGGCGCGGTTCCTCCAGCTCGTGCTCCATGTAGCCCCAGTGGTTCAGGATCACCGGCTGGGGGAAGGTGTCCTGGGTCAGGACGCCGGCGCGGATATGCGCGTGCCAGGCCTGGACGAGCGCATCGAAGTCGTCGTGGCCCAGGCCGAAATGCACCTCCGGCAGATCGACGGTTTCGCCCGCGGCGACCAGGCGCAGCGGCGCCGGGCCGGTCGGACCGGCTTCGCAGCGCAGGCACGAGGACTGGTCGTTGGCCGACAACGACGTGAACAGGCCGATGCGCCAGTTGGCCGACCAGGCGAGGGCGACCAGGAAGTAGCCGCCGGTGACCTGGTTGCGGCAGACCACCCAGGGGCTGCCCCAGCCGCTGCGACCGCGCTTGGAACCGATGGAGAATTCCGCGTTGACCGGCAGATCCCGCCAGGTGAACGTCCCTTCATGGCCCCAGAGGTTCTCCTGGAAGCTGCCGACGGCGAATGGCGCCTGGCTTCCGGGGCGGTTACCAAGCCATAGGTTCGCGGCGAAGGGCGAGACCCTGGAAATGCCCCAGCTTCCTGCCGTCGCGGTGTTGGTGAGCGAGATCCGGCGGCGGAACAGCCCGCCACCGCTGGCGGAGGTGGCGATCGTCACCTCGACCGGCTTGCGTGCATGGCGCAGCACGACCCGGTCGCCGGGCCAGCCGGTCAGCGGATCGGTGGTGGTTTCACTGCTGACCAGGGTCCAGTCGAAAAGCAGCGATTCGCCATCGATTTCGAGAAGAAAACCGGGTTGGCCGCCAGATTCATGCTTGGGTTTGCACGGTACGCCGGTGTTCTGCAGCGAGGCGGCGAGCAGGCGGCCATCGCGCAGGCGTTCGACCTGCACCGTGGCGCCGGAATGGCGGAGCCAGCCTGGACCTTCATGGTCCCAGCGGGTGATGGCGGCGCTGTGGGCGGTGGCGGGGTCGGTCATGGGGAAGCCTCGGGACGGGCTGCGATTTGGTGCGGGACTCTGGTCAGAATGCCGTCAACCGCTTGTCTGATTCCAATTCTATCAATATTACCCTGATGAACGCCATGGATGGAAATCCGGCCGACCCGGTGCAGGACTCCGGTCAAGGGCGCTGGTCCAGGCTCGTCGCCGGGCTGCAGCCGCGTTGGCTGACGGGCGGAGTGACCACGATCCGCAACCAGCATACGACGAACTGGCGCACGGTGGCTGGAAGCGTGGTGGCATTCACCAGCGGCGGGGTGGTGGAGGTCCGGTTTCCGGACCGGCCGGCGCAGCGAGTCGGCCCGGAGGAGGCCCTCTGCGTGGCCGATGGGATCCTCCATCGCATCGATCTGGTCAGCCCGGAGGCGGTCAGCAGCTGGTGCCACCTGGAATTGGCCTTGCCGATCGCCGTCGACGTGACCCTCGTCCACCAGCCCGCCCTGGTCTTCCGCGGGGAGACCGCGCAGGACATCGGCCGGATCAATCGCGCCCTCATCCAGGTGGCGACCAGCCAGACGGTTCCGGGCATCCTCGCGCGACAGGCGCTGCTGTGGAATCTGGCGCAACTGGTGCTCCAGGACAGCACCTGTCCGGTCTCGTCGCGGCTGGATCAGCTCGATCGCCTGCGTCCGGCCATGGATCGGATGCGGGCGGACCTGCATCGCGATCTGCCGGTGGCGGTGCTGGCCAGGACCGTCGACCTGTCGGTCAGCCAATTCCACGCCTGCTTCAAGCTGGCGCTCGGGTGTTCACCGATCACCTGGATGCGCCGCCTGCGCCTGTCCGAGGCGCAGCGCCTGCTGCTGACCACCAGCGACCCGATCCAGCGCATCGCCGCCCTTTGCGGCTATTCCGATCCCTACCATTTCAGCCGGCTCTTCCGCCGGCACGCCGGTCGCAGTCCCAGCCGGTGGCGGCAGGGGATCTTCTGAACCGAAAATCGCAATAGCGCCCCACCTGCTGCGTCGGTCGCCGGTCATTGGGCGCTGCCCAACACCCTTCTCCCGCCGTGCATCTGGGGCACTCTTGGGATTTTTCACGGATTTTCGGGTGGATTGGTCGACCTGGCATGGATCCGGCAGACGGCGAAAACCAGATCCTGGATTTCGCACCCGTCGCCCAACGGGTAAGCCCCTCGGGTTTCTTCGCGCTGGATCCCGCCGCTATCTGCGGGCTATTCCTTGGTTGGAATGCGGCTTCCAGGCTGGATTGGTGTGAGCGTCCTGCCGTCGCGGGGTGCTGCGAGCGGCAGCACTGCCGATAGTCATGTGCCGCATGCGCGGGTCGCATCACCGGATACTGCTTTCGGTATCGGCGGCATCATGGAATTGGATTTTCGAACCCTGAAGTCCGGAATGCCTGTACAGACGCCACCCGCAGGAGGTGGCGCATGGAATCGCCCCGTTCAATCGCATCCCCAACCGGCCGATCGGCCGACCACTCCACCCTTATGACGTTGTGGCAGCAGCTCGCCCGCTGGACCGGCCGGTCTGTCGTGGCGATGGCGCTGGTCGCACTCGTCGGCGCCGTGTCAGCGGCAGAGCCTGCCGCCCCGACGGCCGGTGAGGCCAAGCACGTCGGCGGTGGCGAAGCCAACCTGATCCTGCCGTCGCTCGACAACACCACCAAGGTCGGGCTGGTCACCGTCACCACCAAGGACGGCAAGACCGTCCAGACCCAGGGGCCGGTGCCCTGGAGCGCCCAGGGATCCAAGCCGGGCGACGCCGGCTACACCGCTCCGGTCCTCTTCATGGGGCTCACCGGCAAGCAGTTCCTCATGGGCGGCCTGCTGATCTGCCTGCTCGGCTTCGTCTTCGGCCTGATGGTCTACAAGAAGGTCGAGAACCTGCCGGTGCACAAGTCGATGCGCGAGATCTCGGAACTGATCTATGAGACCTGCAAGACCTACCTCGTCACCCAGACCAAGTTCCTCGGCATCCTCTGGGCCCTGATCGCGGTCGTCATCATCGCCTACTTCGGCTTCCTGACCGGCGACGGCCAGGGCGGACATGGGCTGGGCGCCTACAAGGTGCTGATGATCCTGGGCTGCTCGGTGATCGGCATCCTCGGCTCGGTCGGCGTGGCCTGGTTCGGCATCCGCATCAACACCTTCGCCAACAGCCGCACCGCCTTCGCCTCGCTCAAGGGCAAGGGCTATCCCTGCTACGCCATCCCCCTGATGTCGGGCATGTCGATCGGCACCCTGCTGATCTCGGTCGAGCTGATCATCATGCTCGGCATCCTGCTCTTCCTGCCGGTCGACCTCGCCGGCCCGTGCTTCATCGGCTTCGCGATCGGCGAATCGCTGGGTGCGGCGGTGCTGCGCATCGCGGGCGGCATCTTCACCAAGATCGCCGACATCGGTTCCGACCTCATGAAGATCGTCTTCAAGGTGAAGGAGGACGACGCGCGCAATCCCGGCGTGATCGCCGACTGCACCGGCGACAACGCGGGCGACTCGGTCGGTCCGA
>CAZZJC010000056.1:0-23851 GCA_964654285.1 uncultured Candidatus Kuenenia sp.
GATGAGCACGGCTATCTCGGCGGCTACACGGTCGTGAAAGACGTGGTGCGCGAGCGTAAAGGGCGGACCAAAATCATACCATGCGGCGGAGCAATATAAGGCCGGAAACCATAATTATTTAAGACATTACAGTTACAGGACACTAGCTCTTCATCCCGCCTGCGCCCGCCCCGCCTGCGCGGGGATCGACCTGGCGCACCTGCTGGGGGGCGCGCGCCCAACCCGCCCGCCTCGCCTGCGCGGGGATCGCCCCCTCGCGATAGCGAACGGCACCGACTCGCTGCAGCCCGCCCCGCCTGCGCGGGGATCGACCGCAGCGCCGGGTTCATCGACCCGCGCACGAACTGCCCGCCCCGCCTGCGCGGGGATCGACCCGACCTGGACAGCACCGCAGCACTTGTGGCGCGGCCCGCCCCGCCTGCGCGGGGATCGAACCGACCCTCGCCAAGACCAATCAGAATTGATCCGGCCCGCCCCGCCCACGCGGGGATCGACCCGACCGCGCGCAAACCTTGAGAAAACAACCTCCGCCCGCCCCGCCCACGCGGGGATCGACCCCCACCCCCGACCCCCATATTGCCCATCCACAGGCCCGCCCCGCCCACGCGGGGATCGACCCGCTTTCCTTGCCAGCGATCTGGCAATCCGTGCGCCCGCCCCGCCCACGCGGGGATCGACCCTCGGCGGCCTACCGGAGGGCCAGGGAGGCGCGGCCCGCCCCGCCCACGCGGGGATTGACCAGCCGGAAGCCTGTCAATGCGACCTTCCTCACGGAGCCCACCCCGCACACTTTGCCTCGCGAAGCCGGAGATGGATCCCCTACGGCTGGTTCCACAGGCGGTCATAGCTAAAAAAAAGCGCTCAGGGACCTCTTCCGAGGTCCCCCTGAGCGCGATGAAGCAGATGATTGCATTTCGTGCAGCAGATACAGCAGATATGTCCGCTGGAGTCAGACCACGTCTGCTCATGTCCGATTGAATAGATGCTTGGAAATGCGCGACTTACGTCACAAACGGTAACGTGGCATCAACATACAGAAGTACCCCCGGACGCGTTGCCATGCAGTAGGTCGAGAGTTCGAGTCTCTTCGCCCGCTCTTACGAAACCCCAGGTGAAAGCCTGGGGATCTTCGTTTATAGACGCAGCCGCCGAGCGCTGCGGCGGGGTTCACTTCCGCGCGAGCGCCTGGCGGATCTGGGCCAGGTGGTGCTCGCAGTGGGCGAACACCTTGACCCCGATCTGGCCGAAGGTCAGGACGCCGACCTGGTTGTGGATGCCCTGGCGCTTGGCTGCGGCGGTACCGTGGCGGTCGACCAGTTCGATGATCGTCTCGCGGGTGACGGCGAACAGCCGCCCGGCGAGGTCGAGGTTGCGCGCACCATCATCGAGTCGCGCGACCCAGGCATCCTGATCGAACTTCATGAGGAGCGGGTTCTCCTCCGCGGCGACCCGGCGCAGCCGGTCGAGGAAGACGGTCTCGGTATCGGCGAGGTGGAACAACGCCTGGCGCACGGTCCAGCCGCCCTTGCGCCAGGTGCGCTTCTGGTCGGTGGCAGGCAGGTCGTAGAGGGGGAGCACGTCGCCGAGCTGCTGCCGCAGGCGGCGGGAATTTGGCAGGGTGGGCATGGTGCGATTGCAGCACCGATCAGGGTGCGGGCAACCGGTGAAGATGCCTTCCTGTACGGTTCAGCGCGGCGCGGCCGGTTCGATCCGCGCTTCCCAGATCCGGGTCGCCTGGCCGCTCTGCCATTCGACCCGGGCCGGCAGCCCAGGAACGGTGGCGAGCGCGGCGTATTCGGGATCCGCCCCGACGAGCAGGCCGAGAGCGAACGGATTCGGGAGATCGGGCACGATGAGGATCTGGAAATCGCGCCCCTCGATGCGCAGGGTCATCGCCCGCGTCTGGAATCCGCGCCACACCGGCCCCGCCTTCGCCGGCAGTTCCGCCTTGGCCGGTTGCGGGGCGAGGATCGGATCCTCGAGCTTCGCGCCGAGCCAGCGTGCGGTGCCGGCGGCGCGATCGATCTGGATGGCCGGCCCATCGCCGCTCACCACCAGCGTGGCGCCGCGCAGGATGAAGCGGGTCTCGCTCACCGGGATCTCTTCGCCGAGAGCGGTCGCGATGCGTTCCAGCTCGGACTGGAAGACCGCGAGGTCCTCTTTCAGCAGGCGCTGGAGCACGCGCGGCCGCGTCGGCAGCTCCTCGCGCGCGCGCCGGATGCGATCCTTGAGGATCTGGTGGTATTCGGTGAGTTCCGTCCGTTCGGCGGCGGATCCGCCGCCCGGACCGGCGATGCGTTCGACCAGGGCGATGGTGCCCGACCACGGGGCTGTTGCGTCGCCGCCGCAGAGCCGGGTCCAGACCATCGCCAGGAGGAGCATCAGGACCGATCCGCGCATGGCCGCAACCTAGTGGCCGCGCGGATCGACGGAACCGGGTGGTGAACGGCCCCGCCCAGCCCGTGCTAGCCAGCGGCGATCCGGGCGGCACCATCCCCGAGCGATGAGCGACACCGCCATTCCGCCCGATGACGAGATCCCGCGCAGCGCGGACACCTCGGTGCATCGCCTGGTCGACCGGCTGCGGCAGCAGCAGGCCGAATTGCAGGTGCAGAACGCGGCCCTGCGCGACATCCGTTCGCGCCTGGAGCAGAACCGCGACCGCTACCGCTTCCTCTACGATCGCGCGCCGGTGGCCTTCTTCTCGATCGACCAGCGCGGGCTGGTGATGAACTGCAACCTCGCCGCCGAGCGCCTGGTCTGCCGCGTCCGCGACGATCTCGTCGGCAGCCCGTTCGCGGCCCTGATCGCCGAATCCGGCATCCGCGACTTCTTCCAGCGCCTGGCCAGCGCGTTTTCGCATGACCGCCACCTCGCCATGGATCTCGTCCTGCGCAAGAGCGACGGCGCGCCGGTGTCGGTGCGGTTGACCGGCGAGGTCGAGCGCATCGATCAGGACGACACCGGTCCGATCCTCCTCCTCGCGGCGGCGGATATCAGCGTGCACAAGGCGCTGGAGGTCGAACTGGTCACCGCGCGCGACGCCGCCGAGGCCGCGAGCCGGGCCAAGAGCGGCTTCCTCGCGACCATGAGCCACGAGCTGCGCACCCCGCTCAACGGCGTCATCGGCATGCTCGACATCCTCGGCGAGACCGAACTGGATCATGACCAGCGCACCTGCGTCGAACTCGCGATGACCTCGGGCCGCGCGCTACTCACCCTGATCAACGACATCCTCGACCTGTCGCGCATCGAGGCCGGCCACATCGACCTGCGACCCGAACCGTTCGTGCTGCGCACCATGGTCGAGCAGGCCTCGGCGGTGGTCGCCGAGGCGGCCGTGGCCAAGGGTCTGAAGGTGGTCTGCCATGTCCCCGCCGGCCTGCCGCGCCGGGTGGTGGGCGATGGCGATCGCCTGCGCCAGATCCTGGTCAACCTGGTCGGCAACGCGGTGAAGTTCACCCCCACCGGCTGGGTGCGGGTGCGCGTCGCGCAACGCGAACCGGGCCGGATCCGCTTCTCGGTCAGCGACAGCGGCCCCGGCATCGCCCCCGATTTCCTGCCCCAGCTCTTCCGTCCGTTCTCGATGGGCGATGCCTCGGCCTCGCGCCGGCATGGCGGCACCGGACTCGGCCTGGCGATCAGCCGTCGGCTGGTCGACAACCTGGGCGGTGAGATCACGGTCGACAACCACGTCGGATCGCCGGGCTGCACCTTCAGCTTCGAAGTACCGCTGCCTCCCGCTCCGCCTTCCGCCGACGATCCGGTGCTCGACATCTTCGAGACGCTCAAGGTCCTGGTGGTCAGCAGCGATCCGTTCGAGCGCGAGGCGCTGGCCGACGCCCTGGGCGAATCCGGCATCGGGGTCGATCTCGCCGCTGGCTGGGATGAAGCCGCGTCCCTGGTCGAGGGCATGGCGGAAGCGCCGTGGGATGCAGTGGTCGCGGATGGCGCCCTGCCCGGGGCCGACCAGGTGCTGGAGCGTTTCCGCGCCGCGCCGCCGCTCATCCGCCTCGGCAGCGCCAGCACCGATGTCGCGAGCGACCTGCCGGTGGTCAGCCGGCTCATGCGCCCGGTGCAGAGCCGGCAGATCCTCGACATCCTGCATCGCCTCCAGCCGAGCGAGGAGCAGAAGACCCCGACCTCGGCCCGGGTGGTGCGCCGCCGCCGCACCCGGATCCTGGTGGTCGAGGACAATCCTGCGAACCAGGTGGTGATGCGTTCCGCCCTGGCCGCCCTGGGATATTCCTGCGACATGGCCGAGGACGGCGCGACCGCAGTGAAGCTCGCCGGCGCTGCGGCCTATGATGTGGTCTTCATGGACTGCCTGATGCCCGGCATGGACGGCTACGCGACCACCAAGGCGATCCGCGCCCGCGAGACCGCCGTCGGTGCGGCGCACACCCCGATCGTCGCCCTGACCGCGCGGGCGCTGCGTGGCGACCGCGACGAATGCATCGCGGCCGGCATGGACGACTACCTGACCAAGCCGGTCACCCGCGACGCGATCGACCAGGCGATCCGGCGTTGGGTCGGGAAGAAGCCGGACCCGGCGGCGTAAGGTCGGCGGGTTGTCGACCTGAACTCATTTCTTGTCGATTTTGTGGCTTTTCTCAGGCTTGTCCGTCTTCTCTCCGACGATCTTGAGGATCTTGACCCGGATCATGCCCTTGGCGGAGCCGCGCTCCTGGAGCTCTCCACGGAAGATCAGCTCCCCAGGGCCGGTCCATTTTCCACCGGGCAGTTTGGCGACATCGACCCAGGGATTCTTCGGATCCGGCTTGGCCTGGCCATTGAGGACTCCGCTCTGCGGATAGACCATGACCTGGAGCTTCTTGCTCCAGCCGGCCAGGGCATTCGCATTCCCCTCCCAGTTGGCCGGGGTCGGGTCGGCATTCCGGGCGGTCGAGGCCCACTGGTCATCCGGATTGGGGATGATCTGCACGCTGGTCCCGATCGGTACGACGACCTTGCTGCGAAACTCTTCCTGTCGGATGTTGACGGACACTTCCCAGTTCGCCCGGATCGACTCCCATTTTACGGTCGGTTTCGCCTGGACCGTTTCGCCGGCCCAGGCGAGAGCCCCGAGGCCGGACAAGGCGATCGCAGCCAGGCCGGCCAGCCTGGCAGAAGGACGGCAAGAGCGTGGTCCAGTCGGAGTACTCCGGTGCAATGTTCGGCAAAGCGGTTTCATATGCGGATCCGAAGCCTCTTTGCACCAGTTTGGATGGGAAATTCCAACGGCATCGCCGGGTGTATGACGAGGCTGTGAGGTCCGCCCCATTCCCGTCCCAGGCCGGCTGGACCCGCTGGAGACCAGCGCGTCCGGGAATAGGGTGAGGTGGTGTACCACGCCGCCCTCATCGCCTGCGCCCTTGCCGGGGTGCTGACCATCGCCGCCGCGCTGCTGCGCTGGCGCCTCCTCATGATCGGGGATCTGCCCGCGCGAGCGTGGCAGGTCTGCCTCTGGAGCGGATTCGCCTTGCTCAGTCTCGGCCTGATGCTGGCCCTGCACCAGACCGGGCACCGCGACTTCACCTATGCCCTCCTGGCGGTCTGGGCTGCGGCCGCGGTGGCGCTCTTCGTCGGGGGCCAGCTCTCCTCGCCCAGCAGAGGGCTGCTGCTGCTGCCGGTCGGCGGCATGGCGTTGCTGGTGGCGATGGGAGGCGCTCTCCGCCTGGGCGCCGGACTCGATCCGGCGCCGTTGGCGAAGGTGGTCGGCATGCCGTGGATCGTCCTGGTGCATGTGGTCTTCACCGCTGCGGCGCAGGCGGCGCTGATCCTCGCCGGGGCCAGCGGCGGATTGTACCTGCTTGCCGAACGGCAACTCAAGAAGGCGGCCGGGCCGGGATTGCGCCTGCCGGCGCTGCCGACCCTGGAACGGCTGACCGAACGCAGCCTGATCATCGGCTCGGCGCTGCTGACGGGCGGGCTGGCGACCGGGGGCGGAGCGATGCAGGTGGCCAAGGATTTCGACCTCGGGCATCCGACCGCGGTGCTCGGCCTGACCAATCTCGGCCTGCTCGTGCTGGTCTTCGCCCTGCGCGCCGGCCACCGCCTGGCCCGGCGCCGGCTGGCCGCCGCCGCCCTGGTCAGCATGGTCATCAGCGCGGCTACCGTCTTCAGCCTGCTGGTAACGCCCCATGGGTGAAGGATCGCAGCCGCCAACCCGGATCGCCAACGATCCGCCCATATTCTGCCTGGGCATCGACCACCACCGGACGCCGGTCGAGACGCGCGAACGCCTCGCGGTCGATTCCGCCTCCATGGCCGGATTGCTGACGCGGCTGCGCGCCTGCGGCGGCGTCGGCGAGGCCGTGGTGGTCAGCACCTGCAACCGGGTCGAGGCCTGGATCGCCGGCCGGGCGGATGCGGGACTGGCTCCGCTGCTGGCGGAAGCCCTGTGCCATGAGCGCGGGATCGCTCCCGAATCCCTGCTCGCCACCGCGTATCATCGCAGCGGTGCGGCAGCGGTGCGGCACCTCTTCCGGGTCTCGGCCAGCCTGGAAAGCCTGGTCCTGGGCGAGGACCAGATCCTGCGCCAGATCAAGGACGCCTATGCAGCGGCGAATGCGCTCGGATCGACGGCCCGCTGGTTGAACCCGTTGTTCCAGCGCGCGATCGCGACCGGGCGCGAGGTCAGGGCCGAGACCGGGATCAGCGCGCACAAGCTCAGCATCGCCTCGGTCGCGGTCGATCTCGCCAAGCACATCCACGGCGATCTGCGCGCCGCCAGCCTGCTCGTGGTCGGCGCCGGCGAGATGGGCGAGCTGGTGACCACCTACCTGATCGAGGCGGGCGTCGCCCGCATCAGCGTGGTGAACCGCAATCGCGAGCGTGCCGAGGCGATGGCGGCGGCGCATGGCGGCGTCGCGACCGTGCACGATTGGTCGACCCTGGGCGAGCGCCTCGCCGACCACGACCTGGTGGTGACCTCGACCGCGGCACCGCAGCCGATCATCTCGGTCGAGATGGTGCGTCAGGCCATGCGCCGCCGGCGCGCGCCGCTGGTGCTCATCGATGTGGCGGTGCCGCGCGATGTCGCTGCCGAGGTAGGCCAGATCGACGACGTCTTCCTGTCGAATGTGGACCACCTGCAAGCCATGGTCGCGGGCAACCGCGAACGCCGGCAGGCCGAGGTCGCCGCCGCCGAGCGCCTGGTCGAGGCGGCGGTGTCCGCGTTCGCCAGCGAGTTCCGTCCCGGTCATGGTGGTCTGATGGCCCGCATCGCGACCTGGAGCGACGACGTGGTCGAGCGCGAACACCGCCGCGTCGCCAGTAAACTGCCGGAGAGCCTGCGGGGCGAGGTGCGTCAGGCCATGGACAGGGTCGCAGGCAAGCTCCAGCACCGGGTCCTGGCCTGGCTGCGCAGCCGGCCGAACGATCCGGAAGCGGAACGCCTGGTCGCCGGGATGCTCGGACTCGACGTCGCAGACGTGCCCGAACAGTCGGGGACACAGAGGGGGATTCCGACAAAATCCCCGGTGGAATCCGGCCAGCGGCACGGATAGCCTGGCGCCGCCGCCACGAACCGCCAAGCCGACCATCAGGGATGCCAAGCACGGGAAGTGCCAGTGCTGTCACGCCTACGGAACGACGACAACGGATCGCCCCGCCAGCAGGTAGATCATCCAGATGCAACCGCCTCCTGAAAACGACCAGTCATGATCATGCGCACCGTTCTGATCCTCGCGCTGCTGCTCTCCGGAACCGCCGGGGAAACGCCGGCGCCGGCTGCGGGTGAACCAAACCAGGTGGCGCAGGCCGCAGCCCGGCAGGCCGTCGGCCTCGAACTCCTGGCCCAGGCCGAATCCAGGCCGGAACGGATCATCGACGCCGCCCTAGCCTTCGGCGAGGCGCTCAGCCTCTACCAGGACCTGGGCGACACCGACAACGTCTGCGCCATGCAGGCGAACCTCTACTGGTGCCGCAAGAAGATGGATGCGAAGCAGGTCGAGGCGTGGCTGGCGGCGAAGCGCAGGCAGGCCCCCGCCGGTGCTATGACCCCAGCGGTGAAACCGGAGGAGTCCCTGCAGAAACTCGACAAGATCGAGGCCGCGCTGGTGAAACCGGTCAAACCCGACGAGGCCAGGATCTACTTCGACCGCGCCGACCGGTGGACCAGGGCGCATCCGGACGACCACCTGCTGAGCGCGATCCGCTGGTTCGAGGTCGCCGACCGCTTCAAGGATGATCCGCTCGGACGCACCGCGATGGAGCGCAGCCTCGCCGCGATGGCGCTCTATGCCAAGAAGCCGGACCCCGTCGCGGCGGATGCCAGCCTGCGCGAGACCCTGTTCACCCGTCGTGCCGCCATGACCGGCCAGGCGGCCCAGCCCGATGCCCAGGCGAAGTCGGCGGCGCTGACCAGCCTGAAATCGGTATACAAGGGTGAATACGCCAAGACCTCGGTGGAGGATCGCCACGCCTTCGCCATCCGGCTGCTCGCGCTCGGATCGGGCGCGGAGGTGCCGGCGGCCGATCGCTGGGCCCTGCTCAGCGAGGCGATCCGGCTCGGCACCGAGGCCGGGCGCCTGGATGTCATCCTGCGCGCCGCGGACATCCTGGCCCAGACCTTCACCGAGGTTGATTCCGCCGCGCTCAAGCGCGAGGCCTGCAAGCGGATTGCCGGCCGTCCCGAGTCCCAGGCGGTGCTGGCGCTCCTCGCCGATGGCGAGAACGCCGCCGCCAACGAATGCCTGGGCAACCACCTCATCCTGTGCTGCGGCGATCTTCCTCTCGGCCTGCCCTTGTGGACGCGGGCCAAGGATCCGCAACTCGCGCGGCTTGCCGGGCAGGAGCTGGTCAAACCGGTCGATGCGGTGCAGCAGGTCGAACTTGGCGACGGGTGGTACGAACTCAGCCGCAAGTCCAAGGCTGCCAATGAACGCGACCTGTGCCTGGAACGTGCGCGCACCTGGTACCTGAAGGCGCGAGGCGCCCTGATCGGATTCGCCGCCGACCGCATCCGCATCCGCATGGAGGAGATCGACCGCATCATTCCGCCTGCACCGGAGACCTGGAGCGATCTCACGCTCAAGCAGTGGGAACGGCTCAAGGGGCAGGTCGTCACCGCGTCCGCCTGCGTGGATCCGAAGGATAGCGGCATCACCCTGACCGCCGGCCAGAAGGTGCGGATCTGTCCGCATCCGACCGACACCTGGTCGGTCAGCTATGGCGCGGTCAAGATCACCCCGACGCACCAGGGCGAGGATGTTTCCCGTTCCCCGCGCAGTCCGCCCTTCCGCCGCCTGGGGGAATTGCAGATCTCCGTGGATCGGCACCGGGTGACGGCGGGATCGGTGGTCAAGGGTCCGGGCAAGATCGCCTTCGAGACCCGCACTCCGAGCGGCACCAACCGCTACCCCGTGCACGTCTCCGGCGACATCCTGGTCAAGATCGTTCCGGTCGAGGAAGCGGAAAAGCCCTGATCTCAGGTGCGATGCCGGTCCGCGCGGGCCTGCGCCTCCAGCGCCAGCTGCGCCGCGAGGAAGATGTGCGCCTGGGTCATCGCCGTTTCCGTGCGGTCGAGGCAGTCGCGGATCATCCGGCCGAAGAACGGGAAGCCGACCTTGCCCGTGAGGGCCATGCGGTGCTCCGCCTTGCCGTCGACCAGGATCAGGTGGTCGCCGGCGGATGAACCTCCGACATCGATGTACTTGCGCAGTTCGATGTACCCACCGGTGCCCAGGATCACGGTGCGGCCGTCGCCCCAGGTGCCCAGACCGTCCGGGGTCAGCCAGTCGACGCGGTGGTATCCGGTCGCCCCGTTCGCGCCGACCACGTTCATCTCGCCGAAGTCCTCGAGTTCGGGGAACTCGGGATGCGCCGTGTTGGCGACCCGGGCGTGCACGATCTCGGCCGAGGTGTTGCCGGAATAATGCAGGAACTGCTCGACCTGGTGGCTGCCGATATCGGTGAGGATCCCGCCGTACTGCGCCTTGCGGAAGAACCACGGCGGCCGGCCCGCCGCAGATAGCCGATGCGGACCGAGGCCGAGCACCTGGACGACCTTCCCGATCGCGCCGCGTTCGATGAGAGACCCCGCATGCACCGCGCACTCGACGTGCAGCCGTTCGGAGAAGTAGACGAAATAGCGCCGCTTGGTGTCATGCACCGTCGCCCGCGCGGCGGCGAGCTGGTTCAGGGTGGTGAACGGGCACTTGTCGGTGAAGTAGTCCTTGCCGTGCGCCATGACCAGGCAGCCGAGCGGACCGCGCTCGCACGGCACCGCCGCCGCTGCGACCAGGCGGATCGACGGATCTTCGAGGATCGCCTTGCGGTCCGCGACCGCCACCGCCTGGGGAAAGCGGTCGCGGAAGGCGGCGACCTTGGCCGGATCGGGGTCGAACACCGCGGCCAGTTCGGCTCCGGCCTCGATCAATCCGGCGCACTGGCCGTAGATATGGCCATGGTCGAGATGCACGGCGGCGAAGCGGAATTCGCCCGGCTGCACGACCGGGGCGGGCTTGGGGAGGGGGGTGAGATCCATCACGGCCTGGATCCTCGGCCAGCACCGAGGTGCATCAACCCGCGACGGGGCCGTCAGCCAGGGACGGTTCCCCGCCGCCGCCCGCTGGCAGGCGTTCGAGCGCGCGCTTGATGCGCTGGATGTGCTCGGACTCTTCCTGCTCCAGTTCGGCGAACAGCGTCCTGGCCTCGGCGTCGGTGGCGACCTCGACCAGGCCGGCGAAGAAGGCACGCGCCTTGCCTTCGCAGGCGAGAGCCACGGTGAGGGCGCGGCGGTCGTCCATGAACGCCTGGGCCTGCTCGAAGCCGGGCGCCTCGACATCCCAGATCTGGCCGCGGTTCACCGTGCGCAGGGCATCGGGGAACCTGGCCTGGCGGCGGGCGGCGAGTTCCGCCCCGTGCCTGCCTTCCTCGACCGCAAGGTCGGCGAAGAGCTTGGCCGCGCCAGGAGTGCCGTGCTCGGCGAGCTGCGCCGCGAAATCGCGGTAGCGTTCTTCGGCTTCCTCCTCGATGAGCACCGCGAGGTCGAGCGCGTCCTTGAGGGTCAGCCGGGCGGGATCGAAGGAAAGGTGGGACATGGGTGGCTCCTCAGACCTTGGCCGCGAAACGGCCGAGTGCGTGCCGGCGATCGGGTTTCGCCTTGCCGAGTTCCGCCTGGCGCGCACGCACCAGGGCGTCGAACGACGGCGGCGGGGTCGGATTGCGGTAGAATACGCCGGTGTGCAGGGTGCGACCGTACTGCTGCGCGAGATCCATGGCGCGGATGCGGTCGGCGCTGTCGTGGCCGAGTTTCGCCAGCGGCTGCATCTGGCTGCGGTGGTCCTTCATCTGGTGCTCGGGGTCGCCGTAGGTGACGCAGGGCGATTGGATGTTGATGAAGGCGAAGCCGGGATAGCGGATGCCCTCTTCGATGAGCGCCGCGAGCCCGGGCAGATCGGCGGGCGTGCCCTGGGCGACGAAGCCGGCGCCGTAGGCGAGCACGTAGAGCAGCGGATTCACCGGGTCTTCCAGGCTGCCGAAGGGCGACGTCACCGTGGTCTCGCCCTTGGGCGTGGTCGGGGACAGCTGGCCCTTGGTCAGGCCGTAGATCTGGTTGTCCATCACGATGTAGGTGAGATCCAGGTTGCGCCGCACCGCATGGGCGACGTGGCCGCCGCCGATCGAGAAGCCGTCGCCGTCGCCGCCCGCGACCAGTACCAGCAGGTCGGGATTCGCGGTCTTGAGACCCTGGGCGATCGGCAGCGCGCGGCCATGCACGGTGTTGAAGCCGTACACCGTGGTGTAGCCGGGGATGCGCGACGAGCAGCCGATGCCCGAGATGAACGCGACCTCATGGGTCGGCCGGCCGATCGCCGCCAGGGCGCGGTAGACCGCCTGCACGACGCCGTAGTCGCCGCAACCGGGGCACCAGATCGGCTTGAGGTCGCTCTTGAAGGCCTTGGGGTCGCAGCTCATGGCTTGCCTCCTTGCGCGATCGCGCGCAGTTGCGCCAGCACCTCGCTTGGCCGGAACGGGTTGGCGCCGGCGCGGCAGAATGGCTTCATTCCCTTGGGCACGTCGACGAACATGCGCAGGATGCGGTAGAACTGACCCTGGTGCGACTGCTCCACCACCAGGCCCCTGGTGACGCCGGTGAAGAATTCGCTGAAGACCTTTTCCGACACCGGGTAGAGCAGGTACGGCACGAGGATCTTGGCGCGCACGCCCGTGGCGCGCAGTTGCGCCAGCGCCTCGCGGCAGACCCCGGCGCTGGAGCCCCACGAGATCACCGCGAGATCCGCGTCGGCATCGCCTTCGATCACGAACAGGTCGCGGCGCGTGAGCAGCGGGTCGAGCTTGCCGATGCGCTTCTTGGTCATCACCAGATGGTTGGCGCCGCCCGAGGCCGGCGCGCCGGCCTCATTGTGTTCGATGCCGGCCGCCAGGTATTCGCCGCCTTTCAGCCCAGGATGGCTGATCGGGCTGATGCCGTCGGGAGTCAGGCGGAAGCGCTTGTAGCCGGCGGCCAGGTCGGCTTCGCTCGGCCGCTTGCGCTCGACCAGGTCGACCTTGGCCGTGTCGATCGGTTCCAGGGTCTCCTTGCGCTGCGACAGTTCCTGGTCGCTGAGCACCACCACCGGGGTCTGGAAGGCTTCGGCGATGTTGAAGGCGTCGATGGTGACCTTGAAGGTGTCGGCGACCGAGGTCGGCGCGAGGACCGGGCGCACGCAGTCGCCGTGACCGGAAAACGCGGCCTGGAAGAGATCCGCCTGCTCGACCTTGGTCGGCAGGCCCGTCGCCGGGCCGCCGCGCTGGACGTTCACCACCACCAGCGGCAGTTCGGAGATCGTCGCCAGGCCCAGCATCTCGGTCTTCAGCGACATGCCCGGGCCGGAGGTCGCGGTCATCGCGCGCCGCCCGCCGAAGCTCGCGCCCACGGCCGCGCCGATGCCGGCGATCTCGTCCTCGCACTGCATGAGCGCGCCGCCGTAGGCCCAGATGTCGCGCGACAGCGCGTGCATGATCTCGGACGAGGGGGTGATCGGGTAGCCGCCGAAGAACTCGACCCCGGCCACGATCGCGGCGGCGGCGCACAGATCATTGCCGTCGGCGAGCCAGACGCCGGTGGGCGCGCTGGGCGCGGCCATGCGCTGGGCGGTCTTGAGCGGGTTCGCCTGGGCGAAGCCGGCGCCGGCGGCGAAGGCCTGTTCGGCGGCGGCCATCACCGCCTCTCCTTTCTTGGCGAGGCGCTTGCGCATGCCCTTCAGGATGGTGTCGCCGGCGAGACCGAACCACTGCGAGATCAGGCCGAGCACCACCGTGTTCTTGGCCTTGTCGCCTCCGTGGGCGTGGGCCAGCTGCGCGATCGGCACCGCGATCGCCTCGCCCGGCTTGACCTTGAGCGGCAGCGCGTCGGGGGCGACGCCGCTGGCGGCCTCGTAGATCACGATGGTCCGGCCGGCGGTGGGCAGTTCGGAACCGAACTTGAGGAAGTCATCCCAGTTCAGCGCCACCGCGACATCGAGCTCGCTGCCAGGGTTCAGGAGGGGGGCGGTCGACACCCGCAGCCGGCACGACGATTCGCCGCCACGGATCTGCGGCCCGAAGCTCTTGGTGAGCATGCCGTGGTAGCCGGCGGCGGCGATCGAGCTGAGCAGCGCCTCGCCCGCCGCGACGATGCCGTCGCCGCCCGAGCCGGCCATGCCGATGGTGAGGTCGTTGGTCATGCGCGTGCTCCTGGTGATCTGGCCGCCCACCGTGCGGGGCAGCGGACGGGGGGCAAGCGGACAATCCGTCCGCTTGTCCAGGCATGCATGCGCCGGTGTACCCAATCATGCGGAAATATGAGGAAACTGCGGGCCATCGCGGGATTCACCCCGGCAGATTGCGGCAACGCGGCCGTTTGCGGACGGACCAGAAGATGGTTTTGCCCGTATTCCGCAAACAGGCTGCGGACGATGTCTGGGACGAGCGGCAAGCATGCCAGTAGGCCGGCGGGATCATCAGCCAGTGGGACACGCCCCTGCGGACGGTTCTTGCACTCCAATCCTGCCCCGGTCAGCCTGCCCCTTCTGCCATGCGAGCCGGACTATCATCCGGCGCCGCTGGTCCTCACCGCGCAGCATCCCAGAGCCAGAGGCTTCTCATGCGACTGCCCCTGATCCCATTCCTGATCCTCGGCTTCGCCAGCTTCGCGCCGCTGGCCGCGGCACAGGCGCCCGCCATGGTCGGATATCGCGGTGATGGCAGCGGTATCTACCCGGTGACCGGGATACCGACGACCTGGGATGTCGCCAAGGGGACCAATCTGGCCTGGAAGGCGGCTCTTCCCGAGCGCGCCCTGAGCGAACCGGTGGTGGTCGGCGACCGCGTGCTGGTGACGGCCGAACCGGAGTGGCTGTACTGCTTCGACGCCAACACCGGAAAGGAGTGCTGGAAGGCCGAGGTCAGCGCGCTCGAAGGCCTGGATCCGGTCGTGCAGGCGAAGTGCCGCGAAACCCTGCAAAAGATCATCGACCTGTGGAAATCCGGAGTCGATGCGAAGAACCCCGGATACGAGGCGATCAAGGCGGACCTGGAGGCGCTCAAGAAGGCGACCGGCATCGAACCGGTGAGGAACTGGCTTTTCGGCAACCTGGGCTATGCGAACGGAACCCCGATCAGCGACGGCAAGTTCGTGTGGGCGCGTTTCGGGACCGGCAGCATCGGGTGCTATGAACTCGCCACCGGCAAGAAGGTCTGGCTGCGCAATGCACCGCTGCAATCCGGCCTGGTCATCCAGGGCGCCCAGATCGCCGTGATCGGCGACCACGTCTACCTCGTCGAAGCTCCGCCCAAGGGGACCAGCAAGGCCGAGGTGAAGCTGACCAAGCAGATCACCGGCCTTGATGCCGCCACCGGCAAGGAGGTCTGGCACAGCAAACTCATCGTCCGCGGCGATCACGGCGACGGTGGAGGGCTGCTTCCGGTGACCATCGGTGGAAACGTGTACCTCGCGACGAGCAACGGCCAGATCGTCGATACCGTCAGCGGCGAGGCGCTGATCAGCGATCTCGGCAACTGCGGCTACAGCACCAACGCCTATGTCTTGCCAGACGCGGTCTGTTTCGGCCCGCACCGCACCCGGTTGAAGAACGAGGGCGGCAGGCTCGCGGCCGTCGATCCGCCGCTGGTGCCGTTGATTCCCAAGGTGTCGGTGAAGGCCATCGTCTTGGGCGAGCTTGCCTACGTCGCCGGTCCGACCGGTCTCGCCATCCGCAATCCGGCGAACCGGACCTTCGTCCCTGGCGAACACGGTCTGCTCAACGATCCGGACAAGCGCTCCTTTTCCTTCAGCTTCAAGGAATCCGGCCGCCAGGGCGCGATCCTGCCGTCGGTCGTCGGCGGGCTGCTGTATTGCCCCGCCGCCGATGGTCGCCTGGCCGTGGTGAAACCCGGCGAGAAACCCGAACTGGTCGCGCTGAACGTCTTCCCCGAAGGCATCACCGCCCCGTGCACGGCCGGCGGCGGCCGCCTGTTCGTCCGCACGGCGGCTGCGCTGTACGCGATCACCGCCAAGTGACGCGGCGGGAGTGAGATCCTGGCTCCGCGCTGGCAGGGGGCTGGCCGGAACGTGCGGGATCCTACCCTAGCCGGCCATGCGCGTCCTGCCGCGCGCCTGCCTCCGCGAGGCTGGCGGCCTTTTCCTGTTCTATGCCGCGATCTACCTGGCCCTGATCCTGGTCGGCTTCGCCACGCCGCTGCTCAAGCAGGGGGCGCCGGTCGAAGCGGTCTTCTTCTTCCTCGTCGACCAGATCCCCTTCCTGACCACGCTGTCCTTTCCGCTCGCCCTGATCACCGCCACCCTGGCGACCATCGGCCGTATGCGCGAGGACGGCGAGATCACCGCCCTGATGGCGGCCGGCGTGAGCACCTGGGCGGTCGCCCGCGCATTCCTGCCGATCACCGTCGCCGTGGCCGCCTACCTGGGCTTCACCGCGCATCTGCTGCTCCCGCATTTCGCCGAGCGCGCCATCGTCGGTCGTGAGAACCTCATGCGCCAGGCGATCGCGGCCCAGGTCGGCCGCCGGGTGCCGCTGTGGGATCGCGATGGCATGGTGGTCTCGGCAAATGGGGTCGATGGCGACGAACTGACGGGGGTCTTCGGGGTGCAGCTCGCCAAGGACGGGCAGTTGTTCGTCTGCTACGCCCCTCAAGCCAGGCTGGTCGCCAAGCCGGAAGGCGAGAACTGGCAGTCCTCGCGCAGCGATGAGATCGCCGCCCTCGGCCTCGAGATGGAGGACGCCCGCTTCCTTGTCCGGGAGGCGCCCAAGAACGGGCATGCCCCGCAGGTCACCACCGGCTACGCGCCCCGGCCGGTGGTCGGAGTCCCCGGCCCGACCAAGGATTTCTCGAACCGGCCTGAACTGCTCTCGACACCGGAACTGTGGCGGCGCATCGGGGACGAGAATTCGGGCCTCCAGCGGCTGGCTGATCCGGCGCTGAAACGCGACCGGGAACGCTATCTCCATTCGCTGCAGCGCTCCTTCCATGTGCGTTTCCTTCTGCCCCTCGCCGTGCTGGCGCAATGGTCCTTCGCCTGCGGCCTGGCTTTCGCCCTGGGTCGCGGCAACCGTCTGATCGCGGTCGTTCTCGGCCTGGTCATCGTCGCGGTGTCGCTGATGCCATCGATGGTGCTGGCGAAGGAGGTCGGCGACGCCCTCAGCATCAACGCCGGCTGGATCGTCTGGACGCCATCGCTGCTCTTGTCCATCGCCGGCATCTGGCTGTTGTGGAGGCACCGGTGATCCGCCGTCTCGATACGCACCTGTTCCGCCGCTATGTATCCTCGCTGGCGCTCATCGCCGGGGCGATCACCGCGTTGTTTCTCGGCATGGATCTGCTCATCAATCTCAATGTCCTGGCCAACCTTCCTTCCGGCGATGACGGCAGCCGGTTCGCCAGCATCCTCAAGCTCTACCTCAACAAGTTCCCGCAGGTGCTCAACTTCGCCCTGCCGGTGGCGGCCCTGGCGGCGGCGTTGGCGGTGGCCGCGCCGATGCTCAAGCGCGGCGAGTTCATCGCCCTGGGCGCCGGCGGGATCTCGCCCCGGCGCGCCTCGGCGGCGCTGCTCCTGGGCGCGTTCGCCGTCGGCCTCTTCGACACCTTGGTGGCGGATTGGGTGACCCCGCACGCGGTGGCGCGCTCGGCCGCGATCGAGGACAAGCTCCAGGGCCAGATCCGCCAGGGCCGCGCCTGGCTCGACGACGCCACGGGGACGAACTGGTTCATCGGCGAGGTCTACCTGCTTGAGGGCGAGAATCCCGGCATGAAGCGCGTCGTCGCCGCCACCGCCGACACGCTGGTCTATGCCGACCGGGCCGATTGGTCGGACGGGCGCTGGCGTCTGTCGGGCGGGATCCTCCGCCTGCGCCTGGTCGGCAGCGGCCGGGTCGCCTGCGACCGCCTCAACGCCCTGCCGCTGGAAGGTCCGCTCGCGCTCGCCTTGTCGCCCAAGGAGCTCTATCGCCAGCTCCTGCCCAGTTACGCGATGCGTACCGACGAACTCCTGCAACGCGGCCGGGCGCAGGACTTCGCCCAGGTGTGGTCCCGCTGGACGCGTCTGCTGCTTCCGCTGATCATGATCGTGACCGCTTTGCCGTTGTTCGTGCGCTTCGTGAACCGCGATACGGTGGTCGTGGCGATCCTCCAGGCGGCGCTCGCCGCCGCCGGCTGTGCCGGGATCATCGCCCTGGGCGGCCTCACCGCCGATGCGACCCCGCTGCCATCCTGGACGATGGTCCTGCTCGCGGTCTCGGTCGCCGCGACCCCCGGGGTGGTGCTGTGGCGGCGGTGGAGCCTGTGACCGGATGCGGTCTGGGCGTTTCCTCCGGGCTTGGCAATGAAACGCAGGCTGTTTCCAGCGGCAACGATGCGCTGGTGCCGTGTATGGCGTCGTCAATGAGACGGCACCGCACACACGGTCCGGAATCGTCGCGTACCTGAAACCCCTCGGCAGCATTCCGTTGCAGGATCGCCGACCGGAGACGGTCCATGCGGTTCCCATCATCGCTTCGCCAACCCATGGTTTCGCTCCTCGCCATGGCTGCGATCACCCCAGTCGCATGTGGTGAGGTTGCGAACCCATCTGATCCGGCCTGGCAGCCACCGGGCGCGACGATCTACGATATCGCGGACATCCTTTCCCCGATCAAGGACTTCCCGTTGGATCGGCATGAACCCATTCCCGGATCCATGCCGATGGCAGGGAAACGGTCTGGAGCGGATCATCCCCCAACCTGCGCCGAGGTGCTCAGGATGATCCTCGATCCGGTCTTGGCTGCCGAGCTGGAATCCGCTGCCGTACTGAGGAACAACGTCCTGTTCCTGTCCGCGACTCCGGCAATCCAGGCCAGGGTAGGCAAGGGCCTGGAGCGTTTGCGCCGTGACCGAAGTCGGCAATTCCACACTGAATTCCGGTCTTATTCCATGGCCGTCCCGCACCGGCATGCGAAGTACCCCTTGCGCGAATTCGCTGCCCAGGGGCGGATCAAGGAACTGCCGGGACAGCCGGGCCTGGTCCTCATCGTCCTCACCGCTGGCGAGACGGCGACTTTCATCTCGACCTTCGAGGAGGACAAGGAGGTGACCAGCACCTCGTCGCCAGCGATCACGCAATTCAACCAGCAGCTGGCCAATGGAAATTTCAGGCGGGAGATTTCGATCCCCACGCTGGCCTACGCCAAGACCGGATCTACGGCGGTGCCGACCCGATTTGTGTCGGCAGGCGAGGAATTCAGCTTCCGTCCGACGACGATCGCCGATCCGCCTATGATTCGCTGCGAGCTGAGCCATATACGCTCGACCCAGGTGGGGACGCAGGTCATCGCTGGCGGCAAGGGGATCCAGGCCACTGAACTGCCGCTGATCATCGTCACAAGTGAACGCGTCGATCAATTGATCGAACCTGGGCAGTCGATCCTGGTCAGCACGGCGATTTCCCCGGGCGAGGACGGCAGACCGGTGACGGGCTTCATGCTCGTCACCCCGCATATCATCGACCTGGTCGGCGGTGAGCCCGCGAGACCGGTGCCTGCGCCAGTTCCCGCGCAGACCCCGGCGCGCAGTGGAACCGACGGTTCCTGAACCCAGCATCCCGCCATGAGCGAGGAATCGCCGTTCGCCGACATCCTATTGCCCGAGCGGCCCGGCCTGGGCTGGTTCGTCATCGGCATGGCGTTGCTGGTCCTGCCGTGGCCGTTTGTATTCAGCGGTCCTGCCCTGTTCGTGCCGATGCTGATCGGTTCAGTGACGTTGGGCGCGGGTTTGGGCATCAGCTGGGTCGTGCTCTGCCTGCGGGATTGGCTGCGGCGGGTGCCGTTCAACGGCCTGGCGGTGATCGCCATCCACCTGGCGACCCTCGCCAACCTGGAACTCGTGCCGCGCCTGGAGACCAGCCTGCGCGCGCAGCAGGCCGGTCTGGATGCCAGTGCCTGGTGGCGTTCGCCGGCTGACCCGCTGCCGTCCTACCGCGTGGGCGAGGGGAGCGAGCATTTCGTGCGCGCCGTCGCGCCTGGGCCGGAGGCCGATGCGGTCGTCGCCTATACGCCGGTCGCCTTGCGGCGCTGGACCCCGTTCGGCATGCGCGACGGCTGCTGGGTCATCGTCCGCCGCAATGGCTCCCCTGGCGTGGTGCCCGTGAAACCAGGGGAGCCGCGTCCGAACTGGTGATCCGACCCCCGTTCGCCCTTTCCGCTGGCCGGCAGATGCGCAGCATGCGCTCCACCATGAACGACCACGCCGCGCCGTCACCGGTCAGCCAGGCCATCGCCAGCCACGTCGACGATCTCTGCCGCCGCGCCCGTCCGGCAGCCCGGATGGTGTCCCTGCTGTCCACCGCGCAGCGCCAGGCCGCCTTGCAGGCGGCGGCGGATGCGCTCAAGGCCGCAGCACCTGAGATCCTCGCCGCCAACGTCAGCGATGTCGAACAGGGTCGCAAGGATGGCTTGTCCTCCGCGCTCATCGATCGCCTACGCCTGGATGCCAAGCGCCTCGACGGCGTGATCGCCGATCTGCGCGCGGTCGCCGGGTTGCCGGATCCGGTCGGCCAGGTGCTGGAAAGCCGCATCATCGCCCAGGGCATCCAGGCGACCAAGGTCAGCGTGCCGATCGGCGTGGTCGCGATCATCTTCGAGAGCCGGCCGAACGTGACCGTGGACACCGCCGCGCTCTGCCTGATGAGCGGCAACGCCTGCATCCTGCGCGGCGGCAAGGAAGCCGGCCATTCCAACCTGGCGCTCGCCACCGCCTTCCGCGCCGGTCTGGAACGGGCCGGCGTCCCGGCGGACGCGGTGCAGCTCGTCGCCCTGCCCGATCGCGCCCTGATCGCGGCGCTGCTCAGACGCGACGATGCGCTCGATCTGGTGGTGCCGCGCGGTGGCGAGGCGCTCATCCGCCATGTGGTCGAGGTCTCGCGCGTGCCGGTGATCAAGCACGACAAGGGCGTATGCAGCCTGTACGTCCACGCCGCTGCCGACCAGGCGATGGCGCTCAGACTCATCGAGAACGCCAAGTGCCAGCGGCCGGCGGTCTGCAATGCGATCGAGAACGTCCTCGTCGATGCCGCGATCGCTGCGGCGTTCCTGCCCCGCCTCGCCGCCACGCTGACCCCGAAGAGGGTGGAACTGCGCGCCGACGCACGCGCCCTGGCATTGCTGCCCGGCGCAAAACCCGCAACCGAGGCCGACTGGTCGACCGAATACGGCGAGCTCATCCTGGCGGTGAAGACCGTCGATGGCCTGGCCGATGCGATCGCCTTCACCGAAACGTACGGCAGCCACCACAGCGACGGCATCGTCACCGCCGATGCCGCCGCCGCCGAAGCGTACCTCGCCCAGGTCGACAGCGCCTGCGTCTACCATAACGCCTCGACCCGGTTCACCGACGGCGGCCAGTTCGGCTTCGGCGCCGAAGTCGGCATCAGCACCAACCGCGTGCACGCCCGCGGCCCGATGGGGCTCAGGGAACTGTGCACCTACAAGTGGATCTGCCGCGGCAGCGGGCAGGTGCGCTGATCACCGCCCTGCGGCGCGACCAGGCGCCGGGCGATCGCAATCCGCAACCCGCGAAACCGGCTGCGTTCACGGAAACCCAGGCTGAAGGCGGCAACTGAGTTGGCGGAAAAAGAAATCGGCCAGTGACGAACCGCACGAAGTTTCGTCACAGGCCGATGATTTGCTCGACAACCATCTTGCCGAAGGCGACCTGCGCATGGTCGCGCTCATCCGCAAGAACAGCCTGTTCCTCGGCACCCCAGGCGCTGGCCCGCGATTCGCCGCCTGCCTGAGCATCCTGCGCTCCTGCCGCCTTGCCCGCGTCAACCCCAGCGACTACCTCGCCGACGTCACCCCGACCCTGATCGCTTGGCGCCGACTGAACCGTGCCAACCTGCCGACACCGGACCTCGCTGACCTCACCCCCAAACGCTGGGCAGTCCAGCATGGACGGATTCTCAGCCGCGTGTCGTGACCGCGTACGGGCGGGGCAGGGCAGATACGCAGCATGCCGGCTGCGCAGCAGCGCAGTCGGGCTGGGGCGCAAGCCCCACGAGGATTTTGCCGATTCAGGACATTTCCCAATTCTCGAGGTCGCTACTCCATGCCAGACCTATGCGGCCGCTCATCCCAACCGCGTGGGTGCAGGAATGAAACGCCATCAGCCATTTGCCGTTGAGCGGCCGGGTGTCGATGACGCACGGGGCGTTGTGGCCGGCCTGTAACCATGCGCGTTGCGGCAGATGCAGGATCCTGGTGTCGTACCAGTCGAGCAGGTTGCGCGACCGGGCGAAACCGACCGGGTGATCGGCCTGACACGGTGCAAAGAAGCAGATGAACTCGTCGCCGTCGCGCAGGATCATCGGGTTCTCGACGCCGCCGGGGCAAGGAACGTTGTGTGGACCAAGGATCGGCTGTTCGCGGGGAACCGGCGACCACTTCTTCAGGTCATCGCTGACCAGCAGGCCAAACCGGCCGATGGCCGGGTCGCCTTGCTTGCACAAGATCCAGTATCGGCCGTCGTGATCGATCAGGCAGGCGTCAATCTGCCGGCGGCTGTCGGGACTCCACGATTCGGTGCAACCTTCCGGAGCGACGATCTCCGGATCGCTCCAGCGGAGGAGATCCTCCGACCACAGAATCCAGAGACGGTTGTCATGACGGGTGGCGTACGGGCCGTCCTGATTCAGTGTGATCGGATAATGCTGACACACCAACGCGAACCGGTTGCCGATCTGAAGCACGTTGCCGGGACTGCACAAACCCGGCACGCCGAGAACGACGGGGTCGCTCCAGTTCTGCAAGTCAATGGAACGGCGCTGTTCGATGCCGCAGACCAGACGGTCGCCATCCCACCAGGTGGCGCTGTAGAAACAGTGGATCACGCCCTTGTGACAGAAGAGCGCCGGATCGCGGACGCCGGTCTGGCCAAGTCGCGGCCGGATGACGGGATTGATCAGGGACTCGAACGGGGTGTGTTGGTGATGACTCATGGTTTCCCTTTCTGGAAAATGGCGTACTCGCGCAGCAGCTGGACTGCCCAGCTCTGGCACGAGGCCCAGCCGTGATAGACGAGGTCGTCATACTGCGCCGTGAACGTGCTGTTTTTGTATCCGGCTTGCAGATTCGGCATGATATACCCGTTGGCTGGGTCTTGAGCCTCCGCCACGGCGCCCGCCAAGGCATCCGCCTTGGCCGCCCACAGCTTGTTTCCCGTCGCCTTGGCCAAGTGTTGAAATCCGATGGCTGCCAAGAGGTTCACCGCCACTGGTTCATTATTCATCCGGTCACCGGCGCGGATGACCGGCGTCACCATTCCGCCCGTGTGCGAGCCGTCCGCCGTCCGCGTCCAATCGATCCCATGGTCTTCCGCCCAGCGCGCGACCTCCTCGGCCAGTTTGACATCGCGGTCTTCCGGCGGCGCCAGTTCCAGCAGATAGCGCACAAAGAAGAGCGCCGACATCGCGTGCTGCCACACCGGGTAGCCCTGAGACCTGGAATGATGCACGTAGAGTGGCCAGTACCGATCGCGGACAGCCCGGTCCTTCATCCAGCCCAGGGCCTTCTTTTCGGCTGGAGTGAACTCGTCGGTCTTCAGGTCGCGTCGCAGGCGGCCCAGCGTGTAGAGCAATTCGCTGGCGCCGAATTCAGTATTGCCGGTGGGCCAATTCGCCCAGTAGCCACCAGGTCGGTCGATCATTTTTCCGTCCCTGCCCAGACCCCCGAACGAGCCGTTCTCCTTTTGCAGTTTCACCAAGGCGCGGCCATAGACCAGGGCGATGCTCTTCCAGCGGGGATCGCCGGTCTGCACATAGGCATCCAGAATCGCCTCGGCATTCCAGCGCGACATGGGGGTGTAACCTTTGTAGCCGTAAAACATTCCGCCGGTCACCCGCTGATGCACTTCCATCGCTTCGGCAACAAACGGCAGGATCCGTTCAGCCAGCGCCCGTTCACCGACATCCTCGGTCAACGCGCGCAGTCCCAATCCTGACCAGAGATGGGTCGCGGCATACCAGCCAAACTCCGATTCGCCCCCTGCATTGCCAGGTGTCTGAGATCTCATTCCCCGGGCCACGACTTCGCCCGGTTGCGCAAAGTTCAAACGGCTGACCTCCAGCGCGAGTTGCGTCCAGGTCTTCGCCATCGGTTTGAAATACGGCCCGGCAAACGAGGGTTTCTTGATCAACGGAATGCTGACGAATTCCTTCGTGGTCCATCCCGCTGGCGTGGAGACGGCGGGTGCGGCCGGATCCATGATGCCGACACGCATCTTGCCGGGAATCACGTTGCCGGCGGCATCCAAGGGGGTCACCACAATGGCATTCAGTTAGGCCCGTTATTCCTGAATCGTCCGTGTGGCATCAAGC
>CAZZJC010000057.1:0-23528 GCA_964654285.1 uncultured Candidatus Kuenenia sp.
CCTCTGCGGGTTCGATTGGATAGTTATTATGGCTTTGAAAGTGGATTAGTATCAGCAGCCATTGGAGGATCGTGCAGACGGCGAATGGTGGACGGCCATGGAAGAAGTCTTCCACTGCGATTGAGCCGGCCCGCGGGCGGACACCTGTCCTCACTTCGGGTCGAATGGCCCATCCCCAGCAGCCCGCCCGTAGACGGACTCAGCCGCGCCACACCCGGCCCCGCCGCGCAGCGCTGGCGGTGATGGCGGATTCCAGCGCGCCCGGCGTAGCGGCGATGAGCAGGCTGGATCGGGCGCGGGTGATCGCGGTGTAGAGCAGTTCGCGCACGCCGAGACCCTCGGGCAGCGGGGGCAGGACGAGCAGCACGTGGCGGAACTCGGATCCCTGCGATTTGTGCACGGTCATCGCCCAGGCGGTCTGGTGCCGGGGCAGGCTGGCGAGCGGCAGGGCGCGGGTGGCGCCGTCGCGGCCGGGGAAGTGGACGAGTCCGCTGCCGGGGGCGTCCGGGGCATCCCAGCAGATCCCGAGATCGCCGTTGAAGAGACCGGTCTGGGCGTCGTTGGCGGTGATCAGCACCGGGCGGCCGCGGTACCAGGGATCGTCCCCGACGGCAGCGGACCGGTGCGGGAAGAGGGCCTCTTCAGCCAGGCGGTTGAGCGATTCCAGCCCCCACGGGCCTTCCCGCAGCGGCGTGAGCAGCCGGACCTGGCCCAGGCGCCGCAGCGCCTCACTGGCCGAGTCCGCCTCCGGTACCGCGCGCACGGCGGCGGCGGCGACGGGATCGAGCTCGGCCAGGGCGGGGGCCCGGGCCGGCAGGGCGATGCAGCGGGCGTCGGCGTGCCGACCGTCGAGCGCGGCGAGGCTTCCGGCGCGGTCGCCCCGGCGCACGGCGGCGGCGGCGGCGACCACGCCGGGCGCGTCGGCGCTGCGGAAATTGCGGGTGAGTTCGACCACCGCGCCGGCGAGGGGGGAATCGGCCTCGGCGGCGCGCACCAGGTCGCCCAGGACCCAGCCGGTCTCGACGCTGGCGAGCTGCCCCGCGTCGCCGACCAGGATCAGGCGGGCCTGCGGCGGCAGGGCCGCCACCAGCGCATCCATGAGCAGCAGGTCGGCCATCGAGACCTCGTCGACCACCACCACGTCGGCGTCGATCGGGTTGCCGGGGCGGCGGCGGAAGCGGTCGGTCGCGGGATGGTAGTCGAGCAGCCGGTGCACGGTCGAGGCCGTGGTCGGCATGTCGGCCAGGATCCCGGTGGGCACCGCCAGCGGAGGGTTCGGATGCGCCAGGGAATCCGCCAGGCGCGCTGCCGCCTTGCCGGTCGGCGCGGCAAGGCGGATGCGCAGGCGGTGGGCGCGGCCCTGGTGCTGCATCAGGAGCAGCGCCAGCACCCGCGCCACGACCGTGGTCTTGCCGGTGCCCGGGCCGCCGGTGATGAGCGCCAGGCGCGAGCGCAGCGCGGTGCGCGCGGCGGCGCGCTGGAGCGGATCGCCGTCGCGGCCGAACAGGAGGTCGAGGTCGGCGTCGGCGTTGCCATGCGGCAATCCGTCGGCGTCCTCCAGCAAAAGGCGCAGGTTCGCCTCCAGCCGACGTTCCGCCCGGTGGTAGCGCGCCAGGTACAGCGCCGTGCCATCGAGGACCAGCGCCGTGCCGTCGCTGGCGACGCCGTCGCCGATCGTCGGGGCCTGCAGGAGCAATCGCCGCCACGCGGCAAGAGTCGGCAGGCGCTGGTCATCGACCTCGCGCCCCGCCCACGCCGCGAGATCGGCGCAGGCATGGCCGAGGCCACGTTCGCGCGAGGCGATCGCGGCCGCCCAGCGCACGGCGGTGGCGATCCCGGTCGGCAGGTCGCGCGCGAGGGTGTCCCCCAGGCGGAGATCGATGGGGGCGAATGACGGCGCGGCGTCGTTCATGCGGGAACCCGCGCCGCGATCCGGGCCGGTCGCAGCAGGTCGCGTTCAAGGGCGGTGATCACGGCGAGTGGCGGCCGCTCCTCGACCACCGCGCCGGTGCGCAGGAAGACGTAGGCGTAGCCGCCGAGGTGACGGTCGTAGTCGTAGTCCGGCAGGCGCGCCGCCAGGAATCGGTGCAGCGCCAGCACGTAGGCATGCGCCTGGAGGACGTAGAAATGCCCGATCATCGCGGCCTGGAGCACGTCCGGCGTGTAGCCGGCCGCATCGGCGGCGAGGCGGTTCGACTTCCAGTCGACCACCCACCAGCGGCCATCGTGGGCGCCGATGAGGTCGATCACCCCGGTGAAGAAGCCGTGCCAGGTGCGGGGCGCCAGGCGGTCGAGATGGTCGGCCTGCGCCTGCGCCAGGGCGCCGCCATGCCGGCGCAGGATGCCGGCCACCGCCCCCGCCGACCAGGAGGCGAGCGGCAGGTGGAAGGGGAACTCGGCCCGGCGATGGATCAGTCCGGCGATCGTCGCACCGCCGGACAGCCGCGCGGCCCAGGCCGAGCGCACCATGGCCGCCGCCGCCGCCGCCGGATCCGTGCAGG
Source organism: uncultured Candidatus Kuenenia sp. (assembly GCA_964654285.1). Lineage (GTDB taxonomy): Bacteria > Planctomycetota > UBA11346 > UBA11346 > UBA11346 > BJHQ01. Next base: position 2,502 of record CAZZJC010000057.1, read on the forward strand.
CCGGATGCGCGCCGGGATCCGCGAGGCCGGCGCGTTGCAGTTCACCGGCGACCACGGCGGCGAGGCCGGTTTCGTCGCCTGGATCGGTTTTTTCCAGGCAGCGGTGCAGGCAGTCGCCGACGATCCCGCCCGCTGCGAAGCCGTGCACACCGCGATCGCCCGGGGCCGGAGCGGCCGCGTGGGCATCGCGGTCGGGGCGTTCATCGCCCGCACCGCGCGTGACCGCGGTGAAGCTCGCCACCGACCAGCCGCCACGTCGCGGATCGGATGGGTCCGGCGGCGGCATTGGCGCTGGTGGTGGCAGCGTTGCCGGGCCGGCCTCGACGGCAGGCATCCGGGGCGTGGCCGCGTCTGCGGCGACGACGGCATGCGCCCGCATGCAATCGGGATGGCTCCCGACCAGCGTGTCGAGACCGGTGCGGGCCTGCTTGGGATCCATCCGGTTCAGCGCCGCCAAGGGGTCGCCGCCACCGGTTGGACGCTCCAGCAGCCAGTCGAGGGCGGAGACCTGCGGATCCCTGCCGATCGGCCCGGCTGCGACCGCGACGTAGCAGCGCTCGCGCCCGCGCGTCAGGGCGACGTAGGCCAGGCGCAGGTCCTCGGCCAGGCGCTGGGCCTGCAGCCGGTCGGCGGCGGCGACCGCCTCGGCGCCGTCCGCGAGCAGCAGCGTCGCCGCGCCGTCCTCCCCGCGCAGCAGCCGGGCCGGGCCGCGTTCGGCGCGGGCCTGCCACAGGAAGGGGCAGAACACCACCGGCCATTCCAGGCCCTTGGATTTATGCAGGGTGACGATCTGCACCGCGCTGCCGTCGCGTTCGAGGCGGAATTGGCGTCGTTCGTCGTTGGTATCGTCGTCCTGGCCGGCGGCGGTCAGCCAGGCGAGCTGTCCTGCCGGAGCGCGGCCGTCCGCGACTGCGACCTCGGCGAGCAGTTCGGCGACATGGCGGTAGTCGGTCAGCCGGCGTTCGCCGCCGGTCTCCTGCGCGAAGCGGGCGGTGGTGGCGAAGCGGGCGTCGATCGCGCGCCAGAGGGCGAGCGCGCCGAAGCGCGTCCAGGTCTGGGCCCAGCCGCTGAATTCCTGGATCAGGAGCTGCCATCCGGCCGGATCGGCTTCCAAGGTCGCGACCCGGTCGGCCGTGAACCCCAGCATCGGCGTGGCGAGCGCGGCGCGCAGGCGTCCGGCGTCGCGCGGATCGAGCACCGCCGTCAGCAGTGCGCGCCAGTCGGCGGCGGCGGCGCCGCCAGCCACGTCGCCGGTCGCCCCGAGCACGGCGGTGACCCCGGCGGCGCGCAGGCGGTCCTGTACCGCCTGGGCCTGGCGGTGGGTTGAGACCAGCACCGCGCAATGCTGCGGCAGCAGCGGCCCGTCGCCCAGGCGGACGCCGCCCGACAGCAGGTGCACCAGCTCGTGCGCCAGGCGGTCGAGCACCTGTGCCGTGGCGTCGTCCTTGCCGCCCTGGCCCGGGATCGTCCACCATTCCAGGGCGGCGCGGTCGTCGCCCGCCAGTTCGCCCTGCTCGCGCGCCGGCGCGACCGCCGGCACCGCGATGCGCGGATCGAACAGCGGCGCCGCGCCGGCGAACACCGCGCCCACGGCGGCGACCAGGGCCGGCGCGCTGCGCCAGTTGCGGTCCATGCTGGCGGTCAGGGTCGCGCGCGATGCGAGGGCGAGGTAGGTCTCGAGATCCGCACCGCGGAAGGCGTAGATCGCCTGCTTGGGATCGCCGATCAGGATGAGCGGCCGGTCGCGGAAGGCGGTGGCGAAGATCGCCGCCTGCACCGCATCCGTGTCCTGCGCCTCGTCGATCAGGACGAGGTCGTAGTGCGCCTGGATGACCGCGGTGACGCCGCGGCCGCGCGCGGGATCGGCAAGCGCGGCGGCGAGCCGGCGCAGCAGGTCGTCGAAGGTCAGCACCTGGCTCGCGGACTTGGCGGATTCCATCCGCCGGTCGACGTCCGCGACGCCCGCCGCGAGCCAGGCGCGGTGCACGGTCTCGGCGGCCGAGGCGCAACGCTCAGCCGCGGCGAAGACCGCGTGCGTGATGGGGAAGGGCTGCTTGTGCTTGCTGCGGTTGCGGCCCTCGACCACCTGCGCCGGGGCGAGATCGGCCGCGATGGCGAGGAACGGCCGCAGCCGCATCGGCGAGGAGGAGAGCGCCTCGAACGCGGCGAGAGTCGCCGGCAGCGCGGATCCACCCAGCGGCGACTCCTTCTTCCAGGCCTTGCTCGCGGCCCACTCCGGCAGCGATTCCCGTTCGTCGCGCCAGGCCCGGATCACGTCCTGCACCGCAGTCTCCAGCTCGCGCCGCGCCGCGTCCAACGGCTTGGGGGCGGGATCCCAGCGCGTGCCGGGCAGGCGGTGGGCGAGCCGATGCAAGGAGGCGACCAGCTCCGGCGACCAGGAGCTGGCGAGCGCGAGTTCCGCCAGCAGCGCATCGTGCGGCACGCTGGCACGCCACCAGTCGCGCGCCGCCGCTGCAGCCAGGTCATCGCCCGCGCCGGTCAGCTCGGCCCCGAAGGGCATGGCGCAGGCGAAGGCCGCCTGGTCGAGGATGCGCTTGCAGAAGCCGTGGATGGTGTGGATCGCGAGGTCGTCGCCGGCGGCCAGCGCCGCCGCCAGCCGGCCCGCGACCACCGCCGCGCCGCCGTGCCCGCGCACGGCCTGGGCGATCACCGGGGAGACCGCGCGCTCATCGTCGCTGGCGGCGAGCGGGGTCAGGTCTGCACCGGGATCCGCGCGCCCGCGCCCGGCCAGGGCCCGCCCGGCGGCGAGGAAGCGGCGCACCCGGTCGACCAGTTCGGCCGTCGCCGCCTCGGTGAAGGTGACGGCGAGGATGCGGCCGATCGCCGCGACGCGGCCCTCGGCGACCAGGCGCACGATCAGGGCGGCGAGCGAGAACGTCTTGCCGGTGCCGGCGCTCGCCTCGATCACCGAAATGCCGGGGTTGATCGGGAAATCCGTGATCCGGAACGGTGCGCCGGCGGTGACGGTGGAAACGGTGGCGTGCATCCCGTCGTGCTCGGGAAGGCGTTGCGGGTCAGCGCCGCAGGCGGCGGCGGGCGCTGATCGCCGGTCTGGCGGGCCGGGTCTCATCGCCCGATCTGGCGGGCCGGGTCTCATCGCCCGGTCTGGCGGGAGCCTGGTCGTCGGTCGGGACGGCGGACCCCACGGGCGGGGCGTCCGCCGGGATCACGGAGGACATCTCCTCGGTGCCCACGGCGTCCATCACGCCGAAGACCCGATCCTGGCGATCCTTGTCCAGGCCCCGGGTCGGCAGCGGTGGCAGGACGGTGTCGGGATCGGCCTCCATCTGGAGCAGCCGGCGCAGGCCGGCGATCTCGGAATCGATGAGCGCGACCTGCTGCCGCAGGTTGCGCCAGCGGTCGATGCTCGCCTGGTCGATGTCCTGCGGGGTGAGGCTGACGGTTTCACCCTGCAGCATCGCCGTGATCACGTGCGGCCGGATGCCGAAGCCGTTGGTCAGCGAGAGCCTGCCGGCCTGCACCAGCAGATCGTGGCGCTCGGTCTCCAGCTCCTTCAGGCGGGCGCGCTCGGCGCGGCCGCTGAACACGCCGGTGACCCGGCCGAACAGGCTCTTGCGTGCGCTGTCGCTCTTGATCGCGGGCTGGGTCGCGCTGATCCGGTTGCGGCGGCGGTGGCGGTCGGAATCCGATTCGGCGGAGGTCTTCTTCCCATCGTCAGCGGGGCGTCCAGGTGCGGGAATCTGGCGCGGCGGCGGGATGTCGGCGGTCTCCTGCTTGTCGGGATCGGGCGCAGGGGGGTCGACCACCTGGATCGATTCGGGGCGGAAGTCGGCGGTCTCGACCTTGTCGGCAGGACTGGTGGAAGCGACCAGGCTCGCGATCTGCTGCGGCGAGAAGTCGGCCGTGGCGATGCGGTCGGTGGCGACGGTGTCGCGGTTGGGCTGAGCCCCATCCGCATCGGTGGATCGGCGCCGCTCCAGGGCCTCGGCATCGACCACGATACGGAATTCCAGGCCGCCGATGGTGATGGTGTCGCTGCGGTTGAGTTCGCCTTTTTCCACCAGGATGCCGTTGAGGTACAGTCGCCGCCGCGACCGGTTGATCACCACCGGACGGCCGCCGACCAGGGCGAAGTCGACCGATCCGTCGGGCGCGCCCTCCTGGCGGACAGCGATGGAAAGCGGCTTCTCGGCGCGGATCGGCAACCGCCGGCCCGGCTTGGGGCCGTTGACGCATTCGAGATGGATGGCCATGGGGTGGAAAGCTCGCGGTGCGTCATATTGGCGACCTCCCTGGGCATGCTAGCGTCGATCCGTGCCCGAATTGCCCGAGGTCGAAACCGTCCGCGCCGGCCTGGAGCGGATCCTGGGTGGCGCCAGCGTGATCGCGGGCATCGCCACGAGCGGAGCCCGTCTGCGCCGGCCGTTGCCGCGCGGATTGGCGCAGCGGCTCGCGGGCCAGCCGATCATCGGCGTGCAGCGGCGGGCGAAGTACCTGCTCTTCGCGCTGCCGGTCGGCAGCCTGCTCAGCCACCTCGGGATGACCGGATCCTGGCGTCTGGCGCCGGTGGGCGACGACCGGCCGCACGACCACCTCGCCCTGCACCTTGCGGATGGCCGGCGCCTGGTCTTCCGCGATCCGCGCCGCTTCGGCCTGGTCGGCTTCGTCCCGCCTGATGGACGCCATCCGTGCCTGGATGGACTCGGGCCGGAGCCGCTCGGCCCGGCGTTCACCGCCGCGTACCTGGCCGATCGCTGCCACGGCCGGCGCACCGCGATCAAGGCCCTGATCATGGACCAGGCCGAGGTCGTCGGCGTCGGCAACATCTACGCCCAGGAGGCGCTCTTCCGCGCCGGCCTCAATCCGCGCCGCCAGGCCGGCCGGATCCCGCGCGCCGCGCTCGAACGGCTCGTTGCCGAGATCCGCGCCATCCTGGCCGAGGCCATCGCGGGCGGGGGCACGACGATCAACGACTACCGGCAGGCGGACGGCGATTCCGGCTGGTTCCAGCTCGACCTTGCGGTGTACGGCCGGGGCGGCGAGGCCTGCAAACGGTGTGCGGCGAGATTGAAATCGGCGGCGATCGGCGGCCGTACGACGGCGTGGTGTCCGATCTGCCAACGGTGACCTCGGACACCGGCACGCAGCCCTGTCCAACCAGCGTTCGATTCTGGTTGGCAACCCTCGGCCAGCGCCTCAAACCATGCCCTTCACACCTGCTCCGGATCGTCAACGCGACGGTCCAGCACGACTGCAGTCCAACGACCAGGAGCCCGCATGTCCGCTTCGCCCGCCGCCGACGGCCTTTACCACGCGCCTGCTCGCGTCAGCCACGGGGCGCTCATCCCCGATCTTGCGACCTATCAGCGGCTGTACACGGAAAGCCTGCGCGATTCCGATGGATTCTGGGGCCGGATGGCGCGTGAGCACCTGAGCTGGCAGCACGACTTCCGCGATGTCAGCGACAACGACTGGGAGCAGGGCCAGGTGGGGTGGTTCCTCGGCGGCAAGCTGAACGTGTGCGAGAACTGCGTCGACCGCCATGTGAAGACCAGGGGCGACCAGGCGGCGATCATCTGGGAAGGCGACGAGCCCGGCCTGACCCGCACCATCACCTACCGCGAACTGCAGCGCCAGGTCTGCCGCATGGCCAACGTGCTGCGCCACCAGGGCCTGCGCAAAGGCGACCGGGTCGCCATCTACATGCCGATGATCCCCGAGGCCGCCTACGCGATGCTCGCCTGCACCCGCCTGGGGCTGGTGCACAGCGTGATCTTCGCCGGCTTTTCGGCGGAAAGCGTGCGCGACCGCATCCTGGACGCGAAGTGCAAGGCGGTGATCACCGCCGACGAGGGCCTGCGCGCGCGCAAGGTCATCCCGCTCAAGCGCACCGTCGACGAGGCGGTGATGGCCTGTCCGACCGTGCAGCACGTCTTCGTGGTGAAGCGCACCGGCGGCAAGATCCCGTTCTACGCGCCGCGCGACGTCTGGATCGACGACCTGATGGCGCAGGAGCGCCCGTACTGCCCGATCGAGCACGTGGACAGCGAGGACACCATGTTCCTGCTGTACACCTCGGGATCGACCGGGAAGCCCAAGGGCATCGCGCACACCACCGCCGGCTACCTGCTCGGGGCCGCGATGTCGATGAAGTACGTCTTCGACTACCGCCCCGGCGACATCTTCGCCTGCATGGCCGACATCGGCTGGGTCACCGGGCACAGCTACGTGGTCTATGGGCCGCTGTGCAACGGCGCCACCACGGTGATGTTCGAATCCATCCCGACCTACCCCGACGCTGGCCGCTACTGGGACGTGGTGCAGCGCCACCGGATCACCCAGTTCTACACCGCGCCGACCGCGATCCGCGCGATCATGCGCGAGGGCGACCAGTGGCCGAGGAAGTACGACCGCAGCAGCCTGCGCGTGCTCGGTTCCGTCGGCGAACCGATCAACCCCGAGGCCTGGCGCTGGTACCACGACGTCATCGGCGAGGGCCGCTGCCAGATCGTCGACACCTTCTGGCAGACCGAGACCGGCGCGATCATGATCACCCCGCTGCCGGCGGCCATCCCGACCAAGCCCGGTTCCGCGACCCTGCCCTTCTTCGGCGTCGAACCGGTGGTGCTCGACGACAAGGGCAACGAGCTCGTCGGCAACGACGTGACCGGCATCCTGGCCTTCAAGCGGCCGTGGCCGTCGATGGCGCGCACGATCCAGAACGACCACCAGCGCTTCGTCGAGACCTACCTCAAGCCCTATCCCGGCTACTACTTCACCGGCGACGGCTGCCGCCGCGATGCGGACGGCTACTGGTGGATCACCGGCCGCGTCGACGACGTCATCAACGTCAGCGGCCACCGCATGGGCACCGCCGAGGTCGAGAGCGCCCTGGTCACCCATCCCGGCTGCGCCGAGGCCGCCGTCTGCGGCTACCCGCACGAGATCAAGGGCCAGGGCATCTTCGCCTACGTGCTGCTGAAAGAGGGCTACGAGGAGACGCCCGAGCTCATCGGCGAGCTGCGCAACGAGGTGCGCCACCACATCGGTCCGATCGCCACGCCCGACGTCATCCTGGTCGCCCCGGGCCTGCCCAAGACCCGTTCGGGCAAGATCATGCGCCGCATCCTGCGCAAGATCGCCGCCGACGAGACCGACAACCTGGGCGACACCACCACCCTCGCCGATCCCGGCGTGGTGCAGCTGCTGATCGAGAAGCGCCGCAGCCTGAAGTGAGCCCGCCGACCTCCTGCCGATCCGTCCCACCGTCCCGCCCCGGAAAGAGATCCCCATGCTCAGCCCCGCCCTCGTCGACCTGCTGAACGCCCAGGTCACCCTGGAGTTCGCCTCATCCAACCTCTACCTCCAGATGGCCGCGTGGTGCGACCACAAGGGGTTCCCGGGGGCGGCGTCGTTCCTGGCGCAGCACGCGAGCGAGGAATACCAGCACGGCCGCAAGCTGTTCACCTACATCACCGAGGCCGGCGGCTTCGCCCGCATCGGGGCCACCACCGAGCCCAGGGCCGACTACACCGGGCTGCAGCAGATCTTCGACGCCACCCTCGCCCACGAGGTGATGATCACCGGCAGGATCAACGCCCTGGTGAAGGCGGCGATGGCCGAGTCCGACTTCTCGACCTTCAACTTCCTGCAGTGGTACACCGCCGAGCAGCACGAGGAGGAGAAGCTGTTCCGCACCATCCTCGACCGGATCCGCATCATCGGGGCCGATGGCAAGGGCATCTACTGGATCGACAAGGAGATCGGCAAGCTGACCAAGCGGCCGGCCGGCGCGGGCTGATCCCGCACGACCGGCCCGCGGCCGGTCACGAGGCGAGGTACAGCAGCACGAAGATCTGCGCCCCCACCACGCGCAGGAGCATGGTCAGCGGGTACACCGTGGCGTAGGCGAGGCCGGGCATCTCGTTGCCGGCGGTGCCGTTGGCGAAGGCCAGGGCGGGGGGATCGGTGCAGGCGCCGGCCAGCACGCCCATGAGCGCGGTGTAGTTCTCGCGCGCGAACAGCCGTGCCAGGATGCCGACGATGAGCAGGGGGATCATCGTGATGCAGAGGGCGCAGAGGATCCAGGTCACCCCTTTGGCGCTGAAGGCGTAGGTGACGAAGCTTTCGGCGGAGAGGAGGCCGACGCAGGCGAGGAACAGTGCGATGCCGAATTCGCGCATCAGGTTGTTGGCGCCCTTGCCGACGTGGAAGATGATGTTCTTGCCGAGGTGGCCGAGGCTGCTGAACACCAGGGCGGCGACGATCGGGCCGCCGGCGAGGCCGAGCTTCACCGGCTGCGAGATGCCCGGGATCGGTATGGGGATCTGGCCGAGGACGATGCCGACCGCGATGCCGAGGAACAGGCCGATGAGCTGCGGCTGGTCGAGGTGCCCGGCGATGTTGCCGACGATCTGCTCGGCCTGGCGGATGCCGGCTTCCTCGCCCACGACCAGCAGCTTGTCGCCGAAGTGCAGGTTCGATTCCCGGTTCGGGATCAGCTCCTTGCCATGACGCCAGATGCGGGTGACGGTGACGCCGCAGGTGTTGGGAAAATCCAGGGAAGAGAGCTGCTTGCCGACCACGCTCTGGTTGGTCACCAGCACTTCGCGCTTGTTCAGCCGACGGTCGGTCCGGGTTTCGCGCAGATCGTTGTCGATGGCTTCGCCCACGATCTGGCGCAGGCGCTCCAGGCCATCCGGATTGCCGACCGCGTGCAGCAGGTCGCCCTGGGCGAGGGTGAAGTCGGGTTTGGGCACGATCTGCTCATCGCCGCGTTGGATGCGCGAGATCACCACCCCGTCGCCGGCCAGGCCGCCGACCCGGGCCACGCTCTGCCCGGCCAGGCCGGGATTGCTCAGGCGGAGGTTGAGGTGGCCGACCTTGGCCTCGCTCTGGTTCTGCGCGGCGAAGGCGGCGACCTCGTCCTTGGGGCGGATGCCGAACAGCAGGCGCAGGGTGATCAGCGATCCGATGAGGCCGGCGATGCCGAAGGGGTAGGCGACGGCGTAGCCCGACACCGTCATGGCGATCTGCTCGGCCGGGGCTTTCAACTCCTTGAGCGTGGTCTGCGCCGCCGCCCAGCCCGGGGTGTTGGTGACCGCGCCGCTCATCACGCCGACCGCCTCGGCGGGATGCTGGCCGGCGATCAGGACGACCAGGGCGGTGACGCCCAGGCCCAGCAGCACCACCGACGCCGCCATCAGGTTCCAGCGCACGCCCTGGTTTCTCAGCGAGGCCAGGAATCCCGGCCCGACCAGCATGCCGACGCAGTAGACGAACAGCACCAGGCCGAATTCGCGGATGAACTCCAGCACCTCCTTGCGTGCGTGGACCTTGGTCTCGATCGCCTTCTCGACCTTGGCCGTGATCGCGGCGCGGTCGATCGCCGGTTTCGGCGCGGGATCGGCGGCGGATGCGGACGCGCCGGGCGCGGCCACCGCAGCCGGCGTCTGGCGCGCGATCTCGGCCCGGACCTGGACGTCGACCAGCATCCGGGTGGCGGTTCCGGTCGGACTCCAGACCAGCCAGGAATAGGCGATGGCGGCGAAGATGACCGTGGTGATGCCGAGCGACACGCCGAACAGCTTGAGCCGCCCCAGCGCCACCCCGGCGGCCACCGTCACGCCCAGGGCGACGATCCAGCCGGCGACGCTGGTGCCGGTGGCGATCTCCAGGCACATGGTGGAAAGCAGGTCGGACCAGGTCATGGCGGAGTTCGGGACGTGTTCGTGGATGGAGGCATGGGCGGAGCGTGCGTCCGGGTAGGAGGGTCGTGCTGCCTGCGCGTGCGTGTGGCGGGCAGGTTCGCCCCTCACAGGCCGCCAGCGTGGGGGCGCGCGCGAGCGGTGGAACCGACCGCCTCCGACCGACGGGGAGTCTCAGGATGCTTATCGGCGGAACCAGGCCAGCGCGGCTTGCAGTTCCGTCGACAGGGCCGCCAGGCGGGCCGCTGCGGCGCGGGTGTCCGCCACCGCGCTGCGGGTGGTCGCGGCGGTGGCGGCGGTGGTGCTGATGTTGGCCGCCATCCCGGTGGCGCCGCTCGCGACCGAGGCGATGTTGCCGCCGATCTCGCGCGTGGTGATGGCCTGCTGCTCGACCGCGCTGGCGATCGCTTGCTGGAGCTGGTCGATCTGCTGCACGATCGCCACGATGCGTTCCAGCGCCTGCTGCGCATGGTCGCCGCCGGCGCGCAGCACGGCGGTCTTGCTGGTGATCTCCTCGGTGGCCTGCTGCGTCCGGCGCGCCAGGGCCTTGACCTCGTTGGCCACCACGGCGAAGCCGCGCCCCGCTTCGCCGGCGCGCGAGGCCTCGATGGTGGCGTTGAGTGCCAGCAGGTTGGTCTGGCCCGCGATGGTCGCCACCAGCTTGACGATCTCGCCGATGTCCTGGCCGGCGGCGTCCAGCCGCAGCACCGCGTCACGGGCCTCGGCGGCGGCACCCACGGCGTCCTTGGCGGTGCGGGCGGCATCCTGGGCGGTCCGGGAGATCTCGGCCACGCTCGCGCCCATCTCCTCCATCCCGGTCGCGATCGCGCTCGTCCCCTGCGAGACCTGGGCGGCGGCGGCAGCCGCCGCCTGCGACTGCGCTGCGGTGGTGTCGGCGCTGCCGGACATGACCTGGGCGACGGATTCGAGCTGGAGCGCAGCCCCGGACGTGGCCTCGACGCTGACCGACATGGTCTGCACCGATTCCGCCAGGCGCTCGGCGGATCGGTTGAAAGCGCCCGCCATCGCCCCGGTCTCATCCTGGCGCAGGATGCGGGCCCGCCGGGTGAGGTCGCCTTCGGCCAGGCCGGCGAGGGCCCGTCCGACCTGCTCGATCTGCCGGATGAGCGCGTGCGCGATCCAGAGCGACGCCGCGATCATCCCGAGCGCGCCCAGCACCGCGATCGCGAGGAACACCGTCGAGACCAGCTGCCGGGTCGAGCTCGCGCGCTCGGCGATCCGGCCTTCGAGCCGGCGGAAGGAATCCTCGTTGTCCCTGGCGATCGCGGCGAACCGCTCGGCGGTGGCGGCAAGCTGCCGTTCCACGGCCGCCTGGCTGGCCACCACCAGGGCGGTCCCCAGGATCCGGCTGCCCTGCTTGACTTCGACGCGTTGCACCTGGACCGATCCCAGGGTGGGCAGGATGGCCAGGGCCTGGGCTGCGGTGGGTGGATCCGGGCGATTCATCAACGTTTTCAAGCCAGGGTCGGCATATGCGCTGACCAGCCTGCCCTTGGCATCCAGGATCCCCGTCCACACCACGTCCTGATCGCGGTCGACCTGGGCGCAGATGGTGTCGAGCGCCTCGGTGTCCTTGGTCACCAGCGGGATGGGCGCGAGTTCGGCCAGCAGATGCGCCAGCGCGTCGACCTTCCCGGTCAGGGCCTGGCGTGCCGCGAGCTCGGCGTCGCGGCGCAGGGCCTCGGTCTCGCGGCGCTGGCTCGCCTGGGTCTCGGCGACGCGATCGTGCACCTCGGTGCCGATGACCGCGACGATGCGGCCTTGGCCGAGGATCTCGACCGTGGCCAGGGCGCCGACCAGCAGCAGGGCTCCGACATTGAACGTCAGGACGAGGCGGCCGCGCAGTCCGAGCGTTGCCATGGGACGGTCTCCGCGTTCACGGGGCGAGCGGGATGAACCCCTTGGCGGCGATGATCTTCTGGCCTTCCGGCCCGAGCAGGAAACCGACGAATTCCTGCGCGCGCCCTTGCGGCTCACCCTTGGTGATGATGTAAAACTGCCGTTTGGCGGCGTATTTCCCGGCGAGCACGTTGGCCGGGGTGGGTTCCACCCCGCCGATCGCGAGGATCTTCAGCGGCACGCCCTTGGCCTTCAGCTCCTCCACCATGGCCAGGGAGGCGAAGGTCACCGCCGCCGGATCGCCGGCCACGGCGGCCAGGGCCTTCTCGTTGTTGCTGGGGGTGGCCGCGACCGGGCCGCCCTCTTTGAAGCGCATCACCGCGCCGTCGAGCACCCGTTTGACCCCGAAGCTGGCTTCGAAGAAGTCGAGCGTGGCGAAGGTGGGGATGCGCGCCACCAGCACCGGGGCGGCATCCCGGCCGCCGACCGCCTTCCAACTGGCCAGCGTGCCATCGAAGATGCCACGCACCTGTTCGCGCGTGAGATCGGCGACCGGATTGTCCGCGTGCACGGTCAGCACCAGCACATCGATGCAGAACGGTACGGCCATCAGATCGGGCCACGACTTCCGCTCCGCCTCGCTCAGGTCGCGCACGATGGCGGAGAATCTGGCTTCGCCTTCGGCCACCGCCTTCACCCCGGCCGTGCTGAGGCCGATGGTCGAATCGAACCCTGGACCGGGTTTCACCTCCTGGAAGCGCTGGGTTACCGCGCTGATCAGGGCCTTGGTGGTGATCGACTGGTGGATGGGGATGGCGTCTTCGGCCAGCGCTCCGCTGATCGTCGCGATCAGGATCAGGGGGATGATGCAGGCATAGCCGGAGTATCGCATGGAAGCTCCAAAACAGGACAAGGTTGTCCCGATGGATACCCCCGATTCGCGGCACCGGCAAGGTCCAGGCGGTCGCCCCGCGCAGGTCACTGGGCGCGGGGCGCCAGGGTGCCTACGCCTGCGGCGGCATCGGCCAGACCGGGAGGTGCTGCACCCACGCGGTCAGGTAGAACAGCCCGGTCAGCACCACCGCATGGGCGAGCCAGAACGCGACCGGATCGCGTCTGGCGCCCTGCATCGACCGGTCGAGCAGACCGCCGGCGAGCCATTGCAGCAGCACGAGCAAGCCGCCGAACAGCCCGGCGGTCACCGTCATGATCAGCAGGACCTTCCAGGCATTATGCGGCAGATGGGCGATCGCCATCTCTTGCAGGTACTGCTGGCCGCAGCCCACGGCCAGGATGGCCTCGAGGCCGAGCAGGGTCCGGTGGGATGGTAGAAAGCCGCTCTTCGCCATGGCCGCAACGTGTGGATTTCGACGCTACAGCAAATCAAAATGGCCACCTCGATTCCGACCGTTGGGGAGGATCCCGAGTTTAGCACATAATTCATTGGAAAAATCGCAAGTGTACCCCAGATGCAAGGCGGGAGGAGGGAGTTGGGCAGCGCGGCGTCAGGACGGGTGTGGCCGCACGGTCACTTGGCCACAGTAGAGAGCCTTGAACCCACCATGGTTTTGGGGCGGTGGGTTACACCCGTTCTGACAATGACAACCGACGACCAACGCCGCAGATGGGGTGCAATTGCGATTTTTTGCTTCAGATCGTGTCGCCGGCCTTCGCCTCGGCGACGCCGGTGAACACGCCCTCGAAGAGGGGGCCGGTCAGGTAGCGTTCGCCCGCGTCGGGCAGGACGACCACGATGGTCTTGCCGGCGAAGGCGGGATCGCCGGCGATGCGGCTGGCGACCTGGGCGGCGGCTCCGCAGCTGACGCCGCTCAGGATGCCTTCCTCGGCGGCGAGGCGGCGGGCCATCGCCAGCGCATCGGCCGAGGTGACCTGCTCGACGCGGTCGATGAGCGACAGGTCGAGGATCTTGGGGATGAAGCCGGCGCCGATGCCCTGGATCTTGTGCGGCGAGGGCTTGAGCTCCTGCTTGGCGAGGAACTGCGTGATCACCGGGCTTTCCGCCGGTTCGACCGCGATGGTCGTGATCTTCCTGCCCTTGGTGTTCTTGATGAAGCGCGACACGCCGGTGATGGTGCCGCCGGTGCCGACGCCGGACACCAGCACGTCGATCGCGCCGGCGGTGTCCTCCCAGATCTCGGGGCCGGTGGTGGCCTCGTGGATGGCGGGATTGGCCGGGTTCTCGAACTGCTGCGGCAGGAAGTAGCGGGCGGGATCGCTGTCGCGGATCTCGGTCGCCTTGCGGATCGCGCCGTTCATGCCCTTGGGGCCTTCGGTCAGGACGATCTTGGCGCCGAAGGCCTTGAGCACCTTGCGGCGTTCGACGCTCATCGTCTCGGGCATGACCAGGGTCAGCTTGTAGCCGCGCGAGGCGGCGACGAAGGCGAGCGCGATGCCGGTGTTGCCCGAGGTCGGCTCGATGATCTCGCTGCCGGGCTTGAGCAGGCCCTTCTTTTCCGCATCCCAGATCAGCGCGGCGCCGAGGCGGCACTTCACCGAATACGCGGGATTGCGCCCTTCGATCTTGGCGAAGACGGTGGCGCCGGAGGGAACCACGCGGTTGAGGCGCACCAGCGGGGTGCGTCCGATGGAGAGGGAATTGTCGGCGTAGGTGGGCATGGGTGTCTCGCGGTGGCTCGTATCAATATAGCGAAGCTTCCGTTGTCAATAACGGATGGGCTGATGCTACCAGCGATCGGCAAGCAGGCGCAGTCCTCGCCGCCAGGGCGAACCGTCGCGCGGCGCGACCGGAGCCGGCGGCTGGCCGCCGATGCGGCGATGATGCCAGAAGTACTGGCCCGGATGGGCGGCGATCATGGCGGCGAGCAGATCGGCGCCCCGCTGCACCAGCGCCGATTCCGGGCGGCCATCGGCATGGAACGGGCGGCCGAGCACCAGCACCAGCCTGCCGGCGGCGCGCCGCAGGCAGATGCCCGGTACCACGGCGATGCCCAGGCGATGGCAGAAGAACGCCGGGCCCGGCAGCATCCAGGCCGGATGGTCGAACCACCAGGCCGGGGCGCCATCGCGGTGGTGCGGGCGCTGGTCCGCCATGAGGCCGAGCGGAATGCCGCGCCGGGCCGCGCGGGCGGCCTCCAGCGCGGCGGATTTGTCGTTCGTGCCGGTGAAGACGATGCGCAGGCCCAGGCGCGCGCGCTGGCGGTTGGCGAGCGCGTCCACCGCCGGGTCGTGCTGCGGCTTGGCGTAGGCCACGATGCCCCCGGCGACGCGCGCCACGGCATGGGCTCCGATGTCCCAGCTGCCGAGATGGCCGGTGAGGAACAGTGTTCCCCGGTTCTGCTTCAGCGCCCGCTGCATCCAGAGCGGATTGAGGATCTCGAGATGGTTTTCCGGCCCATCCGGCCCGCCCACCGCCAGCAGCTCGACGAAGTTGGCGCCCATCGTCGCATAGGCCCGGCGCAGGATGTCGCGCCGGTGCGTGCCCTTCAGCCCCAGCATCAGGCCGAGCTGCTGCCCGGCGGTGCGCCGGCGCAGGCCGAGATGGAAGGCCAGGACGCCGAGCGAACCGCCGACCCGGCAGGCGGTGTCGGCGGCGAGGCGGTTGAGCAGGCCGAGCGCCGGCACCACGACAAGACGGCTGAACCAGGCGGACACGCCAGGATCCTGCGCCAGGGCAGGCTGGCGCAACCCGGACGGAACCATGGCCATCGATCCTGGCCCCGATCCAGCCATGCGCGGCATTCATCCGTTCGGCCGGACGGCAGAAGGGGGCTTGCCGCCGCCCGCGCATCGATACGACCGCACGACCCGCAACCCGAGGAAAATCCCCATGGCCATCGCCAAAGTCTGGATCGAAGAAGGCTGCATCGTCTGCAATGCCTGCGAGACCGCCTGTCCCGAAGTCTTCCGCGTCACCGAGGACTCCTGCTTCGTCCGCGGCACCGTCCGCGCCGACGGCGTCGAGGACGTCAACGCCGGCAAGTCGCCGCTGAAGGACAACGTCGGCGCCGACCTGGAAAGCCAGATCGAAGAGGCCGCGCAGGGTTGCCCCGTCGAAGTCATCAAGTTCGAGAAGTAAGCAAAAGCGGCCCCTGCCCAAACGGCTAGCGGGGCTTGCGCCCCAGTCCGACGGCGCCGCTGCGCGGCTGGCATGCTGCGCATGTCCCCGCTGCGCGAGGGTCGGACTGCGGCGATGGGCGATGGTGGCTGCGCCACCTTCCCGCTGCGCGGGATCAAGCCCGTCCCCGCTCACTCGCTGGTGCTCGTTCGGGGGATTGCTCCTCGCGGGCTCCGCCCGCTACGCCCGCCGGGGACTCTCGTCCCTGGGCCCGCACGGATTCGATCCGTGCGAAAGTTTGACCTCCTGCGTCAAACTCCCTTCACTCAAGGGGACCCTAGGACGCCCCGGCTGCGACGCTGGTCGTCGACTCCTGGCGTCCGGACCGATGTGCTTCACCACATTCCCGCACGGGACTTGGGTGGATCCCCCCATCAGCGACCAGGCGGCCCTATGGCCGCACCGGTCCTGATGCGGTGTGCCCAGTCCCGGGCAGGGCGAAGGGACGCCGGTGCGCGGCCAGCGCAGCATTCCCCGTTGCCGGCGTTCAGGCCCAGGGTGCCGGGCCTGGCCGGCTGAAACCCGATCACCGACCACGATGGGGCCGTTGAACCAGGCGAGGACCTGGATCAGCGCGCTTTCGGGGCCGGTCCGAGATCCAGCAGCAGCAGCCAACCATCGCAGAGTCCTCCGCCGAACTGCGCCTGGGCCGCGCGGTGCGCCGGCGCTGGGGCAAGACACCTTCAGGCGTTCGCAGGCGACGGCATCGCGGTGCAGGACCACGGCGCCAAGCGCTTCGTGCACGCTGGGCGTGTCGACCAGGGTGCTTCCATGGGGCGGATTCCTGGTGTCATCCCGGGCCTTTTGCCCTGTCGTCGGGGCCGGGGCGGGGGCGCTCCTCTGCGGTGGTCATCCTGGCCTGGTCGGCACGACGGCGGCAGTCGAATTCCGGCAGGAATTCAGGAGAAAAACCCGAAACATCGGCAGCCCATGCCGGAGTTGGCGACGTTGTCTTGCCGGAAATGCATAGGTCGACGACGACGAGATATTTCTTTAATTGATTTTATATCAGTTACTTGTGTGAATTAACCGCGCTTCGGGATCGTCTCTTGCGCCCGGCAGAAGTGCCGTTATCTCACGCCACGCCGCACTGAACGTGCGGCAGCACCTGCCGGATCCCATGCGCGAAGACTCCCATCCATCCGAGCCGGAAGACGACACCGCCGGGGTGGAAAGGGCGACCGTTGCGCTCGATCCGGATGCGCTGCGGGCGCTGGTGCGCAACCATGGCGACCGCTACCAGCCGGTCCTGGCGGTGCTGCGCGACCAGCCGTGGAAGCAGCTCGTCGGCAGCCGGGAACTCTTGGATGCGCTCTCAGGCCAGGGCCTGGAATGGTCGGAGCGCACCCTGCGCCTGTACCTCGCCGAGATGACCGAGGCCGGGCTGATCGAACGCCACGGCCGGCGCGGCTACCGCCTGACCGTGGCCGGCGCGGCGGTGGCGCGCGAACTGACCGTCGCGCGGCGGCTCGGGTCCATCTGCTACAAGATGGACGAGACGATGTGCCAGCTCAGCTTCGACCTGGATCGGCGCAGCGGGCTGGTGTCGATCAACGCCTACGTCATCCCGGCGCTCGAACTGCCGGCGCTGTGCGACGAACTCGAGGCCGTCTTCCGCGCCGGTCTGGCGGTGGGTTCGCGGGTGCTGCTCAAGCCGCCTGGTTCGGACATCCTCGGCCGCGAAGTGCCCCCCGGCCATGTCGGCCTGGGCACGATGTGCTCGCTGACCTTGGCGGCGCTGTTCCTGCGCCGGGGCATCCCGACCACCCCGATCTTCGGCGGGCTGCTCCATGTGGCGGAAGGGAAACCTCAGCATTTCCTGGAAATGATCCGCTACGATGCGACCACGCTGTCGCCCAACGAGGTTTTCATCCGCGCCAACTTCACCAGCGTCGCGCAGGCCGCCCGCACCGGCACCGGGGCGATCACGGCGTCGTTCCGCGAGGCGCCGATGAGCGCGCTGCCGGCTCTGCGCTCGGTCGAGCGCGAGTGCAGCGACGCCGGTTTCCCCGGCATCGTCCTGATCGGCCGGCCGGGTCTGCCGCTCCTCAACATCCCGGTGCACGAGGGGCGGGTCGGCCTCATCCTGTCGACCGGACTCAATCCGCTCGCCAGCCTGTGGGAGCGCGAACGCGCCAGCGGCCAGCCGCGCTTCGACGCCAGCCGGCCGATGGTCGGTCCGGCGCCGTATGAAGACCTGATCCCGATCCGCGACTTCCGCGCCCAGGCGCTGGCCATCGATCCGGCGGTGCCGGCCGGCACCGCCGCCGACCCGCCGCCGCACCAGCCCACCACCTCGCGCTTTGCCTCGGCCTGAACCGTTTTCTCCCTACCCTCTGCCCGTTGCCGCTCATTGCCCATGATCTGTAACCAACTGCCCGCCGGCTGCTCATCGTCAGCCGCCTGCTGTCACCCTTTACACTTTGCCATCCTTCTTCTCGCCTGAGACTCCGCCTCCCGCTGCCCGCCCAGACCCATTCACTGCCACCCCGCCACGCTTCCGCCCCGACAGGTGCCATCATGACCCACGGCCTTCCTCCCGCCCAGGGCCTCTACGATCCCGCCAACGAACATGACGCCTGCGGCGTCGGATTCCTCGCCAACATCAAGGGCGCGAAGAGCAACGGCATCATCGCGCGCGGCGTGAAGATCCTCTGCAACCTGCACCATCGCGGCGCGGTGGGCGCCGATCCGCTCGACGGCGACGGCGCCGGCATCCTGATCCAGGTGCCGGACGCGCTCTACCGCGCGGTGTCGGGCCTCGACCTGCCGATCGCCGGCGACTACGGCACCGGCCTGGTCTTCGTGCCGCGCGATGCGGCGGCGCGCGAGGCCTGCGTGCGCGAGGTCGAGGCGGCGGTGGCGCACTACGGCCTCAAGCTCATCGGCTGGCGCGTCGTGCCGACCGAGAACAAGACCCTGGGCCGCATCGCGCGCTCGAACGAGCCGGCGATCCTGCAGGTCTTCGTCGGGCGCGGCACGGTTGAATCGCGCCTGTTCGACCTCCGGCTGTTCCTCGCGCGCAAGCGGGCGGAGAACCGCATCCGCGCCGGGCGCATCGCCGGCGAGCACATGTTCTACATCGTCTCGCTGTCGGCGAAGACCATCGTCTACAAGGGCATGTTCCTCGCCCACACCCTGAGCGAGTACTTCCCCGACCTCACCGATGCGCGCGCGGTCAGCACCCTGGCGGTGGTGCACCAGCGCTATTCGACCAACACCTTCCCGACCTGGGATCTGGCGCATCCGTTCCGCTTCATCGCCCACAACGGCGAGATCAACACCCTGCGCGGCAACGTGAACCGCATGCGCGCGCGCGAGGCGCTCTTCCAGCACCCCGACCTGGGCGATGCCACCGAAGACCTCAAGCCGGTCATCCTCGAAGGCGGATCCGACACCGCCTGCTTCGACAACGCCCTGGAATTCCTCGTCCGCACCGGGCGCAGCCTGCCGCACGCCCTGGCCATGATGGTGCCCGAGGCCTGGACGCCGAAGTCCGGCCTGTCGCGCGCCCTCAAGGGCTTCTACGAATACCACGCCACGATGATGGAACCCTGGGACGGCCCGGCCAACATCGTCGCCTGCGACGGCGAGCGCATCTGCGCCATCCTCGACCGCAACGGCCTGCGCCCGGCGCGCTGGTGCCAGACGGCCGATGACGAGATCCTCTACGCGTCGGAAGCCGGCACCCTGGAATTCCCGGCCGAGCAGGTGGTCAAGCGTTCGCGCCTGGCCCCCGGCAAGATGCTGATGGTCGACACCGTGCGCGGCGTCGTCCTCGGCAACGAGGAGATCAAGGAAGAGCTCGCCAAGGGCCACGCCTACGCGAGCTGGATCGAGAAGCACAAGATCATGCTCGACCAGCTGCCGCAGCCGGTGCAGCCGCCGATCCCCCGCCACGACGCCATCCGCCAGCAGCAGCAGGCCTTCGGCTACACCCTCGAGGACATCAAGACCCTCATGGTGCCGATGTGCATCGATGGCCAGGAGGCCGTCGGCAGCATGGGCGACGACACCCCGGTCGCGGTGCTGTCGAAGCAGAACCGGCCGCTGTACGGCTACTTCAAGCAGCTCTTCGCCCAGGTCACCAATCCGCCGATCGATCCGATCCGCGAAGAGGTGGTGATGAGCCTGACCCAGTACGTCGGCCAGGCCCGCAACATCCTGCAGCCCGGTCCGCTGCACTGCCGGATGCTCGAGCTCGACCAGCCGATCCTCTCGAACCACCAGCTCGAGACCCTGCGCCAGGCCGATGTCGACGGTTTCCGCGGCACCACCCTGGAAATGCTCTTCCATGTCGCCGAAGGCGCAGGCGCGCTCGAGCGCCGGCTGGAAGAGCTGTTCAAGGAGGCCGAGGCCGCGGTCGACAGCGGCTGCACCATCCTCGTCCTCTCGGATCGCGGCGTCGATGCCGGCCACGCGCCCATCCCGGCGCTGCTCGGCGTGTCGGCCATCCACCACCACCTGATCCGGGCCAAGAAGCGCAGCCAGTGCTCGCTGGTCCTGGAGACCGGCGAGCCGCGCGAGGTGCACCACTTCGCGCTGCTGGTCGGCTACGGTGCGACGGCGGTCAATCCGTATCTCGCGTTCGATTCGATCCATGACATGTACGACCAGGGCATGCTGCCGCCGCTCGATTCGCCCGCGCACCAGGACGACGAGCACGACGCGCCCTACCACTACCGCAAGCATTTCACCAAGGCGGTCGACAAGGGCCTGCTCAAGATCTTCTCGAAGATGGGCATCTCGACCCTGCAGAGCTACTGCGGCGCGCAGATCTTCGAGGCGGTCGGCCTCTCGTCGGCGCTGGTCAGCAAGTACTTCACCCACACCCCGTCGCGCATCGAAGGCGCCGGCCTGGCGGAGATCGAGGAAGAGACCGTGCGCCGGCACCGCGTCGCCTTCGCGCCGCTGATCGACAAGAACCGCGACCTCGACCGCGGCGGCAACTACCACTGGCGCCGCGACGGCGAGTTCCACCTGATGAATCCCGAGGTCATCGCCCTGCTGCAGCACAGCGTGCGCAGCGGCGACCGCGCCACCTTCAAGCGCTATTGCAAGATCATCGACGACCAGTCGAAGGATCTCTGCACCCTGCGCGGCCTGCTGAAGTTCAAGCCGGCCCAGCCCATCCCGCTGTCCGAGGTCGAACCGGTCGAGGCGATCACCAAGCGCTTCTGCACCGGCGCGATGTCCCTGGGCTCGATCTCGACCGAGGCGCATGAGACGCTGGCCATCGCGATGAACCGCATCGGCGGGCGTTCGAACACCGGCGAGGGCGGCGAGGACTTCCGCCGCTTCACCCGCGACCCCAACGGCGACTGGCGCCGCAGCGCGATCAAGCAGGTCGCCTCCGGCCGCTTCGGCGTCACCCCGCACTAC
>CAZZJC010000058.1:0-14464 GCA_964654285.1 uncultured Candidatus Kuenenia sp.
CATATACGGCCGGAAACCATATTTGTTTAAGACTTTACAGTTACAGGACACTAGGTTTATTCTGCGCGGCCGTCCTCGGCCACCGTCCACACCCGGTTGCGGCTGATCAGCCAGCGCACGCCGAAGAGGTCGCGCAGCCCCGACCACAGCCGGTTGTTGATGCCATATTTTGACTTGCCGCCGGCGCGCGGGCGGTGGTTGACCGGGATCTCGGCCAGACGGTGGCCGCGCATCGCGACCAGGGTGGGCAGGAAGCGGTGCATGCCGTGGAAGAACGGCAGGTGCAGCAGGCATTCACGTCGCACCACGCGCGTCGAGCACCCCACATCCTGCACCGTGCGGCCGGTGAGGCGGTTGCGCACGCCGTTGGCGAGGCGGCTCGACCATTTGCGCACCAGGCTGTCCTGGCGCTTGGCGCGGATGCCGTTGACCATGTCGACGCCGGTCTTCAGCGCATGGTCGAGCTGGCGTACGAGATCGACCGGATCGTTCTGGCCGTCGCCATCGAGCGTCCCGACCCACTCGCCACGCGCCCCCTGGAAGCCGGCCATGAACGCGGCCGACTGCCCGTGGTTGCGATCCAGTTTCAGGTAGCGGTGCGGTGGTCTGAGCGACCGCATGACCAGGAGCGACTTGTCGGTCGAGCCGTCGTCGATCCACACCGCCTCCCAGGCATAGGTGACGCCGGCCAGGGCGCGATCGATCTCGGCCGCCAGCGTCGCGATGTTTGCCTCCTCGTTCTTGACCGGGATGACCAGCGATAACAGCGGCCGGGACGTGGTTTCTGACATGGCTTGAGAGGCTCCGGGCTGGGCGGCAGGGTGCAAGCCGGCGGCGGTTCAGCGCCCTGGCGGCAGATCGATCACGGCAGTGACCTCACCGACCAGGCCGGGCTGCGGCCTGGTCGGCTCGCTGCCGTTGATCACCAGGGCGATGCCGGCCGGGACTCCGTGCAGGCGCACGGTGAAGCGGCGGGCGGTGGCCAGGCCGTTGACGATGTCGAGATCGACCCGGCCCGGGGTCTGGCGGCAGACGATGGGCGTTGCCAGTCCGACCCCATCGCGCAGGACGAACGAGGACTCGCCATCGGGATAGATGTCGAGATGGATCTCGGCGGGCGGGGTGTCCGGCAGGCGATCGGCATCCGGCTGGCTCGGCAGGATGGCACCGGCGCGCACGAAGACCGGCAGGCCCTCGACGCCGGCGAAGGGGCAGTCGGCCAGCACGACGGTCGGACCCTGGTGCACCGTGCCGCGCCAGAAGTCGATCCAGCGGCCCTCCGGCAGGTAGACGCTGCGGTGCTCGGCGCCCTTCCTGACCACGGGCGCGACCAGCAGCCACTCGCCCAGCAGGCACTGGTCGTGGATGGTCCAGGTACGGCGATCGCTGCGGAAATGGTAGATCATCGGCCGCACGATGGGTTCGCCGGTGGCCGCGGCGGCGACCAGATAGGAAAAATGGTACGGGATCATGCGGTAGCGCAGACGCAGGAACGCCCGGTAGAGGCGGTCGATCTCGGGCGGGCAGTTCCAGGGGAATTTGGGCGGATCCACCGCGTCGTCCTGGGTCCGCGGCACCGGCATGAAGAACAGGCTCTGGCAGAGCCGGCGGGCGAGGTTGTCGCGATCGAAGGCCTTGTTGTAGAGCGGAGCGTTCTTGTGCGCGAACATGTACCCGCCCAGGTCATAGGACGAGAGCGGGTAGCCAGCCAGGCCGGCGTTGATCAGGTACCAGAGGTCCTCTTCGAAGAAATCGATGCCGACCCGGGTGTCGCCCGACCAGACGATGGCGTGGCGCTGGCCGCCGATGCCGGATCCGCGGGTGAACACCACGCGGCACGGATCGCCATCGTCGGTGCCGGTCTGGGTGGTCGCCCGCGCCCAGAGCGCACCGAACAGGTTGCGCGAGGGGATGCCGGGCAGGACTTCGCCGCTGACGCGGTCGCCATGATCCTGCAGCCAGCAGCCGATGCCCTCGGCGTTGCGGTCGGAGATGAGTTCGCGGTACTTCGCCTCGGATGCCGGATCACCGACCCGGGCCACGGTCTCGTGGCCCTGCTTGCGCAGCCAGCCTTCGGCGACGCCGCGCTCGGTGGTCTCCTTGCTGTACGGACGGGAATTGACGTGCAGCACGGTCTTGATGCCGAGCGAACGCAGCTCCTTGACCAGGCCGGGGCCATCGCCGAAGTCGGGATGCCAGTTGAAGTCGGCCGAGGTGTAGGTGCCTTCCTTCATGTAGCTGGTGAGGAACTGCGGACCACCGCGCCAGTTGCCGTCGATGTGGACGGCGTCGATGGGCAGCCCCTCGGCGCGGAAGCGACGGCACGAATCCAGCACCTGGTCGGCGGTGGACAGCGACAGGGTGCCGCCCCAGAACCCGAGCCACCACCGGCGCGGCGGCGGCAGCCGGCCGACCAGGCTGGTGAAGCGCTGCATCAGGTCGCTGAATTCCGGACCGGCGAGCACGAACCAGTCGCAGTCGCCGCCGGGGGCGTGGGCCCACCATTCGCCCGGATCGGTACGGCCCAGGTCGAAGTAGAGGTGCGGCCAGGGATTGTTGCAGAAGACGCCGTAGCCGCGCGATGACAGCATGAAGGGGACGGGGAAGCCGCCGTAATCACCGCTGTACAGGCCGGCCTTCACCGCGAAGAGGTCGGCCCACAGGCCGGTGCGATCCGGCTTCATGATGCGCCCGCCGAAGCCGAACAGGCGTTCATCGGGATCGAGGCGGAAGGCGGCGAACGAGCGGTGGCCGCTGTATTCGCCCGGCTGGTCGCTGAAGCGCAGGCCGCCGCGGTTGGCGAGGACCTCCTGGCCGGAGGGATCGCGGACGCTGAAGGCCCCGCTCGCCAGATCGACCTCGGCGGTCATGCCGCCGGCCTGCACCGTCAGACGCCCGTCCTTCTGGCTGGTGCCGAAGGACACCGGGTCGCCGGGCACCTGCACCAGCCCCAGGCGTTCGGTCACGCTCGCGGAGAGGACGCCAGGTGTGGCGCGGACCCGCAGCATCCCCTCGGCCGGGCAGGAAATCTCCATCTGGCCGCGCGCACTGGCCAGGGTGACGCTGCGGGCGGTGGTCTGCGCCACCTGCAAGCCATCCAAGGCCCGGTAGGGCGCGAGATCGAGCGGCACCTTGGCGTGCTGGTCGGGCATCAGGGCATCGGGATGGATCAGCAGTTCGACGACGTTGGCGGGCATGGCGGGCCTTTCTCTGGTCGTGGCGATTCTGCTGCCGGGAGTTCAAGTCAACCCGCAGCCGCCTTGCGGCGCCAAGCCGTGACGGCATTCACAGGAATCAACCATGCTTTCGTCGCAATGGCCGTCGCCGTCCAGGTCATGAGGAAATTTCCGGTGGAGTTTGGGGTCCACTCCACTACAGATTTCGCCTCCCGACGGCACCGGATCAAACTCGAACTACGAGGAAACCATGCACGACGACTCAGCAACCCAGCCCAAGCCGGGGAACGGCCTCGCCATCACCGCCCTGGTGCTCGGCATCATTGGCCTGCTCATCCCTTTGCTCGGCATCGCCGCGCTCGTCCTTGGCATCCTCGGCTTGAAGAACCAAGCCCGTGGCCTGGCCATCGCCGGCATCGTCCTGGGATCCCTGGGCATCCTGACCAGTTGTGTCGCTTGCAGCACGGCTGTCGCGCTTCCCAGTCTGTTGGAAAGCAAGGTCATCGCCCAGGAGCACACCGCAGTGGCCACTCTAAAGGCAGGTGTTTTCCCACACCAAGTCCAGTTCCAGGCGTTGGCAACAGTCGATCAGAACCGGAATGACCGGGGGGAATACGCCGTGCTTTCCGAACTCGCTTCCTCCGGCTTCACCCCAGGCCAGCGCATGGCAGGGAAAGAGGGATGGCAGGGCTACTCCTATGTCATCTATCTCCCAGCCGATTCAGCCAGCGCGCTAACCATACGTCAGGACCCGCCTTCCGCAGAGGCGACGAAACTGCAAGAAAAGCATTTCGTCTGCTACGCTTGGCCAGTGGATGCCAAGCAGGGACGCAAACTCTTCGCGATAACGGAACGGGGCATCGTCTACCAGCACGAAATCGAACCGGGCAGCAAACCAGGTGCGCCAGCTTGGAATGCGCTGTTTGATGGTGGTGACTGGGCATCCCAGCCCTCCTGGTCGGAGCACCCGCGCTGATCTCCTGCCCTTGGGAAAGCCTGGGGACATACCCACTCGCGCCGTTCCGTCCGGCACCATCATGCCGCGCCATGAGCGATACCGTCGACCGCGTCCGCGCCGCCCTGGCCACCGTGCAGGATCCCGATCTCCACCGTGATCTGGTCGCGTTGGGGATGATCCGCGATCTGGTCGTGGACGGCGGAACCGCGCGTTTCCGCCTGGTCCTGACCACCGCCGCCTGCCCGGTGAAGAAGGAGCTGGAAGCCCAATGCCGCGAGGTCGTCGCATTGGTGCCCGGCATCACGGCGGTCGAGATCACCATGGACGCCGAGGTGCCCAAGGGCCTCGACAAGGGCGACGTGCTGCCCGGTGTGCGGCATCTGATCGGCATCGGCAGCGGCAAGGGCGGGGTGGGGAAGAGCACGGTGGCCGCCAATCTCGCCTGCGCCTTGGCCCGTTCCGGCGCGCGCGTCGGCCTGATGGACGCCGACATCTACGGGCCGTCGGTGCCGACGATGATGGGCGTCAACGAGCCGCCGATGGTCGAGGACAAGAAGCTCATCCCGCCGCTCGCCCATGGGGTGAAGCTGATGTCGATGGGCTTCATGATCGGCGCGCGCCAGGCCGTGATCTGGCGCGGCCCCATGCTGCAAGGGGCGCTCCGGCAGTTCCTGTCGGATGTCGCCTGGGGCGAACTCGACTACCTGCTCATCGACCTGCCGCCCGGCACCGGTGACGTGCAGATCAGCCTGGCCCAGGGCGCGCCGATGGCCGGCGCGGTGGTGGTGTCGACGCCGCAGGCGGTGGCCCTGGCCGACGTGCGGCGCAGCGTGGCGATGTTCGAGAAGGTCAACGTGCCGATCTTCGGCATCGTCGAGAACATGAGCACCTACATCTGCCCCAGATGCGGCCACGAGGACGACATCTTCGGCCACGGCGGCGCCGAACGCGAGGCGATCGACACCAAGGTGCCGTTCCTCGGCCGCATCCCGATCGAACCCGCCGTGCGCGAGGCCGGCGATGCCGGTACGCCGGTGGTGCTGTCGCATCCCGCCAGCCGCAGCGCGCAGGCGTTCGTCGCCCTGGCGGAACGCGTCGCGGCGCAGGTGTCGATGGCGGCCTGGGCGAAATCCGCGACGCCGCCGGCTTCCCCAGCCACTGCGCCGGCCTAGGGTTCCGCCATGTGCGGAATCGCCGGATACATCGGACACAAGCCTGCAGGACAGGTGCTCATCGTCGCCCTCGAACGGTTGAAGTACCGCGGCTACGACTCGGCCGGGCTGGCGCTGGTCGATGAAGGCGAGATCCGCCTGCGCCGGGCGGCGGGGAAGCTCAAGCACCTGAGCGACAGATTGGATGCCGTGCCGGCGCCAGGTTCGTGCGGCATCGCGCACACCCGCTGGGCCACGCATGGGCCGCCGACCGAAACCAACTGCCATCCGCACCTGTCGGGCGACGAACGCATCGCGGTGGTCCACAACGGGATCATCGAGAACCATGAAGAGCTGCGCCGGGAATTGCAGGCCCAGGGCGCGGTGTTCCGCAGCGAGACCGACACCGAGGTCATCCCGCACCTGATCGCGTCGGTCTACCGCGGCAAACCGCTGGAAGCCGTTCGGGCGACGGTGGCCCGCCTGCGCGGCAGCTTCGCGTTCGCCGTGGTCTTCGCCGAGCATCCGCGCCGGATCATCGCGGTGCGCCAGGGGTCGCCGCTGCTGGTGGGGCGCGGGCGCAGCGCGCCCGGATCCGCTCCCGCCCCGGCGCAGCGCCACGACCGTTCGCTGACCGATGGCGGCACGCCGTCGGACCAGCGTGAACTGCTGATCGCCTCCGACATCCCGGCCCTGCTGCCGCACGCCACCGAGATGCTGGTGCTGGAGGACGGCCAGATCGCCGACCTGGGCGAGCACGGCGTGCGGATCACCACCTTCACCGGGTCGCCGGTGGCGGCGGTCTTCAAGCCGATCGAGATCAGCGCCGAGGCGGTGAGCAAAGGGAAGTACGACACCTTCATGGCGAAGGAGATCGCGGAGCAGCCCGAGGTGCTGCGCCGCCTGCTCGACAGCCGCCTGCGCGACGGCCGCCTGGTCGAACCGGATCTCGACGTCGACCTGCGCGCGGTGAACCACCTGGTATTCCTCGCCTGCGGCACGAGCTGGCACGCGGCGCTCAATGGCAAGCGCTACCTCGAATCGCTGGCCCGCGTCCATGTCGAAGTCGACATCTCATCGGAGTACCGCTACCGCAACCCGGTGGCCTCGGGCGGGACGCTGGTGGTGTCGATCAGCCAGTCGGGGGAAACCGCCGACACCATCGCCGGCCAGCGCCTGGCGCGGGCGAAATTCATCCCGGTGGTCGCGCTGGTGAACGTGGTGACCTCGACCATCGCGCGCGAATCCGGCGGGGTGCTGCCACTGCTGGCCGGGCCCGAGATCGGGGTCGCCAGCACCAAGGCCTACACCGCGCAACTGTTCGCGCTCTGGCTCTTCGCCTTGCAGGTCGCCAAGGCCAAGGGTCTCCTGGATCCCGAGGCCGAATCCAAGGCGATCGCCGCCGCCCTGCGCCTGCCGGGCCTGGTCGTCGAGACGCTGGCCGGCTGCGAAAGCGCGGTGGTCGAGGCTGCGGATCTGTTCAGCGCGGCCAACGACACGGTGTTCCTCGGCCGCGGTGGCGAGCATCCGACCGCGCTCGAAGGCGCGCTGAAACTCAAGGAGATCGCCTACGTCCACGCCAGCGGCTATCCCGCCGGCGAGTTCAAGCACGGGCCGATCGCCCAGGTCACCGCCAAGCTGCCGGTGATCTGCCTCTGCCCGCAGGACCAGCTCTACGAGAAGATGCTGTCCAACGTGCAGGAGGTCCGCGCCCGCCACGGCCGCATCATCGGCGTCGGCCACGCCGGCGATCGCCAGCTCCGCGAGCTCTGCGACCACGTCTTCCCGGTCGCGCGCGCCGACGACGAGATGCTCCAGCCGCTGCTGTCGATCCTGCCCTTGCAGCGCTATGCCTACCACGTCGCGCGCCGGCGCGACTGCGATGTCGACCAGCCGCGCAATCTCGCGAAATCGGTGACGGTCGAGTAGCACGTCGACGCGCCGCTCTCGCGTGTCTCAACTTGCTAGGGCGATGGTTGCCGGATCGCCGTCAGCTTCACCATGCCGGGCCATGGACTTCCTCGAACTGCCGACCGGCCGCGAACTTCCCACCGTCCTCAACGCGGTGATCGAGATCCCCAAGGGATCATCGAACAAATACGAATACGACAAGGAATTGCAGGTCTTCCGCCTCGACCGCACCCTGTACAGCCCGGTGCACTACCCGGGCGCCTACGGCTTCCTGCCGCGCACCCTGTCCGAAGACGGCGATCCGCTCGACGTGGTGGTGATCGTCGAACACGACACCTTCCCCGGCTGCCTCATCGAGGTCCGCCCGCTCGGCGTCCTGGTCATGGCGGACGACGCCGGCCTCGACCACAAGATCCTCGCGGTGCCGGTGAACGATCCGCGCATGCGCGACGTGCACGGCCTGCAGCACCTGCCCCGGCACTACCTCGCCGAGGTCGACTACTTCTTCAACATCTACAAGGACCTCGAAGGCAAGAAGTCCGACACCTACGGCTGGGAGGACCGCCTGGTCGCGCATCAGGTCGTCCTTGAGTGCGTCGAACGCTATAAATTGCTGAAGTCCGGCCTCATCGACCGCTGGAACAACCCGACCGCCAAGGGGAAGAAGGCCAAGGTCAAGATCGTACGCGGCACCGGCGCTCCGGCCGAGAGCGCAGCCGCGACCACCAAGAGCTGGAAGAAGGTCGAAGCCCCCTCGACGCTGGCCCTACCGGCCTTGGAAGCGAAGAAGGATGCGAGAAAGGAACCGAATTTGCTCGACAAGCGGGACGGGAAGACGAAGGCCTGATCCGGCCGGCGGTCAGACCGGCCCGGTCATCACCGTCGCGCTCCAGCGCCGCTGAAAACCCGCCTTCTCATAGAGGCGGATCGCAGATCGATTGTCGGCCAGGACCTCCAACCCGAGCACACGACCGCGCAGCGCGGCCTCGCTCGCGATGATGCCGGCGAGCAGGCGTTGGCCGAGCCTGCCTCCGCGTCGATCGGCGCGCACCGCGATCAGCTTCAGCCAATTGCGCGCCGGTCCCGGCTTCACGGCGGCGGCGCCCACCGCCTCGCCCCCCTCCTCCAGGAGATAATGGCGATAGCCCTCGTTCTCGCGCTGCACGAGGTTCGCATCCAGGTGCCCCGAATCCGGGAATCCTTCGCTGAGGATCCGCGTCACCTGCGCATGGTCGGCGCGGGTGGCGATGCGGATCCCGGCGAGGGCGGATTCGGGCGACAGCGCCGGGAGGACGGTCTCGTACAGCAGCGCGTCCTTCCAGGCGGTGAAACCGAGGCCCTGCATCAGCGCGCGCTGCTCACGGTTGCGCGTGTCGACCAGGACGCGGATCGATTCGTAACCGCCATCGCGCAGTGCCGCCCGCGCCTGATCGCCCAGGGCGCGCGCGACCATGCGCGGGTCGTATCCGGGCGCGATCGCCGGCCCCCACCAGGTGACCTGCGCTTCGCTGTAGGCGCAGATGCCGAGGGCGCCAGCCGGGCGGATGCGGTCGAGCAGCACCAGCACGCCCAGGCATCCACGCAGCGTCTCGACCGTCGGGACGAGGCCCATGGCCTCGGGAATCCCGCAGGTGAGATGGTGGTTGCCTGGATGCGGCCCGGCGAAGAGAGGACAGACCGCCGAGGCCATCTCCGGACGCTGATCAAGGTCGGTGGGCACGAGGACGGCCATGGCTGCGCCAGCCATGCTGGGCACGTCACGGCCGCCGTCCACGCCGAGTCCGTTCGACCCGACCAAGCCAGTCAGACGTCGAATGCGAGGATCGAGGATCGCGACCAGACAAAAAACGGGGCGGGGTGAAACCCCGCCCCATCCGGGCAACTGCGCCGCCAACGCGAGGACGCGTGGTTTCGCCCTTCCGGCCAATCCGGGTCCAGGGCAGAGCCCTGGCGGGGCGTGGCGGGGTGGAAACCCGCTGAAAACAGCAGAACCCCGCTCAAGAAGCCGCAGGGCGCTGGCTCTTGAATTCCTTCCAGAAGTGCTCGGGCATGTCGAGGGCGACCTTCAGGGCGCCATTGGAACCGGCGTACTGCGGCTCTTCCACGGTGACGACCTTGCCACCGCCGTACTCTTCAAGCGCCTTCTCGATCGCGAGGCCGAGGCCCTTGATCTGGCAGCCACCACCGCCGAGGAGGATGTGGTTGCGCATCTTGGCCTGGAATTCCGGGTCGTAGGTCGCGATCAGATCCTGCAGCGCGGCGACCGTCGGGGGCACGATGGCGTAGCAGGCCTTGTAGACCAGTTCGGTGACGTTGAACTTGGTGGGCTTGCCGGCGACCGGCATCTCGACCACGGCCTCGTCCATCTTGGTGCTGACCGAGGAGAACTTCTCCTTGAACTGGCGCACCATGTTGATGGAGAACTGCGCCTCGGGGTATTTCTCCTTGATCAGGCTGGCGAACAGGCTGTCGATCGCGTCACCCGCGATCTCATGGGTGCGCTGATCGTCAGGTTGCGGCATGGTGCCGTGCAGGCGGCAGAGGTCGGTGGTGCCGGCGCCGATGTCGACCACCAGGGTGTCATCGAGGAAGCCGAGGCCGTAGGCGACGCAGAACGGTTCGGAGGTGACGATCACCGAGTCGATGCATTCGGCAGCGGCTTCGAGGATGGTGGCCTTGCCTTCGACCGACGCCTCGGCGGGCGCGCCGATGATGGCGTAGATCGTCGCGTCCTTGGGCGCCTTGGCGAGGCTGACCACGTATTCGAGCAGGTCCTTGATCGCCTTCTTGGTCTCGGCGGTGTCCTTGGTGCCCTTGCGCTTGATCGAGCTGCCGGCGAGGGGCCGGAACAGGTTCAGGGCGAGGCGGTTCTGCAGGGCCTCTTCGCCGTAGATGATGTCGCGACCGCCCATCTTCTTCTTGGCGACGTGGTCCTTGGGGTAGCCGACATACGACCACACGGTCGTGCGGACGCCGGTCGAGGTGGTGATGGACGTACGGCTGGTACCGAGGTCCATGCCGATGTAGACGATCTCAGGCATGCGATGCTCCTGGCGGGGTTGGTAGGGTTGGCCGGGTTTATGGAAGAATGGCGTGGATGGTGGGCGACGGCAGGGATGGAGGTGTGGAGGTTGGGCGCAAATCCGCAACTGGGCAATCCCGGCACGGGCGGACATCCCGGCGGAGGATCATACGCGATTTCCCTTGCCGCCGCCAGACGCGATGCAACCGACGTTCACTTGCGCTCCAGGGGTGGCGGGGTGAACGCGAGCGGATTGGCGATGCGCATCTTCTTGACCCCGGCTTCGGTCTCGCCGCCCTCGAAGGTGATCGGCTTGGCTTCCCAGGGCTGGTCGTCGGGGTCGACTTCAGGACTCCAGGCCTCGTCATCGGGGTTGACCAGCGGAGCGTCAGGGTCGACCGGATCGCTGGAGCCGGCTGCGTCGGCCTCGGGGATTGCCGCCTCACCCACCGCTGGCGTGGGCTCAGGACCAGGGGCTGCTTCGTGGGTCATGGCCGCAGTCGCGTCCTGCGCGCTCATCACCCCGGCGTCCTCGGCGGCCTTGGCGACCTCTGCGGTCACCTGGTTCAGAGAAATGCCGAGCTTTTCGCGCAGGGCGCGGTTCTCTTCCAGGATCGTCTTCATCAGTTCCAGCTTGCGCGTCTTGTCGGGATCGTCGCCCTTCATGCCCGCCTTGAGCACGTTGCGCAGGCCGCCGCCGCCACCGCCGGATTTCTCCAGCGCGGCGGCGAGCTCCTGGAATTCGTTGCGCTGGCGTTCGACCTCTTCGAGGCTGCCGGCCAGGCGTTTGACCTTCTTTTCCAGCAGTTCGATCTTCGAGTTCTGCGCCTCCAATTCCTTGGCGCGGATCTTCTCGCGTTCGCTGTCGAGCACGTGCGACACGAGTTCACGCAGCTTGAGCTCGACATCCGGCCCGACGCTGCCCGAGCTGAGCGCACGCTGGAGCAGCTTCGACATCTTGCCGTCGATCTCCTCGAGGCCCTTTTCCGACACCGTGAACTGGTCTGCCGCGATGGTGCGCTTGCGTTCCTGTTCGAGCAGGGACTGCGCCGCCTTCAGCTGATCGTTGAGGGCCTTGAGCTTCTCCTCGGCGCCGGCCTTTTCGAGCTGGAACGCCTTGAGCCGCTCCTTGAAGCCTTCCTCGGCCTCTTCCAGCAGACGCTTGCGTTCGGCCTCGCCGAGGGCGCGGGTGAGATGGCCGGCCGCCTCGGACACGGCCTCCTGGATCAGGGTCTTGATCGTGCCCATGTTGAGCACACGGACTTTTTCGTGCCGGGCGGCGAGTTCCGAAGCCATCACCGTCTTCGCCCGGCTGCGGATCGACGCGCCGATGTCCATCCGGCCGTCTTTGCTGACCGTCACCGTTTTGGCCTGAGGCTCGACGTTGGCCTCTTTGGTCAGCCCCTCACGGGACTCGTCCGCGTGGAGCACCGGCTGGATCGGGTATCCGGCGGACGCCTCCTTCGCTGGAGCGCTGGCAGCCGGAGCGGCCGCTGACTCCGCTTCGGCCGGTGCCTTGCCTGCGGCAGCCGCCGCCCCGAGGGGTTCCAGCGGCGCTCCTGCGGTTTCCTTCTCCTTGCTTGGCGCAGGAGGACGATGGGCAGGATCCCGACCGGTCGAGAACGGCTGGACCTCCGCCGTTATCGGTGCCTCGGCCAGCTTCTCGAAGCGCTCGGTGCTCGCGATCACCACCGGATTGGCGCGGCTGTCATCATCGAATTGCAGCTGATTCGCCGGTTTGGGTGCGGAAGACGGCTTGAGCACCCGTCGTGTCCCGACCCGGGCCGACTGGGCGGCGGTACCGGCGGCAGCAGGACCGGCAACGGAGGCCTTCACCGATCCCTGCTCGGCCGCACTGACGCCTGCAGGACCTGCAGGCGCCGCCGGGCCCGGAACGGTCTTGTCGGATTCAGACGGCAGGCTGGTCGAACTCGGCTTGATCACCCGACGCGTGGCGTGGGCAGCGCCAGGCTTGTAGGTCTCGACCAGCTTGCGCAGCTTCAGTTCGTCGACCGGATCGAAGTGCATCCAGCGCAGGCGCAGGCCCTGCTCATCCTGCGACACCACATGGGCGAACAGCTGGCGCGGCTGGTGGCCTTTGACCTCCAGCTTGCAATCGACGTAGGTGTTCGGCGCCAGGGGATGCTTGACCGCCTCGACCCCGGTGAGCAGGGCGCCCGTGATGCTGATCTCCGCCACCTGCGCCTGGATCGTGCCGCCAGCGGGATCCTGGATCCGGCAGGTGCAGTCGCCTTCGGCCATGCGCACGGAGTCGACCACACCACCTCCACGGACCTAGGAAGTCCGCATGTAGACGTAGAGTATCGGATGGCGGTGGTCAAGTCCGCTTCCGAGCACGTTCCTGGAGGAATAACCTACGGAATCGCGAAACCGCAAGCGCGGCCAGACGGCTCGGGTGGAGCCGCCTGGCCGTTTTGCGTTCAACCCGGCCCAGTGAGCGCGGGATCGAAGAACAGGCCGCTCACGAGCGCATTGCCGGTGGAAAGCAGATTCCGGACCCGGATGGTCACGTGTCCGGAGATCTTCCAGACGAGATAGGTGCCGCTGGCGAACGAGGTCAGGCTCCGGCTGTCGAGGATCGTGTCGGTCGCCGCATCGCGGATCTCGACGACCTCCTGGTTGCCGCCGGTCCAATCGAGTCCGTACAGCGCGATCTGGTGCGGTTGGCCATCGCTCAGGTTGACATCGAGATCGAAGCTGCTGGAGGCCTTCCAGAAGCCGGCGAAGCGATCCGTCCCGATCGGGCGCAACAGGGCCCTGACGTCGGTGGTGGTGTCGACCCAGGTGCCGGCGGTCGCTCCGCTCGGAGTCACGGTCGCATAGGCGGGCAGGCTCTGGCCGCCGCCGACCATGATGTAGCCATCGTTGCCATAGAGCGGCCTCCAGGTTCCCTGGGCCGCCAGGTCGGTCTTCGTGAAGGTCGCGGTGGCGGTGACCATCGGCACGGTCCCGACCGGATCGAAGAACACCCCGCTCAAGGCCGCGTTCGGACTGCCGCTCACGGTCCGGAAGCGGAACGAGACCCGGCCGGTGATCGTGTAGATGACGTACGCACCCTGATCGAAGGCGCTGATCGTCCGGCTGTCGAGCACGGCTCCGCTCACCGGATCGATGGCGTCGATGGTCTGCTGGCTGCTGGCGGTGGCGGTCCAACCCAGGACGTACAGACCGACCTGATGCGGCTGACCATCCTTCAGTCCGACCAGGACATCGAAGCTGTTCGCCGCGTTCCAGGCGGCCGCGATGCGGTTGTTCCCGGTTTTATATTGGAGCGCACGCAGGTCGGCCGTGATCGAGGCCCAGGTCTTGCTGGTCTGGCCGCTGGGAGCCACGCTGGCGGCATAGGATGGCAGCGTGGTCGACTGGCCGATGACCACGGAACCATCGCTGCCATAGGCGCCACGCCATGAACCCTTGGGGATCCGATTGGTCGTGACATAGGTGGCCGCCGCAGCGACCGGCGCGCCGGCGACCGGTGCGAAGAAGATACCGCTGACCACCGAGGTCGTCCCAGCCAGGTTCTGGACCCGGAAGGTCACATTGCCGCTCACGTTCCACACCGCATAGACCCCGTTGTTGAAGGCGGAGAAGGTACGCGAGTCGAGCACGGCGCTGGTCGCCGTGTCGAGCACATCGATCCGCTCCTGACGCACGCCGGCACCGTCCCAGTCGACCAGGTACAGCGCGACCTGGCGCGTGGCGGTCCCGGTGAGATCCACCTTGAGATTGAACGTCGCGGCGTTGTTCCACGCCCCGAGAACCCGGACGATGTCGTTCGGTTTGAGCAGGGCGCGACGATCATTGCTCGAAAGCGTCCAGGTGCGGGTCGAATTCCCCTGCGGGGTCGAAACCGC
Source organism: uncultured Candidatus Kuenenia sp. (assembly GCA_964654285.1). GTDB lineage: Bacteria > Planctomycetota > UBA11346 > UBA11346 > UBA11346 > BJHQ01. Next base: position 14,094 of record CAZZJC010000058.1, read on the forward strand.
ATAGGCGGGCAGGCTCGCTACGGATGCGGCCAAGGCATACCCGTCCGAACCATACTTGCCCTGCCAGTTGCCCTGGGTGGTCGCATCGGTGGCGACGAAGGTCGCCTGGGCCGAGCCCGTGGCGGCGATGGTGACCGTGGCGGCGGACGAGGTCACGCTGGCGACGGCATTGGACACGGCCACCGTGAATGAGGCTCCGTTGTCCGTCGAGGTCAACGCCGGAGTCGTGTAGCTCGCCGCGGTCGCGCCGCTGATCGCGCTGCCGTTCTTCGACCACTGGTAGGTCGGCGCCGGGGTTCCGGTTGCCACCACCGAGAACGTCGCCGTCTGGCCGGCATTCACCGTCACGCTCGCAGGCTGGGTGGTGATCG
>CAZZJC010000058.1:14564-22942 GCA_964654285.1 uncultured Candidatus Kuenenia sp.
AACGTCGCCGTCTGGCCGGCATTCACCGTCACGCTCGCAGGCTGGGTGGTGATCGATGGCAGCGTATAGACTATCAGCGTGCTAGGCGGTGATGCGACATGGCCGAAGGGATTCGAGACGATGGCGGAGTAATCGGCAGCATCATTGACGCTTACCGGGTTGATGGTCAGGAATTGACTGGTCTGCCCAGGCATCGAGATCCCATTGCGGGTCCACTGATAACTCAAAGGGAAGCTTCCCCCCGGAGTCACGCTGAACGTTGTCGACTGGCCCGCGACCACCGCTTTACCCGGCGTGGCGCTGACGATGTACGGAGGGACATTCACCGACAACGTGGCCAGATTCGAATTCACGGTGCCCGAGAGATTGCTCACCGACACCCGGAACGTGGTGCCATGGTCTGACTCGACCGTTGCCGGGGTCGTGTAACTCGAACCGGTCGCACCGGAAAGATAGGAACCGTTGCGATACCATTGGTAGAAGAATGGACCAGTACCGCTCACCGCGACCGAGAACGTCGCTGGAGAACCGACAGCCACCGCCGCATTGCCAGGCTGCGACGTGATCGTCGGCGGGTAGAGCAGATGCAAGGTCGCCTGCGCCGAAATCGCGGTTCCGGCCACGTTGGAGGCCACCACATGGAATTTGGCGCCATCATCGCCGGCAACGGTCGGCGCAGTGGTGTAGCTGGAGGACACCGCTCCGCTGATGAGCACATTGTTCCGGTACCACTGGAAGACGGGAGCGGGCGTTCCCGTAGCAGCCGCGTTGAAGGTCGCAGTCAGACCCAAGGAGACGGTCGCATCCTGCGGCAATGCCGTGAAGGACGGGATGATGTTCGCATTGGCGGCGACATTGATCTGGAGCACCTGGACGTAGGTGGAATTGCCGTAGACCGGAGTGGCCGGGGATCCTCCCATGCCGGGGAAGCCGGGGAAGCCGGGCGAGGAAGAGTCCGCTTCCGCCTGACCTTGTGCGTGCATGCTCAGGGTGCGCACGCCAGCCGCCGCATTGGTCGAAGAGTTGGAATAGGTCAGGGTGTTGAGCGCCTGCTGGTAGTTGGCGACCGTATCGACACCGCTCAGGGTCAGGATGATGCTGGGGTTGGGACCGGCCTCGGTGGTCTTTTCGAGCATCAAGGAGGTCATTCCCGTGCTCAGGTTCAGATCCTCGCCGGGATTCAATGCGGTGGCGTCCATCCGGATCGACACCTTGGTGACATAGCGGTCGAATCGGAGCTGATGGTTCCGCAGCAGCAGGGGTTGCAGCATCGGCGCGGCGGATCCAGCCACATAGGAGATCGGGACCGCCGGAGAATCCACCTTCTGCTGCGGCGCCAGGTTGGGAAGAGCGCGCAGATTGACGGTGGTCGACGCGACCTGCGCATCGAGAAGCATCAGCCGCCTGCTGCTCGACGCAGGATATTCCGGGTCGGTGATCGCGATCGGCTGCCAGGTGAAATGCGTGGTGAATTTCACCGTCTCGTAATTCAAGACATCCGTCAGGGCGAACCTGGCCTCTCCGTCGTTGCGATCGGCCGACTGGTTCAGGCTCGTCTGGGTCCATTCGGCACCGCCATGCCACAACCCGCTGACCGAGTATCCGGCATAGGCATAAGGCACCTGGGAGAACACGATGTCATCGAAACCATCCCCGGTGACATCTCCGACGATCCGGACGAACGCGGTATTCTGCGGCGACAGGATGGACTCCTGGGGCGTCCCGGAGTTGAGCACGACGATCGTGTTCGCCTCGTTGGAACCTCCCGAAAATTGCGGGCTGCTGACCCCGCTGATGGCGATGGACCTGCCCGGTCCTCCGTTCACATTGCCTGTGCTGACTTCGAACTGGTCCGTGGGATTCCCGCTCATCCAGAGCGACGGCATGGCGACCCAACGCTCGCTTCCGCCGAGATCGAATATCTCCTCGAAGGTGTGGTTGCTGGACCCGGTCAGGCCATGGAAGGCCTTGATTCCGGATTCCTGGTACAGGCCTGCCAGGCTGTAACCGCCTTGATCACCCAGCACCAGCGAGGGGACGCCGTTGCCACGCACGTCCGCGACCCCTGCGCGAACCCGTCCGTATTCCGATGTTCTGATGATGGTTTCCGGAAGCGCATCAAATGCCGGTTTCCCTGCCTCCAACCGCGCAGGATGGTATTGCAGGCCGCCGTTACCGCCCAGCCCCGGATTCCAGATGACCATGTCATTCAGGCCGTCGTTGTTGAAATCGCCGATGATGACCGGGATGACCGGGCCGCGGCCGGAGAGGAACATGCCGTTGGTTCCGTCCGTGCCATGGAGGACATCGCCTTCGATGCCCTTGTCGAATTCCAACGCCAGCACGGGATTGGCGAAGTCCGGCGTCAGATCGGTGGACCTGGCACGCAGAACCTTCAGGCAGCATTTGGCCCCATCATAGCTTCCGGACAGGTTCCGCGAGTCCTGAACCAGGACGTAGTCCGAACGGGTCACCGTTCCATCGGGACCAGAAACATTGTCGATGAAGGCCAGGGCCTCGAAGGAGTAATTGATGCTTCGGGTCATCGACACCGGAAGGGGCGGCGGGGATTGGATCAGAGGTCCAAGGTACACCCGATCGCCGGTGCAGAACGACACCGGCCCGGAGGCTCCATGCAGCCGGCCAAAGGTCGCCAACGGCTTCAGCCAGGGCGGCCTGCTGTTCTGCCAGGACGGTACTCCGATATCAGTCGAGGCTGGCAGGTCCGGCCCCTGCACCGTTGCCGCATGGCCCAAGGTCACCAACGTCAGAGCGGCAATGAGAACGAAACGGATGGCTTGGATGGGCAGCATGGTTGGCTCCTGAGCTGATGAACGCACGGCTCAAACAGCGTGGAGTCGCCGGCATCAAGAGCAAGTGGATTTTTGATTCATGTAATTTCCTCAGGATTTTTTCTAACTTAACTCTGAATCGATGAAACGGTGGGCATTCGATGATTGCACGTACGATTCTTTTGTTCCATTCGTCTTTTCCGCTTAGCCTCAAGAAATTTCCCAACGCATCCAGCATATTCAACGACGCAAATGAGTTTATAGAAACCCACTTGATGCACGCGCCGTATTCAGCCCCTACCGGGCCAGGTCCCGTCATCCGGAGCTCAGCCGAGCGCAGCCACCGTCCCCGCAGGGCGATCCCCGCGCAGCCGGGATGTGCGCAGCATGCAAGCCGCGTAGCGGCGCAGTCGGGCCGGGGCGCAAGCTCCGCCAGCTGAATCTGGACGGACCACAGCATTGCTGGACTGAAATCCCAATGGCGCCCCAATCGCCTCGACTGACTCGACGGAAAGGCGAAAACTCCCGTCAGCGTCCTGTCGAGGGAGTCCATCCGGACGGAGGCGCTGTCACCGCGTTGTCGGCAGGATACGGATCCGCCTTGCTCGCATCATACGGCCCGAAAGTCAGGACGTGATCATCCTTCGGGTTCAACGTCCCATTGGTCGAGATGATCCGGATCGTCCTGGTGAAGGAAAACGTGTTCCCGCCTTTGTCGTCGATTCCATTGCGGACTTCGAAGATGAACGGGGTCTTATAGGCGTCCAGATACTGTTCAGCCTCCTTCAGCGACGTGCAGGGCAGGTAGGTGTCCTGGCCCTTGACCACCTGGGCCAAGGCGGGCTTCACCCATGGATCGCCGGGAGGCGTCGCGGACAAGGGACGGACGATCAGGTATTTCATCGGATACTTCACAAAATCGGATGCGTCCCTGTCCCGCGAATCGCCGAGGATGCCGAAATCATTGAGATAAAGCCCGACCGCCGAGGACAGATCCGCCATGAGGGCAGCATTCTTGCCACGCATCGCCTGATCACGCAGCTTCTGGAGACCAACCATCGATAGCCCGAGAAGAACCGCGATGATGACCACCACCACCAGGATCTCGATCAAGGTGAAGGCTGTGCATCCCGGTTTTTTCCAATATGGAACCGCTCCTGTTAGCGAACTGGACGCAAGGTTCATTTGATATTGTCCTTGGATCCATCCTTGACCCCCTTGGGCGGATTCGCGGGATCCCAATTGATGACATCCGTATTGGGATAGGATCCATCGACGGGCAGCCATTTGAACACCCCATCAGGACCGGCCGACTCGATGACCAGCCTGCCCTGCTTGTTGAGATAGGTGAGGAGCTCCCGTCCATAACTATCATAGAGACCGCTACCGTGCAGACCATAGACGAGCCATTTGCCATCACCGTCCTTGGCGCGCAGACGGCCCGGCGACCAGGTCGTGCTGGTCGCCTTGGACTTGGTCCAGCGGACGCGATAGGCATGGGTCTTATGCTGCGTGACATCCAGCAACGGATCCGTAGCAAGGTCGGCCGGGGCGCGGATGGCCCCCAGACCATTCAATACGGTGGCCTCTGAACCCAAGGCCAGGGCGATCGCGCGCGAAACCGAATCACCCCAAAAATCAACCCACTTGACCGGTTCGACCCGCTGATACAGGCCGCCGATCACGGTTTCCGTAGCAGCCTGGACCACCTCATCCACGCGATTGATCACATCCGCGTTCACGGTGGTGATGGCAGGACGATTGAGGAATTCAAGATCGGGATAGATGGTCGAATCGTACTGACTACTTGCTGAGAGCATCAGCTCCGGAGGCCGTACCCCCGGCTTGATATACGGTGAATCGAGGTTGGGCAGAGGAATGCGTCGACTGGTGGTGATCCAGCGGCTGGTAGCTGATATCACCCGGCATCGCCGGCGATCTACACCATAGAGCAACGGAACCGAGTCGTCCACATAGACGTCGTCGGCATCGATCACCCGGTTCCGCTGACTGCCGGCAAAACCGGGATTCAACGGTTCCAGGGTCTCGAGCGCCTCCCATTTGCTGCTCGGATCCGAACTCAGCGGGTACGGGAACAAAGGGGATCCTTTCGCCCGCATGAACGGAGCCTTGGGATCCGCCGTGGCCGCCAGGGGGTGCGTCACCGACGTCATGGCCCGGCCATTCTCCATGACGCTTGTATTCAGACCGGCGTTGATGTGCTCGATGATGGTCTTGGTCTTGGCCTGGAGCACGCTCGCCGACATGATGTTGGCCACGACCAGGACCATGCTTGCCAAGATGGCTATTATCGCGATCACCACCAGGAGTTCGATGAGCGTGAACGCCGCCACTGCCGTCAAGGCTGAAGCAGGTGCCGCGTTGCGCCTGGGCTGCGGCTGTCGATCCCGCGAGGATGGCGGTCGGGGCATCCTCCAGCAGAGACGGGATGCGGGGGAATTCACGGCCGGAATCTTGCGACTCATTTGACCTCCAATGGGCTTGACAGGAAACAGGTCTGCCTGTTCCCACGGACCCCTTTCCGCATACCGCTCTTCGACCATGCATCAACGCTCCAGGTGCCCCCATCTGGATCGGCCCGACGCCACGACCCGGGAGGGGCGCCAAATGAGAATTGATGCCATTCCCATGCGGCGCAGGCAGTCGTGATCGCCTTCCACCGCTCCAGCAACTGCACCCGATCATCATTGGCATCATTCCAGGTTGATCCGAAATCCACTCCACCCACCGATGGACCGGTCGATCCTATGCACAGATACCCAAGCCAACCGCTGCCGATGTCTCTTCTGATCGTCTTCATGATGACGTCACGTCCGCCATGCATCTTATCGGATGTTCGCGGAAACCTGCCGTTGACTTTGTCACCGCTGGCACAGGTATGGGCGTAATTATAGAGATCATTGACGTCATCGAAGTCATAACGCGGGGCGATAAATGCGGCGAATCCGACCAGCAGTGGTTGTCCCCAACGGTCATTCCAGGCTTTATTGGTCTTGCGATCCTTGCGGTATGCGTCTTCCCCCGCGCTCCCTTTTTCAAGAATCCCCGCCATGGTCAACAGGCGGATGCTCGCAAGCGGGGAAAGGCAATCGGCGGAACGCGCCTTGGAAAGATAGTCGGTCGAAAGCCGCCCTGCGCTGTCGAGTCGCACCACGGTGGAACCGCTGGAATCGTTCGGGTCCAACCATGGCGACGGATTGCCAGGATCGCTCACGTCTCCTTGCGCAACCAGCCCCTCCACCTGATCTATTGCAACGATGGAATCCTGTCTCCCCAGCACCTTCCCACCCCAAGGGAATGGCCACACGACTGGGATGGAACCCCCACTGGGCCAGTCAGACACCGACCAGGATGAATTGATGGCACGCTTGACCCCAGCGACCGTCGACCAGGTCTGGATCAGATTCGGCCAGCGCGCATAGTAGTTTGCCGTCGGCCAGACCATGTCCGGCATGACTTCGAGGGTGCCATCCAATGTTTCTCCGAGCGGTGATTTTCTGGCATTCCAGACGGGATAGACATTTTCACCAATTCGCGTTCGCACTGGATGCCGCAATCCAAACGTGGAGGTAAATCCTGGCTTTGGGTCTGGATGCTTGACAACACCGGCATAATGGTCAGCGATCAGACAATCCCCGGCCGAGATGACATTCTCAGGGATGCCCCCGGTTCCCGGGAACACATCCGAGGTGACGCTGATCATCCGGTTGCGAAAAGTTATAACATCGTCGAGAGCGGTCCCGGTGACGAAGTAACCCGTGATCGGGTAGACCATCTTGTTGATATCATTGGTTGGATTCGCCAATTTTGCGGCCTTCTCGGCAATATACATAGTCCCAAGGTTCGGGGGAAGATTCGCGCGCGTGGCATTCGGCAGGTCGAGCCCGAAACCGGCAGGCGGAGCATTGATGAGACGCTTGAGAACCTGACGCAGCGAGGCGAAACGAAGGTTCGTATTCCCTGCGCAGTTGATCACGGCAAGCGCATTGTCGACCCCATCGGTCCCCTGATACTGGGCCAGACCCGCAACCACCTGTTCCGCCCGTCGCTGCATGACACTGCGATCGACCATGGATGTGATCGCAGGCACACCTACCGTCAGGACGAGGGCCGAGAGCACCAGGATGATGGAGATCACGATCAGCAGCTCCACCAACGTGAAGCCGATCCGCGCATGGACAGCAATGCGACCTCCGCCATGCACTGCGGCATCGCGGGCATGGTCCTGCGAACCTGGTCTATTCGGATCCGTCACCATTTCTCCGGCTCCTTCTCCAGGCGCATCAACCAGCGGATGCTTCCACCAAAATTGGGGTAATAGCCCGGATTGTTCCCATTATTGGTTCGATGGACGAATATCGTACGGGTATCCTTGAATGACCATGCGGAGTCGCTCAATGGGGCATTCTCACCCCAGGCATCATAACCGGCAACGGAAGCCGACCACTCCAATCGATACCACGAGATGCGCTCGCTCACGCGCTGAGCGATGAAGGACTCTTCATTCTGGAACAATCCGGAGGATTCCGCAAAGTCGACATCGGCACCGGTGCTGAAACTGCGCGACCGATTGCCGTTGAGGTAATCCTTGCCATTGGCATTCCAAAAGCGGTAACCCCGGGTTGGCCCCGCGCCAACGGTGACGACGAAGACGCCGTAACCGGGCAGGGGTACGCTGTTGTACCAGGGCGTGGACCCGTTCCCATCATGATCGGCCAAGGTCTCCCGATACACCCGGAACCAGGCGCGACCAAGCGATTCCGGACGCGGATTCTTGATCCCATTGACGAAATCCCCCCAATCATCGGCCAAGGGTTGCTGATCCAGCGAGCCGAACTTCCCCTGTCGGCTGGTCGTTCCCGGGGGCACATTGACCTTATCCGCACCGTTGTATCCACCCAGCACCGAGGGTTCGAAATTCGCCGCGATGAGCTGCTTGTAATTCTCGACCAGCGGTGCGGCGAAATCCGCATCGAACGTCCCCGAACTGAGGACATACGTGGGACTCCTGAGCAGTTTGTTGGTGTCGTCACCGCTGCGGAGTTCCGGCCTGAACTCGATCGGATTCGGCACGAATCGTTCGCTGATCGCGCCGGGTGGGCGCTCCCAGCAGAAAGCATCGCCGCGGGCGAAGGTTCCCGGTCTGGGGTAACCCGTCGCGACGAGGCTGGTCTGACTGGCCAAGAGTGGGCCCGGGACGCCATTTTCGTCGACCGTCCGCCCGCCAAACGTGCTGCCGCTCGTCGTCCGGACGTCATTCCAGCCGAAGGACTCGCCGCCCCAACCGATGCGACTGGTCTCCTGGATATAGGCGATGGCAGCGGAGAGCATGATCCTGGACTGGGCGTCCCGCATGAGCAGATCCGCCTCTGAGCTTCCGGACCGCAAACTCACCAGCAAGGCCGTGGCGACCGAAAGCAGGATCGCCGCGAGTCCCGCCACCAGGATGAGGATCGTGCCCCGGCGAGAATGATTTGCGCCCGCGATGGCAGCCATCATTTGCTGTCTCCCACTGCTGTCCAACTAAGGAAGCCGAGTTTCGTCTGAGCGCTTGGTAATTTCCAT
>CAZZJC010000059.1:0-22388 GCA_964654285.1 uncultured Candidatus Kuenenia sp.
GATCTCCGGCGGCCAGCATGCTGGTTATTATGCCTTTGAAAGTGGATTGGTATCACACCCTTCAGGGGCCCTCCGGTCGGCCAGGCGCATCGCCAGCGTTCCTGGCCATCCCCCAGGCCCAGCGCACGCAGGATGGCATTCCTGCCCTCGGCATCGTTATCGACGACGAACACCAGCCCATCGGCGATGGACACCCCGCGCGCCGCCGCCGGCCCGGTGAGCCTCGTGCGCCAGGCCACGGTGGCCTCGGCGCCGGTCCAATCCTCGCGCAGCTGGGGATCGAACACCGAGAAACCGCCCTGGGGTCCGCCTATCTGCTGCCAGCTGTGGTCCGGGGCCACCGTCCCGGACGGTGGAAGTCCGGATTCGACCGCTGGAATCAGCGCGCCGATCGTCAGCAGCAGATAGATGGCCGGCATCTTCATGGTGCGCTCTCGGGCAGGGGCCTGTTCCTTGGCTCGGTGGTTCATGGTTTGCCGGTGGTGGTCAGATCGTAGCAGCGCAGGCCGCCATGGTCGCCAGGTCTGGTATAGGTTCCGGCGTAGAAACGCAGGATGATCCGTCCGTCCAATGGCGGCTGCATGAATGGGACTTCATAGTTGCTGGCGCCGTCCGGCTGTCTCGACCTGCTTCCCACGGGAACGATCCTGTCCCCGTGGACCGCGAACCAGGACAGCTCGCAACGCCAATGCCCGAGTTCATATTGGCCAAGGATGCGGTCGCCGACCGGCAGATAATGGCTGTCCCACATGGACGCGATCCCATCGGTGCTGGCGAGGAGCCTGCCATCGGCGGCGGAGTGGACGCTGAGGATCTGCGCATGCGACTTCGCCTTGTCGTCGACGGCAAAGGCGTAATGCAGAAAGCGGTCTTCGCCCCAGGGCCGGACCCGGATGTATCCATGGCCGTCGCCGGTGCGGCTCCCGAAGGGTTTCGCCAGACGCCACCGTTCCTCGACCCCCGACCGGCTGATCGCGACGCAGCCATAGTGCGGAGGGGATTTCTCCGCGGTCACAGGATTGAGATCGAGCATCACCAGGCCGGCGCGATTGGCGAGCACCGGCGCCGTTAGCTGACCGAGCCCCGATCTGCGCCACAGCGCCTTCCCTTCCAGGGGATCGATCAGCGTCAGGGCGCCCTTGGCGGTGCCGCACAGCAGCAGGGCCCTGCCTTCGCCATCACGCCAAATCGTCGGCGTCGAATATCCGCTCAAGACCCCGGCGATCCTCCAGCGGATGCCGCCGCTGGCCGGATCGACGCCGATGAGACCTCCCTCCGCACCCGCAAAGTCCGGCACCACCAGGATCCCGTCAGCCACGACCAGACTCGACGACATCGGGTCGAAGGGTCTGCGACCTGCACCAGCCGCCACGAGGAGCTCGTCGGCCTGCCTCTGCAACTGGCCGTGCAGCGGTTCGATCGCGGTACGCCACAATTCCCTGCCATCCGTCAATGAAACCGCATAGAGCATGGCGCCGCTGCCGAGGGTGAAGATCCGGCCTTCCGCGGCTGCCGGGGTCACACCCCACCCGCCGCGCTTGTCCGGCACGTTGTTCACGCCCTGCTCCTTGGCGGTGAAGGTCCAACGCGTCGCGCCGGTGGCGCGATCCACCGCCACCAGGCAATCATCGGCTCGCACCAGGCGATCCAGGGGGCATGCAGGCCTCTTCCCCCCTTTCAGCTCCGCCTGCGCCTTCGGTTCGGCCCCGCTTGGCCACGTATAAGCCTGCAACACCAGATCACCGACCACGATCGGCGACGCCACTCCGACCGAAGGCATCGGGGCGTTGTTCCCGGTGATCCGGATCTTTCCCGGGCCCAGATGCACCGCGCTATCCCACAGCGGCTTCAGGGCGGCCGCATCGGCGGTCATTGCCGGTCCAGCGGGAATCGAGAAATCCCCGGCAGGACCGCCGTATTGCGGCCAGTCGGCGGCCAGGGCGGATCCGCAGATGGAACCGGCGGCCAGCAACCCGCGGATCAGGGACATGGCCCACCTCCCGGTTCCAATACTACCTCATTCACCGGCCTGTTGCCGGCACCGATCCGACATACCGGCACCGATCCGGCCTCTCTTCGTGGTTCGACTCGAGGATTCCTGCCGGCCGGAATCCCGCTACGCTGCCCGCCGGATGCCTGCCGTCCCACCCCTCGTCGACGCCGAGTCCTTCGCCCCCCATCTCTATCACGGCCAGACCATCCGGGCCCGGGCAGGCGCGTTCCTGCACGGCGCCGCCGAGACCATCTGCCTGACCATGTGGCTGCAGCAGAGCGGAACGACGGAACTGGCCACCGGGTCCAAGGTGATCCTCCTGCGCCCCGGCCATCTCGCCGTGACCGATCCCGGCGTGCGCGCAACCTGGAAGGCACGGGCCACGGTGGTGCGGCTGACCTTCGACGTGATGCGTCGAACGCGCCGGACCTCGCGCCGCGGCCTGCACATCCCGGCCACCGGGAAACCGCATCCGACCTGGCGGGAGTCCTTCGCTGACGACCCTCCTGGTCCGCTGAAGGCGCCTGAGCATATCCGCATGGCGATCCTGCAGCTGGCCACCACCAACGTCTTCGTCCCGCGTGCGGCGATGCGGGCCAACCAGCGGCTGGGGCTGCTGATCCTCGATCTGCTCGCACCGCAGCCGGCCCAGGCGGCGTCGCCCGATGCACGGCCTGAAGGGCGATCCCGACGCCTGGCCCAGGCCGCCCAACGGCTGTTCTCCCTCCATGTTAGCCAGGGCATCGGAGTCGCCGACGTGGCACGCCAGCTGTCGGTGACCTCCGACCACCTGACCCGCTGCATGCGGGCCCATTGCGGGCGGACCCCGCGCGCTTTCGTGGACAGCCTGCGGGTCGCCAACGCCAAGCGCCTTCTCGCCGAGAGCGGCCAGGATGTCGAGACCATAGCCCGCGCTGTCGGCCTGGCGGGCGGGAGATCCCTGCGTGTCCTCTTCGGTCGTCTGGTCGGCATGCCGCCGGATCGCTGGCGGCGATCCCCGGAAGCCGAACGGCCGGCCTAGACGACGCGCCAGGGCGGGGTCGGCACCAGGACATCGGACGGACGAGGAGACGATAGCCGGTCATCTGCCGGCAGATCCGACCGGGCGGATCGATGGGCAACGCCCCGATCATGCAGAGTCCCTGCCGATCCCAGGCGCCGCCGGTTCGCGCTCGGGTCAGGTCGCGGGCGGAGGATCGAGGCGCGCCGGCGGTGCGGCCGAGCGCATCAGACCGTGGCGCACGAGCAGGCTGCGGGCGAGGCCATCGAGATCGGGGAAGATCATCGCCTCATTGAAGCCGGCGAGGTCGAGGAAGCGCAGCGCCGCCGGCCAGCACGACGGCGCCAGCCGCACCTGCGCCACGGCCTTCGAGGCCTGCGCCTCCAGGGGTCGGCGATCGGTGCCGTGGATGGTGAAGAATCCCCGTTGGGCCCGCATGCGCGGCACGATCAGCGAGCGCGGGTGCAGGGCGACCGGCTGGTCCCAATTGAGATCCTGCTCGTCCTCGTTCGCCAGGTGGGTGGCATAGCTCTCGCCCGCAGCGAAAAGGTAGCAGGGATCGATGGTGTCGTAGAGCCCCGGCTGCCAGGCGATGGTATTGAGCCGGTAGGGATTGAGCAGCCAGATGCTCGGCCAGGTGTCCGGTCCGCCATCGGCGGTCTCGCGGCGGTAGGCGAGGGCGAAGTAGAGCGCCACACCGAAGCTTTCCGTCCAGTCCAGGAGCCGGGTCGGCAGCCCATGGTGGCGCATGAAGTAGAGGAGCTCGAGCGGATCGCGGACATCCTGCAATTCGATGGCGTCCTTGCGGAATTCGAAGAACAGGTCGGACTCGATCCGGTGCAGCGACCGTTTCGGCTGGAGGATCGCCACCCGCATGAGACTCGGATCGAGGCCCCAGGCGCTGCGTTCCTGGCCGCGGAACCAGCACGGCCAGGATCGCGCTGCCGGGGTCAGCCGGATCTTCTTCTGCAACGCGTCCAGGGTGTCGGAGAGCGCCTGCCAGTCGGTGAGGTCGACGATCGGATGCGGCATGGCGGTCCTGTTGCCGTTCTATTCGACCGTGATGGGGGCGCTGGCCCGCTGTTGCGTGCCTTTGATGCAGGCCTCGATGGTGATCACGCGAGGCGCCGGAGCGGCTGGGGCGGGAGCGGGAGCGGCTGCCGGCAGCTTGGGAATCAGGTGCGCGGGGATGAGGCATTCCAACCTGCCTGGTCCGACCTTGGCCGATTTCAGGTCGATGCCGAAGGCGCTGATCTCCAGGGTCGCGTCCTCCGGCGCCCCCACATGGATCAGGGTGAGCTTGGCGTCCTGGCCGACGGGGATGCGGTCGGGCATCACGGCGATGGTCAGGCGGAGGTCATCGGCACTGTCCTCCAGCCGGTCGCCGTGCGGCGAATCCTTCTTGATCAAGGTGGTGAACAGCTCGCGCAATTTTTCGATCGCCATGCGCGAGAACAGCCCGGCAAGGCCGCAGAAGCCGGCAATCGCATAAGGATTGAGCTTCTCATCGCGAGCGATGAGCGTGCCCCGGACGCAGAGGTAGAACAGCACGGCCAGCATCACCCCGACCCAGGGCTGGATCAGGTACCACAGGAACCAGCTGCGGTAGAGTTTCCGGTCGCCTTGGAACAGGGCGAGGCTGTTGAATGCGCCGAGAGCGCCGCCGACGCCGCCTGAAGCCAGGGCGAGAAGCACCCAGCGCACGTCGGAAGCCAGGGGCAGGATCTCGGTGTTCCCAAGCATGACGGGAAAACCGCTGGATTTGAACCACAGGAAGGGCTGCCAGTAATCGGCGAACCCGGACGCGGTCGGAACCGGTGGCCACAGCATGACGGCCAGGACGGATGCCAGCAGACCCAGGAAGCCCAGGTAGGTGAAGAGGATGGCAACCTGCCACCAGGGCATCTGCCGTCCGAGGCCGGGATCACTCATGCGCCACCTCGGGATGGTCGAGCAGCGCCTTCGCCCGGGCGCGCCAGGCCGGCACGCCGGGGTCTAGGGCCATGATCCGGGCGTCGCCGCGCGGGGCGAGCTTCAGCGCCTCGTCGATCTCCTTGATGCGCTGCTCGGCGATGGCGCGCAGGCGTTCGCGGGTGGTGGACTCGCCTGCGGCCGGTTGCGGCGCCGGCGCGGCGGGATCCGGGTTGGCCAGCAGCGGCGCCGTGGCCGGCGCGCCCGGCAGGCTCGGGATCGGGATCCCGCCCAGCACCATCAGGCGGGTGATCTGGCCCAGCATCTGCAGGGCCGAATTCGCCATCTGCGCCCGTGCGCGCAGGACCTGGGTCGGATCATTGTGCAGGCTGTGCAGGGAGAACGACTGGTTGGGTTCGCGCACCAGCACGAACTCGCACTTGCCGTCCGCCGCCACCTCGATGCCGGCCGGACCATCGTGGGGCGAACCGCCTCGGCGCAGGGCGAGCTGGCCGGCGTTCCGCGGTTCGATGCGCACCTCATTCCAGCCGCCAGGGTCGGCCAGGGCGAGGGCCAGGAGCGGATCGGCGGACAGCTCGCTGATGGTCTCCGGTCGCGCGACGCCATCGCGGCCGAAGTCGCGGATACGCAGCCGAGGTCCGCGCAGGAGCTCCTCGGCACGGGCCGCGAGACGCTGGTCGGCATGCCGTGCCGCAGCGAGGGAATAGGCGGCGAGGCGATCATCCGCCGCCGGATGCACCGGCCAGCGGGCGCGAACGGCAACTCCGGCGTCGTACAGGCGATCGAAGACGGCGGCATCGGCCGCGAGCGAACCGGCGATATCGACCACCGTGCGGGCGATCCCCCCATTCCACTGCTTCTTGGCCTCGGTTTCGGCAGGGATCGGATCCTTCTGGTATTTCTCCAGCGCTGAACCGAGCCTTTCCCGGGTTTCCTTCCAGTGGAATAGCAGCGTCTCCATGTCTGCGAGATCGACCGCCAAAGCCTGGCCGGCGGCATCCGCGCGACGCATCAGCTCTTCCCGCATGATGGCGTTCCAGGCCTTCGCCTCGCGTTCGAGGATCCCGCCGACGACCTTGAGCCGCCACAATTCGGCGAGCGGATCGCCGGCGAAGGCGGGCTGCTGGTGCCTTTCCACGCTTCGCGCCAATTCCCACGCGAACGTCTTCTCCTCCGGCGTCGCCTGGGGATCATGGGCGAGCGACGCTGCGCGCACCTCCGGTTGGTAGATGCGGGTGCGGACGGTGAGCCGTCCGTTGGTGCAGCCACTGCCGGCGAGGACGGCCAGACCCAGGGCGGCGACGCAGAGGGGAAGACGCGGACTCATCGGGTCTGCTCCCGGAAGTGGAGGAGATCGAGCCGGTACGTCTGGAGCCGGCGTTCGAGATCCTCGAGGTCGCGCTTCTCGCGATCCTGCCGAGCGCGTGCGTCCTTGGGATCTGGCTCAGGATGCTTATTGTCGGCCAGGCTCGCCCCAAGATCACGAATCCGCACCCCGATCCGGTTCCACGCATCCAGCAGCTGCTTCTCCTTCCGGATGGCGTCGTCCTGCTTCTGCTTGTGCTGGCGCGCGATGGTGTCGATGGCATCCACCAGGACGCCTTCCTGGCGCACGCGATCGACCACGGCGGAAAGGTCGGCGAAGATCCGGTCGGGATCGGATGAGAAGACGATCACATACTTTTCCGCCGGCGCCTCGGGGAAGTCGCCGGTCTCGCGGGCGCGCAACCGGCGTTCCAGGGTCAGGGCGCGCACCAGGGCGCGTTCGGTCTCGGCTTCCATTTTCTCGTTGCCGGCACCGGTATGGCTGGCGGCCTCCTTCAACTGCTTGGCGAGCTCCTGGAGGATCTCCTCGCGCGCTTTGCGCAAGGGTTCGCGCGCCTTCCGTTCCTGTTCCCGGTCGGTCGGGAACGGCGCGGGTTCATTCTTGAACACCTCGTCGACCGCGACCGCATCGCGCCAGCCGGCCAGGTAGCGCACCTCGGCGAGCTTGCCGTCGCCCTCGATCTCGACCCGCAGCAGGGCCAGGGAAGGAGTCGACGGACCAGCCTGGCCCGTGCCGATCACCGCGCTGCCCTGATTGGTGCAGCCATTCGCCACGAGATAGGTGTGGTGTTCGCGCAACCGGGCCTGACCGCAACCACCGAGACAAATGGTCACCATGAGCAGGACGGTCGGTCTCGAAAAGCCAAGCATGAGCGATGTTTAAAAGTGGATTTAAGGATCTCAATAGCCTAAACATTCAGCCATGAATCGTTCGCACCGGTTTTGCCAGCGTGGTGGAACCCCGACCAACGCCATTGGTGGCGTGCAAATGCGATGCTTGGTTCACTCCCGCCGCGCCAGCGCCTGCAGCTCGTAGAGCAGATCGTGGGCCTGGCGCGGACTGAGCTGGTCCAGGTCGGTGGTCTTCAGGCGGTCCAGGGCCGGGCTGGGCGCGGGGGCGAACAGGGTGAGCTGCACCGGGGCGTTGCCGGCGCGGGTCTGCGGCCGTTCCTGCTCGGTCAGGCCGACATTCAGCGTCTCGAGGGTGGCGAGCACCTCGCGTGCGCGCGAGAGCACCCGGCGCGGCACCCCGGCGAGGCGGGCGACGTGGATGCCGTAGCTCTTGGTCGCGGCGCCGGGGACGATGCGGTGCAGGAAGGCGACGTCGTCGTCCTGCTCGGCCACCTCGACGGTCAGGTTGCGGATGCCGCTGCGGTCCGCCGCGAGGTCGGTCAGCTCATGGTAGTGGGTGGCGAACAGGGTGCGGCAGCCGATGCGGTCGTGCAGGTGCTCGGTGATCGCCCACGCCAGCGACACGCCGTCGAAGGTCGAGGTGCCGCGGCCGACCTCGTCGAGGATGACCAGGCTGCGCCGGCTGGCGTGGTTGAGGATCGCCGCGGTCTCGGCCATCTCGACCATGAAGGTCGACTGGCCGCGCGCGAGCTCGTCGCCGGCGCCGACGCGGGTGAAGATGCGGTCGATCAGGCCGATGCGCGCCTCGGCCGCGGGCACGAAGGCGCCGGCCTGGGCGAGCACCGCGATCAGCGCGACCTGGCGGATGTAGGTCGACTTGCCCGCCATGTTGGGGCCGGTGATCATCGCCAGGCGTCCGGGCGCGACCGCCGCGCCATCGGCCTGGGCGTCGAGCAGGGTGTCGTTGGCGACGAAGCGCGAGCGCCCGACCACGCGTTCGACCACCGGATGGCGGCCGGCGGTGATGGCCAGCGCGGCCGACTCGTCGATCACCGGCCGGCACCAGCCCTCGCTGCGGGCGACCTCGGCGAAGGCCGCGGCCACGTCGATCAGCGCCAGGGCCTGGGCGCAGAGCTGGATCGCGACCAGGCGGTCCTCGCAGCGCGCACGCAGATCGTGGAAGATCGCCAGCTCCTTGGCCCGGGCGCGTTCGTCCGCGTGCAGGGCGCGGTCCTCGTATTCCTTCAGCGCCGGGGTGATGTAGCGCTCGGCGTTGACCAGGGTCTGCTTGCGCACCCAGTGCGCCGGGACGCGTTCGGCCTGGGCGCGGGTGAGCTCGATGTAATAGCCGAACACCGAGTTGCAGCCGACCTTCAGGCGCGGCAGGCCGATCGCGGCGGCCTCGGTCTTCTCGTAGTCCGCCAGCCAGGCCCCGGCGTCGCGCTTGAGGGTGCGGAACCCGTCGAGCTCGGGATCGATGCCGTCGCGCACCATGCCGCCCTCGCCGGTCGCCAGCGGGGGGTCGTCGACCAGGATGCGGCGGATCTCGGCGCAGAGGTCGTCGGCGGGATGCAGCCGGTTGGCGACCTCGACCAGCAGCGCGGGCAGGCCGTCAGCCGGCAGCGCCGACGCGACCGTGGCGGCGGCGACGAGCGAATTGCCGAGGTGCACCAGATCCCGCGCATGCGCGCGTCCGGTCGCGATGCGCGCGAGCAGCCGTTCCAGGTCGTAGACGCTGCCCAGCGCCGCGCGCACCGCCGTGCGCACCGGGTCGTCGAGCAGGCGTTCGACCGCATCGTGGCGGGCGGTGATCGGGGCGGTCCGGGCGAGCGGCCGCACCAGCCAGTCGGCGAGCAGGCGCGCCCCCGGCGCGGTGCGGGTGCGGTCGATCGCGGCGAGCAGGGTGCCTTCGCGCTGGTTCTCGCGGTTGCGCACCAGGTCGAGGTTGCGCCGGCACGAGGCGTCGAGCACCAGGTGCTCGTCGGCGTGCAGCCGGATGATGCGGCGCACGTGCCCGAGGCCGGCGCGGGGCCCATCCGCCCCGGCCTCGGCCACGGCCGCGCCGCTGAGCGACGACTCGGCGTAGCGCAGGCAGGCCGCCGCAGCGGCGGCGAGGTGGTCGTCGTCGCGGCCGATGCCGAACCCGTCGAGCGCCGCCACCGCCAGGCGTTCGCCGAGCCAGCGCCGCGCATCCGCTGGCTTCCATGCGAAGGCCGCCAGCCCGGCGAGCGGCGGCAGGGCCACCGGTGCGAGCACGGCGGCGAGGCGTTCGCGGATCCCGTCCGCCTGGCGCAGCTGGTCGGGCAGGAGGATCTCGGCCGGCGCGAGGCGGGCGAGGGCGAGGGCGAGCGCCTGGGTGGTGGCGGCGTCCTCGACCTGGAAGCGTCCGGTCGAGACGTCGAGCGCGGCGATGCCGACCGGCTGGCCCGGCCCGGGATCGATGGAGGTGAGCGCGACCAGCCAGTTCGCCGCCACGCCGTCGAGGGCGTCCTCGTCGATCAGGGTGCCGGCGGTGATGACGCGGGTCAGGCCGCGCCGCACCAGGCCCTTGGCCTGGGCCGGATCCTCGAGCTGGTCGACCACCGCGACCCGCCTGCCGGCGGCGAGCAGCCTGGGCAGGTGGGTCTTCAGGCTGTGGTGCGGCACGCCGGCCATCGGCACGGGATCGGGGCCGTCCTTGTTGCGGCTGGTCAGGGCGACGCCGCACACCCGGGACAGCTCCTGCGCATCCTCGAAGAAGGCCTCGTAGAAATCGCCCATCCGCATGAGCACCACCGCGCCGGGCTGGGCCGCCTTGGCCTCCAGGTACTGGCGCATCATCGGGGTTTCGCGGGGATCCTTGGCCATGGCGGGCGCACGGTCGCAGCGCCGGCCCGGGGTCAAGCCGGGATGCGCGGCCACGCCCCGGTGGTTGGACCGCCTGCGCAGCCGGCTAGCGTGCCGCAGGAGGCGCGATGACCGCGAGCACCATCGACGGCAGGCAGGTGGCCGAGGCCCGCCGCACGGCCCTGGCCGAACGCGTGCGCGCCCTGGCGGGACGCGGCATCGCGCCGTGCCTGGCGGCGGTGACCGTGCGTCCCGACGCCGGCTGGTCGGTCTATGTCCGCAACCAGGCCAACGCCTGCGCCGCGGCCGGCATCGCCCACCGCTCGGTGGAGCTGCCCCCGGGCAGCAGCGCGGCGGAACTCGGCGAGCTGATCGAGGCGCTCAACCTCGATCCCGCCGTGCACGGCATCATCCTGCAGAGCCCCTTCCCGCAGGATCTCGACGCCCAGGCGGCGACGGCGCAGCTCAGCCCGGCCAAGGACGTCGAAGGGGTCGGCCCGGCCAACCTCGGCCTGGTGCTCGCCGGCCGGCCGGCGCTGGCGCCGTGCACCGCGGTGGCGGCGGTCGATCTCGCCCGCACCGCCCTCGGCGACCTCGGCGGCGTCGAGGCGGTGGTGGTCGGCGCCTCGACGGTGGTCGGCAAGCCGATCGCGCAGCTGCTGCTCGCCGCCGGCGCGACGGTCACCGTCTGCCACATCCTGACCCGGGATCTCGCCGCCCACACCCGGCGCGCCGACCTGCTGTTCGTCGCCGCCGGCAAGGCCGGCCTCATCACCGGCGCGCACCTCAAGCCGGGCGCGACGGTGATCGACGTCGGGATCAACCGCGTCGCCGGGCCCGACGGCAAGTCGCGCATCGTCGGCGATGTCGCCCCGGACGCCTGGGAGATCGCAGGAAGGATCACGCCGGTGCCGGGCGGGGTCGGGGCCCTGACCACCACCATCCTGCTCGAAGCCACCGCTGCCGCGGCCGAACGCCTGCACGGCGCGCGCGCCGGCCTGGATGGCGCGGCCTTGGGCCGCGTGCTCGCCCAGGCCGGCGTCGACGTCGAACCCCGCCTCGCCGACCGCCTCGCCGGCCTGCTCGGCAGCCACCTCGCCGCGGTGCCGGTCAACCTGGAGGTCCGCTCCGCGCTCGAACGCCGCCTCGCCCGTGGCGTCACCGTGTTCGACGGCGCGATGGGCAGCGAGCTCATCGCGCGCGGCGTCGCGCCGGCGCGCACCGCGCTGGCGAACGTCGAGCATCCCGACCTCGTCCTGGCCGTGCACCGCGCCTACCGCGAGGCCGGCGCCGAGGTCGCGACCGCGAACACCTTCCTCGCCAACCGCTTCCGCTGTGGCGACCGGGCGGCCGCGATCCGCCTGATGGCCGAGGGCGTGCGCCTGGCGCGCCAGGCGGCGGCGGGCGGCCAGTTCGTGCTCGCCTCCATCGGGCCGCTCGGGCCGGTGGTCGGGGCGGAACTGGCGCTGGCGGATGCCGAAGAGGCCTTCGCCGAGCTCGGCCTCGCTGCGCGCGACGCCGGCGCCGATGCGATCCTGGTCGAAACCATGTCCAGCACCGGCGAATGCGTGGCCGCCCTGGCGGGGCTGAAACGCAGCGCGCGCCTGCCGGTGCTGGTCAGCCGCAGCCTGGCGCGCGACGACGCGAGCGAGATCGGCGAATTCGCGGCCGCGTGCGAGGCCGGAGGCGCGGCAGCGATCGGGGTGAACTGCGCGGTCGGGCCGCGCGCCCTGGTGCCGGTGGTCGCGCGGCTCGCCGCCCAGACCCGCCTGCCGGTGTTCGCCCGGCCCAACGCCGGCTTCCCCGCCCGCGATCCTGACGGCCGGCTGCGCTACCACCTGCGCGGCGAATGGCTGGTCGCGCAGGCGAAGGCCTACGTCGCGGCCGGCGCCAACGCGGTGGGCGGCTGCTGCGGCATCGGGCCGGAGCACATCCGCGCGCTCGCGACGGCGCTGAAGGGAACCGCGCTGGCCCCGCGGCCGGCGTCGTCGCCGACCCCGCCCGCCGCGCCGCTGGCCCCGCCCGCCGCGCCGCCGTTCCTGGCGGCCCTGCGTGCCGGCGCCTTCCCGGTGCTGGGCCTTGTCCCGGCGCGGCTGCCCGATCCCGGGGCCGCGTTGGCGCGCATGTCCGGCGCGGGTGCGGCGGCGGTCGGCCTGCTCGCCGGCTGGCCCGGCGCCGATCGCGGGGTGCGCCAGGCGGTGCGCCTGCGCCAGGCCGCCGACCGTGCCGGCGCGCCGGCGGTGCTCGAGCTCATCGCCGGCGAACTGACCCTCGCCCAGGCGCAGGAGCAGCTCATCGCCGCGCATCTCCTGGGCATCACGCTGGTGCTCATCGACGCCGGGGTGTTCTCCTCGTTCTCCCGCGCCGATGCGCCGGCGGGCGGCGATCCCGCCGCGCTGCTCGCCTTCATCCAGCGCCTCAACGCCGGCCGTGATCTCGACGGCAGCCGCCTGGAATCCCCGACCCGCTTCGCCGCCGGCATCCGCCTGCGCGCCACCGAGGCTGAACGGCTTCCCGGCTGGGCCGCCGCCGGTGCGGCATTCGCGTGCCTGCAACCGGTCTACGACCCGGCGACATTCCGTGCGGCCATGGCGGCCCTGGCCGACGCGCCGGTGCCGATCCTGGCCGAGGTGCTGCTGCTGCCCGACCGCGCCACCGCGGACGAGCTCGACAACGAGATCCCCGCCCTGGCGGTGCCGGAGCGGCTCAAGGAACGGCTGGGTCGCGATCCCGATTCCGATCTCGCCGGGGTTGAGCGGTTCCTGGCGCACTGGCGTGGGCGGCTCGCCGGTTTGAGCGTGCTGCTGCCCGATGCGCGCACGGCGCAGGCGGAACGATTGATCGCGGCGGTACGGAAGGACCGCTGATTCCCACGGTTCCAACGCCAGCCGCGTCGCTATAACGGATCCTCGGCCATCGGCTGGACGCGGGCCGGCGGCAGCGGGGCGTGGCGTTCGTTGGGCTGCGCCGGCAGTTCGATCAGGCGGGCGACCGCCCAGGGCGGCAGGTCGATGATCCAGTCATAGGTGCCGTCGGCGTCAGCCGCATCGAGCCGGATCCGGGTCGCATCCGCCGCCCGTGCGAGCCAGGCGAGGTGCTCGGGATGCGGCGGGTCGGCCTCGCCGATCGCGCGCCAGGCCTCGGCCACGCTGCCGTGGTTGCGGGACAGGATCTCGATCGCGAGCGGCACCCGTGGCGGCAGTCCGGTCAGGCGGAAGTGGTGCCGGACCGTGGCGCCATCGCGCAATGCCCGCTCGATCGGTTCCCGGCTGGTGTAGTCGAGCGGCATGCCGGCGCGCCAGGCGTCGGGATGGTTCCAGGCCAGAAGCGACAGCCGATCGGCGGCGGTGCGGGTGGCGATCCAGCCGTCGCCGCGGCCGCTTTCCCGGTCGCCCAGGCCGTGCAGGAAGCGGTAGATGTGGAAGACGGGCTTGGCGAGCCCGTGCGCGTTCAGCATGCCGAAGCCGCCATGCAGCAGCGCGGGGCGGCCGCCGGGCTCTTCGAAGATGTCGGTCAGGGTCCAATACGCGACCGAATCGGCGAGGTTGGTGGCGAGGAGGTTCGCCTCCAGGATGTGGGTCGCGGTGCACAGCTCGTCGTGGGCGGGATCGCCGAAGGCCGAGGAATGGCTCCACTCGGTGCAATGGATCCGGGCCTGGGGGAACGCGCTGCGCCCGATCGCCGCGCGCAGCCAGCGCAGGTCGTCGCGCAGGGCGGTGACCGGACGGAAGTAGTTCTTCATCCCGCCCTTGCCGTCGGCGGCCCAGTCCATGGCGTAGGGATGGGCGCTGACGAAATCGACCGCGACCTTCTCGGCGGCGCAGAACGCCAGGAATTCCTCGATCCAGACCCCACGGAAGGCGAGCGTGCCCTGGTCGGCGGTGCGCCAGTTCGCGTGGCGCGAGGCGTCCTCCAGCTCGCCGGCGAAGCGGTCGTCGGGGACGAAGTTCGCGGTCGCCGGCCCGCCCACCTGCAAGGCGGGATCGACCCGCTTGAGCGCCCGTGCGCTGCGGCGGTAGAGCTCGAAGTATTCGCTGCGCGTGCCCCGGAAGAACGCCTGGTGGTTGGGCTCGTTCCAGACCTCGAAGCGCCAGCGGCGGACCTCGTCCGCGCCCCAGCGTTCGATGCAGTGGCGCGCGAACCGGGCGACCAGCTCCTCCCACAGGTCGAAATCCCTGGGCGGCGCGCCGTTGCCCTTCCACCAGAAGACGGTGCCGGTCTCGCGCGCGAGATCGGCCGGGCAGAAGCCGAGTTCGACGAACGGCCGCACGCCGAGCGCGAGCAGGCGGTCGAACACCTCGTCGATGTAGCGCCAGCCGGTGACGAGACGACCCTCGACCACGCGCGCCACGAACATGTCGTCGTGGAAGAGGCCGTGGAAACGCACCGAGGCGAAGCCGCATTCGCGCCGTCCCCGCTGCATCTGCTCCAGCCAGCCGGCGCGCAGGACCTCGTTCGCCCGACCGGCGCCGACGCAGGGGGACCAATGGTGGTGCAGGGGGGTGGCAGGGGCGTGGCGGTCGATGAGCTGCATGGGAACCCGGGGAAATGCAAAGGGGGTGGATGTTTCGCGCGGGGATGTTGGCGCGACCACCACGCAAGGAAGCGCTTGCTACCGCACGCACGGCTGACGTTGCGCTGACCGGCTTCACGCAACCGGATTGTCATCTACCGTGCATCCATGCGCCGACTCTTCTCGCGCCAGTCGCTTCACGTCGCCCGCATACACGCCGCGTCGCGCCAGGTGCCGCTCGCGATCCGGCTGATCGCCGGCGGCAAGATCATCAAGGGCGTCCTGTTCATCGTCGCCGGCCTGATCTTCGCCAAGGTCATCCACGCACCTGATGCCGGCGAGGCGGTGAAGGGCCTGCTCGCGCACCTGCACATCGATCCCGAAGGCACCCGGGTGCAGCACCTGGCCACCTGGATCGACGGCCTGCAGCACGCGCGCCTGGCCCAGGTCGGTGCCGGGCTGTTCGCCTATGCCACGCTCTACCTCATCGAAGGCCTTGGCCTGTGGTTCGACCGCTATTGGGCGGAATGGCTGACCGTGGTCGGGACGTCGCTGCTGGTGCCGTTCGAGATCCACCATCTGGTCATCAAGCCGGGCTGGGGCATCGGCATCGCGCTGTTGGTCAATCTTGCCGTGGTGGCGTACCTGGGATGGCGCATCTGGCGGCGGCGGAAGCAGGCGCTCGCTCCGGCAGGTCAAGTGCCGTAGCCACCGATCGCGACAGCCTGTCTGCACATGGTCAATGTGCTCCGGTATTCAACTGGCATGGTCACGGATCTACCTCCTTGCCCCAAGACCGGTCAGCAGCGGACGAGGGAGTCCGCATCTGGATAATAATCCGTTCACCGTATCCTGCTGCCCAGATGGCTGAACCTGCTTTTCTGCCGGGTCAATAGGGGCTTCTTGTCATGGATATCCTCGGGCGTTCGCGCCGAATCCTGTCGCATCCGGTCACCGCCTGGGTGTTCCTGGCCGGATCCCTGCTGCTGACGGCGCTGGCCTGGTACATCTCCAACCGATCGGTCCAGTTGCGGCTTCAGGACCGTTTCACGCTACGCACGGACGAAATCGCTGTGGCCATCCGCGATCGGATTGCCAGCTATGAGTCGGTCCTCCGGGGTGGCGCTGGACTCCTGACTTCGACTAGCCAGATCGACCGTGCCCGCTGGCGAACCTATGTCGACAGTCTGCGCCTCAAGGACTCGTTCCCCGGCATCCGCGGGGTGGGCTTCAGCCAAGTGCTGACCCGAGCGGAATTACTTGAGCACACCGCCTCTGTCCGCAAAGAAGGCTTCCCGACCTATCAGGTCTGGCCGCAAGGCGATCGGGACAGCTACTCGTCGATCATCTTCCTGGAGCCATTCGATTGGCGCAACCAGCGAGCATTCGGCTATGACATGATGACGGAGCCGATTCGTCGGCGCGCCATGGACCTGGCGCGGGACAGCGGCGAACCGACCACATCTGGTGCCGTCACCTTGGTGCAGGAGACGGACGAAGCCGTGCAGAAAGGCTTCCTCATCTACGTGCCTGTCTATCGGTCAGGCAGTGATACGACGACCGTGTTGGGCCGGACTGGAGCGATCCGCGGATTCGTCTACGCGCCGTTCCGCATGGGCGACTTGATGCAGGGCATCCTGGGGCAGTCGGTGGATCGCGAACCCGACATCGATTTCCACGTCTTCGATGGAGATGCTGTCGACGAGGCCGCGCTCATGTACGATAGCGGTAGACTGGCGCACAGTGAGCTGGATCAGGACCTCAAGCGCGACGTCCACATCACCATGCCAGGGCAACATCCGTGGACCATCCGGTTCATGGCTCGCCGGACTTTTTCCAGTGACGGTGGATCGACTCAGCCGCTGCTCGTGGCGATCGGCGGAATTGTCATCGATCTGCTGTTGTTCGCCGGCATGGCCGATCTGGCGAATCGTCGAAAACGAGACCGCGCGATGCGACAAAAGCTTCAAGTCGAACTGGAGTTGAAGACCGCCGATCTCCGCCGAAGCGAGGAGCGCCTCCTGGTGGTCCTCCACGGTGTCGGTGATGGGGTGTGGGACTGGCATGTGCCGTCCAAGACCGTCGCCTACTCCGATGGGTGGAAGGCGATGCTGGGGTTCCGTCCCGAGGAGATCGGGACATCACTAGACGAATGGAGCAAACGTGCACACCCCGACGACCTCGGGAGTGCGATGGCGGCCGTCGAAGCGCATCTGGCGGGGAAGACGCCTGCGTACCACAACGAGCATCGCATGCGGCACCGGGATGGCCGGTGGATCTGGATCCTTGACCGCGGCATCGTCATCGAACGAGACGCGGCTGGCGCCCCGCTACGGGTCGTCGGCACCCATTCCGACATCACCGAACGCAAGTTGCATGAGAACGAGCAGCTTCTCGGCCTGGGACGCCTGGAAACGATGGTTGGTGAACGCACCGCGCACCTGGAACAGGCGAACCGCGATCTGGCGCGGCGCGATCGAGACCTGCGCATCTTCGCCTCGGTCATCGAGCAGTCGCCCATGGGCATCGTGCTGGCCAATGCCGAAGGTGTGGTCACCTATGCCAACGGTGCCGCGATGCAGATGCTGCCCGGTTGCCACGAGGCCATCCAGCGGAGCGATCTGTTCATCGCCATGCTGCAGGCGGCCCAGGACGGCCCCGCCATCGAGCAGGCGGCCCGGAGTACCCTGACCGGTTCGCAGCAATGGTCGCAGCAGGTCGAGATCATCATCCCGGGGGCATCCCCGCGTTGGCTTGATCTCCTGGTGGTGCCGATCGCCGGCACGGACGGCCAGCGCATCGGCTTCGCCAGCCTGATCCGCGACGTTTCGCGGATCAAGCAACTGGAGATCGAGCATCAGATGCGCAGCATCGACCTGATCCAGTCGGCCAAGATGGCCGCCCTGGGCACCCTGACCGCCGGGATCGGCCACGAGATCGGAAATCCCGCCAATTTCATCTCGATCAATGCGCCGTTGCTGGAGGGTTTCTGGCGCGAGGCGATTCCGGTGCTCGACGCCCATGCGGCGGCCCATCCCGACTTCCGCATCGGCAAGCAGCCCTGGCCGGACGCACGCGATCTGGTCCCGGATCTCTTCGAAGGCATCTCCGCCGGCGTGACCCGCATCCGGCGGCTGATCGGCGATCTGCGCACCTTCTCCTTGCCAGACACCGGAGCGCAGCAGGCGTTGGATGTCAACCAGGCGGTCGAAGCGGCGATCTCCCTCACCCGGCACGCCCTGGAACGAGCGACCAGATCGCTGATCGTCTCCTTGGGCCCTGACCTGCCGCTGGTGAACGGTAGCATCCAGCGGCTCGAACAGGCGCTGGTGAACATCATCCTCAATGCCTGCCAGGCGCTGTCCTCGGCAGAACAGGGCATCACCATCGCCACCCGCCGCTCGGATGGGCGGATCCGCATCGTCATCACCGACGAAGGCATCGGCATTCCCGATGGCGACCTGCCACGTCTGGGTGAGCCCTTCCATACCACCAAGCGCGAACGGGGTGGCACCGGCCTGGGTCTCCCCATCGTGCGCCGGATCGTCGCCGACCATGGCGGTGAACTCGTCATCGAATCCCGTCTCGGCCATGGGACGGCAGTGACGATCATCCTGCCCGTACCAGCCCCTTCCGGGAGCCAGCCATGAAGCCCTGCGACATCCTCATCGTCGAGGACGAGAAGCATGCCCGGACCGGACTCATCTCGACCCTGGTCGCGCTGGGCCATCCGCGTCCGGTCGCCTGCGCAACGCTGGCCGAGGCTCGCGCGGCGCTGGCGGCCGGCGGCATCAGCCTCGTCCTTCTCGACCTCCACCTGCCGGATGGCAACGGCGAGACGCTGCTTGAAGAACTGACGGCGCGTATGCCCGAGGTGCCGGTCCTCGTCATCACCGCCGCCCAGGACACCCGCACGACCGTGCGCTGCATGCGCGCCGGCGCGATTGATTACCTGGTCAAGCCCATCGACCAGCTGGCGCTTGAGACGGCGGTGAACCGGGCCCTGGCGAGCACCGCCCTGTTGCGCAGCAACCGTGCCCTGGCGGCGCTGTCGCGTGATGTTGCCCTGGCGGACCCCGAGGCCTTCGCGGAGATGATCACCTTCGACCCGGGCATGCTGCGCGTGATGCGGCACGCCGAACTGGTCGCTGGGAACGCCGCTCCGGTGCTCATCTCGGGCGAAGCGGGCACCGGCAAACGGCTGCTGGCATCCATCATCCACCGGTTGAGCGGCCTGACCGGCCAACTGACGGTGGTGCCCGGTGCCGGGATCGCGGACACGACGGCCCTCCCCAGGACCGGCTCGCTGGTCATCGATCAGATCGAGCGAATGCCGTCGTCAGGTCAGATTGCGTTGTTGGCGCGGCTTCGCCGCCAGGACCTGCCGGTGCGCCATATCATCACCGCTGGTGGTGACGTGGATGGGTTCGTCCGCGACGGCGCGATGCGCCCCGACTTGACCCACCTGCTCCGCCGGCATCACCTGGTGATGCCGGCTCTGCGTGAACGGCCTGGGGACATCGCGGTGCTGGTCCACCATATCGCCTCGCAATGGGCGTCGCAGCAGGGCGTGGCGCGTCCCAGGATCACGGATGCTTGGATCCGCCACTGCCAGGGCCAGTCCTGGCCGGGCAATATCCGTCAGCTTGCATCGGATATGTCCGCCGCCCTGTCGTCAGGCGACCTGGCACCTCCGCCGCAGAAATCCCATTCAGCCGCAGCATCCGCGGTTAACCTGCCCACCCCGCTACCCACCATTGACGGGATGCGTGACATCCTGATCGCCGAAGCCCTGCGTCGGTGCGATGGCAATCTCGCCCGGGCGAGCCAGATGCTGGGCATCTCCCGTTGGGGGCTGTGTAAACGGCTGCGCCAGAACGACGATAAATAGCTGCGGATTCATCAGTTACCAAGGAGCCGGCGTGGACAGGGAACCGCGGCTGGCATGAGCACGGACGGCTGACCTGCAACTTTGTTGCAGCCGTCTTGTATTTCCCAATCCGGATATCTATAAATACCAATGCGGGTGTCTCCCGACCGCTGACCAGCGGACTCCAGGGACAAGCCGCCAAGGAGGGTCTTCATGTCAACGGCTACGGCCCATGCGCCAACACGCTCCCGGACGCGTCGCAACGCGACTGATACCTACCTGACCTTCGCATTGGGAGACGAGAGCTTTGCCCTGCCCATCCTGCGCGTGCGCGAAATCATCGGCATCACCGACATCACCCCGGTGCCGCGCATGCCGGCCCATGTGCGTGGGGTGCTCAACCTGCGCGGCAAGGTCATCCCGGTCATCGATTTGCGGCGCCGCCTCGGCTTCGACACCGTCGACGACCAGAAGCGCACCTGCATCGTCATCATCCAGGCCGGCAGCGGGGCTGATGCCATTCTGGTCGGACTGGTGGTCGACCGGGTCAACGAGGTCAGTGACATCCCGCCTTCGGCCATCGAGCCGCCGCCGCGCCTGGGCGCAGGCGTTGATCTGGCCTGCATCACCGGCGTCGGCAAGAGCGCCAAGAGCGTCGTCATGATGCTCGACACCGATCGGGTCGCCGGTCGCGACGAAATGCCATCCCTACCTTCCACCTCTTCCGCCCCGAAAGGCTGAACCATGCGCCTCGGACTCGCTCGCACCATCACCATCGCTCTGATCCTGGCGGCCCTGATCCCGGCCTGCGTGGTCGCGGCGATCGGCTATCTCAGCCAACGCGCCGCCATCGGACACGAGACCGGAAAGAAGCTTCAGGTCTTCGCCGCCCAGTTGATCGAGAAGATCAATCGCAATCTGTATGAACGCAATGGTGATGTGCAGTCCTTCGCCACGGGCAATTTCGTCAAGAAAGGGACGCAGGAGGTCATCACCGCGCGCATGAACGAATTCATCCCCATGTATGGGGTGTATGACCTCATGGTCGTCGCCGATGTGTCCACGGGCAAGATCATCGCGACCAACACCATCGATGTCGCTGGCAAAGCGCTGCGCGGACAGTCTCTTGTCGGCACCGATGTCAGTCAGGCGGCCTGGTTCAGGGCGTGCAGCGGTGGCGGATCCATCAGCGTCTACACCGAAGACCTCCATCGCGAGGCTCTGGTGGAGCAGGCCGGCGCCGATACCGATCTCAATTTCACCTTCGCCTATCCGGTCCTTGACGCCGAGACGAAGAAGCCGGTCCGCGTCTGGGCCAACTTCGCCGGCGCCAAGGAGGTCGTGACCGCAATCGCCGCGGACCACGCTGATGACCTCAAAAAGGCTGGCATTGAAGGCGCTGATGTGACCGTGGTCGACCATGCAGGCCGTGTGGTGTTCAGCACCGGCAGCGACAAGCCGGGGGAGGACCATAGCCACGACCCGCCGTTCGCCCATGCCTTGGCTGAAAAGAAGGAATGCTCCATCGAGGAAGGTGGCAATGTGCATGGCTACGCGGGCTGCGATCCGATCGAGGCCCTGGGAAACTATGCCGGCACCGGCATGGCCGTGGTGATCGAGATGCCCAAGGATGCCGTCCTGGCGCAACTGGACGGTCTGCGGAACTCCCTGATCTACGCCATCCTCGGCGCCGGCATCGTGTCGATCGGGGCAGGCATCTGGCTGGCCCGTAGCCTGTCGCGGCCCGTGGATGGCGCTGCCCGGATGCTGGTTGGCGCCGCCAGCCAGATCAACCAGGCCTCCGGCCAGGTGAGCAGCAGTGCCGAGTCCCTAGCGCAGGGCGCCAGCGAGCAGGCCAGCAGCCTGGAGGAGACGAGTTCGGCCCTCGAGGAACTGGCTGCCGGCACCCGGCAGAATGCCGATCACGCCCGTCAGGCCGACGCCCTGGCCAAGGAGGCCCAGCAGTCGAGCTCCCGTGGCGAGGGTGAGGCCCGCAAGGTGGCGGCCGAACTGGCGAAGCAGATGGCCGTCCTCTCCGAGGCCGTGACCGCCATCCGCAGCGCCACCGACCGCACGGCCACGGTGGTCGAGACCATCGACGAGATAGCCTTCCAGACCAATCTCCTGGCCCTGAATGCCGCCGTCGAGGCGGCGCGCGCCGGTGAGGCCGGCGCCGGTTTCGCGGTGGTCGCCGACGAGGTGCGGGCCCTGGCGCAGCGCTCGGCCGAGGAGGTCAAGAGCAGCAACGCTCTGATGCAGGAGGCCAAGGCCGCCACCGAACGGGTGCAGACCTCCAGCAAGCAGATCGACACCTACCTTGCCAAAGCGGTTGGCGAGGATGTGGTCAAGGCCTTCCAAGATGTGGTGATTTCCACAGCACGCGTGACCCAACTGATGGCTGAGGTGGCGGCCGCCAGCGACGAACAGGCCAAGGGTATCGGCCAGGTCAACGCCGCGGTGGCCGACATCGACAAGGTTACCCAGGCCAACGCGGCAGCGGCCGAGCAGTCATCGGCTGCCTGCGAGGAGCTCAGCTCCCAGGCGGCCGAATTGCAGGGCCTGGTGGGCGAGCTGGAACGCGTGGTGCATGGCGGAACTGGCGATGCAACCGCCGCCGAGCCGGTGCCCCATCTGGTTCAACCGGTGGCGCGGGCGACCAAGACGACCCTGCGCTCCAGTCAGCAGCAGTTGCAGCGCACAAAGACCCGAACCTCCATTCACGAACCGCCGACGGAGGCCGAACAGGTGCTGCCGCTGGGCGGCGATCATCGGCAATCGGATGGCCGGGTATGAGACCCGGCACCGGGACCGGACAGGTTGCGCTCGCCGGCAACCCGTTGGCGAACGAAGTCGAGGAAGCCCAACTGGCGACCGCCGACGCCACGCCAGTGAACATCGGTACGCTGGAGCGGCGACCCCAGCCACCTGGGGTCGCCGCAGGATCTGATTCGATGCCGATGGCCACATCAGGCCCCGCATGCCACGTGCTCAAGGTCAACGCGGCGCTTCGCCTATACCAGGCGCCTAGTGTCATGTACCTGAAGAGTCTTTAATAATAGCCTTTCCCGCCCCCTTG